>NZ_VWXK01000030.1 GCF_011752565.1 Pantoea sp. Ap-967
TCTGGCTAACACTTCCCCTTGCCGGGTGTGTAGAGGACTTGCACCTCCAAGTCTCCTGCTTTGGCCACCACAGCCAAGCAGGTTGCGCTAACGCGCAACGCGCCATGCCTGGCGCACAACGACAAAGCCCGCGACCATTTCTGATCGCGGGCTCTGGCTTACGGCATATGGTGGGTCGTGTAGGATTCGAACCTACGACCAATTGGTTAAAAGCCAACTGCTCTACCAACTGAGCTAACGACCCGTTGGATGGCGCGTATAATACTGATTTCTAACGAGAAATCAACACCCCATCAATAATTTCTTCAGATATAGCGCGTCGGGTCGTCTACACCGGCGGCCTTGAAGCCTTCGGCACGCAGGCGGCAGCTGTCGCATTTGCCGCAGGCCCGGCCATCGTTGTCTGCCTGGTAGCACGACACGGTCAGGCTGTAGTCCACGCCACGGGCCATGCCGGCCTGCACGATCTGCGCCTTGCTCAGGTTCTGCAGCGGCGCCTGGATGCGGAAGCCTTGCCCTTCGACACCGGCCTTGGTGGCCAGGTTGGCCATGCGCTCGAAGGCCTCGACGAACTCGGGGCGGCAGTCCGGGTAACCGGAGTAGTCCACGGCATTCACGCCGATGAAGATGTCACGCGCCTCCAGCACCTCGGCCCAGCCCAGGGCCAGGGACAGAAACACGGTGTTGCGGGCGGGCACGTAGGTGACCGGGATGCCTTCGCTAGGGCTTTCCGGCACATCGATGCTGCTGTCGGTCAGGGCCGATCCGCCAATGCCGTCGAGGTTAAGGCCGATTACCTTGTGCTCTACCACGCCCAAGTCGCGGGCGACGCGGGCGGCGGCGTTGAGCTCGGCGCGGTGGCGCTGGCCGTAGTCAAAGCTCATGGTGTAGCAGCTGTAGCCTTCGGCCTTGGCCATGGCGACCACCGTGGCCGAATCGAGGCCGCCGGACAGCAGGATTACCGCGCGTTTCTCAGTCATGTCGTTCACTCTTTCAATCAACGTCCGGGTTCGTCGTTCCACAACAGCTTGTGCAGCTGCAACTGGAAACGCACGGGCAGGTTGTCGGCAACGATCCAGTCGGCCAGGTCGCTGGCGCTTACCTGGTGATGGCTGGGCGAAAACAGCACCTCACCCGCGCGCTCGGCGAGGTTGTACTGGATCAGCTTGGACACCGCCCAGTCGTAGTCCTCACGGGAACAGATGACGAACTTGACCTGATCGTTACGGGTCAGTTGCTCGATGTTCTCGTAGCGGTTGCGGTGCGACTCTTCGGAACCTGGGGTCTTGAGGTCGACCACGCGGCTGACCCGCACATCGGTGCCGGAAATGTCCAGGGCGCCGCTGGTTTCCAGCGACACTTCGTAGCCGGCATCGCACAGGCGCCGCAGCAACGGCAAGGCATTGGGCTGGGCCAATGGCTCACCACCGGTGACGCAGACATAACGCGGCTTGAAGCCTGCGACCTGCTCAAGGATCGAATCGAGGGTGCGAATGGTGCCGCCGGTGAAGGCATAGGCACTGTCGCAGTACTGGCAGCGCAGGGGGCAACCGGTCAGGCGCACGAATACCGTGGGCAGCCCAGCCGTTCGCGTTTCACCCTGCAAAGAGTAAAAGACTTCGGTGATGCGTAATGTGTCTTGCATGCTCGCCACGGGCGTGACAGCTAAACAGGCTGTCCGCCTCCGTCAGGCACTGCAGCGGACTCGACATGGCGTTATCCGCAGCAGCGTGTTTATAAAAGGGCAGTGATTCTAACGAAAAAACCCGCGGCAAGCGCGGGTTTCTTTCGAACGGTGCAGATAAGTCCTACAGGCTTTACAGCTTTTGCAAGTCACGCTGCGCCAATTGCGCGGCAGAAGTACCTGGGTACTGGGTAATGACCTGCTGCAGGATACCCTTGACCTTGTCGGTGTGGCCCATGCGGCGCTCGACGTCAGCCAGTTTGTACAACGAGTCTGGCACCTTGCTGTGCTTGGGGTACTTCTGGCTGACTTGGGCAAATGCCTGGCTGGCGCCTTGCAGGTCGCCCTTGGCCAGGTTCACCTCGCCCAGCCAGTACTGGGCGTTGCCGGCGTACTGGCTGTTCGGGTACTTGCGCAGGAAGGCGTTGAACGCCTGGCTGGCCTTGTCGAAGTCCTTCTGCTTGATCTGGTCGAAAGCAGCATCGTAGTAGAGCTTTTCTTTCGCTGGATCACCCGGCTCACTGCTGGCGGCCGGTTGTTGTGCAGCGGCGCCAGCGGCACCTGCTGCTGCACCGGCGGGGGCAACAGGTGCGCCACCGGTGGAGGAATTGTCGGGAGTCGCGGCAGGCGCGGCACCACTGTTGATGCGACGGTCCAGGTCCTGGTATCGCTCCAGGTTTTCCTGCTTCATGCGCGACACATCGTTTTGCAACTCTTCGATGATGCCTTGCTGGCGGGAAAGCTGATCCTGCATCTGTTGCAGCTGCATGAACAGCTGGCCCTGTGCCGAGGCAGGGGTCGAAGCCCCTGCGCCGGCATAGGCGCCGCTCGTGCCATAACCGGAAGGTGGGTAAGCACCCCCGTTGTCATCAACTACAGGAACCGCAGCCCACGCCGAAAGCGGTAGGCTGAGTGCGAGGACGGTTACAGCACGACGGCACATACGCATAAGAACTTACTTACGCAGTTCTACGCGACGGTTCTGAGCCCAGGACTGCTCGTCGTTGCCGGTGGCAACTGGACGCTCTTCGCCGTAGGAAACCAGTTCCAGCTGAGCAGGGGAAACGCCCTGCAGAACCAGGTAGCGCTGAACGGCTTTCGCACGACGCTCACCCAGAGCCATGTTGTACTCGCGGGTGCCGCGCTCGTCGGTGTTGCCTTCCAGAACAACGCGGTTGCCGTTGGCTTTCAGGTCCTTGGCGTGAACGTCCAGAGCGCGCATGGCTTCTGGCTTCAGGTCCGAGCTGTCGTATTCGAAGTAGAAGGTGGTGATTGCGCGCAGGGCGGCTTCTTCGCTCAGGGAACCGTCGACAGCGCCAGTGTTGGCACCGTAGCCAGCGTTCGGATCAACAGCGCCTTCACCAGCGTTGTCACCGCCTTTCGAGGAGCAACCTACAGCTACGGCCATGGCCAGAGCCAGCGCAGCAAATTTACCAAACTTCAGCATTTCCATCGTGAAACTCCTAATGAAACCCCAGTGTGTTAAGCAAAACGTATTACGCCGCAATCAGTTCAGGTAAGGGGACCAGGACGGTTCTCTGACTTCGCCTTGAGCGGTAGGAAGTGGGAGCCTCACACGGCCGTTAAGCGACACGAGCATCAAGACTCCCCGGCCCTGCTGGCGGGTGGCGTAGATTAGCATGGTGCCGTTTGGCGCAACAGTGGGCGACTCATCAAGACTTGTTTCCGTGAGAATCTTTACACTTCCACGTTGCAGGTCCTGGGCAGCCACTTTGAAGTTGGTGAAGCCCTGCTGGCGATGGATCATGACCAGGGTCTTTTCATCCGCCGACAGTTTCGGGTTGGCGTTGTAGTTGCCCACGAACGTCACACGCTCTGCACCACCACCGCTGACCGACTGTTTGTAGATCTGCGGCTTGCCGCCACGGTCGGAGGTGAAGTACAGGGTGTTGCCATCTTTACCCCAGAACGGCTCGGTGTTGATACCGGGGCCGGCGGTAACGCGGCTGATCTGGCGCGATGCCACGTTCATCACGTAGATGTCCGGGTTGCCGTCCTTGGACAGCACGAACGCCAGGCGCGAACCATCAGGCGACCAGGCAGGTGCACCGTTCAGGCCTTCGAAATTGGTCACCTGCTCGCGGCGGCCGGTATCGATGTGCTGGATGAAGATGCGTGGGCGCTTCTGCTCGAACGAAACGTAGGCGATGCGCTTGCCATCCGGCGCGAAGCGCGGCGACAGGATCGGCTCGCGCGACTGCAGCAGGGTCACTGCGCGGGCACCGTCGTAGTCCGAACGCTGCAGGGTGTAGCGGGTGTTGTTGGTCGAGAAGCGCTCGGCGGTCACGTACAGCATGCGGGTAGAGAACGCACCCTTGATGCCGGTGAGCTTTTCGAACGACTGGTCGGCGATGTAGTGCGACATGTCGCGAAGCTGGTCGACGCTGCCGGCAACGCTACCGGTCAACACCTGCTGCTCGGTGGCAACGTTGAACAGCGCGTATTGCACCTGCAGGCGACCGCCCGACGGCACGATGCTGCCAACCATCACGTACTGGGCGCCCAGGGCTTTCCAGTCGCGGAAGATGACTTCGCTGGCCTGGGTCGGCTGGCTGATCATGTTCTGCCGCGGGATCGGCGAGTAATAGCCGGAGTTGCGCAGGTCGTTGCCAATGATGTCGGCCATGTCTTCCGGCAGCACGCTGCCACCCTGCAGACCGAACGGCACTACCGCGATGGGCGTGGCCCGGTCGCTGCCGCTGGTGACCAGGATGTTCTTTTCCTCTGCCATGGCCATGCCAGCCACGCAGCAGAGCATGACCAGCATTCCTCGAAGGAGTTTAATCACAACGCTAGATCCTCAGGTGTAAATGTCATCTTGAACGAACGATAACGGTTGAAATCGCTCGGCTTCATACCCTGCATCTCGGTCAAACGACCGATGTTCTTCACTGCTGCCACCGCGGAACTGTCAAACGGGCCATCGCCACTGGACTTGACCACGCTGACACCGGTAACGGTGCCGTCCGGCAACATGCTGACCTGCAGGGTCACCGTCATGCCCTTACGCGCGGAAGGCGGACGTGCCCAACCCTCGGCCGCGCGCATGCGGATCAGGTCGTCGAAGTCGCCGGCCACCTGGTCACCCTGCTCGTCGGCCAGGGCCTGCTGCCGCTCGGTGGTGTCGGACAACAGCTCGGCCAAGGCCTGGGCTTTCTTGTCTTCCGCCGACTTGCGGGCCGCTTCCTGTGCCTTTTTCTTCTGGGCGTCTGCAGCGGCCTTTTTCTTGGCCTCTTCAGCTGCCTTCTTCTTCGCGTCCTCGGCCGCCGCTTTCTTCTTGGCGTCCTCGGCTGCTTTCTTCTTCGCGTCCTCGGCGGCCTTTTTCTTGGCTTCCTCGGCTGCTTGTTTCTTGGCCTCTTCCTCAGCCTGCTTCTTGGCCTCTTCCTCGGCCTTCTTCTTGGCGATGTCGGCCTGCTGCTTCTCGGCGGCCTTCTTCGCCTCCTCGGCCTTCTTGGACTCGGCGGCTTTCTTGGCTTCGGCGGCTTTCGCCGCTTCCTCGGCCTTCTTCGCCTCGGCAGCTTCACGTGCCTGCTCGGCCTTTTGAGCGGCGTCGGCTTTCTTTTGTTCCGCGGCCTTGATGGCCTCCTGCTCGACCTTCTTCTGCTCCAGCTGCTCGACTTCGGTCTGGCGCGAGGCGGTTTTCTTCGCTTCCCCGGCAATCTTCTGATTGGTCTGGGTCGTCGCCTGGCTCTTGGACTTGAGTTGATACAGCGTAGCCTGAACGATCGGCTTGGAAGGCGGCAATTCAGGGGTCATGGCAAAGCTGACGAACAGCAATGCGAACACCAGCACATGCAGGCCGATGGCCCAGACACTGGGCCAGAAGTAGCTTTCCGAGGCGGATGGCTCTCGCTGTTGCATCAGGGCGCCTCGGTAATCAGGCCAACGTTACCGACACCGGCCTTCTGCAACCCGCCCATGGCGCCCATGACGGCGCCGTAGTCGACAGCCTTGTCGCCACGAATGAAGACCTGGGTCTGCTTGCCCTGGTCGCGACCGGCGGCAATGATCTTGGTCACTGCGCTGGTCATGTCCGGCAAGGTCATGGCCTTGTCCATCTGCTTGTCGGTGTCGACTTCGCTGCCGAGGTTCCAGTAGTAGGTCTTGTCGGCCTTGATGGAGATGGTGAGGATCTGGACGTTGTTGTCCTGCGGCAAGGCTTCGCTGGAAACCTTGGGCAGGTCGACCTTGACGCCCTGGTTGAGCATCGGCGCCGTCACCATGAAGATGACCAGCAGCACCAGCATCACGTCGATGTAGGGCACCACGTTCATCTCGGCGACGGGCTTGCGTTTGTGGCGAACTCGGGCCATGGGCTAGTACCTGCTTACTCTTCGCTGGTGTGCACTTTACGGTGCAGGATCGCCTGGAACTCGTCGGCGAAGGTGTAGTAACGGCCGATCAGCACTTCGCTGCGGGCGGCGAAGCGGTTATAGGCAATTACCGCCGGAATGGCCGCGAACAGGCCAATGGCCGTGGCCACCAGGGCCTCGGCGATACCCGGGGCAACCGTGGCCAGGGTGGCCTGCTGGGCGCTGGCAAGGCCGCGGAACGAGTTCATGATGCCCCACACGGTGCCGAACAGGCCGATGTACGGGCTGGTGGAACCGACGGTGGCGAGGAACGGCAGGCTCTGCTCGAGCTTCTCTTCCTCACGCGAGATGGCCACGCGCATGGCACGGCCAACGCCTTCCATGACCGCGTCCGGGTCAACGCCCGGCTGCTGGCGCAGGCGCGAGAATTCCTTGAAGCCGGCACGGAACACCTGCTCCACGCCCGAATCCGGGTCGGGGTTGCTGCCTGCCTGGCGGTACAGCTTGGACAGGTCGATACCCGACCAGAAGCGCTCCTCGAAGGCATCCAGCGCACGACGACCGGCGCGCAGCATGGTGCTGCGCTGGAAGATCATGATCCATGAGGTGACCGATGCGGCCACCAGGGTCAGCATTACCAGCTGTACCACCACGCTGGCATTGCTGACCAGACTCCACATGGAGGTATGGTCGACGACGTTAGCTTCCACGCTTATTCTCCTGCGTTCGATTGAGTACCCGAGCCGTCTGCCGCAAAGGCGTCGCGCAGCTGGGGAGGTATGGCTCGGGGTTTGAAAGTGTCGGCGCGCACGGCGGCCACCAGGAACTGCCCTTCGCAGAGCAGCGTTTCATCCTTTTCCCGCCAGACCTGCTGCACGAAGCGCAGGCTGGCGCGATTGAGTTCAAGTACTTGCGCGGTAACCCGCAGCTCGTCGTCCAGGCGCGCCGGCGCGTGATAGCGGGCTTCGCTGGAATGGACCACGAACAACAGGTTGTCTTCGGCCAGTTGCGACTGGGAAAAGCCCAGGTGCCGCAGGCGTTCGGTGCGCGCGCGCTCCATGAATTTCAGGTAATTGACGTAATACACCACGCCACCGGCATCGGTGTCCTCGTAATAGACGCGACAACGGTGAGCGAACGGTTCCAGGCCATTTTGCGCGCGCATACTCTAGTGCTTACTCCTCAGCTTGCCAATCCGCTGCGGCAACTGTTTTTTCTTCATTAATGTCGTATTGCCAGCGCACCATCGGCATGCCAGCGGTAGGACCACAAAAAGCCGGTTTCGATCTGTCATTCATCGCCTGGCTCGGAAAAATCGCTACCGCCGCCGAGGCTGCCGGGAACATTCAGGCCAAAGTGCAGGTAAGCATGCCGGGTCACCACCCGGCCACGGGGCGTACGCATGATGTAGCCCTGCTGGATCAGGTAGGGCTCGAGCACGTCCTCGATGGTATGGCGCTCCTCGCTGATGGCTGCGGCCAGGTTGTCGACGCCCACCGGGCCGCCATCGAACTTCTCGATCATGGTCAGCAGCAGGCGGCGGTCGGAATGGTCGAAACCGCGCTCGTCGACGTCCAGCAGGTTCAATGCCATGTCGGCCACGGCCTTGGTGATCTGGCCCTTGCCACGCACCTCGGCATAGTCGCGCACGCGGCGCAGCAGGCGGTTGGCGATACGCGGCGTGCCGCGGGCGCGGCGGGCGATCTCGTAGGCGCCCTGGTCCTCGATGGCCAGGCCCAGGATGTTGGCCGAGCGGCTGACGATGGTCGCCAGGTCCTTGTCGCTGTAGAACTCCAGGCGCTGGACGATACCGAAGCGGTCACGCAAGGGGTTGGTCAGCATGCCGGCGCGGGTGGTGGCGCCGACCAGGGTGAACGGTGGCAGGTCGAGCTTGATCGAACGAGCCGCCGGGCCTTCGCCGATCATGATGTCGAGCTGGAAGTCTTCCATCGCCGGGTACAGCACTTCCTCGACCACGGGCGAGAGACGATGAATTTCGTCGATGAACAGCACGTCGTGCGGTTCGAGGTTGGTCAACATGGCCGCCAGGTCGCCAGGGCGTTCGAGAATCGGCCCCGAGGTGCTCTTGACCGACACGCCCATTTCCTGGGCAATGATGTTGGCCAGGGTGGTCTTGCCCAGGCCTGGCGGGCCGAAGATCAAGGTATGGTCAAGCGACTCGCCACGCCCGCGCGCAGCCTGGATGAACAGCGCCATCTGCTCGCGCACCACCGGCTGGCCGATGTACTCGTCCAGGCGCAGCGGGCGAATGGCGCGGTCCTGGACTTCTTCACGGTCGCGGCCACTGGCGGCGATCAGGCGGTCGGCTTCGATCACTTGGTAATCATCCCTTTAAGGCTGCGGCGAATCAGTTCCTCGCTGCTAAGGCCTGCCTTGTCCTTGATCGCGGCGATGGCCTTGCTCGCTTCCTGGGGCTTGTAGCCCAGGGAAACCAGGGCGCTGACCGCATCGGCCTCGGCCGAGGACTCACTGGCCACCGGCAGCGGGCCGTCGGACACCAGGGTGAACATGGCCGGGGAGGTTTCCCAGGCCTTGAAGCGGTCCTTGAGCTCGACCAGCAGGCGTTCGGCCGTTTTCTTGCCAACACCCGGCACGCGCACCAGCACGGCGGCGTCCTGGGCCTGCACGCAGCGCACCAGTTCGTCCACTTCCAGGCCGGACATCAGCGCCAGCGCCAGCTTCGGGCCGACGCCATTGAGGCGGATCAGCTCGCGGAACAGCTCACGCTCGCGCTTTTCGGCAAAGCCATAAAGCAGGTGGGCGTCTTCGCGCACCACCAGGTGGGTGTGCACGGTAACCGGTTCGCCGACCTTGGGCAGGCGATACAGGGTGGTCATCGGCACTTCCAGCTCGTAGCCCACGCCGTTGACATCGATAACCAGGTGAGGCGGCTGTTTTTCCGCCAGGGTGCCGCGCAAACGTCCAATCACGTTCCGATCCTTCCTCTCGGGGAGCCGGTCGAAGACCGCTCAACCCTATCAGCAAATGCGCCGGATGAACGCTTCAGCCGGCCAAAATATGTATCAGCGCATGAAGCGCTCAAAGACGCAAGCGCCCGCCGCGCCGCCGCGCCGTGGCCAGGCCATGGGGCACCAGGCTGGAACGGGTATGGGCGTGGCACAGGGCGATGGCCAGGGCGTCGGAGGCGTCGATCTGCGGTTTCTGGGTCAACTTGAGCAGGTGCATGACCATCAGCATCACCTGCTCCTTGTTCGCCCCACCGCTACCGGCGACGGCTTGCTTGACCTGGCTGGCGCTGTATTCGGCAATTTCCAGGCCCGCCTCGGCGGCCGCGACGATGGCCGCGCCGCGGGCCTGGCCCAGCTTGAGCGCCGAGTCGGCGTTGCGCGCCATGAATACCCGCTCGATGCCCATGGTGACCGGGCCATGCTGGGCGATGATTTCGCTGACACCGCGAAAAACGATCTGCAAGCGCTCGTGCAGCTCACCGCTGCCGGTGCGAATGCAACCCGACGCCACATACTCGCAACCACGGGTGGTCTGGCGAACCACACCATAGCCGGTGATGCGCGAGCCGGGGTCGATACCAAGAATCAGAGTCATAGTGCCCGTATCAGAATCATGCAGGTTTGCAAATTTTACCGGCCCTTTCGCGGGACAAGCCCGCTCCTACAAGGCATGTGGAATACCTGTAGGAGCGGGCTTGTCCCGCGAAAGGGCCGATACAGGCGCCAAAACACCTTAGCCGAGTTTTTCCATGATCTCGTCGGAAATCTGGGCATTGGAATAGACGTTCTGCACGTCATCCAGGTCTTCGAGCATGTCGATCAGCTTGAGCACCTTCTCGGCGCCCTCCAGGTCGAGTTCGGCGCTGGTGGTCGGCTGCATGACGATTTCCGCGTCGGCGGCTTTGAAGCCAGCTTCTTCCAGGGCATTACGCACGGCATAGAAGCTGTTGAACGAGGTGAACACCTCGAACGAGCCGTCATCGTTGGCCACCACATCGTCGGCATCGGCCTCCATCGCCGCTTCCATCAGGGCGTCTTCGTCCACACCCGGGGCGAAGCTGATCTGCCCCTTGCGCTCGAACAGGTAGGCCACCGAGCCGTCGGTGCCGAGGTTGCCGCCACATTTGCTGAAGGCATGGCGCACGGCGGCAGCGGTACGGTTGCGGTTGTCGGTCATGGCCTCGACCATGATCGCCACGCCACCTGGGCCGTAGCCTTCGTAGCTAAGCTCCTCGACGTTGTCACTTTCGTTGGTGCCCGCACCACGGGCCACGGCGCGGTCGATGATGTCGCGGCTCATGTTGGCGCCCAGCGCTTTATCCAGTGCCAGGCGCAGGCGCGGGTTGGAGGCCGGGTCAGCCCCGCCCTGCTTGGCGGCGACCGTCAGCTCGCGGATCCACTTGGTGAAGATCTTGCCTCTCTTGGCATCCTGGCGCTCTTTGCGGTGCTTGATGTTCGCCCACTTGGAATGACCAGCCATAACGACTCCAGATCCTTGCTACAGAAACAGGTTCCGCCCCGAAGGGCGGAACGTGGGAAGACTGCGCCGAAGCGCGTGGGCGCACCCGCCGGGATGCGCCCGGGGCCGATTACTCGACCTTGGTCTGCTCGCGCAGGCGGATGTGCAGCTCGCGCAGGGCCTTGGCGTCGACCAGGCCAGGGGCCTGGGTCATGACGCACGCGGCGCTCTGGGTTTTCGGGAAGGCAATCACTTCACGAATCGACTGGGCGCCGGTCATCAGCATCACCAGGCGGTCCAGGCCGAAGGCCAGGCCACCGTGGGGCGGTGCACCGAACTTCAGGGCGTCGAGCAGGAAGCCGAACTTCTCTTCCTGTTCTGCCGCCTCGATACCCAGCAGGCGGAACACCGCTTGCTGCATTTCCTTGCGGTGAATACGGATCGAACCGCCACCCAGCTCGGTGCCGTTGAGCACCATGTCGTAGGCACGGGAGAGCGCGGTAGCCGGGTTGGCCTCGAGTTCTTCAGGGGTGCACTTCGGCGCGGTGAACGGGTGGTGCAGCGCAGTGAAGCTGCCGTCTTCGTTCTCTTCGAACATCGGGAAGTCGACGACCCACATCGGTGCCCACTCGCAGGTCAGCAGCTCGAAGTCGTGGCCCAGGCGGATACGCAGCGCGCCCAGGGCTTCGCTGACGACCTTGAACTTGTCGGCACCGAAGAACACGATGTCGCCATCCACGGCGCCTACGCGGTCGAGGATGGTGTTGAGGTTGGCCTCGGGGATGTTCTTGACGATCGGCGACTGCAGGCCTTCGACGCCCTTGGCGCGCTCGTTGACCTTGATGTAGGCCAGGCCCTTGGCACCGTAGATGCCGACGAACTTGGTGTACTCGTCGATCTTGCTGCGCGGCATGCTGGCACCGCCTGGCAGGCGCAGGGCGGTAACGCGGCATTTCGGGTCGTTGGCCGGGCCTGCGAAGACCTTGAAGTCAACGTCCTTGAGCTGGTCGGCAACGTCAACCAGTTCCAGCGGGTTACGCAGGTCTGGCTTGTCGGAACCGTAGCGGCGCATGGCCTCTTCGAAGGTCATGTGCGGGAATTCACCGAATTCCAGGTCCAGCACTTCCTTGAACAGCTTGCGGATCATGCTCTCGGTGAGGCCCATGATCTCGCTTTCGTCGAGGAAGCTGGTTTCGATGTCGATCTGGGTGAATTCCGGCTGGCGGTCGGCACGCAGGTCTTCGTCGCGGAAGCACTTGGCGATCTGGTAGTAGCGGTCGAAACCGGCCACCATCAGCAGCTGCTTGAACAGCTGCGGCGACTGCGGCAGGGCGAAGAAGCTGCCAGCGTGGGTACGGCTCGGCACCAGGTAGTCACGCGCGCCTTCCGGGGTAGCCCGGGTGAGGATCGGCGTTTCGACGTCGAGGAAGCCGTTTTCGTCGAGGAAGCGGCGGATGCTGCTGGTGATGCGCGAACGCAGGCGCAGCTTGTCGGCCATTTCCGGGCGACGCAGGTCGATGAAGCGGTAGCGCAGGCGGGTTTCTTCGCCCACGTCGGAGTATTCGTTCAGCGGGAACGGCGGGGTTTCCGCTTCGTTGAGCACGTTCAGCTGGTAGCCGAGGATCTCGATGGCGCCGGAGGCCATGTTGGCGTTCACCGCGCCGTCCGGGCGCTTGCGCACCTTGCCGGTGATCTGCACGACGTACTCGCTGCGCACGCGGTCGGCGGCGGCGAAGGTTTCGGCGCGGTCCGGGTCGAACACGACCTGGGCCATGCCTTCGCGGTCACGGATGTCGAGGAAGATCACCCCGCCGTGGTCGCGGCGACGATGGACCCAGCCGCAAAGGGTGACTTCCTGGCCGTCCAGGCTCTCGTTCAGTTGGCCGCAATAATGGCTGCGCATCATGATGGTGGTTTCGCTTCTCGTGATTCGTGTATTCGATGGAGGCCTTGGCCGCCCGAAGGGCTAATACTGCAAGACCCGGCTACTGCAATTCAACTCAGTCGGCCTTGTCGCCGCCTGCCAGATTCTTTTTCGCCCCGGTCTTGAAGTCGGTTTCGTACCAGCCATTACCACTCAGGCGAAAGCCCGGCACCGACAGCAGTTTCTTCAGTGCCGGCGCCTGGCAGGCCGGGCAGTCGGTCAGCGGCGCGGCGCTGATCTTCTGCAATGCCTCCATGCGGTGGTCGCAGGAAGCACATTGGTAGTCATAAAGGGGCATGAACGTCTCTCGTCAACCACAACGCGGGCTGCCAGGGCAGCAAAAAGCGGGATTATATATGGTTAACCGGCACTGCGCAGCCCGCCCGGCGATCAGCGTGTCACCGTGGATCGAGCAGCCAGACGACGCAGATCACCCGGATCAACCCGCTGAAGTTGCGCACCCCGCCCTGGCGCAGGTGTACCTCGCGGTCGACGTACGACAACACCGCGCTCACCGAACAGCGGTTGGTCGCCGCAATCTGTTCGAGGATACCCCAATACACGGCCTCCAGGCGCAGGCAGGTGGAAAAGCCATTAAGCCTGATGGAACGTGCAATCGGCTGTACCTGCGCCATGTCGAAATCGACCGTGAATGGATCGACGCTGGGCTTGCCCGGCCAGCCCCCGTGCCTTGCAGCCTTGTTGATTGCGTGCATATCGCCCCTTCGCCTCACGAGAAATCCGAGGCCCAGTAAGGCGCGCAAAGCCACACACTGATCAGCGGCAAAGCTTTCCCGCACAAACGAAAAAGCCCGAAAGCGCTTACTCTTTCGGGCTTTCCTACAACCGGTGGTTAAGCTTCACTCATTTTTCGTCGAGCAGTACCCGCAGCATCCAGGCCGTCTTTTCGTGCACCTGCATGCGCTGGGTGAGCAGGTCGGCGGTTGGCTCGTCGCTGACCTTGTCCACCACCGGGAAGATGCTGCGTGCGGTTCGCACCACCGCTTCCTGCCCCTGGACCAGCTGGCGGATCATTTCGCTTGCCGCAGGAACCCCTTCCTCCTCCTTGATCGAGGAATGCCGGGCGTAGAATGCATACGACCCCGGCGCCGGGAAGCCCAGGGCGCGGATGCGCTCGGCGATCGAGTCGACCGCAAGCGCCAGTTCGTTGTACTGCTCCTCGAACATCAGGTGCAGGGTACGGAACGACGGGCCGGTGACGTTCCAATGAAAGTTATGGGTTTTCAAGTACAGCACGTAGGTGTCCGACAACAAACGGGACAAGCCTTCGACGATGGACTTGCGATCTTCTTCACTGATACCGATATCGATTGCCATGAAGCTCCCCTTTCCATTTGGCTTGACGATCAAGCAGGCCCGACAACTCTACCAACACTTGCCCGTCCCTGCCCATGACCCAGCGCAAAAGCCGCACGCGACGCCTGCGGTTTGAGAAGCCCCCGCCTTTGCGGTTAAATAGGCACCGTGCCACCCGTGCGGATTGTCATTGCCGGGTGCATAGGCAGGCCTGCCACGTGTTCGCGCCCTACACCTCATGCGCACCGTGCTGCCCGCTCTTCCTGTGATCGGCCTTATCAACTGTGAGCCAACCCCATGTTCAAGATCGTCCATCTGGTGACGGGCGTCGCGGCTTTGCTGCTATCGCTCATACCCAGCCTGAAAGCTGACGCAACACCCTTCCTGCAGCAACCCGACGCGGTCTACCTGGCCCTGCTCGGCCTGCTCAACCTGCTGCTGGCCCCGGTCGTGCCCATGTACTACCGCGGTGCACGCCAGCAACTGCAACACCTGGCCTGCGCGCTGCTGGTGGTGGCCGTGGTACTGCAAACCCTGACCCTGCTGGCACGCCCGGAAATGGGCAACCTGGCGGCATTGGTGTGCGCGGTACTGGCCGTTGCCCTGCACCTGGCCGTGGGCTTCGCCCGCACCGGGCGCAAGGCACGCGCAAGCCAGGGCGCACCGGTACAAGCAGGCAACCGCGATACCGGCACCGTGAAGTGGTTCAACACCTCCAAGGGCTTCGGCTTCATTTCCCGCGACTCGGGTGACGATATCTTCGTGCACTTCCGGGCCATTCGCGGTGAAGGCCACCGCATTCTGGTCGAAGGCCAGCGCGTGGAGTTCTCGGTGATGCACCGCGACAAAGGCCTGCAGGCCGAAGACGTGGTGGCGGTCACCCGCCGCTGACCCTGCGGTGCCCCGGGGCAACCCCGGGGCACCTTCAGCACCTGGCGCCTTAATAATGAGGCGGCGGTGCTTCCTCCCCCTCGCTGCCGTACTGGCCGACCATCTCTTCATAACGCTTGATCAACTCGGCCACCTGCAGTTGCAGGCGTTCGATCACCCGCCCCTGCTCGACCACCACATCGTTGAGCGCCTGGAGGGTGTCATCCTGAAATGCCTGGCGGGTTTCCAACTCGACAATACGTGCGTCCATCGACATGTCAGGCCTCCTGGTAGCTGTCGCCCAGCAGCCCGCGCAGGCGCTGGCCGATCGCCTCGACCTGGCCAGGGGCATACTCACCCGAAGGCACCTTGCCCCATACCGGCGCAGGCCAGGCGGCGTCCCCGTGGTGGCGAACGATGACATGCATGTGCAACTGGCTGACCACGTTGCCCAGGGTGGCAACGTTCATCTTGTCGGCCTTGAACTCGCGCTTGAGCGCTTCGGCCAGGCAGGTGGTTTCTTGCCACAGTTGCGCCTGGTCGTCCGCGCTCAAGTCGAACAGTTCGCTCACGCCGGCGCGCCGGGGCACCAGGATGAACCAGGGGTAATTGGCATCCTTGCTGAGCAACAGACGGCACAGCGGAAAATCCCCAAGCACCAGGGAATCCTGCTGCAAACGCGAATCCATCTCAAACACGGTAAACCTCCGTCACTAAATCAGGCATCAAGGATACCGCGCTTCGCCGGTGGCGGCATGCGCCATCGCGCCGACCGCACACTTTAAGTTCATGAAATACCGCAAGTTGCACTACCGCGGTAACACAGCGCTACTTTTCGCACCAAAATGAGGCCACAAAAGTGTGTAGCAATACGGTTCTACCCACACCCACGACTCTGCATCAACTGTTTCCGGTAACACGTTGACTTTTATGGCGGGTTTTCACGATAACCACGCTGCACCAACTGGCACACCATCAGACAGGCCTCGCCCCGTGTTTTCGGCACCTTCAGCGCTTCGGCCGAGCGATTTGTGAAAATTTCATCAATCGTGGTAAATGTTGAGCACGCTTGTTGCATTCTTTCTACGCCAAGTCGGCACGACACCTGCATTGGCAGATGCCAGGTGACGCGACAAATAACAACAGCGGCATTGGTGACACCAGGGAGTTTCCCAACCGGCAGGGCGTGAATGACGCAAACATGACGGTAACGGAACAACGCTGGCGTTGTACGCCCCGAATTAACGGGGCGTGATTTGCGACATGGAAATACCTAAAAGCGACATGACCGTAAAGTTCCCGATAAGAGAAATTTTGTCATATCGCCAATAACAGTCAGCGTGCTATACATTTTCGCCGACATAACAAGAAAGAGCTGTCCCATATAACTAAAACACTTGGGCACAGCGGTACTCTTCCTAAAAACCAAAGGAGCAAATCACGATGCGCGTGATGAAGTGGAGCATGATCGCCCTGGCCGTTGCAGCCGGGACCTCGCAGATGGCCGTAGCGTCGTCCCAGGACGATTCCAAGGGTTTCCTCGAAGACAGCAAGCTGAACGTCAAGACTCGCATGCTGTACTTCAGCCGTGACTTCCGCAACAACGCACCGAGCACCCAGAGCCGCGTGGAAGAGACGGGCCTGGGTTTCCTCGGCACTTATGAATCGGGCTTCACCCAGGGCACCGTAGGCTTCGGCGTCGACGCCATCGGCATGCTCGGCCTGAAGCTGGACAGCGGTAAAGGCCGCTACGGTACCGGCCTGTTCCCTGAAGACTCCGACGGCCGCGCCCAGGATGACTACTCCAAGGCCGGCGGCGCGGTGAAACTGCGCATTTCCGATACCGTGCTGAAGGTCGGCTCTCAGTTCACCGCCATGCCTGTGTTCGCCACGGACGACAGCCGCCTGCTGCCGGAAATGGCCGAAGGCGCCCTGATCACCAGCAACGAAATCAAGGGCCTGACCCTGAACGCCGGTCGCTTCACCGCGCTGGACGCACAGGCTCAAACCTTCCACGACAGCCTGCACCTCAAGCAAGCCGACGTGATCGGCGGCACCTATGCCTTCACCGACAGCCTGTCCACCAGCCTGTACTACTCGAAGGTCGAAGACTACTGGCGCAAATACTACGCCAACGTCAACTGGGCACTGCCACTCTCCGACAAGCAAGGCCTGGTGTTCGACTTCAACATCTATGACACCAAGAGCGATGGTGCTGGCCTGCAACGCGCCGAAAACGACGGCGTGACCAAGCTCGACAACCGCGCCTTCAGCCTGTCGGCCGCCTATAACGTTGGCGCCCACACCTTCACCCTGGCCTACCAGAAGGTGACCGGTGACGGCGACTACGGTTACGGCGTGGACGGTGGCGGCACCGTGTTCCTGGCCAACTCCGTGGCCCGTTCCGACTTCAACGCCGAGGACGAGAAGTCCTGGCAGGCGCGCTACGACCTGAACTTCGCCGAGTTCGGCGTACCAGGCCTGACCTTCATGACCCGTTACGTGCGTGGTACCGGCGCCAACACCGCCACCACCGACAACGGCAAGGAATGGGAACGCGACATCGACATCAAGTACGTGCTGCAAGAAGGCCCGGCCAAGGACCTGAGCTTCCGCGTACGCCAGGCCACCTACCGCTCCGCCGACGGCGTCTACTACGGCTCCCCGTCGCTGGACGAACTGCGCCTGATCGTCGAGTACCCGCTGAGCATCCTGTAAGCCTGGCTTGCAGTGCCCCGCACCTGAGAAAGCCCGGCACAACCGCCGGGCTTTTTCTTGGCTGACAACAGCCACGCCCTGGGGCATTCTGTACGCCTTCGTTTCACCCCCGTACAATGCGGGGCTATTTCAACGTCTTAGGCAATCGACACGGCTAACCATGCGCACCAGTCAATATTTGCTCGCCACCCAGAAAGAAACCCCTGCCGACGCAGTGGTCATCAGCCACCAGCTCATGCTGCGCGCCGGCATGATCCGCAAACTGGCTTCCGGCCTGTACACCTGGCTGCCGATGGGCCTGCGGGTAATGCGCAAGGTCGAGAACGTGGTGCGTGAGGAAATGAACGCCGCCGGCGCCCTGGAAGTGCTGATGCCGAGCATCCAGCCCGCCGAACTGTGGCAGGAATCCGGCCGCTGGGAGCAGTACGGCCCTGAGCTGCTGCGCCTGAAGGACCGCCACCAGCGTGACTTCTGCGTCGGCCCGACCCACGAGGAAGTCATCACCGACCTGGCCCGTAACGAGCTGTCCAGCTATAAACAGCTGCCGCTCAACATGTACCAGATCCAGACCAAGTTCCGTGACGAGATCCGCCCACGCTTCGGCCTGATGCGCGGCCGCGAATTCATCATGAAGGATGCCTACTCTTTCCATGCCGACCAGGCTTCCCTGCAGGAAACCTACGACCGCATGCACCAGGCATACAGCAACGTATTCACCCGCCTGGGCCTGGACTTCCGCCCAGTGCAGGCCGACACCGGCTCGATTGGCGGCAGCTACTCGCACGAATTCCACGTGCTGGCCGAGTCCGGCGAAGACGACGTGATCTTCAGCGACAGCTCCGATTACGCCGCCAACATCGAGAAAGCCGAAGCCATCCCACGTGAAACCGTGCGCCCTGCCCCTACCGAGGAGCTGCGCCTGGTCGACACCCCGAATGCCAAGACCATCGCCCAGCTGGTGGAAAACCACGGCCTGGCGATTGAAAAAACCGTCAAGACCCTGATCGTGCGCGGCGCCGAAGAAGGCAAACTGGTGGCGCTGGTGGTCCGTGGCGACCACGAGCTGAACGAAATCAAGGCAACCAAGCTGGAGCAGGTCGCCGACCCGCTGGTGATGGCCACCGACGCCGAACTGCGCGACGCCATTGGCGCCGGCGCAGGCTCCCTGGGCCCGATGAACTTGCCGCTGGAAGTGGTGATCGACCGTTCGGTCGCCCTGATGAGCGACTTCGGCATCGGCGCCAACATCGACGACAAGCACTACTTCGGCGTGAACTGGGAGCGTGACCTGCCGGTTCCTCAGGTCGCCGACATCCGTAACGTCGTCGAAGGCGACCCAAGCCCGGACGGCCAGGGCACCCTGGTGATCAAGCGCGGCATCGAAGTCGGCCACATCTTCCAGCTCGGCACCAAGTACAGCGAAGCGCTGAAGTGCCAGGTACTGGGCGAGAACGGCAAGCCGGTCGTGCTGTCCATGGGTTGCTACGGCATTGGCGTGTCCCGCGTGGTGGCTGCCGCCATCGAGCAGAGCTACGACGATAAAGGCATCATCTGGAACGACGCCCTGGCGCCCTTCCAGATCGCCCTGGTGCCACTGCGCTATGAAACCGAGGTGGTTCGCGAGGCCACCGACAAGCTCTACGCCGAACTGACTGCCGCTGGCTTCGAAGTGCTGCTGGACGACCGCGACAAGAAGACCAGCCCCGGCATCAAGTTCGCCGACATGGAGCTGATCGGCATTCCACACCGCATCGTCGTCAGCGACCGTGGCCTGGCCGACGGCAACCTGGAGTACAAGCACCGCACCGAGCAGGACGCCCAGGCGTTGCCGCTCAATGAAGTGCTGACCTTCCTTAAGGCCCGCGTTCGTCGCTGATAACCAATGCCCGAGTGATCATGTCCAAGCGAAGTACCTTTACCCTGGGGGGCGCCGCACTATGCGGCGCCCTGCTCGTCAGCGGTTGCGCCAACCAGATGTCCCAACGCAGCGACCATGAGGAGCGCGTCGAGCGCAAGCTGCTCGAACACACCCTGCAGATCGATGTCGGCGAGCCGAAGGTGATGGAGCTTCCGCAGCGGCGTGTGCGCATTCATGAGCAGAAGCGTTTCGAGGTTACCGAGTACGAGGTCACGCGCCGCTACGACCGCTACACGCCCTACCAGCCCTGGCGGGAAATCTACGAGATTCCGCTGGGCGCGGTGGCTGTGGTGGCGGGCATCGGTGCCAACGTGGTCAACGTATTTGCCTTGGGCAACCTGCCAGACAGCGTGACCCACGACTGGCTCAGCTATGGCCTGGACGGGCTCAACCCGTTCATGAACGCGCCGTCCAATGGCCGTGCCCAGCAGAACCTGGCGGGCATCAGCGAAGTGCAGAAGGACAAGCGTGAAGAATTCACCAGCCTGCCCTGGAACGAGCGGTTGGTCGAAGTGAAAGCGGGCAAGCTGACCCACGAACTGACCACCGACAAGAATGGCGTGTTGCGCCTGAACCTGTTGGACAGCCCGTTCTCCGAGCAGCATCTGAACAACGTGGGCACCTTGCACTTGCAGGTGGTCGACGAAGACAACGGCGTGCGTGGCGATGCCAGCCTGCTGGTCAGCGCAACCCTGCGCAACAAGCTGCGCGAAGCCCATGAGCTGATCTTCGATGACCTTGAAGATGACGATGTCGGCCAGTGGGTACACCGGGTCAAGCGCCTTTCGGAGCTGGGCCTGGAAGAGGAAGCCAGTGAAATGGAGCAGAGCCTGGTGGAGTTGACCCGCAACGACCCGGAACTGCAACAGGAGTTTCTCAAGGCACTGACCAAGGCCACTGGCCGGTTGGTGGCCGACCCAGGGGCGCTGTAAGGTCAACGAAAGGGGCTGCTTTGCAGCCGATCGCAGGCAAGCCTGCTCCTACAAGATGCTGAACCTGTAGGAGCAGGCTTGCCTGCGATGGGCCGCCAAGCGGCCCCTTTTCATTGCGCCGGAAACAGCTCCAACTGCTCGTGCGCACCCCGCAGGTCGCGCAACCTCACCCCCACCCCCAGCAAGCGCACCGGTTTGCCTCCCCGGGCGAACGCCTGGCGCAGCAGCTGTTTATAGCTTTCCAGGTCCCTGCCCGCGCCGGCTTGCTCCAGGGTGGTCTGGCTGAAATCGTGGAACTTGACCTTGACGAACGGTTTATCGGGTCGGTAACTGCTGTCCATCCGCTCGATCCGCTCATTCAGGCTGGCCAGCAGCTCAGGCAGGCGCTCAAGGCAACTGGCCAGGTCTGGCAGGTCGGTATCGTAGGTGTTTTCAACACTGACCGACTGGCGGCGGCTGTCATTGTGCACCACGCGCTCATCGATGCCCCGCGCCAGCCCCCACAAACGCTCGCCGAAACTGCCAAACTCACGCGCCAGCGCCAGCCGCGACCAATCTCGCAGGTGCAGGCAGGTGTTTATTCCCAAGCGGTTCAGCTTGTCTGCCGTGACCTTGCCAACGCCATGCAACTTGGCCACCGGCAAGGCCGCCACGAAGGTTTCCACCTGGCCTGGCGTGATCACGAACAGGCCGTTGGGTTTACGCCAATCACTGGCAATCTTGGCCAGGAACTTGTTAGGCGCAACCCCCGCTGAAACGGTGATATGCAAGGTACGCGCAACCCGCCTGCGGATATCTTCGGCGATGCGCGTGGCGCTGCCGGCATACCACTGGCTGTCGGTGACATCCAGGTAGGCTTCGTCGAGGGACAACGGTTCGATCAGCTCGGTGTAGTCGCGGAAGATCGCATGAATCTCCCGGGAGGCTTCACGGTAGGCGTCGAAACGCGGCTTGACGATTTCCAGGTCCGGGCACAGCTTGAGCGCATGGTGCGACGACATTGCCGAACGCACCCCGTAGGCGCGCGCTTCATAATTACAGGTGGCAATCACCCCACGGCGGTCGGGCGACCCGCCCACGGCCATGGGCCTGCCCGCCAGGCGTGGGTCATCGCGCATCTCGATCGCGGCGTAAAAGCAATCGCAGTCGATGTGGATGATCTTGCGCACGGACATAGATGACGGCCACCACTGTAAATTCATACAGATAGTAGCGCATGCCCAAGCAGCAGAAACAGCCCACTTCGACAATCGGCCTGAAACGCCCGCCCCAGCTGAGCCGCGGCCCGGTTACAGGCACGTAAGGGTTTGAACAAAAACGGTTTTTTTAAGATAACTGTTGACACCTCGGGGAAAATCCGTAGAATTCGATCTCACAGGCGCGGGATGGAGCAGCCTGGTAGCTCGTCGGGCTCATAACCCGAAGGTCGTCGGTTCAAATCCGGCTCCCGCAACCAGATTCGAGAAAAAGGCCACTGTTAACGCAGTGGCCTTTTTTCTTATGCGCGGATTTTCTCTCGCCTGAAAAAATCGCGACAAATCAATGACTAGCGCTTGACACTAAGTGTTTAAGCTGTAGAATTCGATTCCACAGGCGCGGGATGGAGCAGCCTGGTAGCTCGTCGGGCTCATAACCCGAAGGTCGTCGGTTCAAATCCGGCTCCCGCAACCAGATTCATGAAAAAGGCCACTGTCGATACAGTGGCCTTTTTTATTGCCTGCAATTCCATGTAGGAGCGGGCTTGACCCGCGAACACCGGCTCAGCCGGTGCCTCCCATCGCGGCGCTTGCTTCGCGGGGCAAGCCCGCTCCTACAAAGGATGGCGGCGCGCCTACGTGCAATGTTCCCTGCGCGACAGCGCAGCCCGCAGGGCTGGGTTATCTCCTACAGAACGCGATTTTCAGCACCTTGAAAGATTTCCCTTGACCCGTGCACATGAAGCTGTACAATGCGCCCCTCTGACGCGGGATGGAGCAGCCTGGTAGCTCGTCGGGCTCATAACCCGAAGGTCGTCGGTTCAAATCCGGCTCCCGCAACCATATTCGTCAGAACAAACCCCGCCTGCCTCACAGCAGCGCGGGGTTTGTTGCATTTCGTCGCCTGAAAAACCTTTACACTCCCGTGAACCCTCCGTTTTGAGGGGTGTAACCTGAGAATGAACTATCTTTAACGCTGCCGGACGACTGAAAGTAACGTTGCCCGGAGTACTATCTGGATACGTTTTCCAAAGGGACTTTCACTTGGCCGCAGCTCTCCCCCTCCTCGCGCAGCACGCTCGAGGCATTTCATGACTTCCCATAATCCAGAACCCCAAGTGCCGCTTGCCTCGGCACTGCCCACGGCTGCCCAGCGCCTGCCCTGGCTGGAGCGCCTGAGCCGCTACCGCCAGCCGATCAGCCTTGGGGTCACGCTGCTGCTGTTTGCCCTGGCGCTGATTGCCTGCCGCCACCTGCTGAGTGAACTGGACATCTATGCACTGCACGATGCGATGCTCGATGTCCCCGCCCATTCGTTGATCGGCGCGGTGCTGGCGACCATCGTCGGTTTCGTGATCTTGCTGGGCTACGAGTGGTCGGCCAGCCGCTATGCAGCGGTCAAGCTGCCGGCGAAAACCCTGGTGATGGGAGGCTTCAGCGCCTTCGCCATCGGCAACGCCATTGGCCTGTCGATGCTATCGGGCGGCTCGGTGCGCTACCGCTTGTATGCCCGCCAGGGCCTGGGTGCCGCCGAAGTGGCGCGCATGACCGTGTTCGCCAGCCTTTCGCTTGGCTGTGCATTGCCGCCGCTGGCCGCGCTTGCCACCCTGAGCGACCTGCATTCCGCTGCCACGGCCCTGCGCCTGCCGGTAGGCCTGCTGGCAAGCATTGCCGTTGCCGTTCTGGCCATCACAGCGGTTCTGGTGGCCGGCCTGTATCGGCGCCGCCTGCCAGAGCAACCCCTGGCCGACAACCTGCTGGTGCAGCTGGGCCGACGCACCTTGCGCCTGCCCGGCGGCCGCCTGGCGGCCCTGCAACTGCTGATTACCGCACTGGACGTGGCGGCCGCCGCCACCGTGCTCTACCTGCTGCTGCCAGAAGCGCCGCCGTTCGGCGCCTTCGTGCTGGTTTACCTGCTGGCCCTGGCCGCGGGCGTGCTCAGCCACGTGCCAGGCGGCGTGGGGGTGTTCGAAGCGATTCTTCTGGCCGCCTTCGCCGACCAGCTGGGCGCCGCCCCACTGGCCGCCGCCCTGCTGCTGTACCGACTGATCTACGTGGTGCTGCCCTTGCTGCTGGCCTGTGTGCTGCTGCTGGCCAACGAAGCGCGGCGCCTGCTGTTCGCCCAGCAAGCGATCAAGGCAGCATCCGGCCTTGGCGCGCCGATCCTGGCCATTCTGGTATTCCTCTCGGGCGTGGTGCTGCTGTTCTCCGGCGCCACCCCGGAAATCGACACGCGCCTGGAACACATGGGCTTCCTGGTACCGCACCGGCTGATCGACGCCTCGCACTTTGGCGCCAGCCTGATCGGCGTGCTCTGCCTGTTGCTGGCCCAGGGCCTGCGCCGTCGCCTGTCGGCTGCCTGGCTGCTGACCACCGTCTTGCTGCTGGTTGGCGCGCTGTTGTCGATTCTCAAAGGCTTCGACTGGGAAGAAGCCAGCCTGCTGACCATGACCGCTGCCCTGCTGGCGGTATTCCGTCGTTCGTTCTACCGCCCGAGCCGGTTGCTGGAGCTACCGTTCTCGCCGGTGTACCTGGTGGCCAGCGCCTGTGTGGTCGGCGCCTCGGTGTGGCTGTTGCTGTTCGCCTACCAGGACGTGCCCTACACCCACAAGCTATGGTGGCAGTTCACCCTCGACGCCGACGCCCCACGCGGCCTGCGCGCCGCCCTGGGCAGCGCGGTGCTGCTGGTGATCGTCGCCCTGACCTGGCTGCTGCGCACTGCCCGCCCGGTCATTCACCTGCCCGACGACGCCGAACTGCAGCGCGCCAACCGCATCCTGCTGGCCTCCGATCAGCCCGACGGCGGCCTGGCCCTGACTGGCGACAAGGCGTTGCTGTTCCACCCCAGCGACAATGCTTTCCTCATGTATGCACGCCGTGGCCGCAGCTTGGTGGCGCTGTACGACCCGATCGGCCCGGCCCAGGAACGCGCCGAGATGATCTGGCAGTTCCGCGACCTGTGCGACCTGCACCACGCCCGCCCGGTGTTCTACCAGGTGCGTGCGGAGAACCTGCCGTTCTACATGGACATCGGCCTGACCGCCCTGAAACTTGGCGAGGAGGCGCGGGTCGACCTGCGCCGCTTCGACCTCGAAGCCAAGGGCAAGGAAATGAAGGACCTGCGCTACACCTGGAACCGCGGCGGCCGGGACGGCCTGAGCCTGGAAATCCACGAGCCTGGCCAGGCGCCTTTGGCCGAGCTCAAGGAAATTTCCGACGCCTGGCTCGGCGGCAAGAACGTGCGCGAGAAAGGCTTCTCGCTGGGGCGCTTCAGCCCCGAATACCTGCAGCACTTCCGTATCGCCCTGATTCGTTTCCAGGGCCGGCCGGTGGCCTTCGCCAACCTGCTGGAAACCCACAGCAACGAACTGGCCAGCCTCGACCTGATGCGCGCTCACCCCGAGGCGCCGAAGCTGACCATGGAATTCATGATGATCGGCTTGATCCTGCATTACAAAAGCCATGACTACGGCCGCTTCAGCCTGGGCATGGTACCGCTCTCCGGCCTGCAGCCCCGGCGTGGCGCACCCTTGACCCAGCGCCTGGGGTCGATGGTGTTCCGCCGCGGTGAGCAGCTTTACAACTTCCAGGGCCTGCGGCGCTTCAAGGACAAGTTCCAGCCGGACTGGGAACCTCGTTACATGGCCGTGCCGGCCGGGCTCGACCCGCTGGTGGCACTGGCCGACACTGCCGCCCTGATCGCTGGCGGCCTGACTGGATTGGTGAAACGTTGATGATCCGACGCTATTGGCTGTACGTACTGATACCTCTGCTGCTGGCCGCCCTGGCCGGTGCTGCGGCCTTCTGGCTGTGGACCCGCCCTGCCCCCGAGGCGCGCCTGGAGCAGCTGACCCTCAATGACAGCAGCATCACCCGCGTGACCCCTGGCGTACACGCCAAGGCCCGGGTCGCCATCGGCGTCCCCCAGGACCAAGCCCTGACCGACAAGCAACTGCTGGACCTGAGCCAGGCCGGCGAAGCGCAACTGGTTCAGGTGATCCTGCCGCCCAATGACTGCGCCAAGCAACAACAGGCGATGGACCAGGCGCTGACCCAACTGTCCGACAAGCCGACCCTGGTCGCCGGTATCGGCCCAGGTGCGGCCCAGGCCTGGCGCTGGCTGGCCACCCAGAGCGACGACAAGGCCCGGGCAATTTCGGTGGACTTCAGCCTGGAACAGCCTGGTTGCAAGGAAACCCTGCCCAAATCGGCGGCCCACGGCCACTGGAACGTGGCCTGGAACGACAACCCGGATGACGCCAGCGCAGCCTTCGTGCGCGACCAGGCCAACGCCGAAACCAGCATCAGCGACTACGACATCCACCTGCCCCAGGTGCTCAAGGCGCAGTTGACCCAGGCCCTGGTCGGCCGTGACGGCAATGCCCTGGCCATTCCGGTGGTGGAAGTGCCGGCCGGCCAGACCACCGATACCGTCACCCTGTTCCTCTCCGGTGACGGCGGCTGGCGCGACCTGGACCGCGACGTGGCCGGTGAAATGGCCAAGCTCGGCTACCCAGTGGTCGGCATCGATACCTTGCGCTACTACTGGCAGCACAAGACCCCGGAGCAAAGCGCCGCCGACCTGTCGGAACTGATGCAGCACTACCGTCAGAAGTGGGGCACCAAGCGCTTCGTGCTGACCGGCTACTCGTTCGGCGCCGACGTGCTGCCGGCCATCTACAACCGCCTGCCGGCCGAAGACCAGCAACGTATCGACGCAGTCGTACTGCTGGCCTTCGCCCGCAGCGGCAGCTTCGAGATCGAGGTTGAGGGCTGGTTGGGCAAGGAAGGCCAGGAAGCACCTACCGGGCCGGAAATGGCCAGGCTGCCGGCGTCGAAGGTGGTATGCGTGTATGGCGTGGAAGAAACCGACGAGAGCGGCTGCACCGACAAGACTGCCGTGGGCGAACGGATGAAGCTGCCAGGTGGTCACCACTTCGACGAGAACTACCCGGCGCTGGCCAAGCGCCTGATTGACGAGATCGAGACTCGCCAGGGCAAGTCCAGCGTGGCTGAACAGAACTGATCGTTCTCAGGGCCTGATCGCGAGCTGCGCTCGCTCCTACCAGGGGTCGTCAGCCTCATCCCGTGTAGGAGCGAGCAACGCTCGCGATGCGCCGCACCCGCGGCGCCCCCTTCCTTCAGATTTCCACCTGCGTCCCCAATTCGATCACCCGGTTCAACGGCAGGTTGAAGAACCGCAGGTTGCCGTTGGCATTCTTCAGCAGGAACGCGAACAGGTTCCCACGCCAGCGCGACATCCCTTCCAGACGTGAGGCGATCACCGTTTCCCGGCTAAGGAAATAGGTAGTGCGCATCGGGCTGAAATCCAACTCGTCCAGGTGGCACAGGCGCAGGGCCGCTGGCACGTCCGGCTCGTCCATGAAGCCAAAGTGCAGCAACACCCGGAAGAACCCATCACCATAGGCCTCCACTTCAAACCGCTCCTGCTCCGGCACCCGCGGGCGGTCTTCACTGACCACCGTCAGCAACACCACCTGGCTGTGCAGCACCTGGTTGTGCAGCATGTTGTGCAGCAGCGCATGGGGCACCGCATCGGCGCGCGCAGTCAGAAACACCGCAGTGCCTTCGACCCGGTGCGGCGGCTGCACGCGGATGCTGCTGATGAACACCGGCAGCGGCAGCCCGCCTTCATCGATACGCTCGACCAGGATCTGCTTGCCACGCTTCCAGGCACTCATCAGCAGGTACAGCACAGCGCCCGCCAGCACCGGGAACGCACCGCCCTGAACGATCTTCGGCACGTTGGCCGCGAAGAACAGCCCGTCCACCAGCAAGAAGCCGACTAGCAGCGGCACCGCCAGCAATGGCGGCCATTTCCACAACAGCAACATCACCGCCGATACCAGGATGGTGGTCATCAGCATGGTGCCGGTCACCGCCACACCGTAGGCCGCCGCCAGCGCGCCGGACGACTCGAAGCCGATCACCAGCAGCACCACGCCCACCATCAGCGTCCAGTTCACTGCACCGATGTAGATCTGCCCTTGCTCGTCGCTGGAGGTGTGCTGAATCTGCATCCGTGGAATGTAGCCAAGCTGGATGGCCTGGCGAGTCAGGGAAAAGGCACCCGAGATCACCGCCTGCGAGGCGATCACCGTGGCCATGGTCGCCAGCCCCACCATCGGCAGCAGCGCCCAGCTCGGCGCCAGCAGGTAGAACGGGTTGCGCGCAGCCTCCGGGTTCTGCAGCAGGATCGCGCCCTGGCCGAAGTAGTTGAGCACCAAGGCCGGCAGCACCAGGGCGAACCAGGCACGGGCGATCGGCTTGCGGCCGAAATGGCCCATGTCGGCGTACAGCGCCTCGGCGCCCGTCAGGGCCAGCACCACCGCACCGAGCACGGCGACGCCGATACCGGGGTGGACGATGAAGAAATTCACCGCCCAGATCGGGTTGAAGGCCTTGAGCACTTCCGGGCTCTGGCTGATGCCGTGCACGCCAAGCGCTGCCAGCGCCAGGAACCAGGTCACCATGATCGGGCCGAACAGCTTGCCGATTTTCTCGGTGCCGTGCTTTTGCACCACGAACAGCGCCACCAGCACCACCAGCGAAATCGGCACCACCCAGTGGTCGATGCCGTCGAACGCCAGCCCCATGCCCTCCACTGCCGACAATACCGACACTGCCGGGGTAATCATGCTGTCGCCGTAGAACAGCGAGGCGCCGATCAGGCCGCAGATCACCATCAGCGTGCGCAACCGCGGATAAGCCGCAGTGGCCCGCCGCGCCAGGGCGGTCAGCGCCATGGTGCCGCCCTCGCCCTGGTTGTCGGCGCGCAGGATGAACATCACGTACTTGAACGACACCACCCACAGCAGCGACCAGAGGATCAGCGACAGGATGCCGAGTACGCCGTCATGGTTGACCGGCACCCCGTAGCCGCCGGTGAACACTTCCTTGAGGGTATACAAGGGGCTGGTGCCGATATCGCCGTACACCACCCCGACCGCTGCCACCAGCAACCCCAACGAGCGTGCCGCACCGTGCTTGCCCGCGTGCCCGCCCTCGGCATGACTGCTTGCCTGAACCATCGACCACTCCCGCAAACGGCCTTGAAGACCGGTAGAATTCACCTCGACGCCAGGGCCCGACAAAGCCCCCGGCGCAATGGCGCGAAGCATAGCGCAGCGTTCGTCGCTTTTCTGCTGGTCAAGCGACCTTCTGCTCGCTAGAATTGCGCACTTTTTGATCAGAGGCGCCGTTAGCGCCCGTCAAGATCGCCCCCGGTACTGGCAGGGCGAACTGTATTCAATACCGAGGTTAGTCATGTCCACCACTCCCGCCACCCCCAAGGTTGGTTTCGTCAGCCTGGGTTGCCCGAAAGCCCTGGTCGATTCCGAGCGCATCCTGACCCAGCTGCGCATGGAAGGCTATGAAGTCGTGCCCACCTACGAGGACGCCGACGTGGTGGTGGTCAACACCTGCGGCTTCATCGACAGCGCCAAGGCCGAGTCGCTGGAAGTGATCGGCGAAGCGATCAAGGAAAACGGCAAGGTCATCGTCACCGGCTGCATGGGTGTCGAGGAAGGCAGCATCCGTGACGTGCACCCCAGCGTGCTGTCGGTCACCGGCCCGCAGCAGTACGAGCAGGTGGTCAATGCCGTGCACGAGGTGGTGCCACCGCGTCAGGACCACAACCCGCTGATCGACCTGGTGCCGCCACAGGGCGTCAAGCTGACCCCGCGCCACTACGCCTACCTGAAGATTTCCGAAGGCTGCAACCACAGCTGCAGTTTCTGCATCATTCCGTCGATGCGCGGCAAGCTGGTCAGCCGCCCGGTCGGCGAAGTGCTGAGCGAGGCCGAGCGCCTGGTCAAGGCCGGCGTCAAGGAGATCCTGGTGATTTCCCAGGACACCAGCGCCTACGGCGTCGACGTCAAGTACAAGACCGACTTCTGGAACGGCCGCCCGGTCAAGACCCGCATGCTTGAACTGTGCGAGGCCCTGAGCAGCCTGGGCGCCTGGGTGCGCCTGCACTATGTGTACCCGTACCCGAACGTCGACGACGTGATTCCGCTGATGGCCGCCGGCAAGATCCTGCCGTACCTGGACATTCCGTTCCAGCACGCCAGCCCCAAGGTACTCAAGTCGATGAAGCGCCCGGCCTTCGAAGACCGCACTCTGGCGCGCATCAAGAACTGGCGCGAGCAGTGCCCTGAGCTGGTGATCCGTTCGACCTTCATCGTCGGCTTCCCGGGCGAAACCGAGGAAGACTTCCAGTACCTGCTGGACTGGCTGACCGAAGCCCAGCTGGACCGCGTGGGCTGCTTCCAGTATTCGCCGGTAGAAGGCGCCCCGGCCAACGACCTGGGCTTGGATGAAGTGCCGGACGACGTCAAGCAAGACCGCTGGGACCGCTTCATGGCCCACCAGCAGGCCATCAGCGCCGCCCGCCTGCAGCAGCGCATCGGCAAGGAAATCGAAGTGCTGATCGACGAAGTGGAAGAACAGGGCTCGGTGGGCCGCAGCTTCTTCGACGCGCCCGAGATCGACGGCAGCGTGTTCATCGACGGCAACCATGGCTTCAAGCCTGGCGACAAAGTCCGTTGCCGCGTTGTCGACGCCGACGAATACGACATGTGGGCAGAGCCTATCTAAGGCATTTCTGCCGCCTGGTAGGAGCGAGCGCCAGCTCGCGATGCGCCGCACCCGTGGCGCTCGCTCCCCAGGCAACAAAAATCCCGCCGCACGACCTGCTTTTGCATCTATGTTTTCTCCATGCCCCTGGAGAATTCAAGCCATGCACACGGTGCCGACCCTGCAAACCCCACGTTTGAGCGACTACCCGGCGCTGGTGCAGGTGTGGGAAGACTCGGTGCGCGCAACCCACGACTTCCTCCCCGACGCGTACATCCTGCTGCTGCGCGAAAAGGTGCTGCGCCACTACCTGGACGCGGTGATGCTGGTGTGCTGCAAGCAACGCGGGCAGATTTGCGGTTTCGCCGGTGTGGCCAACGGGTGCGTGCACATGCTGTTCGTCGCGCCCGCCTGGCGTGGCCACGGCGTCGGCAAGCGCCTGCTGCAGCATGCGGTGGCCGAACTGAACGCCGAGCGCCTGGACGTCAACGAACAGAACCCGCAAGCCCTGGGCTTCTACCTGCACGAAGGCTTCGAAGTGATCGGCCGCTCGGAAACCGATGGCCTGGGCCAGCCTTATCCCCTGCTGCATATGCGGCTGCGTCGCAACCTGCCGTAGTGCGTGTGCCAAAATGGCGCATTTGACACAGATTCCCATCATCAAGCGGTAATGGGCAGGTACAATGGAGGTCTTTCCCTGCCTTGCGAATTGCCCCATGTCCGAACCCGTCCGCCTGTCCAAACGCCTGATCGAGCAACTCGGCTGTTCTCGCCGGGAGGCCGAGCTGTACATCGAAGGGGGCTGGGTCACGGTCGATGGCGTGGTCATCGAGCAGCCGCAGTTCAAGGTGGACGGCCAGCGTGTCGAGCTGTTGCCAGGGGCGCGCGCCGAAGCCCTTGACCCGGTGACCTTGCTGCTGAACCAACCGGCCAATGTCGACAGCGAAAGCGCCCGCGCCAGCATGACCATGGGCACCCTCAGCGAGGCCCACCGCGAAGGCGTGCGCCCACTGCACGGGCACTTTGCCCGGCTGACCTGCCTGGCACCGCTTGAGCGGGGCGCCACCGGCCTGCAAGTATTCACCCAGGACTGGCGGGTGACCCGCAAGATCGACGCCGACCTGCGCCGCATGGAGCAGGAGTACATCATCGAAGTGCGCGGTGAAACCACGCCCCAGGCGCTGGAACGCCTGGCGCGCGGGGCCACGCGCAATGATCGGGAGCTGCCCAAGGCCAAGGCCAGCTGGCAGAACGAAACCCACCTGCGCCTGGCCCTGAAAAACCCGCAACCGGGGCACATCAGCGAATTGTGCGCCTACCTGCGCCTGGAAGTGCTGGGCATGCGTCGCATTCGCCTGGGTGGCGTGTCGATGGGCAAGCTGCCCGTAGGGCAATGGCGCTACCTGGCAGCTACCGAACGTTTCTAAGCAATACGCCACGCCAGGGGCGTGGCTACTGAACAGGATTTTGCAGCAATGAACCACAACGATGTCCTGCGCAGCCTGCGCTACATGCTCAAGGTGAACGACGCCAAGATGGCCGAAATCATCGCGCTGTCCGGCCTCGACGTTAACCCGATCGTGCTCGCCACCTACCTGAAGAAGGAAGACGAGGCCGGTTTCGTGCGCTGCCCGGAGCGGGTCATGGCGCATTTTCTCGACGGCCTGGTGATCCACCGCCGTGGCAAGGACGACAGCCGCGCGCCGCAGCCGGTAGAACTGCCGGTGACCAACAACACCATCCTGAAAAAACTTCGGGTAGCGTTCGAGCTCAAGGAAGACGACCTGCACACAGTGCTCAAGTCGGTGAACTTCCCGGTGTCCAAGCCTGAACTCAGCGCCCTGTTCCGCAAGGTCGGGCACGACAACTACCGCCCCTGCGGCGACCAGTTGCTGCGTAACTTCCTCAAGGGCCTGACCTTACGCGTGCGCGGCTGAGTGACCATGCAGCATACGGTTGCCCCGGTCGGCATCGTTCGCTCCTGCTTCAAGGAGAAATTCGCCATCCCGCGCCAGCCACAGCTGGCGCCGGCTGCGCGCGGCGTGCTGGAACTGCTGCCGCCCTTCGACCAAGGTGACGCCGTGGCCGGGCTGGAGCAGGTCAGCCATGTCTGGCTGTTGTTCCTGTTCCACCAGGCACTGGAGGACAAACCCCGCCTGAAGGTCCGCCCGCCGCGCCTGGGCGGCAACAAGAGCATGGGCGTGTTCGCCACCCGCGCCACCCACCGCCCCAATGGCATCGGCCAGTCGGTGGTACGCCTGGAGGGTGTGGAGCCTGGGCGCCTGCTGCTGTCGGGCATCGACCTGCTCGACGGCACGCCGGTACTGGATATCAAACCCTACGTGCCCTATGCCGACAGCATTGCCGGGGCAAGCAACCTGATGGCCAGCGATGCACCCGAGGCGATTGCGGTGCAATGGAGCGATACCGCCCTGCCCCAAGCCCGTGAGCATGGGCTGCGCCTGGCCGAACCACTGGTTGAGCTGATCGAGCAGTGCCTGGCCCAGGACCCGCGCCCGGCCTACCAGGTGCCGCCGGCGGAGCGGGTGTATGGGGTGAAGTTCTGGGATGTGCAGGTCAGGTGGCATTACCCGCAGCCGGACCAGATCCGGGTGCTGGAGGTGGTGAAGGACGCCTGAACCTGCCTGGCTGCCGGCGCTGGGAACATTGCCCGCAAACGCTCCTACAGGATTCTCCGTGAAATCAGATATTGGCAAAAAAAAACGCAGACCCAGGTCTGCGTTTTTGGTATGCCGCCGTTCGCCTTACTTCTCGACGAAGGCACGCTCGATCAGGTAGTCACCCGGCTCGCGCATGCGGGCAGAAACCTTCAGGCCGAAGCTGTCGAGCACTTCGCTGGTTTCGTCGAGCATGCTTGGGCTGCCGCAGATCATCGCGCGGTCGTCCTGCGGGTTGATCGGTGGCAGGCCGATGTCGCTGAACAGCTTGCCGCTGCGCATCAGGTCGGTCAGGCGGCCCTGGTTTTCGAACGGCTCACGGGTCACGGTTGGGTAGTAGATCAGCTTGTCACGTACCGCTTCACCGAAGAACTCGTTCTGCGGCAGGTGCTCGGTGATGAATTCGCGGTACGCCACTTCGTTGACGTAGCGCACGCCGTGAACCAGGATCACCTTTTCGAAGCGCTCGTAGGTTTCCGGGTCCTGGATGACGCTCATGAACGGCGCCAGGCCAGTGCCGGTGCTCAGCAGGTACAGGTGCTTGCCCGGGTTCAGGTCGTCGAGGACCAGGGTGCCGGTAGGCTTCTTGCTGATGATGATCTCGTCGCCTTCCTTCAGGTGCTGCAGCTGCGAGGTCAGCGGGCCATCAGGGACCTTGATGCTGAAGAACTCCAGGTGCTCTTCCCAGTTCGGCGACGCAATGGAATAGGCGCGCATGAGCGGACGGCCGCTTTCCTGTTGCAGGCCGATCATCACGAACTGACCGTTCTCGAAGCGCAGGCCCGGGTCGCGGGTGCACTTGAAGCTGAACAGGGTGTCATTCCAGTGATGCACACTGAGGACACGTTCGTGGTTCATGTTGCTCATCGATGGGGCTCCTGAAGAAAAACGCAGCGCGCAAAACGCGCAGTTGCGCGATAGTTTAGGGGCAGCGAGAATATCTGTTAACTGAATTATCAAGATATGTGTTATCGGTTATATCGATATGCGATTTACACTGCGTCAACTCCAGGTATTCGTCGCCGTCGCCCAACACCAAAGCGTGTCCCGGGCCGCCAGCCTGCTTGCGCTTTCGCAATCGGCCGCGAGCACCTCCATTACCGAACTTGAGCGGCAATCGAGCTGCCAGCTGTTCGACCGCGCGGGCAAGCGCCTGGCGCTCAACGCCCTGGGCCACCAGCTGTTGCCCCAGGCCGTGGCGCTGCTCGACCAGGCCAAGGAAATCGAAGACCTGCTCAACGGCAAGTCCGGTTTCGGCTCGCTGGCGGTGGGTGCCACGCTGACCATCGGCAACTACCTGGCGACCCTGCTGATCGGCAGCTTCATGCAGGTGCACCCGGAAAGCCAGGTGAAGCTGCACGTGCAGAACACAGCACATATCGTGCACCAGGTGGCGCAGTATGAAATTGATCTGGGTCTGATCGAGGGCGATTGCAACCACCCTGACCTGGAGGTGCAGCCCTGGGTCGAGGACGAACTGGTGGTGTTCTGCGCACCGCAACATCCGTTGGCCAAGGCGGGCCGGGCGAACATCGAAAGCCTTTCGCAGGAAGCCTGGATCCTACGGGAACAGGGCTCGGGCACCCGCCTGACCTTCGACCAGGCCATGCGCCATCACCGTACCAACCTGAATATTCGCCTGGAACTGGAGCACACCGAAGCGATCAAGCGTGCCGTGGAGTCGGGCCTGGGCATTGGCTGCATTTCCCGCCTGGCCCTGCGCGATGCCTTTCGCCGTGGCAGCCTGGTGCCGGTGGAAACTCCGGAGCTGGACCTGATGCGCCAGTTCTACTTCATCTGGCACAAGCAGAAGTACCAGACATCGGCCATGCGGGAATTTCTCGAGTTGTGCCGCAATTTCACTGCGGGCTTCACCCGCAGTGACGAGATCGTGTTGCCACCGATCGCTTAAAGCAGGATCACGCCCCACACCAGCGCAACCATGGTCAGTGCCACCAACTGCGCGGCGCTGCCCATGTCCTTGGCGTTCTTCGACAACGGGTGACGTTCCAGGGAAATGCGGTCGATGGCCGCCTCGACCGCCGAGTTGAACAGCTCGACGATCAGGCCCAGTAGGCACACGGCGATCATGATCGCCTTCTCGGCACGGCTGACCGGCAGCCACAGGGCGATTGGAATCAGCAGTACGTTGAGCAGCACCAGCTGGCGGAAGGCCGCCTCGCCCTTGAAGGCAGCGCGCAGGCCATCCAGCGAATAGCCGGCGGCATTGAAGATGCGTTTGAGGCCGGTCTGGCCCTTGAATGGCGATGGCGTCATGTGAGTCACTTCACAACAGAAAGGCCAGAAGACTAGTCTGGCCTGGGTCAAAAAAGCGTGAATTGGCAGGTGCTTAGCTGCTGGCAACCGATTCAAGTTGTTGCAGCAGCAACGCTGCTTGGGTGCGGGTACGCACCCCCAGCTTGCGGAAGATTGCAGTCACGTGGGCCTTGATGGTCGCTTCCGACACACTCAGCTCGTAGGCGATCTGCTTGTTCAGCAGGCCTTCGCAGACCATGGTCAGCACCCGGAACTGCTGCGGGGTCAGGCTGGCCAACCCTTCACTGGCCGCCTTGGCTTCCGCCGACACATCAACTTTCTCGAACGCCTGCGGCGGCCACCAGACCTCACCGTCGAGCACCTTGCGCACGGCATCCTGGATCACTTCCAGGCCACTGGACTTGGGAATGAAGCCGCTGGCACCGAACTCGCGGGACTTCACCACCACCGCCGCCTCCTCCTGGGCCGACACCATCACCACCGGGATCTGCGGGTACTGGCCACGCAACAGCACCAGCCCCGAGAAGCCGTAGGCCCCCGGCATGTTCAGGTCGAGCAGGACCAGGTCCCAGTCGGCCTTTTCGCTCAGGCGGGTTTCCAGTTCGGCGATGCTCGCCACTTCTACCAGGCGCACGTCCGCGCCCAGGCCGAGGGTAACGGCCTGGCGCAGCGCGCTGCGAAACAGCGGGTGGTCATCGGCTATCAGGATTTCGTATGTGGCCATCGATCTATGGATCCTGTTCTGTGCCAGGCGCCTGGGGGTAGAGGGAGCGCCCGGCGGGGAATCGGCGCCAAGGATGCCGAGCACGGCCAGGGGTGGTCAAGCCAACTGCCCCGCCGCCTCGCCCACCCTGGCTGCCAGCCCCGTCATTATGAACCAAAGTGGGGCTTGTGCCCCTTGGACTATAGGAAGGTATGCAAGCGCTGGTGGGTATCGTCCTGATCGTCCAGGGGCAGGCGCCGCTTGCCGCTGAGGTAATGCAGGCTGAATACATCCAGGTAGGCATCCAGGGCCTGCGAAGCCTGGCTGTCGCCTGCCAGGTCCAGGCACATGGCGGCGACTTCCGCGGTGCAGAAGTGGTCGTCGCGCTTGGAGCGGCGCAGGCGGTAGCGCGACATCTGCTCGGCTTGCAGGCTCAACACCGGGAAGCGGTCCAGGTAGGGGCTTTTGCGAAACATCTTGCGCGCTTCGGTCCAGGTGGCATCGAGCAGGATGAACAGCGGGCGCTTGCCCGGCACGCGCACCACTTCGCTGACCACCCGCTGCGGGGCGACGAACTCGCCCGGGAAGACGATGTAGGGCTGCCACTGCGGGTCGTCGAGCAGCGCCAGCAGGCGCTCGTCTACCGACGTTCGCAGCCAGCCAAAGGCCGAGGTGTCGTCGATCAGGTCGGCGATCAGCCAGCCGGTGTTGGTCGGCTTCAGTGGCTCGGTGTCATGCATAAGCAGGCACACGCCGGAATCGGCCTGCACCTTGGGCTTCCAGGCACACAGGCAGTGGGTGGCGATGACCCGGCAATCCGGGCAACGCTCGGCTCGCGAGCCTCGGGCGATGAAGGGTTTGTTGCTGCGCGCCAGGCGTTCGGCACGCAGGCGCGCTACCGCATGGCTCATGGCAGCAGGCCTTGGCTGGAAAGGGGAACAGGCACAGGGACGACTCGGTGAAAACAAAGCGACAGTCTACCAGAGCAGGCGCCATTTGGCCGTGCAGCGCTGGCGGCTGGTCCTTTATAATCGTGGCCTTTGGCGGCCCGGTAAGCCTGCGGGCTGATGGAACGCCGCCCACCGGCGCAGGTCCAAGTGCCAGTCATCGAACCAGGAGAGATTCATGCTGCGTCTTATCGTCCCGACCCTGAGCCTGTTGCTCGCCTTGCCATTGGCTGCCCAGGCGGCTTCCAAGCAGGAGTACGAGCTGAACACGATGCTGCAGAAGGTTGCCAAGGAAAGCAGCGTCGGTACCCCGCGGGCCATCAACGAGGACATCCTCGACCAGGGCTACACCGTCGAGGGCAAGGCATTGGTCAACCACTTGAGCGTGCGGGCCGAACATGCCGCGCGCATGCAGGAAAACCCTGAGCAGGTACGCAGCCAGCTGGGCGACAGCGTGTGCCGCAACAACGGCTACCGCAACCTGATGTCCAAGGGCGCGGTCATGGTTTATCGCTTCACCGTGTACAAGACCAACCAACCGGTCATGGACCAGGCCTTCGATTCCGCCAGCTGCACGGCCGGCAACAAGAAGCGCAAGTGATCAGCTGACCCGTTCGCCCTCCGCGCGCCACGGTTCCTCGTCGGCGCGCATTTCTGCCAGTAGCGCCTGCACGTAGCGCGACTGGCATTCAAGCGTTGCCAGCCGGCGCCTGCATTCGGCCTCCAGGGTTACATGGTGAAGCTGGGCGGCATTTTCCAGCAGTTGATAGAGCTGCCCATCCACCTCGATGACCAAGCGATGCATGGCTTCACCTCGCGCATCGACACGTTTCGCTTTCCCAGTTAACCAAACCCTCGCCGCCAGTGGCCATGCGCCGACGAGTGGCCGTTGCGATCCCCACGGCACGATCGTGCGCGAGGGTCTAGATTGATAGCGAAGCGCCGTAAAACAACGAGATGGATAATCACCCTGCACCACGGCCTTGAAGGCCTACTGCAATGCCCGAGGCGCACACTCGGGCCACAGCAGCCAGCGGCACACGCAGTGCCGCGGCCGGGCCATGCCATCGGCCCGGTCAGAGGTTTTGCTGCAGAAGGAGACGTTGAATGCCTTACCAAACGAATGAACAGCTGTTCAATCACTTCAGGGAACATGGCATCGACCTGAGCCACATTGACCAGCAACTGCAACTGGTGGCGCCACACAGCGCCAACCTGCCGCTGTACCGCGACATGATGCTGACCGTGCTGCGCATGGCCTTTGACGACAGCGACCGCTGGAGCGCCAAGATCACCCTGCAGGCCCTGCGTGAACTGGACCACGCATTCCGCACCCTGCAAGGCTACCGCGGGCGGCGCAAGGTCACCGTGTTCGGCTCGGCACGCACCCCGGTGGAACACCCCATGTACGCCCTGGCCCGCGAGCTTGGCGCCACCCTGGCCCGCTCCGAGTTGATGGTGATTACCGGCGCCGGCGGCGGCATCATGGCCGCTGCCCATGAAGGCGCAGGCAGCGACCACAGCCTGGGCTTCAACATCACCCTGCCCTTCGAGCAGCACGCCAATGCCACCGTGGGCGGCACCGACCGGTTGCTGCCGTTCCACTTTTTCTTCATCCGCAAGTTGTTCTTCGTCAAGGAAGCCGATGCGCTGGTGCTCTGCCCTGGGGGCTTCGGTACGCTGGATGAGGCACTGGAGGTGTTGACGCTGATCCAGACCGGCAAGAGCCCGTTGGTGCCCGTGGTTCTACTGGACTCGCCTGGCGGTACGTTCTGGCAGGATTGCCTGGATTTCATCAGCCGCCAGTTGGAAGAGAACCGCTACATCCTGCCCAGCGACCTGAAGCTGCTGCGCCTGGTGCACAGTGCGGATGAAGCGGTGGAGGAGATCAACCAGTTCTACAGCAACTACCACTCCAGCCGCTGGCTGAAGAACCAGTTCGTGATTCGCATGCACCACCGGCTGAGTGAAGCGGCGCTGCATGACATCGATGAGGGCTTTGCCGATTTGCGCCTCAGCGGCCGCTACCACCAGCATGCCGACAGTGGTGCCGAGCACGAGGTGGGTAATTTCAGCCACCTGACACGGCTAACCTTTGCCTTCAATGGCCGCGACCAGGGGCGCCTGCGTGAACTGGTGGATTTCATCAACCTGCCTGAGAACTGGGCAAAGCCGGAGCCGATGCACACCACCCAGCGGGCGCGGGAGGCGCTGCGGGTCAATTGATGGCGGCGGCCTGCAACCCACCTGTAGGAGCGGGCTTGACCCGCGAAGCAAGCACCGCGGTGCATGGCACCGGCTTCGCCGGTGTTCGCGGGGCAAGCCCGCTCCTACAAGGGATTGCGCAGCCTGCGGGCCAATGCAATCGGGTTAGTAATCGTCCAGATCGCGGCCACTGAGCAAACGGCCGATCATGTCCATGGGGAACCCACGGTAGGCAAGGAATCGGGTTTGTTGGGCGCGGCTACGAGGGTCGTGCGGGCGTTGCCCGGCGAATTTGCGCTGCCAGGTATCCTGCAACAGCTCGGCCCAGTTCACTTCGCTTTCGCGCAGGGCCTGGTCGACATCGCCACGGTTCAACCCACGTTGGCCAAGCTCCTCGCGAATACGCGCGGGGCCATAGCCAGCACTGGAGCGGTAGCGAATGAAGCTTTCGAGGTAACGGGCTTCGCTTAGCAGCCCTTCTTCGGCGAGCCGATCGAGCGCAGGCTCGATCAGCTCATCCGGAGCGCCACGCTGACGCAACTTGCGCGTCAGCTCGACGCGACCGTGCTCGCGGCGCGCGAGCAGGTCCATGGCTGTCCGCCTGACGGCGACGGGGGTGTCGAGTACGGCGGACATACCAGCTGCAATCAATAACCGGCGTCGGCGTCTGCCATGTCGTCGGCATCGGCTTCGGCAGCAGCGGCTTTGCCAGCTTCAGCTACAGCACCGGCCTTGAGCAGCTTTTCGCGAATCTGCTTCTCGATTTCGGCACCAATGGCTGGGTTCTCATGCAGGTACTTGGCGGCGTTGGCCTTGCCCTGGCCGATCTTGTTGCCTTGGTAGGCATACCAGGCACCGGACTTCTCAACCAGGCCTTGGGACACACCCAGGTCGATGATCTCGCCGTTGCGGTAGATACCCTTGCCGTAGAGGATCTGGAACTCGGCCTGACGGAACGGTGGCGAAACCTTGTTCTTGACGATCTTGACGCGGGTTTCGCTGCCAACCACTTCGTCGCCTTCCTTGACCGCGCCGGTACGGCGGATGTCCAGGCGCACCGAGGCGTAGAACTTCAGCGCGTTACCACCGGTGGTGGTTTCCGGGCTGCCGAACATCACACCGATCTTCATGCGGATCTGGTTGATGAAGATGACCAGGCAGTTGGCGTTCTTGATGTTACCGGTGATTTTGCGCAGGGCCTGGGACATCAGACGGGCTTGCAGGCCGACGTGCATGTCGCCCATTTCGCCTTCGATTTCGGCCTTTGGCACCAGGGCCGCCACGGAGTCGACGATGATCACGTCTACCGCGTTGGAGCGCACCAGCATGTCGGTGATTTCCAGAGCCTGCTCGCCGGTGTCCGGCTGCGAGACCAGCAGGTCGTCGACATTCACGCCCAGCTTGCCGGCGTATTCAGGGTCGAGGGCGTGCTCAGCGTCGACGAAGGCGCAGGTGGCGCCATTCTTCTGGGCTTCAGCGATGACCGACAGGGTCAGCGTGGTTTTACCCGAGGATTCCGGGCCGTAAATTTCGACGATACGGCCTTTTGGCAGGCCGCCGATGCCGAGGGCAATGTCCAGGCCCAGGGAGCCGGTGGAGATTGCCGGGATACCTTGGCGCTCATGGTCGCCCATGCGCATGACAGCGCCTTTGCCGAATTGGCGTTCGATCTGACCCAGGGCCGCAGCCAAGGCGCGCTTCTTGTTGTCGTCCATTGAAATCCTCACGTGTTCGACGTGGCCCTGACGGCCGGGGAATACCTGTATAAGTAGCCAGTATTATTCCACAGGCAAGCGCGTGAGCAAACCCCTGTCGTCGAATTACTCCGCGCCAAGCTGTAACAAGCCGTCTAACGCGGCGATCACCGTCTGTCGGCGCACCGCTTCGCGGTCGCCGTCGAAGTGCCGACGCTCGCTGGTTACCTGGTTGCCATCGGCCCACGCCAGCCATACGGTGCCCACGGGCTTGGCGGGCGACCCGCCGTCGGGCCCGGCCACGCCACTGACCGCCACGGCAAAGCGCGCGCCGCTGGCAGCCTGGGCTCCGCGGGCCATGGCTTCGACCACTTCCTGGCTCACCGCCCCGACCTCGGCGAACAGTGCCTGGGGCACGTTCAGCTGGCGGGTTTTCTGGGTGTTGGAATAGGTGACGTAACCGGCTTCGAACCAGGCGGAACTGCCCGGGATACGGGTGATGGCCTCGGCGATGCCACCGCCGGTGCAGGATTCGGCGGTGGTCACCTGGGCATGGAAGCGGCGCAGGTGTTCGCCCAGGCGGGTGGAGAGAACGGTGATGGGGTCCATGGGGCGTCCTTGGAGGCGTTGAACGGGATGGGGACACCGTAGCATTTTGTGGGAGGGGTGGGGTTTTCGGTGCGTGGGTTGGGGGTTGCGGCGTATGGGAGATGGGTATGACGTGAGGTTTTCGGTGCCTGGAGATGTATATGACGTGAGGTTTTCGGCGCCTATGAGATCGAGCGCCGCCCGCGCGGCGCTTCGCGAGCTGCGCTCGCTCCTACGTTTGTTTCGGGCCAGTGAGTCCTGGGGGATTGGCGCGCGAACGCCTTGGCGCATGGCGCAATATCGCGTCGTACCAACAAGGCGGTCGCGCGCGCCTGTCACAGGCGTTACTGGCCAAAAACAAACGTAGGAGCGAGCAAAGCTCGCGAAGCGCCGCGCGGGCGGCGCTCGATCTCATAGGCGCTGAAAACCCCAAGGCGAACACTTCCCCCCATACACCGAAACCCTGGCGCCCAGCACGCACCCCTATCGCTCATCAACACCCACACCCTCACGCAACCCCAGCCGCTTGACCGCCCAATGCTCGTACAAGCGCATGGCAACATCCGCACCGCCTACCGCCGTCATGCAGCCAAATGCACTGGCCGCCCAGATCGACAGGCCACCGGCATACAGCAGCATCACCGTCGATACCCCGCAGACCATGCAGGCCCCGGAGCGCAACGCCAGCCGTCGCAGCAGCGCCCAGCCGGTAGCGCCGGCCTTGTCGGCCCGCCACATTTCGCCGCTCAAGCCAGCGAGCAATGCCAGGACAATTACCAGCCAGAGCGGCATTTCCAACAATACCTGTGGCTCGTTGGTCACTCTCACGCCTCCTGTAGTAATGCCTGCCGACACGGGCCAACAGGCGTTGATTACCGGCTTGCACCCGGCTTGAATACAGGCTATGCATTCATGCATATGCAGTCAATGCATTTAATCAGCATATCTATGCGCGTGAATTCGCCTAAATGCATGAAAGCCTCGCCCAACGTGAGCTGTAGGCAATTTCCGAAGGCGAAAAAAACCCGCCGAGGCGGGTTTTCCTGAACAGCCTGCGCTCAACGCGCGTACATGCCCCACCAGAACACATGGCCGAGCAGGCTGATCTGCTCGTCCTGCATCTGCTGGAAGCTGTAATCCTCATCGGGATGTTCGTCGCGGTTGAAACTGCGCAGGCGAATGCCGGTCGGCAGGCGATAGACCTGCTTCACCCGAAGCTGGCCGTTATGGTTGATGGCGTAGAGGTCGCCGTCGATGATGTCGCCGATCGAGCACTTGCCGGTATTGACCCCAACCGTGGCGCCGTCGCGCAGCACCGGCAACATACTGTTGCCACGCACCGTCACGCACTTGGCCTGGTCGAACTGCACACCGTTGTGTCGCAGGCTGCGCTTGCCAAAGCGCAAGCGCGCACGCTCGCTCTCTTCGATGACGAACCTTCCAGACCCTGCTGCCAATTCGACCTCGCGTAGGAAAGGCACCGATACCTCGTCGTCCTCGACGGGGGTTTCATCGTCCCACAGGCTGATGTCACTCAGCTCGGCATGGCCGTGTGCCGGCACCGGCGCTTCGCGCGCCTGGCCGAGCGCAGCACGGCCGCGCAGCTGCTCGGTGCTCACGCCGAAGTAGTCGGCGATCTTCGATACGTGCTTGTCGGAAGGGTCGACGATCTTCTCACTGAGAATGCGCGACAAGGTAGATTGCGGTACGCCCGTGCGCCGGTACAGCTCCGTGGGGGACAGGCCGTGGCGGTCGAGCAGTTCTCGGAGTACGGTGGCTACATTGCGTTTTTGCATAGCGTGCATAATGCAGGCAGCATCCGGCAAATGCAATGCATCCGCTCAGCTGGCCTCCAAGTCCTTGCGCGCCAGCGCAGTAATGGCTTGCTCATCCCGCTCTCGCAACCTGGGCAACCCTTGCGGCCAGCCGTTCGACCAGTCGAAACCGCCCAGGCGGCGCATGTCGTCGATTGCCGAACGCCACCAGATCACCTTGCAGGCACGCTGGTATTCGTCGTTACCGATGAAGCTGCCATACAGCAGCTTGCGGCCGATGCCACGCAGGTGCGGTGGCACGCGGGTCAGGCTCCATTTCGCCGACAACCGGTCGAGCCACGAGGGCTGCGGCCGCTGTACCGGCACCTGCAGCGCCAAAGGCAGCAGGCTTGGGTCGAAACGGTCACCGTGGCGGGTGAAGAAGATCTCGAGAATGGCATGGATGAACGGCTTCATCGCATAGTAGTGGCTGATCATCCCTCGTGCCTGGTTGATCCGCGTGCCATGCAACTCGAAGGAGAAGGCAATCTGCTCGATGGTATGCAGGGCTGCCGTGTAGGGCGCCCAGGCGTCGATACGCTGCACGGCGCGTTCGGCGACAGCGGCGTTCTCCAGGGCAAAGCCCAGCACACCGCTGTTGCACAGCTGCAGATCATCCGCCGGCGCCTCGCCAGCCCTCGCCAAACCCTGGGTGAACCCTGCGTAGTAGCTGCTGCCCGAGGCCTCGGCCCAGCTCATCTCGATTTCATCCACCAGGAACTGGCCACCATCAACCTGCTGGAACAGCTTTTGCGGCGCCTGCAGGAACACCGTGTCGGTATCGATGAAAATGGTCTTCTGCGCCCATGCGGCGGCATGGGCGATGGCGCAGGCCTTGCGCCGGTGCAGGTAGCCGCCGTTGCCGGTCCAGGCATCGAGCAGCCCGGCATCCAACTCAACCACCTCGACGGGCCAGCCCTCGAATGCCTGGGGCACGTCGGTCAGCACACGAATGCTCGGCACCTCGCCCGGCGCGCTGCGCGCCAGCGCGGTCAGGATGCTCAGCTTGGCTTCCAGCTGGTAGATCCGGCGTTCGCCATACAGAAGGTAGATCAGTTGCTGGCTGACGAACGGGACCGTGCTGCAAACATTCATGACGAGGCTCGGGTGCAGTTTTGCGAGGGCCGCGCATTGTAGTGAAGTCCGTGGCGCTTAACCACACCGCCCGGCTGCCAGCCAGCCTGCATCTCGGTGAAAAAGCCTGTACCATTGCCGGTTTACCATCGCCAACCAGATCACCCGCTGTAAGGCCCTGAATGTCTGATCTTTCCGCACACACACCAATGATGCAGCAGTACTGGAAGCTGAAGAACCAGCACCCGGACCAGCTGATGTTCTACCGCATGGGCGACTTCTACGAGATCTTCTACGAAGATGCGAAGAAAGCCGCGAAACTGCTGGACATCACCTTGACCGCGCGCGGCCAGTCGGCCGGCCAGTCGATCCCCATGTGCGGGATTCCCTTCCATTCGCTGGAAGGCTACCTGGCCAAGCTGGTCAAGCTGGGCGAATCGGTGGTGATCTGCGAACAGATCGGCGACCCGGCCACCAGCAAGGGCCCGGTGGAGCGCCAGGTGGTGCGTATCATCACCCCCGGCACGGTCAGTGACGAAGCGCTGCTCGACGAGCGCCGCGACAACCTGATCGCCGCGCTGCTCGGCGACGAGCGCCTGTTCGGCCTGGCGGTGCTGGACATCACCAGCGGCAACTTCAGCGTGCAGGAGATCAAAGGCTGGGAAAACCTGCTGGCCGAGCTTGAGCGCCTGAACCCGGTGGAACTGCTGATTCCCGACGATTGGCCGCGCGACCTGCCTGCCGAGAAGCGCCCGGGCGCCCGCCGCCGTGCGCCGTGGGACTTCGACCGTGACTCGGCGCGCAAGGCGCTGTGCCAGCAGTTCGCGACCAAGGACCTCAAAGGCTTTGGCTGCGACAAGCTGACCCTGGCCATCGGCGCCGCCGGCTGCCTGCTGACCTACGCCAAGGAAACCCAGCGTACCGCCCTGCCGCACCTGCGCAGCCTGCGCCACGAGCGCCTGGACGACACGGTGATCCTCGACGGCGCCAGCCGCCGCAACCTGGAGCTGGACGTCAACCTGGCGGGCGGGCGTGACAACACCCTGCAGTCGGTGGTCGACCGCTGCCAAACCGCCATGGCCAGCCGCTTGCTGACCCGCTGGCTGAATCGCCCACTGCGTGACCTGAAGACCCTGCAGGCACGCCAGGACTCGATTCGCTGCCTGCTCGACGGCTACCGCTTCGAAAAACTGCAGCCGCAGCTCAAGGAAATTGGCGACATCGAGCGGATCCTCGCACGTATCGGCCTGCGCAACGCCCGCCCGCGCGACCTGGCGCGCCTGCGCGACGCCCTCGGCGCCCTGCCCGAGCTGCAGAACGCCATGGCAGAGCTGGAAGCGCCGCACCTGGCGCGCCTGGCCGCCATCACCGGCACCTACCCGGAGCTTGCCAGCCTGCTGGAGCGGGCGATCATCGACAACCCGCCCGCGGTGATCCGCGATGGCGGCGTGCTCAAGGCCGGCTACGACAACGAACTGGACGAGTTGCTGGCGATCAGCGAAAACGCCGGCCAGTTCCTGATCGACCTGGAAGTCCGCGAGAAGGCCCGCACCGGCCTTGCCAACCTGAAGGTCGGCTACAACCGCGTGCACGGCTACTTCATCGAACTGCCGACCAAGCAGGCCGAGCAGGCACCGGGCGACTACATCCGCCGCCAGACCCTCAAGGGTGCCGAGCGCTTCATCACCCCGGAGCTCAAGGCGTTCGAGGACAAGGCGCTGTCGGCCAAGAGCCGCGCCCTGGCCCGCGAAAAGATGCTCTACGACGCGCTGCTGGAAACCCTCATCAGCCACCTGGCGCCGCTGCAGGACAGTGCCGCCGCGCTGGCCGAGATCGACGTGCTGAGCAACCTTGCCGAGCGCGCACTGACGCTTGACCTGAACTGCCCACGCTTTGTCGAAGAGCCGTGCCTGCGCATCGAGCAGGGCCGCCACCCGGTGGTCGAGCAGGTGCTGACCACGCCGTTCGTGGCCAACGACCTGGGCCTGGACAACAGCACGCGCATGCTGATCATCACCGGCCCGAACATGGGCGGTAAATCCACCTACATGCGCCAGACGGCCCTGATCGTGCTGATGGCGCACATTGGCAGCTTCGTGCCGGCCGCCAGCTGCGAGCTGTCGCTGGTCGACCGCATCTTCACCCGTATCGGCTCCAGCGACGACCTGGCCGGCGGGCGTTCGACCTTCATGGTCGAGATGAGCGAAACCGCCAACATCCTGCACAACGCCACCGACCGCAGCCTGGTGCTGATGGACGAAGTGGGCCGCGGCACCAGTACCTTCGACGGCCTGTCCCTGGCCTGGGCCGCCGCCGAGCGCCTGGCCGCGCTGCGCGCCTACACCCTGTTCGCCACCCACTACTTCGAGCTGACCGTGCTGCCGGAGAGTGAACCGCTGGTGGCCAACGTGCACTTGAACGCCACCGAGCACAACGAGCGCATCGTGTTCCTGCACCATGTGCTGCCCGGCCCGGCCAGCCAGAGCTACGGCCTGGCCGTGGCGCAACTGGCCGGTGTGCCCCAGCCCGTCATCCTACGCGCACGCGAGCACCTGGCGCGCCTGGAAACCACCAGCCTGCCCCATGAGCAAGTGGTGGTGAAAAAAGCCAAGGACGCGCCGCAAGTACCGCACCAGAGCGACCTGTTCGCCAGCCTGCCACACCCGGCCATCGAGAAGCTGGGCAAGCTGGACCTGGACGACATGACCCCGCGTCAAGCTATCGAAATGCTATATCAACTAAAGAACCTGTTATAACGGCGCCCACTACAAGCTGATAGAATCCGCCGCGGTTTGCTGGTGCTGCAGGTTATTAGCCTGGCCTGCAGCCACATGCCCGTAAACCGCGCGGCCCTGAGAGGAAGGGCCGCCGCCGTCGCCTGAGGAGAGAACTAGAAATGACCTTCGTCGTCACCGACAACTGCATCAAATGCAAATACACCGACTGCGTGGAAGTCTGCCCGGTGGACTGCTTCTACGAAGGCCCGAACTTCCTGGTGATTCACCCGGACGAGTGCATCGACTGCGCCCTGTGCGAGCCTGAGTGCCCGGCCCAGGCGATTTTCTCGGAAGACGAGATCCCCGCCGGCATGGAGAACTTCATCGAGCTCAACGCCGAGCTGGCAGAGGTCTGGCCGAACATTACCGAGCGTAAGGACGCTCTGCCGGACGCTGAAGAGTGGGACGGCAAGACCGGCAAGATCGCCGACCTGGAGCGCTGATCGCGCGGAACGCAAGAAGGCCCGAAAGGGCCTTTTTTATTTTCGGTGTCGAGCAACTTGCGGCGCATCGCGAGTTGCGCTCGCGCCTACGGGGCAAAACGCAGGCAAAAAAAAGGGGCGGTTTGACCCGCCCACATTTTTTCCGTAGTCCCTGTTTGTCCCAAACATCGTCCTGATGAAATCGCTTCTTGCGATGTCCTTGGCCTTCTCCCTGAAAGCCTGTGCATGTCCGTGTGCACAGTTCGAATACTAGCGAGTTCCCTGAGACAGGCAACTGCGAAATCTCTCAAGATATTGCAGGGGAAACACTTTCACATATTTGAAAAACCCTTATTTTTCAGCTAGTTGTGAATTTACGGTGACTGGAAACGACAATGATTTACTGGTAGTTACACTGTTGGCTTACAGAACGAGTAAGCAAAGGCTTACACGCGATGCATCTGGGGTAGCGCCGTACACATTGCCTGGCTAGCGATTTGGGCTGGCTTTGCCGGCCTCTTCGCGGGGCAAGCCCGCTCCTACAGGAAGGCGGTCACTCCGTTGGAAGGCAGTGGTGACACACACAAAAACGCCCCGAGGTCATCGGGGCGTTTGTGTTGCGGTACAGCCAGGCTTACTGGAACAGCGACTCACTGGACAGGCCGTTCTTCTCAAGGATCTCACGCAGGCGCTTGAGGCCCTCCACCTGAATTTGCCGGACCCGCTCGCGGGTAAGGCCGATTTCCAGGCCAACGTCTTCCAGGGTGCTGCTCTCGTGCCCGCGCAGGCCAAAGCGGCGTACCACCACCTCACGCTGCTTGTCGGTCAACTCACCCAGCCACTGGTCGATGCTCTGGGACAGGTCATCGTCCTGCAGCAGCTCGCACGGGTCGGTTGGGCGGTCGTCGGTCAGGGTGTCGAGCAGGGTCTTGTCGGAATCAGGGCCCAGCGACACATCCACCGAAGACACCCGCTCGTTCAGGCCGAGCATGCGCTTGACCTCAGCGACCGGTTTCTCCAGCAAGGTGGCGATTTCTTCTGGCGAAGGCTCGTGGTCGAGTTTCTGCGTCAGTTCCCGCGCGGCGCGCAGGTAGACGTTGAGCTCCTTGACCACGTGGATCGGCAGGCGGATGGTGCGGGTCTGGTTCATGATCGCCCGCTCGATGGTCTGGCGAATCCACCAGGTCGCGTAGGTCGAGAAGCGGAAACCGCGTTCCGGGTCGAACTTCTCCACCGCACGAATCAACCCAAGGTTGCCCTCCTCGATCAGGTCGAGCAGCGACAGGCCGCGGTTCACGTAACGGCGGGCGATTTTCACCACCAGGCGCAGGTTGCTTTCGATCATACGCTTGCGGCCGGCAGGGTCACCTTTTTGCGACAGGCGCGCAAAATGGACTTCCTCTTCCGGCGACAGCAGAGGCGAGAATCCGATCTCGTTGAGATACAGCTGGGTAGCATCAAGTGCCCGGCTGTAGTCGATGTACTTGTGTTGCTTGAGTGAAGAGCCTGATTTGGCCCTGGCCCGAACCGGAGATACAGCAGGTTCGTCTGACACCACATCCGTTTCCAAAACGATGCCCGTCTCCATCAGGAGGACGTCATCGTCGATGTCAAACTCCGGCACTTCTTTATTGAGAGCCATTGTTATAGTCCTTTGCTGAGTTCGAACTCAGACTCGAGCGGCACCTGCTTCCCTGGCATCGCTGGAGCCTGTCCCCTCTACATCACAGGAACAGGCCGGGTACAACAATCAACGGCGTGGCAGGAACTGGAGTGGATCGACGGGTTTGCCCTGGCGGCGAATCTCGAAATGCAGCTTCACCCGATCAGTGCCCGTGGACCCCATTTCAGCAATCGACTGCCCTGCCTTGACCTGCTGCCCCTCCCGAACCAACAGCCTGCGGTTGTGGCCGTAGGCACTGACGTAGGTATCGCTGTGCTTGATGATGATCAGTTCGCCGTAGCCCCTCAAGCCACTCCCGGCATAGACCACCGCACCATCAGACGCAGCAAAAACAGGCTGTCCCAAATCACCGGCGATATCAATGCCTTTATTCAAACTACCGTTTGAAGCGAATTTTCCAATCAGCACGCCGTTGGCAGGCCAGGTCCAGCCACCTGCCGCCCGCTCTGCGGCGGGCACCGTGGCAGCTACCGTGGCAGGCGCGGTTGGCGTTGTTGGCGCCGTTTTTCCGCCATTTTCAGCAGGCGTGATAGGCGCGCCCACGGGCCGACGAATGACCGTTGTCTTGCTCGACGAGGACGGGCTGGACACCACCGTGGTGGTTCCTGTTCCGCCACTGTTGAAGCGGATCGCCTGGCCCGGGCGGATGGTGTAGGGGGCAGCGATGCCGTTGCGTGCGGCCAGCTCCTTGTAGTCCCAGCCGTAGCGGAACGCGATGGAGAACAGCGTGTCGCCAGGCTTGACCACGTACTGGCCGGAAGTGACGGTCGGGCGCTTGGGGGCGGCATTGTTGCGGTCGACCACGCGCGCGCCGCCCGAGCCTGTGCTCGAACAGCCAGTCAGCAGGGTGCCCATGGCCAGCGCAATCACCAGAAGCTTTAAAACCGACCGATCCTTGCGCTGCCGAATGACTGTGTGCCCCACCCGCGCTCCCCTCATGGTGCCAAAAACGATAAGACGATATGCAATATTGTTGCAATTATAACCAAGCCGAACGGCCTTGGCAGAGCTCGGGCCCCGCCAGATAGACCGGGCCGTGGCGCAAGAATTCGTTGCCGCTGCAAATATTCCTGGCGGCTCAGGCCAACGGGCCATTGAGCAGCGGCACGAAGCGCACTGCCCCCAGCACCCGGCGCGAGAAGCCTTGCTCCTCGCGCACGATCAACATCAACTGCTGCACCTCCCCTGCCGGGCCAACCGGGATCACCATGCGGCCACCCGGCGCCAGCTGGTCCAGCAGCGCCTGCGGCACTTCCGCTGCCACCGCCGTGACGATGATGCCGTTGTACGGCGCCAGGGCCTGCCAGCCGTCGCAGCCATCGCCCCAGCGAAATACCACGTTACGCAGGTTCAGTTCGACCAGGCGCTCCTTGGCGCGGTCCTGCAGCACCTTGATACGCTCAACCGAGAATACCCGCTCCACCAGCTGGGCCAGGATGGCCGTCTGGTAACCGGAACCGGTGCCGATCTCCAGCACCTTGTCCAGTGGCCCGGCCTCCAGCAGCAGCTCGCTCATGTGTGCCACCATGAACGGCTGGGAGATGGTCTGGTTATGCCCGATCGGCAGGGCGGTGTCCTCGTAGGCCCGGTGCGCCAGTGCCTCGTCGACGAACAGGTGGCGCGGCGTGCGACGAATTACATCGAGCACCTTGGGGTTCGACACCCCTTCCTCGCTCAGGCGCTGGATCAGCCGCTCGCGGGTACGCTGCGAAGTCATGCCAATGCCGCCCCGGCGCTGCAGATCGTCCTGGTCACGCATCAGAGCAAGCCCTCCAGCCAGCCGTCGAGCTGTTCGAACGCATCGCTGAAGGTGCGATCGAGCTGCAGCGGGGTGATCGACACGTAGCCCTGCATCACGGCGTGGAAGTCGGTGCCCGGCCCGCCGTCCTCGGCGTCGCCCGCCGCGGCGATCCAGTAGCCTTCCTTGCCGCGCGGGTTGACCACCTTGGCCGGCGCCGCCGCCCGTGCCCGGTGCCCCAGGCGGGTCAGCTGGATACCACGGATGCGCTCCAGCGGCAGGTTGGGGATGTTCACGTTGAGCACGGTACGCGGTGGCAGTTGCAAGCGCGGCAATGCCTCGACCAGGCGGCGAGCGACATGGGCCGCAGCCGGCAGGTTGTCGGGCAGGCGCGAAACCAATGAGAAGGCCAGCGACGTGCCGCCCAGGAAGCGGCCCTCCAGCGCGGCGCCCACCGTTCCGGAGTAGATCACGTCATCGCCCAGGTTGGCCCCCAGGTTGATACCGGAAACCACCAGATCCACAGGCTCAGGCAACAGCCCATTGAGCCCCAGGTGCACGCAGTCGGTGGGCGTGCCGTTGAGGCTGATGAAGCCGTTGGCCAGGGCCTGCGGGTGCAGGGGCCGGTCGAGCGTCAGCGAACTGCCGGCGCCGCTCTTGTCTTGGTCCGGGGCGATTACCACGCACTCGGCATAATCCGCCAGCGCACCGTGGAGCGCGGCGAGGCCAGGTGCCGTAACACCGTCGTCATTCGAAATCAGAATACGCATGGGCTGTCCGTCTGCCCTGCCGGCACCAGATCGACGAGTTCGCGCACCACCACGGTGGCGAAGCATCCGGCCGGAAGGACGAATTCCAGTTGCAGGATATCAGGCTCGGGATAATGCCACGTCAGGCCGCCAATAGGGAGCCGCAGGATGCGCCGTTCGTGATCCATGCCCGCGTGGGCCAGCCACTGGCACAGCGCCGGATGACGCTCGGCGATGGTGCTTTCCAGCGTGCCAGGGGCACCACTGGCAGGCGATGGGCCTTCGCCCCACATCGGGCCGGTGGGGTGCAGGTCCAGAATCGCCAGGCGTGGATCGGAACACTCCTGCACACCGGCAGGAAAGAAACTACGGCTGTCGGTGAACGCCAACAGGTCACCGACCTGGGCGTGCTGCCAACTGCCGTCAGCCACGCGGGCGGCCAGCACCTGGTTGAACAGGTAGCTGCGCCCGGCCGACAGCAGGCGCGAACGCACATTGCGCTGCTCGGGCAGGGCCTTGCGCGCCGCCCAGTCCTGGGCATCGTGCACGTTACCGCCGCCGTGGCCGAAGCGCTGGCTGCCGAAATAGTTGGGTACGCCGTGCTGCTTGAGCGCTTGCAGGCGTGCATCCAGGGCCTGGTGGTCGGCAGCCAGCGCGGTCAGGCGCAGGGTGAAGCCGTTGGCCGCGTGGGCGCCACGCTGCAGCTTGCGTTGGTGGCGCACCTGCTTGAGCACGCGCAAGGTGCTGTCTTCGGCACGCGCCAGGTCAGGGTCGGCCTTGCCCGGCAGGTGCAGGCTGAACCACTGCCGGGTCAGGGCCTGGCGGTCCTTGAGGCCGGCATAGCTGATGGCGCGCACCGGTACACCGGCGGCGCGGGCCAGGCGGCGGGCAGCCTCTTCGGTGTTGAGGTCGCGCTTTTCCACCCACAGCCACAGGTGCTCGCCCTGGCCAGACAGCGGAATGTCGAGGACTTCATCGACCTGGAAGTCTTCGGCCACCGCCTTGAGAACGGCGCTGCCCAGGGAGTCGCCCGATGCACGCGGGCCCAACAGGTCCAGTTCAGTCATGCGGGCAGCAACAGGGCGACCGAATGCACGGCAATGCCCTCCTCGCGGCCGCAGAAGCCGAGTTTTTCAGTAGTGGTGGCCTTGACGTTGACCTGGTCGAGTTCGACCTGCAGGTCCTCGGCGATCAACTGGCGCATGGTTTCGATATGGGGGGCCATTTTCGGCGCCTGGGCGACGATGGTGGCGTCGACGTTGCCGACCTGCCAACCCTTGGCCTTGACGATAGCGACCACATGCCGCAGCAGCACGCGGCTGTCGGCCCCCTTGAATTGCGGGTCGGTGTCGGGGAAGTGCTTGCCGATGTCACCCAACGCGGCTGCGCCGAGCAGGGCATCGCTCAGGGCGTGCAGCAGCACGTCACCGTCGGAATGGGCCAGGAGGCCGTATTTGTGGGGGATACGCACCCCACCCAGGGTAATGAAATCACCGTCGCAGAAACGGTGCACATCGTAGCCGTGGCCAATACGCATAGAAAAACGCCCTGATTGAGTCAGGGCGTGATTCTACCTGCTTTTGAGGGATTGGGGCTGAGGGTGATCGGCACAGGGTTAACTGTGCCTGAAAGATCGGGCGCCGCTGCGCGGCGCATCGCGAGCTTTGCTCGCTCCTACCGGTACAGCGCAACCCTGCCTACACCCGGCCCAGTGCCTTCGCATGATGGCGCAGGTGCTCGTCGATGAAGCTGGCGATGAAGTAGTAGCTGTGGTCATAGCCAGGCTGCAAACGCAGGGTCAGGGCATGCCCCCCTTTGCGTGCCGCCTGCTCCAGCGCTTCGGGCTTGAGCTGTTTTTCGAGGAAGTCGTCACGGTCGCCCTGGTCCACCAGCAGCGCTGGGCACTGGCCAGCCGGGGTTTCGGCCAACAGCACGCTGGCATCCCACTCGCGCCAGCGGGTGCGGTCTTCACCCAGGTAACGGCCCAAGGCCTTCTCGCCCCATGGGCAATCCATCGGGTTGCTGATCGGCGAGAACGCCGACACCGAGCGGTAGCGCCCAGGGTTGCGCAAGGCGCACACCAGCGCACCGTGGCCGCCCATGGAGTGGCCGCTGATGCTGCGCTGGTCACTGGCCGGGAAGTGCGCCTCGATCAATGCCGGCAACTCCTGCACCACGTAGTCGTGCATGCGGTAGTGCTGGGCCCAGGGTTGCTGGCTGGCATTGAGGTAGAACCCCGCGCCCAGGCCAAAGTCCCAGGCGCCGTCCGGGTCGCCCGGCACCTGCTCGCCACGCGGGCTGGTGTCGGGAGCGACGATGATCAGGCCAAGCTCGGCGGCCAGGCGCTGGGCGCCGGCCTTCTGCATGAAGTTCTCGTCGGTGCAGGTGAGGCCGCTGAGCCAGTACAGCACCGGCAGCTTTTCACCCTGCTCGGCTTGCGGCGGCAGGTAGACGGCGAACACCATGTCGCAACCCAGCACCTTGGAGTGGTGCCGGTAACGCTTGTGCCAGCCGCCGAAGCTTTTCTGGCAAGAGATGTTGTCCAGGCTCATGGCTGACCTCAGAAGTGGATCACGCTACGAATGCTCTTGCCTTCGTGCATCAGGTCGAAGGCCTTGTTGATGTCTTCCAGGCCCATGGTGTGGGTAATGAAGGTATCCAGCGGAATCTCGCCCTTCTCGGACATTTCCACGTAGCTTGGCAGCTCGCTGCGCCCACGCACGCCACCGAATGCCGAACCGCGCCAGACGCGGCCGGTCACCAACTGGAACGGACGGGTGGCGATTTCCTGGCCGGCACCGGCAACCCCGATGATGACCGACTCGCCCCAGCCCTTGTGGCAGCATTCCAGGGCCGCACGCATCAGTTGAACATTGCCGATGCACTCGAAGGAGAAGTCCACGCCACCGTCGGTGAGGTCGACGATCACTTCCTGGATCGGGCGGTCGTAGTCTTTCGGGTTGATGCAGTCGGTAGCACCCAGTTGGCGGGCGATTTCGAACTTGGCCGGGTTGATGTCGATGGCGATGATGCGCGAGGCCTTGGCCTTGACCGCACCAATCACCGCCGACAGGCCAATGCCGCCCAGGCCGAAGATGGCCACGGTGTCACCGGCCTTGACCTTGGCGGTGTTGAGCACCGCACCGATGCCGGTGGTAACGCCGCAACCGAGCAGGCAAACCTTCTCCAGCGGGGCTTCCTTCTGGATCTTGGCCACGGAGATTTCCGGCAACACGGTGTACTCGGAGAAGGTCGAGGTACCCATGTAGTGGAACAGCTGCTGGCCCTTGTAGGAGAAGCGCGTGGTGCCGTCGGGCATCAGGCCCTTGCCCTGGGTGGCGCGGATGGCCTGGCACAGGTTGGTCTTGCCCGAGAGGCAGAACTTGCACTTGCCGCATTCGGGGGTATACAGCGGGATCACATGGTCGCCCACGGCCACGGAAGTGACGCCCTCGCCCACCGCCTCGACGATCGCGCCACCTTCATGGCCGAGAATCGACGGGAAGATACCTTCCGGGTCGGCACCAGACAGGGTGTAGGCGTCGGTGTGGCAAACACCGCTGGCAACCACGCGCAGCAACACTTCGCCGGCCTTGGGCATGGCCACGTCGACTTCGACGATTTCCAGGGGTTTCTTGGCCTCGAAGGCGACGGCGGCACGGGACTTGATCATCACAGCACTCCAGACAGGGGATCGATTCAGGCCAGCAGTGTAATCCAGGCGCTTTTGATGAATAATCCGGGCAAAGCCAAAACATTATTGCCATACAGGGATAATCAATGAACAGCCGCTGGGAAGGCATCGATGAGTTCGTTGCCGTGGCAGAAATGGGCCAGTTCACTGCCGCCGCCGAGCGCCTGGGGGTGTCGTCCTCGCATATCAGCCGGCAAATTGCCCGCCTGGAAGAGCGCCTGCAAACGCGCCTGCTGTACCGCAGCACCCGCCGCGTGACCTTGAGCGAGGCCGGGCAGACCTTCCTGCAGCACTGCCAGCGCCTGCAGGACGGGCGGGAGGAAGCCCTGCGGGCGATCGGCGACCTGGCGAGCGAGCCCAAGGGGCTGCTGCGCATGACCTGCGCGGTGGCCTATGGCGAGCGTTTCATCGTGCCGCTGGTGACGCGCTTCATGGCCCTGTACCCGCAGTTGCGGGTGGACGTGGAGCTGAGCAACCGCACCTTGGACTTGCTGCATGAAGGCATGGACCTGGCGATTCGCCTGGGCCGGCTGGCCGACTCCCGGTTGGTGGCCACCCGCCTTGCACCACGGCGCATGTACCTGTGCGCCTCACCCGCCTACCTTGAACGCTACGGCCGCCCCCACAGCGTGTCGGAACTGGCCCGGCACAATTGCCTGATCGGCAGTTCGGACCTGTGGGCCTTGCAGCAGGATGGGCGCGAGATCAGCCAACGGGTGCAGGGCAACTGGCGCTGCAACAGTGGCCAGGCGGTGCTGGACGCGGCGTTGCTGGGGATGGGGTTGTGCCAGTTGCCGGACTATTACGTGCTCGAACACCTGAACAGTGGTGCGCTGGTGTCGTTGCTGGAGGGGCATCAGCCGCCGAATACCGCGGTGTGGGCGTTGTACCCGCAGCAGCGGCATCTGTCACCCAAAGTGCGGCGCTTGGTGGATTACCTGAAGGAAGGGTTGGCGGGGCTGCCGGAGTATCGGCAAGGGTGATTTGCCGGCCTCTTCGCGGGGCAAGCCCGCTCCTACAGGAGCGGGCTTGCCCCGCGAAGAGGCCGGTACAGCATTACACCAATCAGCGCCGCCCAGCCCACCGCTGGCGCAGCCACTCCAGGTCTTCCGGCCGGGTGACCTTGATATTGTCGCTACGCCCTTCGACCAGTCGCGGCGCCTGCCCCGACCATTCGATGGCCGAGGCTTCATCCGTCACGCTCACCTCCGACACCAGGCACTCGGCCAGCGCCCGGTGCAAGGCGCCCAGGCGAAACATCTGCGGCGTGTAGGCCTGCCAGATGGTGCTGCGGTCCACCGTGGCACTCACCCGACCATGGGCGTCGGCCCGCTTGAGGGTGTCGCGCGCCGGCACCGCCAGCAGCCCCCCCACCGGGTCATCGGCCAGCTCCGACAGCAGCTTGTCCAGGTCGCTACGGGCCAGGTTCGGCCGCGCGGCATCGTGCACCAGCACCCAGTCGTCATCCGCCGCCCCCTGGGCATGCAGCAGCAACAGGGCATTGAGCACCGAATCGGCACGCTCACGCCCGCCCGCTGCACGCTGGATGCGCGCATCGCCGGCGCAGCGCAGGGCCGGCCAGTACGGGTCTTGTTCGGCAATGCTGACCACCACACCCTTGAGCGCGGGGTGGCCAAGGAAACAGTCGAGGCTGTGCTCAAGAAGGGTCTGCCCGGCCAGCTCCAGGTATTGCTTGGGGCGGTCGGCAGCCATTCGGGCACCGACGCCCGCAGCAGGAATCACGGCCCAGAAGGCCGGTAACGGTTCACTCATTTTTGCGGCAGCTGGAAGAGGGTTTCACCCTCTTTGACCATTCCCAGTTCATGACGAGCCCGTTCTTCAACGGTCTCCATACCCTTCTTCAACTCCAGCACCTCGGCATCGAGCACGCGGTTACGCTCCAGCAGCCGTTCGTTCTCGGCGTGCTGTTCGTCGATCTGCTGCTTGAGCTCGGCCACTTGCGCAAGGCTGCCGTTACCCACCCAAAGGCGGTATTGCAGGCCACCGAGCAACAGGAGCAGGACAAGGAACAACCAATAGGGACTGCGCATCAAGGTATCCAGGTTAAAGACCGCCGCACACGGGCGTCATATAGCACGAAGCCTGGCCGAGGCCAGGCTTCGTTGACAGAAACCCGCATGAAGCGCCGGATGATTCAGTACGACAAGTCAGTACGGAAGTTCCGGCAGCCTCGGCTGCTGTCTTTTTACCATCTCTTGCTTAGCCGCGAAACTCGGCACGACCACGGTATACCGCTTTGGCGCCCAGTTGCTCTTCGATGCGCAGCAGCTGGTTGTACTTCGAGACGCGGTCGGAGCGGCACAGCGAGCCAGTCTTGATCTGGCCAGCAGCGGTACCCACGGCCAGGTCGGCGATGGTCGAGTCTTCGGTTTCACCGGAACGGTGCGAGATCACCGCGGTGTAGCCGGCAGCCTTGGCCATCTGGATGGCTTCCAGGGTTTCGGTCAGCGAACCGATCTGGTTGAACTTGATCAGGATCGAGTTACCGATGCCCTTCTCGATACCTTCCTTGAGGATCTTGGTGTTGGTAACGAACAGGTCGTCACCGACCAGCTGTACCTTTTCACCGATCTTGTCGGTCAGGATTTTCCAGCCAGCCCAGTCGGACTCGTCCAGGCCGTCTTCGATCGAGATGATCGGGAAGCGCTCGGTCAGGCCCTTGAGGTAGTCGGCGAAGCCTTCGGCGTCGAACGACTTGCCTTCACCGGACAGGTTGTACTTGCCGTCTTCATAGAACTCGGAGGCTGCGCAGTCCAGGGCCAGGGTCACGTCGGTGCCCAGCTTGTAGCCGGCTTTTTCCACGGCTTCGGCGATGGCGCCCAGGGCGTCTTCGTTGGAAGCCAGGTTAGGGGCGAAGCCACCTTCATCACCTACGGCGGTGTTCAGGCCACGGGCCTTGAGCACGGCTTTGAGGTGGTGGAAGATTTCGGTGCCCATGCGCAGGCCGTCGGAGAAGGTCTTGGCGCCAACGGGCTGAACCATGAACTCCTGGATGTCGACGTTGTTGTCGGCGTGCTCGCCACCGTTGATGATGTTCATCATCGGAACTGGCATCGAGTACTGGCCCGGGGTGCCGTTCAGGTTGGCGATGTGGGCGTACAGCGGCAGGTCCTGGTCCTGGGCAGCGGCCTTGGCGGCAGCCAGGGACACGGCCAGGATGGCGTTGGCGCCCAGCTTGGCCTTGTTCTCGGTCCCGTCCAGTTCGATCATGGCGTGGTCCAGGGCCTTCTGGTCGGAAGGGTCCTTGCCCAGCAGCAGCTCGCGGATCGGGCCGTTGATGTTGGCGACGGCCTTCAGCACGCCCTTGCCCAGGTAACGGCTCTTGTCGCCATCACGCAGCTCCAGCGCTTCGCGCGAGCCGGTGGAAGCACCGGACGGCGCGCAAGCGCTGCCGATGATGCCGTTGTCGAGCAGTACATCGGCTTCCACGGTGGGGTTGCCACGCGAATCGAGAACTTCACGACCTTTGATGTCGACGATTTTTGCCATTGTTGTAAGCACTCCAGAATTGACGAAAACAACGCAGCTTTAGGAAATTCTTGCCTTGCACCAGGCGGGGACGCAGCAGGCAGGCCTGGCAGAAGCAACCCCTGACCGAGCGGTCAGGGGTAGATCGGGGCGTACTTTACCCGAGAAATGAGCCTTGCGCGGCTTTAACCGTCGGAAAACTCAGCAAAGACCTGAAAAAATCAGGCCTTGTTCTTCTGGGCCAGGGCCGCCTTGACGAAGCCGCTGAACAGCGGGTGACCGTCACGCGGGGTGGAGGTGAACTCCGGGTGGAACTGGCAGGCAACGAACCATGGGTGGTCCTTGGACTCGACCACCTCGACCAGCGCGCCGTCTTCGGAGCGGCCGGAAACCACCAGGCCAGCATCAACCAGCTGCGGCAGCAGGTTGTTGTTGACCTCGTAACGGTGGCGGTGGCGCTCGGTGATGATGTCCTTGCCGTAGCAGTCGTGAACCTTGGAACCGGCAGCCAGCTGGCAGTCCTGCGCGCCCAGGCGCATGGTGCCGCCCAGGTCGGAGGCTTCGGTGCGGGTTTCGACGGCACCGGTGGCATCGGCCCACTCGGTGATCAGGCCGACGACCGGGTGGCCGCTGTTGCGGTCGAACTCGGTGGAGTTGGCGTCTTTCCAGCCCATCACGTTACGGGCGAACTCGATCACGGCCACTTGCATGCCCAGGCAGATACCCAGGTACGGCACCTTGTTCTCACGGGCGTATTGCACCGCGGTGATCTTGCCTTCCACGCCGCGCAGGCCGAAACCGCCCGGTACCAGGATGGCATCGGCGCCTTCGAGCAGGCTGGTGCCCTGGTTCTCGATGTCTTCGGAATCGATGTAGCGCAGGTTCACCTTGGTACGGTTGGTGATGCCGGCGTGGCTCATCGCTTCGATCAGCGACTTGTACGCATCCAGCAGTTCCATGTACTTGCCGACCATGGCGATGGTGACTTCCTGCTCTGGGTTGAGCTTGGCGTCCACCACCTTGTCCCACTCGGACAGGTCGGCGCTGTTGCACTGCAGGCCGAAGCGCTCGACGACGAAGTCGTCCAGGCCCTGGGCGTGCAGCACAGCTGGGATCTTGTAGATGGTGTCGACGTCTTCCAGCGAAATCACCGCACGCTCTTCAACGTTGGTGAACAGCGCGATCTTGCGGCGCGACGAGGCATCGACCGGGTGGTCGGAACGGCAGATCAGCACGTCCGGCTGCAGGCCGATGGAACGCAGTTCCTTGACCGAGTGCTGAGTCGGCTTGGTCTTGGTTTCGCCAGCGGTGGCGATGTACGGGACCAGGGTCAGGTGCATCAGCATGGCACGCTTGGAGCCCACTTCGACACGCAGCTGGCGAATTGCCTCAAGGAACGGCTGCGACTCGATGTCACCCACGGTGCCGCCAATTTCCACCAGGGCCACGTCGGCATCGCCGGCGCCCTTGATGATGCGGCGCTTGATTTCGTCGGTGATGTGCGGGATCACCTGGATGGTGGCGCCCAGGTAGTCACCACGACGCTCCTTGCGCAGCACGTGCTCGTAGATACGGCCCGTGGTGAAGTTGTTGTTCTGGGTCATGGTGGTGCGGATGAACCGCTCGTAGTGACCCAGGTCGAGGTCGGTTTCGGCACCGTCGTGGGTGACGAACACTTCACCGTGCTGGAACGGGCTCATGGTGCCCGGATCGACGTTGATGTACGGATCCAGCTTGAGCATGGTGACCTTCAGGCCCCGCGCTTCCAGGATGGCCGCCAGGGAAGCCGAGGCAATGCCTTTCCCCAATGAAGAAACAACACCGCCCGTGACGAATATGTAGCGCGTCATGAAAAACCCTAGAAGTCTGCGTTAAGGCGGCCAGCGCCGCCGGAGAAAGCGAAGGAAGGCCGAAGCCCCCGATCACCTGCGTCAATCACAGTGCATCTCGAAAAACTGCCGCGTCTGTACAGACCAGGGGTATCCCCGGCATGGAGCTCGCTCGTCATTTCCAGAATCAGCCCAGCAAAAAACTGCTTGGTAATCGGCAACTGCTGTGTTTCCGGGGAAGCCACAGAAGCTGTATCAAGAAGGGAGGGTAGTCTACCCGAATGTACCCTTCAGCTCAAACCTTGCGCGTTCGTCGGCAGCTGCCAGTGCAGCTGGCAATTCGCCTGCGCCAGCGCCGGCAGGTTGGCCACCGCCAGCAACTGCTCGCCGCGGTACAGCAGCGGCAGGCGCGGGCGCACGAAGTGCGGGACCTGCAGCTCGTTGAGCAGGCGCTTGAGGTCGCGCCGGCCACGGCCGGGGATGTCCAGCACCTCGCCACCCTGGCGGTAACGGATGCACAGGCCACCGGGTGCCAGCGCGGCATCGAGACGCACGTTGCCGTTGCCCGGCAATGCCAGGGGCGTAGCAGGGTCAGCCCAGGCGCACTCCCCCTCGGGCGTGCGCAGCCACTGGCCGCTCAACCACCACAGCCGACCGTGGCTGCGCACCAACCGCCCATCGGCAAGTTGCCAGACCGGCTGAGCATCGCCAGCAGCGTCGCGCAGGTCGGCCCACCCTGCCCAGTGGCGAGTGTCGGGCAAACGGGTGCGCGGGCTGAGCCAGAACTGCAGGGCATTACGCTGGCGCGCTGGCGACAGCGCGGCGAGCACCGCAAGGTCAAGCGAATCGAGCATGGCCCAGGCCGATGCCGCGCCCTCCCCGGCCCGGCCCAGGTCACCCTGGGCCAGTTCGTCGAGCAGGCCCAACGCCTCACCCAGGTGCTGGGCGCTGCGCGCCATGTTCTGGCAGGCCTGGGGCCAGCGTTGCCGCAACCGGGGGAATACTTCGCCACGCAGGTAGTTGCGGTCGAAGGTGGTATCGGCGTTTGACGGGTCTTCGATCCAGGCCAACCCGTTGGCCTGGGCATAGGCGAGCAATTGCTCGCGCGAGGTGCCGAGCAAGGGCCGAACCAGGCTACCCTGCCCCAGGGAACGGCGTTCGGGCATCGCCGCCAAACCGCGCAGGCCGGCACCGCGCAGCAGGCGGAACAGCAGGGTTTCGGCCTGGTCGTCACGGTGTTGGGCGGTGAAGAGGATGTCGCCCTGCTGCAGCACCGCTTCGAACGCGCCATAGCGGGCGTCGCGGGCAGCCTGTTCAAGGCTGGCGCCAGGGGCAACCTGGACGTGGATGACCTGGAGTTCGATGCCGAGATTGTCGCAGATGGCTTGGCAGTGGGCAGGCCAGGCGTCGGCGGCGGGTTGCAGGCCGTGGTGGACATGCAGCGCACGCAATGGGGGCGATGGGTGATGGCGGGCGTAGTCTGCCAGCAGGTGCAAGAGCACGGTGGAGTCGAGGCCGCCGGAGAAGGCGATGTACCAGGTGGGAGCGTTGAGCCAAGGGGTGAGGTGGATCATTGGCGGCCTCACTTGGCTTGAGATTGCCGGGGGTGCTTTGCACCCCATTCGCGGGGCGAGCCCGCGCCTACAAAAGGTTGCGACCTGCTGTAGGAGCGGGCTTGCCCCGCGAATGGGCCGCGAAGCGGCCCCGGGTCTATCAGAGCCCGTAGCTCATCAGGCGGTCATAACGACGGGCCAGCAGCGCGTCGTGGTCGAGCTTGCCGAGCATGTCCAGCTGCTGCACCAGGTCGGCACGGATGCTTTCGGACATCTTGGCCGGGTCGCGGTGGGCGCCGCCCAGCGGCTCCTGGATCACCTTGTCGACGATGTTCAGGCTCTTCAGGCGCTCGGCGGTGATGCCCATGGCCTCGGCAGCGTCGGCCGCCTTGTCGGCGGTCTTCCACAGGATCGAGGCGCAGCCTTCCGGCGAAATCACCGAGTAGGTGGAATATTGCAGCATGTTCAGCTGGTCGCATACGCCAATGGCCAACGCACCGCCGGAACCACCCTCACCGATCACGGTGGCGATGATTGGCGTCTTCAGGCGCGCCATCACGCGCAGGTTCCAGGCAATCGCCTCGCTCTGGTTGCGCTCTTCGGCGTCGATGCCCGGGTAGGCGCCCGGGGTGTCGATGAAGGTCAGGATCGGCATCTTGAAGCGCTCGGCCATTTCCATCAGGCGGCAGGCCTTGCGGTAGCCTTCAGGGCGCGGCATGCCGAAGTTGCGGCGTACTTTCTCGCGCACTTCGCGGCCCTTCTGGTGGCCAATGACCATGACCGGCTTGCCGTCCAGGCGCGCGGTGCCACCCACGATGGCAGCATCGTCGGAGAAGTGGCGGTCGCCGTGCAATTCTTCGAACTCGGTGAAAATGTGCTCCAGGTAGTCCAGGGTGTAAGGACGACGTGGATGACGGGCCAGGCGGGCGATCTGCCAGCTGGTCAGGTTGCCGAAGATGCTTTCGGTCAGGGTGTTGCTCTTGTCTTGCAGACGGGCAATCTCATCGCTGATGTTCAGCGAGTTGTCGTTGCCTACCAGGCGCAGGCCTTCGATCTTGGCTTGCAGGTCGGCAATCGGCTGTTCGAAATCGAGAAAATTCGGGTTCATAGTCATCCGTCTTGGGTCTACGGCCAGGCGGCCGGCCGGTTGATCCGTTTGGCGCCCTACCTTAAGGGATCAGGCGCATATAGGTCGAGATTAAATTTCGTCGATTCAACGATATTGCAGGAAGACGTTCTCACGCCCGAACTGGTCACGCAGGGCCTGAATCAGCCCATCGGCCGGGTCGATCGACCACTGCTCGCCGAACTGCAACATGGCCTTGGCATCGCTGCCGGTGTACTCCAGGGTGATCGGGCAGGCACCACGATGGCGGGTAATCAGCTCGCCCAGCCACTTCAGGCGGTCGCCCTTGAGTGCGTCATGGGCGACCTTCAGGCGCAGGCTTTCGGCCAGTTTGGTGCGCGCATCCTCCATGGTCATCACCTGCTTGACCCGCAGGCGCAGGCCGCCAGAGAAGTCATCGTTGCTGACCTCGCCTTCGACCACCACCATGGCATCGGCCTGCAGCAAGGACTGTGCCGCCATGTAGGCATCGGCGAACAGCGAGGCCTCGATGCGCCCGGAGCGGTCATCGAGGGTGACGAAACCCATCTTGTCGCCCTTCTTGTTCTTCATCACCCGCAGGGCAATGATCATCCCGGCGATGGTCTGGGTTTCACGCGAGGGTTTCAGGTCGATGATGCGCTGGCGGGCGAAGCGGCGAATCTCGGTCTCGTATTCGTCGATCGGGTGGCCGGTGAGGTACAGCCCCAGGGTGTCCTTCTCGCCCTTGAGGCGTTCCTTGAGGGTGAGTTCGCGCACCTTGCGGTGGTTGGCGTAAACGTCCACGTCGGCGTCGTCGAACATGCTGCCGAACAGGTCGACGTGGCCGCTGTCAGCGGTGTGGGCCGCCTGCTCGGCAGCCTTCACGGCCTCGCCCAGCGCCGACAACAGGGTCGCGCGATTGATGTCGATGTGGGCGTGGTAGGCCTTTATCTCGTCATGGAAGTGCGGGCCCAGGCGGTCCAGCGCGCCACTGCGAATCAGTGCATCGAGGGTACGCTTGTTGACCCGCTTGAGGTCGATGCGCTCGCAGAAGTCGAACAGGTCCTTGAACTGCCCGCCCTCGGCGCGCGCCTCGACGATGGCCTCCACCGGGCCCTCGCCCACGCCCTTGATCGCGCCCAGGCCATAGACGATGCGCCCGTCGTTGTTGACGGTGAACTTGAAGTCGGAGAAGTTCACGTCCGGCGCGTCGAGGCGCAGCTTCATGCTGCGCACTTCCTCTACCAGCACCACCACCTTGTCGGTGTTGTGCATGTCCGCCGACAGTACCGCGGCCATGAACGGTGCCGGGTAGTGGGTTTTCAGCCAGGCGGTTTGGTACGACACCAGGCCATAGGCCGCGGAGTGGGATTTGTTGAAGCCGTAGCCTGCGAACTTCTCTACCAGGTCGAAGATGTTACCTGCAAGATCGGCTTCGATATTGTTGGCCACGCAGCCTTCGATGAAACCACCGCGCTGCTTGGCCATTTCCTCGGGCTTTTTCTTACCCATGGCCCGGCGCAGCATGTCGGCACCACCGAGGGTGTAGCCGGCCATCACCTGGGCGATCTGCATCACCTGTTCCTGGTACAGGATGATGCCGTAGGTTGGCGCCAGTACTGGCTTGAGGCCTTCGTACTGGTAGTCCGAGTGCGGGTAGGCCAGTTCGGCACGGCCGTGCTTGCGGTTGATGAAGTCGTCCACCATGCCCGACTGCAGCGGGCCTGGTCGGAACAGTGCCACCAGTGCGATCAGGTCTTCCAGGCAGTCGGGCTTGAGCTTCTTGATCAGCTCCTTCATGCCGCGCGATTCAAGCTGGAACACCGCGGTGGTTTCGGCTTTTTGCAGCAGCTCGTAGGTCTTGCGGTCGTCCAGCGGGATGAAGTCGATGTTCACATCGGGCAGGTTGTTCTTGGCCTGCTCGCGGTTGATGATCTCCATCGCCCACTTGATGATGGTCAGGGTGCGCAGGCCGAGGAAGTCAAACTTCACCAGGCCCGCGGCCTCGACGTCATCCTTGTCGAACTGGGTCACCAGGCCGCCGCCTTCCTCGTCACAGGCAATCGGCGAGAAGTCGGTGAGCTTGGTCGGGGCGATTACCACGCCACCGGCGTGCTTGCCGGTGCCGCGGGTGACGCCTTCGAGCTTGAGCGCCATGTCCCAGATTTCGCGGGCGTCTTCGTCGCCCTTGAGGAAGTCGCGCAGGATCTCTTCCTGCTCGAAGGCTTTCTCCAGGGTCATGCCCACTTCGAACGGGATCATCTTCGACAGGCGGTCGGCCAGGCCGTAGGACTTGCCCTGCACCCGCGCCACGTCGCGCACCACTGCCTTGGCGGCCATGGTGCCGAAGGTGATGATCTGGCTTACCGCGTTACGGCCATAGGCTTCGGCCACGTAGTCGATTACCCGGTCGCGGCCATCCATGCAGAAGTCGACGTCGAAGTCGGGCATGGAAATACGTTCAGGGTTGAGGAAGCGCTCGAACAGCAGGTCGTAGGCCAGTGGGTCGAGGTCGGTGATCTTCAGCACGTAGGCCACCAACGAACCGGCACCCGAACCCCGCCCCGGGCCGACCGGCACGTCGTTGTTCTTGGCCCACTTGATGAAGTCCATAACGATCAGGAAGTAGCCGGGGAAGCCCATCTGGATGATGATGTCCAGCTCGAACTTCAGGCGGTCCAGGTAGACCTGGCGCTTCTCTTCGTAATTGGGCGTGGTGTCTTTGGGCCAGAGCACCGCCAGGCGCTCTTCCAGGCCCTCGTGGGACACGTGGCGAAGGTAATCGTCGATGCCCATGCCGTTGGGCGTGGGGAAGTCGGGCAGGAAGTACTTGCCCAGTTGCACCTGGATGTTGCAGCGCTTGGCGATTTCGACCGTGTTGGCGATGGCGTCGGGCAGGTCGCTGAACAGCTCGGCCATTTCCTCGGCCGACTTCAGGTACTGCTGGTCGCTGTAGCCACGCGGGCGGCGCGGGTCGTCGAGGGTCCAGCCCTCGCCGATGCACACGCGGGTTTCGTGGGCGTCGAAGTCCGATTGCTTGATGAACCGCACATCGTTGGTCGCGACCAATGGCGCGCCGAGCTGGTCGGCCAGGGCTACCGCGGCGTGCACGTATTCCTCGTCACCGGCGCGGTTGGTGCGCTGCACTTCGACGTAGAAGCGCTCGGGGAACATGCCCATCCAGTCGCCCAGCAGCGCGGTGGCTTCCTCGGTGCGGCCGTTCATCAGGGCCATGCCGATATCGCCTTCCTTGCCTGCAGACAGGGCGATCAGCCCTTCGCTGGCGGGGGCGATCCACTCGCGCTGGAGAATCACCAGGCCATTGCGCTGGCCGTCGGTCCAGCCCCGCGAGATCAGCTCGGTGAGGTTGCGGTAGCCCTTGGGGTTCATGGCCAGGAAGCAGATCCGCGACAGCGGCGCCTCCGGGTCGGCACCGGCCAGCCACAGGTCGGCGCCGCAGATTGGCTTGATGCCAGCGCCCATGGCGGTTTTGTAGAACTTCACCAGCGAGCACATGTTGCTCTGGTCGGTGATCGCCACCGCCGGCATGTTCATCCCCGCCAGCGCCTTGGCCAGCGGCTTGATCCGCACCAGGCCGTCGACCAGCGAAAATTCGGAGTGGACGCGCAGGTGAACGAAGGGAACCGACATGGAAAGTCCTGTAGCAGTGCTGAACGACAAGGGCGGGATTGTAGCGTAATTAGGCTGGTTTTTTGGGGCTGCGCTGTCGCGCAAGGAACATTGCCTTTAGGAGCGGGCTTGCCCCGCGAACACTGGCTCAGCCGGTGCCATCCACCGCGGCGTCTGTTTCGCGGGTCAAGCCCGCTCCTACAGCGTCGCCCTCAAATCAAATAGTTACGATTTGTTCCACTGGGGCGATCAGATCAGGGAATCGGTAATGCCCAGGCGGGCTTCCCAGGCCGCACGCACGGGTGCGAAGGAACGCCGATGAATGGGCGTTGGCCCGAGGCGCGCGAGGGCTTCGAGGTGCACCGGCGTCGGGTAGCCCTTGTGCCCGCCGATGCCGTAGCCCGGGTAGATCAGCTCGAACGCGCTCATCTCCCGGTCACGGGTGACCTTGGCCAGAATCGACGCCGCAGCAATCGCCGGCACCTGGCTGTCGCCCTTGACCACCGGCGCTGCCGGCACCGCCAGTTTCGGGCAGCGGTTGCCGTCGATCAACGCCAGTTTCGGGGTCACGTGCAACCCTTCCACCGCGCGCTGCATGGCCAACATGGTGGCCTGCAGGATATTCAGCCGGTCGATTTCCTCGACCTCGGCGCGGGCGATGCAAAAACTCAGGGCTTTTTCGCAAATCTCATCGAACAGCGCTTCGCGCTTGGCCTCGGTAAGCTTTTTCGAATCGTTCAGGCCCAGGATCGGCCGTGCCGGGTCGAGAATCACCGCGGCGGTGACGACCGCGCCGCACAGCGGCCCACGGCCGACTTCATCGACACCGGCGACCAGGTCTTCGACCAGGTTGAAGTCCAGTCCAATCTGCATGTCAGCGGTCCTTGAGCAAGGCCAGTACCGCGTCGGCCGCCTGGTTGGAGGCGTCGCGGCGCAGGCTGCGGTGAATTTCGTCGAAGCGTTCGGTCTGCTGGCTGCCGTCCTGCACCAGCGGTGCCAGGGCCTGGGCCAGGGCTTCGCTGGTGGCGGCGTCCTGCAGCAGCTCAGGTACCAGCTCGCGCTGGGCCAGCAGGTTGGGCAACGACACGTAGGGGCTCTTGACCAGGCGCTTGAGAATCCAGTAGGTCAGCGGCGCCAGGCGGTAAGCCACCACCATCGGGCGCTTGTACAACAGCGCTTCCAAGGTGGCGGTGCCAGAGGCGATCAGCACCGCGTCGCAGGCGGCTAGGGCCTGGTGCGACTGGCCATCGAGCAAGGTCAACGGCAGGTCGCGGCCTTCGAGCATCTGCTCGACCTGGGCACGGCGCGCCGGGTTGGCGCAGGGCAGCACGAACCGTACGCCCGGCACCCGCTCGCGTAACTGTTGAGCCGTATCGAGAAACAGTGCGCCCAGGCGCCCAACCTCGCCACCGCGGCTACCCGGCATCAGCGCCACTACCGGGCCCTCGCCCAGGCCCAGGGCACTGCGCGCCGCCTGGCGGTCGGCGGATAACGGGATGGTATCGGCCAGCGGGTGGCCAACGAACCGCACGGGCACGCCCTGCTCTTCATAGAAGCGCGCCTCGAACGGCAGCAGGGTCAGCATCAGGTCGCAGCCTTCGCGGATCTTCAGCACGCGCTTCTGCCGCCAGGCCCAGACCGACGGGCTGACGTAATGCACGGTCTTGATGCCCGCCTGGCGCAGTTTCAACTCGATGTTGAGGGTGAAATCCGGGGCGTCGATGCCGATGAACACATCTGGCCGCTCGGCGATCAGCGTCTGGATCAGCAGCTTGCGCCGCTTGAGCAGTTCACGCAGGCGCCCCAGCACTTCGACCAGGCCCATGACCGCCAGGCGTTCCATGGGAAAATACGACTGCAGGCCTTCGGCTTCCATCAACGGGCCGCCGACACCGATAAAACGCACGTCGGGATGGCGCGCCTTGAGGGCGCGCATCAGGCCGGAACCGAGAATATCGCCGCTGGCCTCACCCGCGACCAGGGCTACGCAAAGCTGCGCCATGTCAGCGGGTGATGCCGCGGGCGGAATTCGCGATCGACTGGCGGAACAGCTCGACCTCTGGGTGCTTGCTGGCCAGCTCGTCGAGCTCCTTGATCGCTTCTTCCACGGTCAGGCCCTGGCGGTAGACGATCTTGTAGGAACGGCGCAGCTCGCGGATCACTTCGTCGCTGAAACCACGGCGGCGCATGCCTTCGAAGTTCATGCTGCGGGCCTCGGCAGGGCTGCCGAACACCGTGACGAACGCCGGAACGTCCTTGCCAATGGCCGTGCCCATGCCCGAGAAGGCGTGCGCGCCGATGTGGCAGTACTGGTGCACCAGGGTGAAGCCAGACAGGATCGCCCAGTCACCCACGTGCACGTGCCCGGCCAACGCGGTGTTGTTGACCAGGATGCAGTGGTTGCCGATAACGCTGTCGTGGCCGATGTGGGCATAGGCCATGATCAGGTTATGGTCGCCCAGGGTGGTTTCCGAGCGGTCCTGGATGGTGCCGCGGTGGATGGTTACACCCTCGCGGATCACGTTGTGATCCCCGATCACCAGGCGCGTCGGCTCACCCTTGTACTTGAGGTCCGGGGTGTCTTCGCCAATCGAGGAAAACTGGTAGATACGGTTGTGCTTGCCAATCCGCGTCGGGCCCTTGAGTACCACGTGTGGGCCGATGACCGTGCCCTCGCCGATTTCGACATCGGGGCCGACAATCGACCACGGGCCGACTTCGACGCCGGCGGCCAGCTTGGCCGAGGGGTCGATGATCGCCCGTGGGTCAATCGAACTCACAGGGAGCGTTCCGCGCAGGTGATTTCGGCCGAGCAGACCGCCTTGCCGTCAACCAGGGCACGGCACTCGAATTTCCAGATCATGCTTTTGCGGCTGAGGAACTTGGCTTCCAGTACCAGCTGGTCGCCCGGCAGCACAGGCTGGCGGAAGCGCAGCTTGTCGGAGCCGACGAAATAGTACAGGGTGCCGTCGGCCGGCTTGGCATCGAGCATCTTGAAGCCGAGGATGCCGGCGGCCTGGGCCATGGCCTCGATGATCAGCACGCCCGGCATGATCGGGTGCGCCGGGAAGTGGCCATTGAAGAACGGTTCGTTGATGCTGACATTCTTGTAGGCACGAATGCTCTGGGCCTCGAAGTCCAGATCCGTCACGCGATCCACCAGCAGGAACGGGTAACGGTGAGGCAGGTATTCGCGAATCTCGTTGATGTCCATCATTTCGGGGGGAAGCCTGTAATAAGAATAGGGAGCGCAGGGGCTGACCGCACGCTCCTTTTGCAATCCAAAGAGGAGCCAGCTAGCGACTGTTCACTCTTGCTCAGGAAATGGTATCAGCCTTCTGATGCCGGCTGGCCACCTGAGGTCACGGTATCGACACGTTTTTCCAGCTGCTGGAGACGCTTGGCCATGTCATCCAGCTGGCGGATACGCGCAGCGCTCTTGCGCCAGTCAGCCAAAGGCTGCATGGCCGTACCGGATGAATAGGAACCGGGTTCGGTGATCGAACGGGTCACCATGGTCATGCCGGAGATGAATACGTTATCGCAGATATCGATATGCCCCACCAGGCCAACACCGCCAGCGAGCATGCAATGCTTGCCGATGCGCGTGCTGCCGGAAATACCGACACAGGCCGCCATGGCCGTGTGGTCACCGATCTGCACGTTGTGGGCGATCTGGATCTGGTTATCGAGCTTGACCCCGTCGCCGATCCGGGTGTCGGACAACGCGCCACGGTCAACGGCCGTGTTCACGCCGATTTCCACGTCATCACCGATGGTGACACCGCCGATCTGGGCGATCTTGCGCCACACGCCCTTCTCGTTGGCGAAGCCGAAGCCCTCGCCGCCGATCACGGCGCCCGACTGAATGACCACACGCTTGCCGATGGTCACGTCGTGGTACAACGTGACCCGCGGTGCCAGCCAACCACCCTCGCCCACCACGCTACGGGCACCGACCACGCAGTGCGCGCCGATGCTGACGTTGGCGCCGATGCGCGCGCCGCTCTCGATCACCGCGAACGGGCCGATGCAGGCACTGGCGTCCACCTGGGCGTCCTCAGCCACCACGGCGCTGGGATGAATACCCGCCACAGCCTTGGGTTTGGGGTCGAACAGGTGGGAGATACGCGCGTAGGCCAGGTACGGGTCCGCCACGATCAGGGCGTTGCCGGTGAAGCCTTCGGCGTCCGCAGCCTTGAGCAGCACCGCGGCAGCCTGGCAGTTGTCCAGGTATTTGCGGTACTGCGGGTTGGCGAGAAAGCTCAATTGACCGGGGCCGGCCTCCTGCAAGGTGGCCAGCCCGGTAATCTGCAGCGCCTCGGGGCCCTGAAGGGTAGCCCCGAGGGCCTCGGCCAACTGGCCGAGCGTCATGGTCAGGGTCATATCAACGGGCTTGGTTCATGCGCTCGATGACTTGGCGGGTGATGTCGTACTGAGGTTTGACATCGATGACCGCACCGCGCTCGAGTACCAGGTCGTAACCGCCTTTCTTGATCACTTCCTCGACGGCGCCGTCCAGCTTAGGCTTCAGTTGCTTGAGCATGTCGCGATCGGCAACGGCCTTGGCTTCGTTCAGCTCCTTGGACTGGAACTGGAAGTCACGGGCCTTCTGCTTGAACTCGAGCTCCAGGCGCTCACGCTCCGGCTGAGCCATCTTGTCACCGCCCTTGATCAGGCGATCCTGGATGCCCTTGGCACTGCTTTCCAGGCCTTTGAGCTTGGTCAGCTGCGGGCCGAACTTCTTCTCGGCATCCACGGCGTACTTCTTGGCCGCGTCGGATTCGAGCAGGGCCATCTGATAGTTCAGAACGGCTACCTTCATTTCGGCGAACGCCGGGGTGGCGACCAGCGCCGCGGCCACTACGGCCAGTTGAGCCAATTTACGCACGATGCACTCCTGGATAAACCGTTGTCGTTAAGCAGGGGCCGACCTTAGAAGGTCTGGCCCAGAGAGAATTGGAACACCTGAGTATCGGCATCGTCCGGCTTCTTCACCGGCATTGCCAGGCTGAAGCTCAACGGGCCCAGGGCCGTGATCCAGGTGACGCCCAGGCCGACCGAACTGGCCATGCCCGAGAAGCCGACCTTCTCGCAATCCGGCTTGCTGCCGCAATTGGTGTCGAACACGTTACCCACGTCCCAGAAGACCGAGGTGCGCAGCGAGCGCTGGTCCTTGACGAACGGCAGCGGGAACAGCAACTCGACGCCACCTTGGACCAGCACGTTGCCACCGAATGGCAGCGGATCTTGGTCCGGGTCGCGGATGGTGCCTGGTTTGCCATTCGGATCATCTGCACCACGGCTTGGCGTACTACGAGGACCGAGGCTGCTGTCCTTGAAGCCACGCACGGAGTTGAAGCCACCGGCGTAGTAGTTCTCGTAGAACGGCAGGCCCGAGGTGCTGCCGTAACCGTCACCATAGCCCAGCTCGGTGTGCAGGCGCAGGGTGTAGTCGTTGGTGATCGGCTGGAACAGCTGGCCACGGTAATCGAGTTTGAAGAACGACAGGTCGCTACCCGGAATGGTCGATTCGAGGGTCAGGCTTTGCGAGTGACCACGGGTTGCCAGCACGCCCTTGTTCAGGGTCGATTCGGACCAACCGATCGACGCCTTGAAGTTGAGGAAGTTGCTGCCCTCTTTGTCCAGGAAGTCGAAGATCTCGTCAACGGTGTACTTACCGGTCTTGATCTTGTCCTGCTGAACGCTCAAGCCATAGGTCAGGCGCGAGGTTTCGCTGATCGGGTAGCCAAGGCTGACACCGGCACCCAGGCTGTCCACCGCATAGCTCGCCACGTCGACGTCGAGGTCGTCGTAGTTGGTGCTGCGGTAGAAGGCGTTGTAGCCCAGGCTCACGCCGTCGGCAGTGAAGTAGGGGTCAACGAAGCCGAAGTTGTAGCGAGTCTGGTATTCCGAACGGGTCAGGCCGATGGACACCTTGTTACCGGTACCGAGGAAGTTGCTCTGGCTGATCGAGCCACCCAGGATCAGGCCCGCGCTCTGGGCGAAACCGACGCTGGCGGTGATCGAACCGGAGGCTTGCTCCTCGACGCTGTAGTTCACGTCGACCTGGTCGTCGGTGCCTGGCACCGGCGGGGTTTCGACGTTGACTTCCTTGAAGAAGCCCAGGCGCTCCAGGCGGGTCTTGGACTGGTCGATCAGGTAGGTCGAAGCCCAGCCACCTTCCATCTGGCGCATTTCGCGGCGCAGCACTTCGTCTTCGGTCTTGGTGTTGCCGCGGTAGTTGATGCGGTTGACGTAGGCACGCTTGCCCGGGTCGACCACGAACATGATGTCGACGGTGTGGTCCTGGTCGTTCGGCTGTGGCACGCCGTTGACGTTG
>NZ_VWXK01000031.1 GCF_011752565.1 Pantoea sp. Ap-967
GGGGCCTCTCTACATACAAGGTCAGGGGCAATCCCTGCCTTTAGGAGCGATCGGCCTCCCCGGAAGTGCTTCTTCAACCTGACGAGAATAACCTCTCTCGCCAGGCCAGACACAACATACAAGGAGCGGGCTTGCCCCGCGAAGGGGCCGGCCCGGGCTCAACGATGCTCACATGTCATCGAAATACCGCTCATGCCAGTCCACCAGCGGCTGTGGCACATTGAGCTTCTGCCCGTAGATCACCGAATACGACAGCACGTTCTGCACATACTGGCGCGTTTCGTCGAACGGAATCGACTCCACCCACACGTCGAAACTCAGGTGCTTGGCACCCTTGAGCCACTGGCGCACGCGGCCTGGGCCTGCGTTGTAGGCCGCCGAGGCCAGCACGCGGTTGCCATTGAACTGGCCATGCACCTGGCTCAGGTAGGCGGCCCCCACCTGAATGTTCTTTTCTGGGTTGAACATCTGCTGTGGCGACGCCAGCGGAATGCTGAACTTGCGCGCGGTTTCCTTGGCGGTGGCCGGCATCACCTGCATCAGGCCACTGGCACCGACGCTGGAGCGGGCGTCTTCCATGAAGGCGCTTTCCTGGCGGGTGATGGCGAACACCCAGCTCGAATGCAGCCCACGCACCTTGGCTTCGCGCACCAGGGTGTCGCGGTAGGCCATGGGGAAGCGGATATCCAGGTCATCCCAGTACTGTGCCTGGCTGATGGTGCGGATGGCCGGGAAGTACCAGCGCATGTCATAGGCCAGGCGCGCCTGGGCGACCATTTCGTCGCGGGTGAAGTGGCGGCTGACGTGGTACCACTCGCGGCGGCCCTCGACGATCTGGCCACGGGCATGGAATTCCAGGGCGCGCTGGATGCCCGGGGTATTGCGCACCTTGTTCACCAGTTGCGGGCTGAGCACCAGCGGCCGGTTGTTCAGCTGGTAGGGCGTTTTCGCCCGGTCGGCCGCGAGGAAACCGTAGAAGTCACGCTCGCGCGCCACGTTCTTGTACAGCAGCGGCACCTGCGGGTTGCTTGGCTGGGCCAGCTCCAGGCTGCGTGCCTGCCAGTATTTCCAGCGGCTACTGCGGGCCAGGTCCTGGGGCAGGCGGCGGGTCAGCTCGTAGGCATCTTCCCAGCGCGCCAGGCGCAGCAGCAGGCGCAGGCGCCATTCGCTGACAGTGTTGTCGCGCAGTTCCGGGTCGTAGCGGGTCATCAGGTCGAGGGCGCGCGGGTCGTAGCGGCGCGCCAGGGTCAGGCCGATCTCGCGGGCGATGGCGACCTTCTCGTCGCGGGAGAAGTGCATGCGCTGGGCGTAGTCGTCGAGCAGGGCCATGGCCCGGTCCGGGTCCTGGCGCGCCAGGCGGCGCAGGCCAAGGCTCACCACATCGGACATGGCTTCGTTGACCGGGGTGAAGCGCGAAGGTTGGTCGAGCATTTCCGGCTTTTGCGCCACGTCGATCAGCAACCGGGCTTGCGGGCCCAGGGTGGTCAGGCCCTGGGCCAGGCTGCTGGCCAGGCTGTAGTTGCGCGCCTGGGCGGCAAGCTTGATGCGGTTCCAGCGCTTGGCTTCGGTCAACTGGCCTTCGGCGGCCCACATGCCGAACAGCGTGTCGCAGGCGGCCGGTTGGGTCTTGCCCACGTTCCACAGCTGTTCCGCACTGGCGAAGCCCTCTGCGCGCTTGCCGTGGCCAAGCTGGTACTGGCCGTTGAGGCAGTCCAGTTCGGTAAAGTTGAGCTTGGGGTCGTAGTATTTGGCGAAGGTGTCCCACTCGCCGCGCTCGGCCAGCCAGCGCAACCAGCGCAGTTTCATCCAGTTGGCCTGGGGCAGGTCGCCGTGCTTGGCCAGGAAGCCTTCGATTTCCTCGTTGCTGGCGGTTTTCAGGCGGGCGGTGAGCTCGTCGTAGGCCAGGTAGGGGGTCAGTGGGTAATCGCTCAGGGCCTGGGCATAGCGCAGGTAGGGGCCTTTGTCGCCCTTGGCCAGGGCACGCTTGGCCTCGTCATAGTACTGGCGTTGCGTGGTGAGGTCGGCGGCCTGCGCCGCGCCGACGGTGGCGGCGGTGAGCAGCAGGCAGGAAGCAATCTGTAACAGGCGGCTGCGCATGATACGTCCGGGCAGTGGAACCAGTGGGGAAGTGACGGCGAAGCCAGCACTGTTGAAATCCAATGGCCTTAGCTTAGCCGTTTGCCGCCGGCCGGTGAAAGCGTTGTGCTTGTATCGAAACGTTAAGTTCGACCGAATGTCACAATGCCCCGGCCAGGCCGCCAACTTAATGCTGCAAAGGGCCAACTCAGGTAGAATGCGCGCCCGCTTTCTGGAGACGAACATGACCCTGCTCAAATTCAGCGATGTGTCCCTCGCATTCGGCGCGATGCCGCTGCTGGACAAAGTGTCCTGGCAGATCGCCCGTGGCGAGCGGGTGTGCATCATCGGCCGCAACGGCACCGGCAAGTCGAGCATGCTGCGCCTGGTCAAGGGCGAGCAGAAAGGCGACGACGGCGATGTGTGGCGCGCCCCGGGCCTGAAAATCGGCGAACTGCCGCAGGAATTGCCGGTGGCCGATGAGCGCACCGTGTTCGACGTGGTCGCCGCGGGCCTCGACGGCGTTGGCGAGCTGCTGGCGCAGTTCCATCACCTGAGCCAGAACATCCAGGGCGACGACGACCTGGAACAGCTCATGCACGTCCAGCACGAGCTGGAAGTGCGCGACGGCTGGCGCCTGCAGCAGGTGGTGGAAAGCACCCTGAGCCGCCTGCAACTGCCGGCCGACAAAACCCTGGCCGAGCTTTCCGGTGGCTGGCGCCGCCGTGTGCTGCTGGCCCAGGCGCTGGTGTCCGAGCCCGACCTGCTGCTGCTCGACGAGCCCACCAACCACCTGGACATCGGTGCCATCGCCTGGCTCGAAGAGGCCCTCAACGGCTTCAACGGTGCGGTGCTGTTCATCACCCACGACCGTTCCTTCCTGCAGAACCTGGCCACGCGCATCCTCGAACTGGACCGTGGTGGGCTGATCGACTGGAACGGCGACTACGCCAGCTTCCTGGTGCACAAGGAGGCCGCACTGGCCGCCGAGGAAACCGCCAACGCGCTGTTCGACAAGCGCCTGGCCCAGGAAGAGGTATGGATTCGCCAGGGCATCAAGGCCCGTCGGACCCGTAACGAAGGCCGCGTGCGTGCGCTCAAGGCGCTGCGCGTGGAGCGTGGTGAGCGCCGTGAGCGCCAGGGCAAGGCGAACATCCAGATCGAAGCGGCGGACAAGTCCGGCAAGCAGGTTATGGTGCTGGAGAACGTCAGCTTCGCCCATCCGGGCGGCCCGCTGCTGGTCAAGGATTTCTCCATGGTGCTGCAGCGCGAGGACCGCATCGGCCTGCTTGGCGCCAACGGTACCGGCAAGACCACCTTGCTGAAGATGATGCTCGGTGACCTGGAGCCAACCGCCGGCAAGGTCGAGCGCGGCACCAAGCTGGAAGTGGCCTATTTCGACCAGCTGCGCCACCAGTTGGAGCTGGAAAAGACCGTTATCGACAACCTCGCCGAAGGCCGTGACTTCATCGAGATCGATGGCCAGAACCGCCACGTGCTGAGCTACCTGGGCGACTTCCTGTTCAGCCCGCAGCGTGCACGTACGCCGGTGAAAGCGCTGTCTGGTGGCGAGCGTGCGCGCCTGCTGCTGGCCAAGCTGTTCAGCAAGCCCGCCAACCTGCTGGTGCTGGACGAACCGACCAACGACCTCGACGTGGAAACCCTCGAATTGCTCGAAGAGGTGCTGTGCAACTACAAGGGCACGGTACTGATGGTCAGCCACGACCGGGCCTTCCTCGACAACGTGGTCACCAGCACCCTGGTGTTCGAAGGGCAGGGCAAGGTCCGCGAGTACGTGGGTGGCTACGAGGACTGGATCCGCCAGGGCGGCTCGCCGAAGCTGCTGGGCGTGGCCGAAAGCAAGGGCGGCAAGTCCGAGCTCAACAGCGCGGTGGTCGAGAAGGTGGCGGAGCCTGTGGCCCCTGCGCCGGCGGCCGCGGCGCCTGATGCGGCGAAGAAAAAGCTCAGCTACAAGCTGCAACGCGAGCTGGAGATGCTGCCAGGGCAGATCGACGCGCTGGAGCAGCGCATGGCCGAGGCGCAGGAAGAAGTGAACGCTGCCGGTTTCTATCAGCGGCCGATTGCCGAAACTTCGGCGGTGCTGGCCAAGATCGAGAAGCTGCAGGGTGAGCTGGATGTGCTGGTGGAGCGCTGGGCTGAGCTTGAGGGCTGAGTAGCATTTGCCGGCCTCTTCGCGGGGCAAGCCCGCTCCTACAACGGCGGGCTTGCCCCGCGAAGAGGCCGGCAAAGCTTACATCACTCTTTCTTCAACAACCGCACCGCCAGCACATCGCAAGGCGCCCCGTGCAGCACGTCATTGGCCGTGGAGCCCAGCAGCAATGCCAGGCCATGCCGGCCATGGCTGCCAACCACGATCAGGTCGCACTTCTGTTCCTTGGCCAACTGGTGGATTTCCTGGCGCGGCTGGCCGTAGACCAGGTGCGAATCGCCGTGGTTGATGTCGGGGTACTTGTTGAACAGGCGGTCCATGCGTTCCTTGGCCTGGTCGAACTGCTGCTGCTGCAGTTGCGACAGGTCCATCGGTACGTCGCCGCCAAAGGCCATGGCCATCGGCTCGACGATATGCACCAGCGAAACCTTGGCGCCCGAGGGTTCGGCGAGCTTCATGGCGCGCTTGATCACCGGGTCGCACTCTTCGGTAAGGTCGACGGCGACCAGAAGGTGTTCGTAGGACATGAGCTGTACTCCTGACAATCGCGATAGTAGAAGTATGGTCGCTTTCCGGCAGGTCATCCGTGAAACCTGAGTAACCCGCTCATTTGCAACGCTTTATGGAATCTACAGATATGACGGTATGGCTGGTTGTGTCAATCCTTGCGCTGATTCTCAGTCCGCTATCCTGGCTGCGCCTGTCGCGCAAGCAGGGCCAGCAGATGGACCTGCGCCTGGAAGCGCGACGCATGGGGCTGGCCATGCAACTGGCGCCGCAGCAGTGGCCGCACTGGTTCGAGCAGGCGCCGCCGAGCCCATGCCCGCAATACCACCGTGGCCGCCGCCGAGGCCATGAAGACAGCTGGTGCTACTGGCAGGTCAGCCCTGGCGTGTGGTGGAACCAGTGGAAGGAAGTGTGCGAGGAGCCGCGCCTGAACGCCGTGTTCGCACGCCTGCCCGAGACGGTCTACAAAGTTGAGGCCGACACGCGCATGATCGCCCTGTACTGGAGCGAACGCGGGGAAAAATCTGTATTGCAGGATATTGCCCACGCCTTCGACAGCCTCGCCTGATCGCGCCGATACACCCGTGCACGGCCCCCGCAAGGCCCCCGGCAATGCCCTGAACGACAAAGCGGCAACCTGCAGAACAGGTTGCCGCTTTGTCGTTTCTGCAGGGCAGAAAAAGGCCAGGCAGGCCGGGAAATGCGTGAAGTCATTCGCAGTGTAGCCATTTCCACGGCAAGTGCGTGAAAAAACATGCAGCACCGCCCATTCCGGCGTGGTCAATCGCTGACATGAATGATCGGCAATCACTGTCATCATGTTTTGCCTCGCGGCGATACAAAATGACTGCAAAGTCGGGTTTTCAACCCGTTCGGGAGCATTTGACAACGCCGAACATTTCGGAGAATGTGTGCATACCCAAATCAAACGGGCGTATGAATTGAGCGTTTGTATGTCATACCGCTCATACAGAATCCCGACTAGCGCGCTGACGGGTGTGCCTGGGGCGAGGGCAGCATGGCCTACTCTTTCACCAGCGATCGGCGTGTACAGTTCAGCTTCCATATCGTGGAGATCAGTTGATGATTTACGAAGGTAAAGCCATCACGGTTAAGGCTCTTGAAAGCGGCATCGTCGAACTGAAGTTCGACCTCAAGGGTGAGTCCGTCAACAAGTTCAATCGCCTGACCCTGGACGAGCTGCGCCAGGCCGTCGACGCCATCAAGGCCGACGCCTCGGTGAAAGGCGTGATCGTCAGCAGTGGCAAGGACGTGTTCATCGTCGGCGCCGACATCACCGAATTCGTCGATAACTTCAAGCTGCCCGAGGCCGAACTGGTTGCCGGGAACCTGGAAGCCAACCGCATCTTCAACGCCTTCGAAGACCTCGAAGTGCCGACCGTGGCGGCCATCAACGGCATCGCCCTGGGCGGTGGCCTGGAAATGTGCCTGGCGGCCGACTACCGGGTCATGTCCAGCAGCGCCAAGATCGGCCTGCCGGAAGTCAAGCTGGGCATCTACCCAGGCTTTGGCGGCACCGTGCGCCTGCCGCGCCTGATCGGCTCGGACAACGCCATCGAGTGGATCGCCTCGGGCAAGGAAAACCGCGCCGAAGACGCCCTGAAAGTCGGCGCCGTCGATGCCGTGGTGGCGCCTGAGTTGCTGCAGGCCGGTGCCCTGGACCTGATCAAGCGCGCCATCAGCGGCGAGCTCGACTACAAGGCCAAGCGCCAGCCCAAGCTGGAAAAGCTCAAGCTCAACGCCATCGAGCAGATGATGGCCTTCGAAACCGCCAAGGGCTTCGTTGCCGGCCAGGCCGGGCCGAACTACCCAGCCCCGGTCGAAGCCATCAAGACCATCCAGAAAGCCGCCAACTTCGGCCGTGACAAGGCCCTGGAAGTGGAAGCCGCGGGCTTTGCCAAACTGGCCAAGACTTCGGTTGCCGAAAGCCTGATCGGCCTGTTCCTCAACGACCAGGAGCTCAAGCGCAAGGCCAAGGCCTTCGATGAAATCGCCCACGACGTGAACCAGGCCGCCGTGCTCGGCGCCGGCATCATGGGTGGCGGCATCGCCTACCAGTCGGCGGTCAAGGGCACTCCGATCCTGATGAAGGATATCCGCGAGGAAGCCATCCAGCTGGGCCTGAACGAGGCTTCCAAGCTGCTCGGCAACCGCGTCGAGAAAGGCCGCCTGACCCCGGCCAAGATGGCCGAGGCGCTCAACGCCATTCGCCCGACCCTGTCCTACGGCGACTTCGCCAACGTCGACATCGTCGTCGAGGCGGTGGTCGAGAACCCGAAGGTCAAGCAAGCCGTGCTGGCGGAAGTGGAAGGCCAGGTGAAGGAGGGTGCTATTCTGGCCTCCAACACCTCGACCATCTCCATCAACCTGCTGGCAAAAGCCCTGAAACGCCCGGAAAACTTCGTTGGCATGCACTTCTTCAACCCGGTGCACATGATGCCGCTGGTGGAAGTGATCCGCGGCGAGAAGTCCAGCGACGTGGCCGTTGCCACCACCGTGGCCTACGCCAAGAAAATGGGCAAGAACCCGATCGTGGTCAACGACTGCCCGGGCTTCTTGGTCAACCGCGTGCTGTTCCCGTACTTCGGCGGCTTCGCCAAGCTGGTCAGCGCCGGTGTCGACTTCGTGCGCATCGACAAGGTCATGGAAAAGTTCGGCTGGCCGATGGGCCCGGCCTACCTGATGGACGTGGTCGGCATCGACACCGGCCACCACGGCCGTGACGTGATGGCCGACGGCTTCCCTGACCGCATGAAGGACGCCCGCCGCTCGGCGGTGGACGCCCTGTACGAGGCCAACCGCCTGGGCCAGAAGAACGGCAAGGGCTTCTACGCCTATGAAACCGACAAGCGCGGCAAGCCGAAGAAGGTCTTCGACGCCACCGTGCTCGATGTGCTCAAGCCGGTGATCTTCGAGCAGCGTGAAGTGAGCGACGAAGACATCATCAACTGGATGATGGTGCCCCTGTGCCTGGAAACCGTGCGCTGCCTGGAAGATGGCATCGTCGAAACCGCTGCCGAGGCCGACATGGGCCTGGTCTACGGCATTGGTTTCCCTCCCTTCCGTGGCGGTGCGTTGCGCTACATCGACTCGATCGGGGTGGCTGAATTCGTTGCCCTGGCCGACCAGTATGCCGACCTGGGCCCGCTGTACCACCCGACCGCGAAGCTGCGTGAAATGGCCAAGACCGGCCAGCGCTTCTTCAACTGAGTGGTCAACGAGCTAGAGCGAGAGATTTGATATGAGCCTGAATCCAAGAGACGTGGTGATCGTCGACTTCGGTCGCACCCCGATGGGCCGCTCCAAGGGTGGCATGCACCGCAACACCCGCGCCGAAGACATGTCTGCGCACCTGATCAGCAAGCTGCTGGAACGCAACGCCAAGGTCGACCCGAAAGAGGTCGAGGACGTGATCTGGGGCTGCGTCAACCAGACCCTGGAGCAGGGTTGGAACATCGCGCGCATGGCGTCGCTGATGACCCCGATTCCGCACACCTCCGCTGCGCAAACCGTCAGCCGCCTGTGCGGCTCGTCGATGAGCGCGCTGCACACCGCCGCCCAGGCGATCATGACCGGCAACGGCGATGTGTTCGTGGTCGGTGGCGTGGAGCACATGGGCCACGTCAGCATGATGCACGGCGTCGACCCTAACCCGCACCTGTCCTTGCACGCCGCCAAGGCATCCGGGATGATGGGCCTGACCGCCGAGATGCTGGGCAAGATGCACGGCATCACCCGTGAGCAGCAAGACCTGTTCGGCCTGCGTTCGCACCAACTGGCCCACAAGGCGACGGTCGAGGGCAAGTTCAAGGACGAGATCATCCCGATGCAGGGGTATGACGAGAACGGCTTCCTGAAGGTTTTCGACTACGACGAAACCATTCGCCCGGAAACCACCCTCGAAGGCCTGGCGTCGCTCAAGCCTGCGTTCAACCCCAAGGGCGGTACCGTTACTGCCGGTACGTCGTCGCAGATCACCGATGGCGCATCGTGCATGATCGTCATGTCCGGCCAGCGCGCCATGGACCTGGGCATCCAGCCATTGGCGGTGATCCGCTCCATGGCGGTGGCCGGGGTGGACCCTGCGATCATGGGCTACGGCCCGGTGCCATCGACCCAGAAAGCGCTCAAGCGCGCTGGGTTGAGCATGGCCGACATCGACTTCATCGAGCTCAACGAAGCGTTCGCGGCGCAGGCCCTGCCAGTGCTCAAGGACTTGAAAGTGCTCGACAAGATGGATGAGAAGGTTAACCTGCACGGCGGCGCAATCGCCCTGGGCCACCCCTTCGGTTGCTCCGGTGCGCGAATTTCCGGCACCCTGCTCAATGTGATGAAGCAGAATGGCGGCACCCTGGGCATCGCGACCATGTGTGTGGGCCTTGGCCAAGGCATCACCACTGTCTTCGAACGCGTCTGATCGCGTTGCAAGGCAGCAGCCGGGGCCCTGTGCCCCGGCTTTTGTTTTTACAGAATTTGTTTCAAGAGGAAGGGCGGCATGCAGATACAACCAGGCGTTTACCGGCATTACAAAGGGCCTGAGTACCGTGTCTTCAGCGTTGCACGGCACTCGGAAAATGAAGAGTGGATGGTTTTCTACCAATGCCTGTATGGTGATTACAGCTTCTGGGTGAGGCCGCTTTGCATGTTCCAGGAGTCCGTCGAGGTTGACGGCGAGCAAGTGCCACGCTTTGCTTTGGTCAAGGCCGAAGAGGGCTTGCCTGAGTTGTCTGGCAAGTCGCAAGAGTGAACGACTGCGCTTGACCTCACTCATTCGCCACTATATATAGCGGTGCCGCGTTTGGCACCTGACGCGTTTTTCATCTTCAGATTCAGGAATACTCCGATCCATGGGCAAATCGCTGGTCATTGTGGAATCCCCGGCCAAGGCCAAGACCATCAACAAGTACCTGGGCAACCAGTACGTGGTGAAGTCGAGTATCGGCCATATCCGAGACCTCCCCACCAGCGGTTCGGCCAGCGCCAGCAAAGAGCCCGCCGCCAAGCGTGGCAAGGCTGCCGCGGGTGAGGCGCCGGCACTGTCGCCGAAAGAGAAGGCCCGCCGCCAGCTGGTCGCGCGCATGGGCGTGGACCCCGAGCACGGCTGGAAGGCCAAGTACGAGATCCTGCCCGGCAAGGAAAAGGTGATCGAGGAGCTGCGCCGCCTGGCCAAGGATGCCGACACCATCTATCTCGCAACCGACTTGGACCGCGAGGGGGAAGCCATCGCCTGGCACCTGCGCGAGGCCATCGGCGGCGACGACACCCGCTACAAGCGTGTGGTGTTCAACGAAATCACCAAGAAAGCGATCCAGGATGCGTTCTCGCAACCGGGCGAGCTGGACATCGACCGGGTCAACGCCCAGCAGGCGCGGCGCTTCCTCGACCGCGTGGTGGGCTACATGGTTTCGCCGCTGCTGTGGGCCAAGATCGCCCGTGGCCTGTCGGCCGGCCGTGTGCAGTCGGTGGCCGTGAAGCTGGTGGTCGAGCGTGAGCGTGAAATCCGCGCCTTCGTGCCGGAAGAATACTGGGAAGTGCACGCTGACCTGGGCACCGCCAAGAACGCCAAGGTGCGCTTCGAAGTGGCGCGCGAGAAAGGCGAGGCCTTCAAGCCGCTGAACGAAGCCCAGGCCATGGCCGCGCTGGAAAAGCTCAAGGCTTCCAGCTACAGCGTGATCAAGCGTGAAGACCGCCCGACCAGCAGCAAGCCGTCGGCGCCGTTCATCACCTCCACCCTGCAGCAGGCCGCCAGCAACCGCCTGGGCTTCGGCGTGAAGAAGACCATGATGATGGCCCAGCGTCTGTACGAAGCGGGCTACATCACCTACATGCGTACCGACTCGACCAACCTGTCGGCCGATGCCCTGGACATGGCGCGCAGCTACATCGAGCGCGAGTTCGGCAAGCAGTACCTGCCGGAAAACCCACTGGTCTACGGCAGCAAGGAAGGCGCCCAGGAAGCGCACGAGGCGATTCGCCCGTCCGACGTCAACACCCACCCGACCAAGCTCAGTGGCATGGAGCGTGACGCCGAGCGCCTGTACGAGCTGATCTGGCGCCAGTTCCTGGCCTGCCAGATGCCGCCTGCCCAGTACCTGTCCACCAGCGTTACCGTGGCGGCTGGCGACTTCGAGCTGCGCGCCAAGGGCCGTATCCTCAAGTTCGACGGTTACACCCGTGTACTGCCGCAACAGAGCAAGCCGGGCGAAGACGACGTGCTGCCGGAAATGGCCCAGGGCGAGGCGCTGAAGCTGATTCAGCTCGACCCGAGCCAGCACTTCACCAAGCCGCCGGCGCGCTTCACCGAAGCCAGCCTGGTCAAGGAAATGGAAAAGCGCGGCATCGGCCGCCCGTCGACCTATGCGGCGATCATTTCCACCATCCAGGACCGTGGCTACGTCACCCTGCACAACCGCCGCTTCTATTCCGAGAAGATGGGCGACATCGTCACCGAGCGCCTGTCGGAAAGCTTCTCCAACCTGATGGACTACGGCTTCACCGCCGGCATGGAAGAAAACCTCGACGACGTGGCCCAGGGCGAGCGTGACTGGAAAAACGTGCTGGACGAGTTCTACGGCGATTTCAGCAAGAAGTTGCTGACTGCCGAATCCGCCGAAAGCGGCATGCGCGCCAACCAGCCGACCATGACCAACATTCCGTGCAAGGAATGCGGCCGGCCGATGATGATCCGTACCGCCTCCACTGGCGTGTTCCTCGGCTGCTCGGGCTACAGCCTGCCACCGAAGGAGCGCTGCAAGGCCACCGTCAACCTGGTGCCGGGCGATGAAATTGCCGCGGACGACGAGGGCGAATCGGAATCCCGCGTGCTGCTGGGCAAGCACCGCTGCCCGATTTGCGCCACGGCGATGGATGCCTACCTGCTCGACGAGAAGCACAAGCTGCACATCTGCGGTAACAACCCGGACTGCGCGGGCTACGAGATCGAAGAGGGTAACTACCGCATCAAGGGCTACGAAGGGCCGAGCCTGGAGTGCGACAAGTGCGGTAGCGAGATGCAGCTCAAGACCGGCCGTTTCGGCAAGTTCTTCGGTTGCACCAACCCTGCGTGCAAGAACACCCGCAAGCTGCTCAAGAGCGGCGAGGCGGCGCCACCGAAGATGGACAAGGTGGAGATGCCGGAGCTCAAGTGCGAGAAGGTTGACGACACCTACGTGCTGCGCGACGGCGCTTCGGGGCTGTTCCTGGCTGCCAGCCAGTTCCCGAAAAACCGGGAAACCCGTGCGCCGCTGGTGATGGAGATCGTGCCGCACAAGCACGAGATCGACCCGAAGTACCACTTCCTGTGCGATGCACCGCAGAAAGACCCGGAAGGGCGCCCGGCCGTGATTCGCTACAGCCGCAAGACCAAGGAGCAATACGTGCAGTCCGAGGTCGATGGCAAGCCAACGGGCTGGAAGGCGTATTACGACGGTGGTAGCTGGAAAGTCGAAGACAAGCGCTAAACCGTTAGCGCTGTCGTTGGGGCCGCTTTGCGGCCCTTCGCGGGGCAAGCCCGCTCCTACAGGAGAACGCGATCCCTTGTAGGAGCGGGCTTGCCCCGCGAAGGGGCGCAAAGCGGCCCCAATCATTTATGATGCAGCTATCCGCCTCGCAGCCTTACGGAGGGCACTGAAATGGCCCAGGAACTCTACACCCGCACCAACCAGAAACTGTTTTTCGCAGGCCTGGCCCTCGAATCCATGGCCAAGGCCGAACAGAGCCAGGCCATGAACGCTCAAGGCCTGGTTCAGGCCGAGCGCGAGTCGGCGCTGTTCCACCTGTATGGCGCGCTGCTGGGGCTGTGCCATGAAATCGGTGGCTTCTACCGCCTGCCTGTCGTGGCAACTGTCGAACAGGCGTTGGCCGACGATGCGCTGAACACCATCGCCATTCCCGAGGTGGCCGAAATGCTTGAGCTGGTTCGCCAGCGCGAGACGTGGCTTGCGCAACTGCTCAGCGCTTATGCCGATTTGTTCCGACCACCTGTCGCGAAAAAGGCGGCAAAAACCGATGTCACCCAGCCACTGATCCAGGCCGTCAATCTCGACGAGCCCGAGCACCCCGCGCTGTCGCGTGAAGAGCTGGAAAGCTGGCGCAACAACCTCAAAGGCTTGGTGAGACGTTTCCGCGACGCGTTGAGTGAGTGCTGATAGCCGCGTTGGCTGGTACACTAACGGCCTTTCGTGGAGAACTGCCCTTTATGTCTACGTCGTTTCTGGAAATTGTCGAGTTGCCTGATGGCCGAATCGAGCTGCGTCGCGCCGAGGACGAAGGCTCCCTGGTAACCTTGGATTTCTCGGAAGACGCCAAGGCGTTCCTGCAGGGCCAGCACGTTGAAGTCGCCAAGGCGATGCTCAGCGTTGGCGTGCAGATGGCGGGCCGTTTGATGGAAGGTGAGCTGGAACGCGACGAAGGGCCGCGCGTGCTGCATTGATTGCCCGGTTCTACCGATTTACAGGCAAAGCCTGAACATCAGCCAAGGCGGATGTTCAGGCTTTGTGCATTTCCGGCACTGGCGGCGCGAAGCAGTTTTTGCCGTGCGGTGACGTTGACGTTGCCCAGCCAGCTGACCACGGTGTGGCTACGCCCCAGGCGCAGGGCTTCGCAGGCCAGTTGCAGGGCGCTTTGATTGCCGCGCGGTTGCAGCAACAGGATACGCTCACGGTTGAGGCCGGCATCGCGCAACCAGGCCTGGGTCAGGCTGGCGGGTGGTGCGATGAGTGTCAGCCAGCGGGCTTCCTCTTCTTCGCTCAGGTCGCGCAGTACCGGTGCCAGCAAGCTCTGGCAATGCTCCGGGGCGCCACGCAGGGACAGTTCGCTGAACAGCTCCGGGTGGCTGTTCGCCTTGCGGGCCTGCTCGCTGGCTTTCAGGCCGGGCAGAACCGGTTGGGCCAGAAACGCCTCGAACAGGGGCAGTTGGACCTGTTGCTGTGCTGGGATGAACTGTTGCATGACGCCTCCTGGATCAGCGGCGAATAACGCCGACACTCAAACCCTCGATCACCAGTTCCTGATCTTTCAGGTCGACTTCGATGGGGGCGAACTCGGGGTTTTCAGCGATCAGCCAGACCTTGCTGCCTTCACGCTTGAAACGTTTGACGGTCACTTCGTCGCCGATGCGGGCGACCACCACCTGGCCGTTGCGGGCCTCGCGGGTGGTGTGCACGGCCAGCAGGTCGCCGTCGAAGATGCCGATGTCCTTCATGCTCATGCCGTGCACGCGCAACAGGTAGTCGGCGCGCGGGTGGAAGAAGGCTGGGCTGATGTTGCAGGATTGCTCGATGTGCTGCTCGGCCAGGATCGGCGCGCCGGCAGCGACGCGGCCAATGATGGGCAGGCCGTTTTCCTCGGGCTTGGCTTCGACACCTGGAATGCGGATGCCACGGGACGCACCCGGGGTCATTTCGATCGCGCCTTTGCGGGCGAGGGCCTTGAGGTGCTCCTCGGCGGCGTTGGGTGACTTGAAGCCCAGTTCCTGTGCGATTTCCGCGCGGGTTGGCGGGAAGCCGTTGTCTTCGAGGCAACGTTTGATGAAGGCCAGGATTTCGGCTTGGCGTGGCGTCAGTTTCAACATGGCGGGCGCTCTGTCTTTTTATACAGTGACTGGGATTATATACAGTGGATGGCCCACTGCAAGCACTGATCGCCCGCAAATTCCCGGCACGGCCCCGTGTTCAGGGCCAGGGGTGGCGAGAACCGTGGTGTGCGGCGTGTTGTCGCGAGCTGTGATTTAATGGCGACCGCACAGTCATAAAGCGCCACCGAGCCTTGACATCGACAGGCCTGAAACGTATGTTTCAAACACCTGTTTGCCCCTGCCTGCCGGAGTCGTCATGGCCCAATCCGAAACCGTTGAACGCATTCTCGATGCCGCTGAACAGCTGTTCGCGGAACGGGGCTTCGCGGAAACCTCGCTGCGGCTGATTACCAGCAAGGCCGGGGTCAACCTGGCGGCGGTCAACTACCACTTCGGCTCGAAGAAGGCGCTGATCCAGGCGGTGTTCTCGCGCTTCCTCGGGCCGTTCTGCGCCAGCCTTGAGCGTGAGCTGGAACGGCGCCAGGCCAAGCCCGAGGCAAAGCCCAGCCTCGAAGAGCTGCTGGAAATGCTGGTGGAGCAGGCGTTGGCCGTGCAGCCACGCAGCAACAACGACCTGTCGATCTTCATGCGCCTGCTGGGCCTGGCCTTCAGCCAGAGCCAGGGCCACCTGCGCCGCTACCTGGAAGACATGTACGGCAAGGTGTTCCGCCGCTACATGCTGCTGGTCAACGAAGCCGCGCCACGCATCCCGCCGCTGGAGCTGTTCTGGCGTGTGCACTTCATGCTTGGCGCCGCGGCGTTCAGCATGTCCGGCATCAAGGCGCTGCGCGCCATCGCCGAAACCGATTTTGGCATCAATACCTCGATCGAGCAGGTGATGCGCCTGATGGTGCCATTCCTGGCCGCCGGCATGCGCGCCGACAGCGGCGTTACCGACGATGCCATGGCCAGCGCCCAGCTGCGCCCACGCAGCAAGTCGGCCAGCACCACCGCCAAGGCCTGAAGGCTGGGCGGGGCAGGGCGCTTCGGCTAAGCTAGCGCCCATGCCCAACCTCGATTTCCTGCGTACCCCCTTAACAACGGTTACCGCTGCTTCGGCTTTTGCCCGGGGCGGCGTTGCCCGTGCCTGCGCGAACGCACTGGGCGCATTGCCCGCTGCACATCGCCGGGGGCCGGTGCGCCAATCGGGTTTCTCCCCGTCTGCAATGAAGGATTACCTATGACCGCCCGCCTGCAAGGCTCCCTGATGGTGGATATCGCCGGTAAATGGCTGACCGCCGAGGACCGCCAGCTCCTGCGCCAACCGGAAGTGGCCGGCCTGATCATCTTTGCCCGCAACATCGACAGCCCACGCCAGGTGCGCGGGCTGTGCGCCTCGATTCGCGCCATTCGCCCCGAGCTGATCCTGGCGGTCGACCAGGAAGGCGGGCGCGTGCAGCGCCTGCGCCAGGGCTTCGTGCGCCTGCCGGCGATGCGTGCGATTGCCGATAACGCCAATGCCGAGTACCTGGCCGAGCAGTGCGGCTGGCTGATGGCAACCGAGGTGCTGGCGGTGGGCCTGGACCTGAGCTTCGCCCCGGTGCTGGACCTGGACCACCAGCGCAGTGCGGTGGTGGGCAGCCGCGCCTTCGAGGGTAACCCCGAGCGGGCCACGCAGCTTGCCGGTGCTTTCATCCGTGGCATGAATGCCGCCGGCATGGCCGCCTGCGGCAAGCACTTCCCGGGGCATGGCTGGGCCGAGGCGGATTCGCACGTGGCCATTCCCACCGACGAGCGCAGCCTTGCGCAACTGCGCGAGGCCGACCTGGTGCCGTTCACGCGCCTGAGCGGGCAGTTGGCGGCGGTGATGCCGGCGCATGTGATCTACCCGCAGGTCGACAACCAGCCGGCCGGGTTCTCGCGGCGCTGGCTGCAGGACATCCTGCGCGGCGAGTTGGGCTTTGATGGGGTGATCTTCAGTGATGACCTGTCCATGGCCGGTGCCCACGTGGTGGGTGATGCGGCGAACCGTATCGAGGCAGCACTCAGCGCCGGTTGCGACATGGGCCTGGTGTGCAATGACCGGGCGGCGGCGGAGCTGGCGTTGACGGCGGCGCAGCGTTTGAAGGTCACGCCGTCGCCGCGTATCGCACAGATGCGTGGGCGTGGGTTTGCCCGTACCGATTACCGCCAGCAGCCGCGGTGGCTGGAGGCTTTGGGGGCGTTGAAAGAGGCGCAGTTGGTAGATTGATTCGCCGGCCTCTTCGCGGGGCAAGCCCGCACCTTGTAGGAGCGGGCTTGCCCCGCGAAGGGGCCGGTACAGGCTAACGCCCTCGCTTACCAGGCAACGGCGCAAACAACGCTTCGATCTCCTCGTCGCCCAGCCGCCATTGCCCGGCCTGCCCGCCATCGAGCAGGCTCGCCGCGAGCGCGGCCTTGTCCTGCTGCAGGGCCTGGATCTTCTCCTCCACCGTGCCCCGGGTAATCAGCTTGAACACGAACACCGGCTTGTCCTGGCCAATGCGGTAGGCGCGGTCGGTTGCCTGGTTTTCGCTGGCCGGGTTCCACCACGGGTCGAAGTGAATCACCGTATCGGCCGCCGTTAGGTTAAGCCCCACGCCACCGGCCTTGAGGCTGATCAGAAACACCTCGCTGTCACCCTGCTGGAATTGCTGCACCGGCGTGCGCCGGTCGCGGGTGTCGCCGGTCAGCAGGCTGTAGCGGACCTTGCGCTTTTGCAGTTCCTGCTCGATCAGCGACAGCATCGAGGTGAACTGCGAGAACAGCAGCACCCGCCGCCCTTCGCTCAGCAATTCCTCGAGCATTTCCAACAGCGCCCCAAGCTTGCCCTTGTCGGCCTGGTTGCCCTTGACCTCGACCCCTTTGACCAGGCGCAGGTCGCAGCACACCTGGCGCAGCTTGAGCAGGGCATCGAGGATCACGATCTGGCTGCGCGCGGCGCCATTGCGGGCAATTTCGTCGCGCACTTTCTTGTCCATGGCCACCCGCACCGCTTCATAGGTGTCGCGCTGGGCATCGCTGAGCTCCACCCAGTGCACCACCTCGGTCTTGGCTGGCAGCTCGGTGGCCACCTGCTCCTTGGTGCGGCGCAGCAGGAACGGGCGCACGCGGCTGGCCAGGTGCGCCAAACGTTCGGTGTCGCCGTGGCGTTCGATGGGGGTGCGGTAGTCCTGGGTGAAGCGCTTGCTGTCGCCAAGCCAGCCGGGCATCAGGAAATGGAAAATCGACCACAGCTCGCCCAGGTTGTTCTCCATCGGCGTGCCGGTCAGGCACAGCCGCTGGCTGGCCTGCAGTTCGCACACGGCCAGGGCGGCCTTGCTGGTGCTGCTCTTGATGTTCTGCGCCTCGTCCAGCACCAGCAGGTGCCAGGCCTGGGCGCGCAGGTGTTCGAGGTCGCGCGGCACCAGGGCGTAGGTGGTGAGCACCAGGTCGTAGTCATGCAGGTTGGCAAAGTGCTTGCTGCGCCCTGGGCCATGCAGGGCCAGCACGCGCAGGTCGGGGGCAAAGCGCTGGGCTTCGTCGAGCCAGTTGGGCACCAGGCTGGTGGGCATCACCGCCAGGGCCGGCGTGCCCAGGCGCCCGGCTTGCTTTTCCAGCAGCAGGTGGGCCAGGGCTTGCAGGGTCTTGCCCAGGCCCATGTCATCGCCCAGGATGCCGCCGGTGCCCATCTCGCGCAGCGCCTGCAGCCAGTTCAGGCCTTGCTGCTGGTAAGGCCGCAGGGTGGCGTTGAGCCTGCTGGGTGGCTCGACCTGCAAGTCGCGGGCATCGCGCAGGCGGCGGCCGAGGTCGCGCACATGGGCGCCGCCTTCCCACTGCAGGGGCAGGTGGGCGATGTCGTTCAGGCGCGCCGCGTCGGCACGGTCCATGCGCAGGGTTGGGCCTACGGCGTCCTCGTGCAGGTACAGCTCGCCCAAGGTGCCCATCACCGCCTTGATCCGCCCGTAGGGCAGGGCCACGCGCAGCGCCGGGCTGTCCAGGCGGCCGCGGTTGAGGTCGATCAGCAGGTGCTCGTCGTCGCTGCGCCGGGCCAGTTCGGCTGGGCGCAGCAGCTCAGGGTTGCTGCGCAACAGTTGTAGCACGATCGGCAGCAGGCTATGGCGCTGGCCGTCGACCACGATGCCCAGTTCCAGGTCGAACCATTCATGGCCGGGGGCTTCGTCGATGGTTGCGTACCAGTCGTCCACCTCCTGCAGGTTGAAGGCGAAATCGCGGTGGATGTCGATTTCCCAGCCGGCGTCGCGCAGGCGCGGCAGGCCATCGCGGGCAAAGCGCAGCCAGGCTTCGTCATCGGGCAGCTGGAGCATTTCCCCAGCGCTGTCGGGCAGGGCCTTGCTCTGCCGGGTGGCGGGCTTGAAACCCAGGTCGCGCAGCACCTTGCGCAGCGCCTGCTCGGCCTGGGGTTGGCGGCGGATGCGCTGGCTGGTAGCGTCGACCAGGCGGGTCAGGGGCTTGTCGTCGCTGCCGCTGGCGCGCAGGCCGTCGTAGTCGAACGCCAGTGCGGCGCGGTGCTGCATCTGCCGCTGCATGCGCCCGGTCTTGGGCATGTAGGCGCTGAATTCGAGGCTGCCCAGGGTCAGGTGCCCCTTTGGCAGGATGCCTTCCACTTGCTCGGTACTCACGGCGGTAGGGGTGGGAACTTGGCGATTCAAGGCGTTCAATCGATGACTCAAGGGTACGACCAGGTGCTCGGGGACAATAGGTGCACGGGCAAGCTGGCTGGCCACGAAGGGGTCAAGGTCATGGGTCAACTTGCCCGTTTGCCCCGTTTGGCTATCCACGTAGTAAAGCGGATCCAGGGGCAGTGCCTCGACCTGAAGATTTTCCTCATGGTGCCAGGCGCCGCGGTAGCTGCCGCTATCGAGCCTTACCCAGCGAAACGCCGCGTGCAGCTCTGGCCCCGCGGCAAGCGGGGTCAACTGCTGCCCATACAACAGGCGCCCTGTGCCCAGGGCATATTCGTAGAGCTCTGCGCCTTTCTTGCCCTCCAGCGTGGCCATGGGAAAACCGTAGTTCTCGCTCAAGGCATCGATCAGCCTGAGCACGCGCAGGTCTTCATCATTCACGTATTTAGGCGTGTAGTAGATCAGCTCGGGCAGCGAGCTGGGGCGTCCGAGCTTGAGTTCGCCGCCGATCTGGCCGGTACCTTTGAATACGCTGAGCATGCACCGGCCATGCTCGATGTCTACGACATAGTAAAGCGAGGCGCCTTTGCGTTTGGCAGGCTCCGAGGTTTTCAGCGGTACTTCCAGTGCTTCGACCCAATTGGCCAGCTCAGGCGTGAGCTCAAGCGATGATTGGCCGGCCTCGGTGACCGAGGCGCGTGGGCCGTCCTCGCCTTCGGTGACATCCGGCCCCTGTTCCAGTAGGTAAAGTGCTGCGGCGCAGTGCTTGCAGTCTTCTCCGACGGGGCAAGAGCAGGTGCCTTCGCAATACAGGCCGTCCTCGGTCATGTCCAGGGTAATGCGCTGAAAGTAAACACGGCCTGCCGAGCCTTTGCATTGAGCACGGATCGTCATGCCAAGGATCGACACAATCTCGCTTCTGTCTTCATCGGCATACTCCTGGCCGCGACGCAGGGTCTTGCGATCAAACCCGATCTGCCAGCCATTGTGCGCACGCACGAAGAACTGCGCATCGCTCTCGCTCACATCACTGCTCCATCATCTCCGGGTTCATCACCGGCATTTTCGGCGTGCCCGGTGGCGTTACCTTCAGCAGCAAGGCCAGGTGCCCGCCGTCCAGGAAGGTCAGTTGGCCGCCTTTCATGTTGCTGTTGCTCTGCTTGAACTGCTCGCTTTGCAGCACGCTGCCGTTGCCGTCGAGCTGGTTGACCCAGAAGTTGGCGGTGACGCCGATGAAGCGGCCGCTGGTGATGCTCAGGTTACCCTCGATGGGGAAGTGGCCGAACTGCTCGTTGCCGGCACCCAGGGCAATACGGCTGGCGTCGCTGCTCACCGGCTGCTGCCAGGCCTTGTGCAGCAACACGGTGTAGTCGGCGGTGGCTTCCAGGCGCGTGGCCTCGTCCTGCAGCGCCAGCGGGCGCTCGGCGTTCTTGTCCAGGCGCGGGGCGCCGGCGCTCCAGTTTTCCGGGGCGAACGGGCTGGTGAAGGCGGGCACGCTGTTCTGCCGCACCAGGATCATTTCCACCTGATACATCCCTTCGGCAAAGGCTGCTGGCGCAAACAGCGCCAGCAGCAGGGTCAGGCAACGAATGGCACGCATGGATCTTCCTTAGGCAGGCTGTGGGGTCAGGCGCTCGAACAGCGCCTCCAGGGTATTGAAGCGTTCTTCGGGGCGTTCCATCGGAACCAGGAAGCGGAACTGGGTGGCGCCTTCGAACTTGTAGCGTTTGGGCTGGCCCTGGATCAGCTTGATCAGGGTCAGCGGGTCGACCGGGGTTTCGGCTTCGAATTCCAGCTTGCCGCCATTGGGGCCGGCATCGACCTTCTTGATGCCGAGCTTTTCCGCCAGCAGCTTGAGCTGGGTCAGGCGGATCAGGTTCTTGGTCGGCTCAGGCAGCAGCCCGAAGCGGTCGATCATCTCTACTTGCAAGTCCTTGAGGCCTTCTTCGTCGGCCGCCGAGGCGATGCGCTTGTAGAGGATCAGCCGCGCGTGCACGTCGGGCAGGTAGTCCTCGGGGATCAGTGCCGGCAGGCGCAGGTTGATCTCCGGGCCGCCGCCCAGCGGTTGCTCCAGGTTCGGCTGGGTGCCCTTGCGGATGGCCTTGACCGCACGTTCGAGCATTTCCATGTAGAGGGTAAAGCCCACCGCCTGGATCTGCCCGCTCTGGCCTTCGCCCAGCAGCTCGCCGGCACCGCGAATTTCCAGGTCGTTGGTGGCCAGCACGAAGCCTGCGCCCAGGTCCTGGGTGTTGGCGATGGCTTCCAGGCGCTTTTCGGCGTCCGTGCTGATTTTCTGCCGCTGCGGGGTGAGCAGGTAGGCATAGGCCTGGTGGTGGCTGCGCCCCACGCGGCCGCGCAGCTGGTGCAACTGGGCCAGGCCGAACTTGTCGGCGCGTTCGATGACGATGGTGTTGGCGCTGGGCACGTCGATGCCGGTTTCGATGATGGTCGAGGCGATCAGCACGTTGAAGCGCTTGTGGTAGAAGTCGCTCATCACCTGTTCCAGCTCGCGCTCGCGCATCTGCCCGTGGCCGATGCCGATACGCGCCTCGGGCACCAGCTCGGCCAGGTCGGCGGCGCATTTCTCGATGGTTTTCACATCGTTGTGCAGGTAGTACACCTGGCCGCCGCGCAGCAGCTCACGCAGCAGCGCTTCCTTGACCGTGCTGTTGTTCTGCTCCATCACGAAGGTGCGCACCGACAGGCGTCGCGCCGGTGGCGTGGCGATGATCGACAGGTCGCGCATGCCCGCCACCGCCATGTTCAGCGTGCGCGGAATAGGCGTGGCGGTGAGGGTGAGGATGTCCACCTCGCTGCGCAGGGCCTTGAGCTGTTCCTTCTGGCGCACGCCGAAACGGTGTTCCTCGTCGATGATGGCCAGGCCCAGGTCCTTGAACCGCACATCATCCTGCAGCAGCTTGTGGGTGCCGATCAGGATGTCGATCTTGCCTTCGGCAAGGTCGGCGGCGGCGGCGGCCACTTCCTTGGCCGACTTGAAGCGGCTCATCACTTCCACCTTCACCGGCCATTCGGCGAAGCGGTCGCGGAAGCTGTTGTAGTGCTGCTGGGCGAGCAGGGTGGTGGGCACCAGCACCGCCACCTGGCGGCCACTGTGCACGGCGATGAAGGCCGCGCGCATGGCCACTTCGGTTTTGCCGAAGCCGACGTCGCCGCACACCAGGCGGTCCATGGGCTTGGGCGCGAGCATGTCGACCCGCACCGCTTCGATGGCGGCCTGCTGGTCGGGGGTTTCCTCGAACGGGAAGCCGGCGCTGAAGGTGGCGTAGTCGGCGGCTGGGTCGGCGAAGGCATAACCCTTGCGCGCCGCGCGGCGGGCATAGATGTCGAGCAGTTCGGCGGCAACGTCGCGCACCTGCTCGGCGGCCTTGCGCTTGGCCTTCTGCCAGGCTTCGGAGCCCAGCCGGTGCAACGGCGCCAGGGCGTCATCGCTGCCGGTGTAGCGGGCGATCAGGTGCAGGTTGGCCACCGGTACGTACAGCTTGGCGCCCTCGGCGTATTCCAGGGTGAGGAATTCGGCGGCCTGGCCGTCGATTTCCAGTGTCGCCAGGCCCAGGTAGCGGCCCACGCCGTGGTCGATGTGCACCACCGGCGCGCCTTCGCGCAGCTCGGTCAGGTTCTTGATGACCGCATCGTTGGCCGCCTCGCCGCGCTTCTCGCGGCGCCGGCGCTGCATCACGCGTTGGCCGAACAGCGGGCTCTCGGCAACCAGGGCGATGGCCGGGTCGTCCAGCAGCAGGCCGTCGTCGAGCGGGGCGATGGTAATCGCCAGGCGGTCGCGGCCGGTGATGAAGTCGTCCCAGCCCTCTACCGTTTGCGGGCGCAGCTTGAGGCGTTCGAGCAGCTCCAGCAGCACCTCGCGGCGGCCTGCGGACTCGGCGGTGAACAGCACGCGGCCGCTGAACTGGTCGAGGAAGTTGGCCAGCTCGGCCAGCGGCTGGTTGGCCTTGGCCTCGATGGCAAGGTTTGGCAGGGCCCGCGCCGGGAAGCGCTCGCGGCCGGCGCCGGGCTCGATTTCCTCGGCGCTGACCACCACCCGTGGCCACTGCTTGAGCTGGGCGAAGCAGTCTTCCACCGGCAGGAACAACTCGGCGGGCGGCAGCAGTGGGCGGCTCAGGTCGCCGCGGCGTTCTTCGTAGCGCCCGCGCACGTCGTTCCAGAAGTGCTCGGCGGCCTGTTCCACGCCCGGCAGGGAGAACACCTGGGTGTTGCTGGGCAGGTAGTCGAACAGGGTCGAGGTGTCTTCGAAGAACAGCGGCAGGTAGTACTCGATGCCGGCGGGGATGATGCCGCTGGCCAGGTCCTGGAAGATCGCGCTGCGGCGAAAGTCCACGTCGAAACGCTCGCGGAACCGCGCCTTGAAGCGGGTGACCTCTTCCTTCTGCATCGGGAACTCGCGCGCCGGCAGCAGGCGGATCGAGTCGACTTTGTCGATCGAGCGCTGGGTTTCCGGGTCGAAGGTGCGCAGGGTTTCGATTTCGTCATCGAACAGGTCGATGCGATAGGGCAGCTTGCTGCCCATCGGGAACAGGTCGATCAGTGCGCCGCGCACGGCGAACTCGCCATGCTCGTACACCGTGTCGACGCAGCGGTAGCCACTGGCTTCCAGGCGCGTGCGCATCTGCTCCACGTCCACGGTCTGGCCCACGTCCAGCACCAGGCTACTGCCCAGCAGGAAGCGGGTCGGGGCCAGGCGGTGCAGGGCCGTGGTGATCGGCACGACGAGAATGCCGTGGCTCAGCTCCGGCAGCCGGTACAGGCTGGCGATGCGCTGGGAGATGATGTCCTGGTGCGGCGAGAACAGGTCGTAGGGCAGGGTTTCCCAATCGGGAAACGGCAGCACCGGAAGGTCCGGGGCAAAGAAGCGAAGTTCCTGTTCCAGGCGGTCGGCCGCCTGGCTGTCGGCAGTCAGCAGCAGGGTAAAGCGGCCCGCACTGCTGGCGGCCTCGGCGATGGCGAGGCTGAGGGCGGCACCGGGCAGGTTGCCCCAGGTTTGTTTGCCGGCCGTGGCCGACATTTGCGGAAGGCGCAGAACTGACACGGGAGATTGCACTCCAAGCGTTGCGGCAAAGAGGTCGATTGTACCGGTGACGGTGCCTGCTGTCAGGCTTCACAGGCCATCAACAGCGGGCTTTGGCGGCGGCGACAGGCGCTCATTGCCGGTTACGCGCTGGGGCGTCATAATGTAGCCCCTTTTTTCTGTCCCTACATGTGGAAGGTTCCCGTGACTCAGAAGCCCGACCAGTGTCTTGGTGAGTGGATTGATCGTGAAGCCCTGGCTGAAGCGATGATCCCGCTTATCGGTCAGCTCTACCGCAACAACAACGTGGTGAGCTCGATTTATGGCCGCAGCCTGATCAACCGTTCGGTTATCTCGATCCTCAAAGCCCACCGCTTTGCGCGTCACCGTCAAACCGACGAGACCGAACTGTCCGTACACGAGACATTCCCCCTGCTCAAGGCAATGAGCGAGCTGAAACTGGGCGCCGCTTCGGTCGACCTGGGCAAGCTGGCCAACAAGTTCAAGCAGGAAGGCAACGGCCGCACTGCCGAGCAGTTCGTCCGTGAAGAGCTGGCCGACGTGGTTGGCCAGCAGAACGCCTCGGCGCGCAAGGGCACCGACGTGGTGCTGTACGGCTTTGGCCGCATCGGCCGCCTGCTGGCGCGCATCCTGATCGAGAAAACCGGTGGTGGCGACGGCCTGCGCCTGCGCGCCATCGTCGTGCGCAAAGGCGCCGAGAACGACCTGGTCAAGCGTGCCAGCCTGCTGCGCCGTGACTCGGTGCATGGCCCGTTCGATGGCACCATCACCATCGATGAAGCCAACAACACCATCACTGCCAACGGCAACCTGATCCAGATCATCTACGCCAAGAGCCCGAGCGAAGTCGACTACACCCAGTACGGCATCGACAACGCGCTGATCGTCGACAACACCGGCGTATGGCGTGACGCCGACGGCCTGGGCCAGCACCTGGCCTGCCCGGGCGCTGCCCGCGTGATCCTCACCGCACCTGGCAAGGGCGCGCTGAAGAACATCGTGCACGGCATCAACCACGGCGACATCACTGCCGATGACAAGATCATCTCGGCAGCGTCCTGCACCACCAACGCCATCGTGCCGGTGCTCAAGGCCATCAACGACCAGTACGGCATCGTCAACGGCCACGTCGAAACCGTTCACTCGTTCACCAACGACCAGAACCTGATCGACAACTTCCACAAGGGCAGCCGCCGTGGCCGTGCCGCGCCGCTGAACATGGTCATTACCGAAACCGGCGCCGCCACCGCTGCCGCCAAGGCACTGCCAGTGCTCAAGGGCAAGCTGACCGGCAACGCCATTCGCGTACCGACGCCGAACGTGTCGATGGCCATTCTCAACCTGAACCTTGAGAAACCGACCACTCGCGACGAAATCAACGAGTACCTGCGCCAAACCGCCATGCACTCGGAACTGCACAAGCAGATCGACTACGTCAGCTCCCAGGAAGTGGTTTCCACCGACTTCGTAGGCTCGCGCCATGCTGGCGTGGTGGATGCCGAGGCAACCATCGCCAACGACAACCGCGTTGTACTGTACGTTTGGTACGACAACGAGTTCGGTTACAGCTGCCAGGTGGTTCGCGTGATGGAAGAGATGTCGGGTGTGAACCCGCCAGCGTTTCCACGCTGATTCGCTTGTAAGCGCGTGAGAAAACGGGAACCTTCGGGTTCCCGTTTTTTTTGCCTGGCATTTAGGGGTTGCCTGTGCGGGCCTCTTCGCGGGGCCCGCCCAGGCAATCGAGATCTCAACATTGCGCGCATTACTTTCAATCCCGCTGATGCTCCTCACCGCCTGCAACCAGGGCCCGACCCTGGAGCGCCTGGGCGGCCCGACCATGGGCAGCAGCTACAGCATCCAGTACGTGCGCGAACCCGGCGGCCCGGCACCGACCCAGGTCCAGGCCGCCGTCGAGTCCATCCTCCACGACATCGACCAGCATTACTCGACCTACCGTGGCGACTCCACCGTCAGCCAGTTCAACCAACTCCCTGCAAACCAATGCATGGCCCTTCCGGCCGACATGCTCGAACTGGTCGCCCTCGGCCAGCACCTGGCCGAGCTGAGCGACGGCGCCTACGACCTCACCGTCGAGCCGCTGCTCGACCTCTGGGGCTTCGGCCCCCAGGCCCGCCACGAGCAGGTGCCCGGCCCACAGGCACTGGCCCAGGCGCGCCAGCGCGTGGGCTACCGCCACCTGCGCATCGACGGCCAGGCGCTGTGCAAGGACGCCCCGGTGCAGTTGGACTTCAACAGCATCGCGGCCGGCCACGCCGTCGACCTGATCGCCGAGCGCCTGCAGGCCATGGGCGTGGCCAGTTTCGTCGCCGAAGCCACCGGCGAGCTCAAGGCCGTGGGCCGCAAGCCCGATGGCAGCTCCTGGCGTATCGCCCTGGAGTTGCCCCGCGAGGACCGCCAGATCGCCCGCCAGATCATTGCAGTCAATGGCCTGGGCGTATCGACCTCGGGTGACTATCGTCATTATTTCGAGGAGAATGGCCGGCGCTATTCGCACACCTTCGATGCCCGCTTGGGGCGCCCAGTGGATCACGACCTGGCCGCAGTGACCGTGCTCGATGCCTCGGCGCTGCAAGCCGACGGCTATTCGACCCTGTTGTTGATCCTGGGGCCGGAGCGCGGTTGGGACTTTGCCGTGGCCCATGGCCTGGCGGCGGTGTTGGTGACTCGGGCAGATGGTGGCTTCGTCTCCCGTGCTACCCCTGCGTTCGAGCAGGCGGTGAAGGGCGAATGAAAGCCGAGTGAAAGCGCAGGCAGGGATGATCGCCACCAGGGAGCCGGTGAACGACATGTAGTGCAGGCAAAATTGGCCTACGACGCGACCAAGGGTTAATGTGCGCGGCGTTCACGCTTGATTAGACTGCACCCGAATTTTCTCATGGCGCCCCGGCGGCATGATCGAGCCCCGTGGGTAACCGTAACCCCGGGCCAGTTCTGAAGGAGTACGCATGGCTGTCTACAACTACGACGTAGTGGTGCTGGGTTCCGGCCCGGCCGGTGAAGGCGCGGCAATGAACGCCGCCAAAGCGGGGCGCAAGGTGGCGATGGTCGACAGCCGCCGCCAGGTCGGGGGCAACTGCACCCACCTGGGCACGATCCCGTCCAAGGCACTGCGTCACTCGGTGCGGCAGATCATGCAGTTCAACACCAACCCGATGTTCCGCGCCATCGGCGAGCCGCGCTGGTTCTCGTTCCCCGACGTGCTCAAGAGCGCCGAGAAGGTGATTGCCAAGCAGGTTGCCTCGCGCACCGGCTACTACGCACGTAACCGCGTCGACGTGTTCTTCGGCACCGGCAGCTTCGCCGACGAGCAAACCGTTGAAGTGGTATGCCCCAACGGTGTGGTGGAAAAACTCAACGCCAAGCACATCATCATCGCCACCGGCTCGCGCCCTTATCGCCCGGCCGATATCGACTTCCACCACCCGCGCGTCTACGACAGCGACACCATCCTCAGCCTCAGCCACACCCCACGCAAGCTGATCGTGTACGGCGCCGGGGTAATCGGTTGCGAATACGCCTCGATCTTCAGCGGCCTGGGTGTGCTGGTGGAGCTGGTGGACAACCGCGGCCAGCTGCTGAGCTTCCTGGACTCGGAAATTTCCCAGGCCCTGAGCTACCACTTCAGCAACAACAACATCACCGTGCGCCACAACGAAGAGTATGAGCGCGTGGAAGGCCTGGACAACGGGGTGATCCTGCACCTGAAGTCGGGCAAGAAAATCAAGGCCGACGCCTTGCTGTGGTGCAACGGCCGTACCGGCAACACCGACAAGCTGGGCCTGGAAAACATCGGCATCAAGGTCAATAGCCGTGGCCAGATCGAGGTCGACGAGGCCTACCGCACCAGCGTGCCGAACATCTACGGCGCCGGTGACGTGATCGGCTGGCCGAGCCTGGCCAGCGCCGCCCACGACCAGGGCCGTTCGGCGGCCGGCAGCATCGTCGACAATGGCAGCTGGCGCTTCGTCAACGACGTGCCAACCGGCATCTACACCATCCCGGAGATCAGCTCGATCGGCAAGAACGAGCAGGAGCTGACCCAGGCCAAGGTGCCGTACGAAGTGGGCAAGGCGTTCTTCAAGAGCATGGCGCGTGCGCAGATCGCCGGCGAGCCGCAAGGCATGCTGAAGATTCTGTTCCACCGCGAAACCCTGGAAATCCTTGGCGTGCACTGCTTCGGCTACCAGGCTTCGGAAATCGTTCACATCGGCCAGGCGGTGATGAACCAGCCGGGCGAGCAGAACAACCTGAAGTACTTCGTCAACACCACGTTCAACTACCCGACCATGGCCGAAGCCTATCGGGTAGCTGCCTACGACGGCCTGAACCGGCTTTTTTGACCGGCTCCGGCCGGTGGCCTGAGCCGGTCGGGGAGACCGATTTCAGCCCTACCCGAGGGTGGTCTTGGCCAAACCGGGAAAGTCTGTAATCAGGCTGTCCACGCCAAAATCAGCGAGCCGGCGCATCAGTGCCGGTTCGTTGACCGTCCACACCGACACATGCAAACCCTGGCCCTGGGCTTTGAGCAGGCGCTCGGGGGTGCACAGCGTCCAGTTCAACGCCAATAGCTCGCAGCCGTAGTTCTGCGCCACCTTCAGCGGGTCGAGCCAGGCGTATTCGGCCACCAGCCCGCGTTTCACGTCCGGTACCAGTTCCTGCGCCGCGCCCAGCACTTCGCGTGAGCTGGAGGTGATGGTGACTTTGTCCAGCAAGCCGTACTGCTGGGCCAGCTCGCGAATCGCCAGCACGGTGGTGGCGGCGCGGGTGCGCGAGGCGCTTTTGACCTCCAGCTGCCAGTGCTCGAACGGGCATTTCTCGAACAGCTCTTCAAGGGTTGGAATAGGGCAGGGCTGCACATGGCCCGGGCCACCCTTGCGCGCGTCGATCTTGACCAGTTCGGCGGCAGGGTGTTCCACCACCTTGCCGCGCCGGCCGGTGGTGCGTTTGAGGGTCGGGTCGTGGATCACCATCAGCTCGTTGTCGGCCGACAGGTGCAGGTCGAGCTCGCAGCGGGTCACGCCGTGGGACAGGCAGTGCTGGAAGCTTTGCAGGGTGTTCTCGGGGGCTTCGCCCTTGGCGCCGCGGTGGCCGTAGATCAGGGTCACGTTCGTTCCTTCAAATCAAAGAGAAAAGGGCTCAGGAGGCGGGGCCGTCTTGTTCCAGTTGCTGGCGCCGCTGCTGCTGTTGGCGCTGGAGGATGTAGCGGGCCAGCAGTTGCCGTTGCGAATCGGTCATGTCGGTAAATTCGGTGCCGACCTCGAAATCGCCGCCAGGGCGTGGGTCGCAGTGGGTCACCTTGCCGCGCAGCAGCAGGCCGTGGGCGCGGGGCATCAATACCATCTTCACCTTCACCCGGGTGCCGGGGGTAACCGGCTGGGCTTGTGCGTACTCGATGCCGCCTTCTGAAATGATGACCCGCTGCGGCAGGCCGACTTCGCCAAGCAGGGTGTGCGCGACCACGGCGCTGAGCAGGTCCAGGCGTTTGTTCTGGGCGCGCAGGAAAGCGGCCAGGGTGCGGTCCTTTTCGCTCAGTTGGCGCAGCAGGTGCTGCGATTCGAAGTCGGACAGGTGCAGTTCGCTGAGCAGGTTGAACAGCGGCGAATCATCTTGCAACAGTTCTGGCTCAAGGGCTTCGGCCGCCGTGAGCGGGCTGATTTCCAGTGCGATCCGATCTTCGATGCGGTAGTATTCGCGGCGATCTTCTTCGTCTAATGTCGTCATGGCGAACCCATGGTTGCGGCGGTGGTCCGAGTGTAAAGCCGCCGTAGGCGCCTCGCCACAAGGACGTTCCCTTTCATCCGAACAAGCCCCGACATGTTCAGACCTCTTTTCGCATTCATCGGTACGCGGTACACCCGTGCCAAGCGCCGTAACCACTTCGTCTCGTTCATTTCCCTGACCTCGATGATCGGCCTCGCCCTGGGCGTGGTGGTGATGATCGTGGTGCTTTCGGTGATGAACGGTTTCGACCACGAGATGCGTACCCGCGTGCTGGGCATGATCCCGCACGCCACGCTGGAGAGCGGCCAGCCGATAGGTAACTGGCCTGCCCTTGCCCAACAAGTAAAGCAGAATCCGCAGGTGCTGGCGGTGGCCCCGTACACGCAGATGCAGGGCCTGCTGACCCACGACGGCAAGGTGCAGAAGGTATTGCTCAACGGCATCGACCCGGCGCGCGAGCGGGAGGTGTCGATCATCGACAACTTCATTCTGCAGGGCCGTCTCGACCAGCTGGCGCCGGGCGAGTGGGGCATCATGATCGGTGACAAGGCCGCGGCCAAGCTGGGCGTGGCCGTGGGCGACAAGCTGACCTTCGTCGCCCCCGAGGTCAGCGTGACCCCGGCCGGCATGTTCCCGCGCATGAAGCGCTTCACCGTGGTGGGCACCTTCCACGTGGGCGCCGGCGAGATCGACGGTTACCTGGGCCTGACCAACATCACCGACCTGTCCCGCCTGCACCGCTGGAAGCCCGACCAGGTGCAGGGCCTGCGCCTGAAGTTCGACGACCTGTTCCAGGCGCCACGGGTGGCCTGGAGCATCGCCCAGCAGTTGGGCGACCAGGAGTTCTACAGCCGCGACTGGACCCGCACCCACGGCAACCTGTACCAGGCGATTCGCATGGAGAAGGCCATGATCGGCCTGCTGTTGCTGCTGATTGTCGCGGTGGCGGCGTTCAACATCATTTCCACCCTGGTGATGGTGGTCAACGACAAGCGCGGCGACATCGCCATCCTGCGCACCCTGGGCGCCACGCCCGGGCAGATCATGCTGATCTTCATGGTTCAGGGCACGGTGATCGGGGTGATCGGCACGCTGATCGGCGCCGTGGTCGGGATCATTGCCGCGCTCAACGTCAGCGCGGTGATCGCCGGCATCGAGAAACTGATCGGGCACAAGTTCCTCAACGCCGACGTCTACTTCATCGATTACCTGCCGTCGCAGATCCAGGCCCAGGACGTGTACATGGTCTGCGCTGCGGCATTGGTCCTGAGTTTCTTCGCCACCCTGTACCCGGCCTGGCGCGCAGCGCGCACCCAGCCGGCAGAGGCGCTACGTTATGAGTGAGTCGCGCATGAGTGATAAAGCCGTTCTGAGTTGCCGCAACCTGGGCAAGTCCTACGACGAGGGCCCGGCGTCGGTGCAGGTGCTGCACGGCCTGAACCTGGAGCTGCACGCCGGTGAGCGCGTGGCCATTGTCGGCAGCTCGGGTTCGGGCAAGAGTACCTTGCTCAACCTGCTGGGCGGCCTCGACCGGCCAACCCAGGGCAGCGTCTGGCTGGCCGGCGAGGAGCTGTCGGCGCTGGGTGAACGGGCCCGCGGCCTGCTGCGCAACCGCGAACTGGGCTTCGTCTACCAGTTCCACCACCTGTTGCCAGAGTTCACCGCCATGGAGAACGTGTGCATGCCGCTGCTGATCGGCCGCACCGCCATCCCCGAGGCCCGTGAGCGCGCCGAAGCCCTGCTCAAGCGCGTGGGCCTGGGCCACCGCTTGCACCATAAGCCGGCCGAGCTGTCCGGCGGTGAGCGCCAGCGTGTGGCCATCGCCCGCGCCTTGGTCAACCGCCCGGGCCTGGTGATGCTCGACGAGCCGACCGGCAACCTCGACCACCATACCGCACAGGGTATCCAGGAATTGATGCAGGAGCTTTCCAGCGCTTCGCGTACTGCGTTCCTGGTGGTGACCCACGACCTTAACCTGGCGCGTCAGATGGACCGCGTGCTGAAGCTTGAAGACGGCCGCCTGGTCGCGATCTGATAGCGCTCGGGGTGGCGATGCCGCCCCGTTTCCCCGTTTTGATTGGGTGTTCCCTACATGTTCAGACCCTTGCCCATCTTCATTGGCGCGCGCTACACCCGGGCCAAGCGCCGCAACCACTTCATCTCGTTCATTTCGATGACCTCGATGATCGGCCTGTCGCTGGGCGTGCTGGCGATGATCGTGGTGTTGTCGGTGATGAACGGCTTCCAGCGCGAAATGAGCTCGCGCATCCTGGGGCTGGTGCCGCATGCCGCCATCCTGGGGGTGCAGCCGCTGGATGATTGGCACAAGGTTGCCGATGCCGCGTTGCAGAACCCCGCGGTAATGGCCGCGGCGCCGATTTCCGAGATGGAAGGCATGCTGTCGTACAAGGGCGCGATGCAGCCGATTCAGGTCAGCGGCATCGACCCGGCCGAAGAAGACAAGGTTTCGATCGTCGGCCAGCATATCGTCCAGGGCCGCCTGCAAGACCTGCAGCCGGGTGAATACGGCGTGGTGATCGGTGAAATGACCGCACGGCGCTTTCGCCTGAACACCGGCGACAAGCTGACGCTGATCGTGCCGGAAATCAGCAAGGAACCGGGGGGCATCACCCCACGCATGCAGCGCCTGACCGTGGTCGGCATCTTCAAGGTGGGTGCCGAGCTGGATGGCTCCCAGGCCTACATGCATGTGGCCGATGCCGGTGAGATGCAGCATTGGGCGCCGGGCCAGGTGCAGGGCGTGCGCCTGAAACTGCACGACCTGTATGCCGCGCCGCAGGTGTCCAAGGCGATTGCTGCCGGCCTGGGCGAGGGTTACCGCGCCGATGACTGGTCGCACACCCAGGGTAGCCTGTTCAGCGCGATGAAAATGGAAAAGACCATGATCGGCCTGTTGCTGCTGATGATCATTGCGGTGGCGGCGTTCAACATCATCGCCACCCTGGTGATGGTGGTGAACGACAAGGGGCCGGACATCGCCATCCTCCGTACCTTGGGCGCGACGCCGGCGCAGATCATGGGCACGTTCATGGTCCAGGGCAGCTTGATTGGCGTGGTCGGCACGCTGATCGGCGGCGTGCTCGGGGTGATTGCCGCGCTCAACGTCAGCCAGATCGTTGGCTGGCTGGAGCGGGTGAGCGGGCAGCATATCTTTACCTCCGACGTGTACTTCATCAGCAGCTTGCCGTCGGAGTTGCAGGGGGGGGATGTGCTGATGATCTGTGCAGCGGGGCTGGTGATGAGCTTCCTGGCGACCATTTACCCGGCGTACCGGGCATCGCAGGTGCAGCCGGCGATAGGCTTGGCGGTCTAAACCCCGTAGGAGCGAGCAAAGCTCGCGATGCGCCGCGCAAGCGGCGCTCGATTGCATGGGCCGCATCGCGAGCTGCGCTCGCTCCTACCAGAGGCATTGTCACTCACCTTCTGGCAGCTCGATCACAAACCGGGTCCAGCCACCCTCGCAGTGTGCAACGATGCTTCCGCCATGGGCCTGCACAATCGACCGAGTAATCGCCAGGCCCAGCCCCGCATGCTCACTGCTGCCCTCGCGCCGCGCCGGGTCTACCCGGTAGAACCGGTCAAACAGGCGCGGCAGCGCCGCCGCATCGATAGCAGCGCCGGTATTGGCCACGCACACCCGTATCCCTGGCTCCAGCGTCACTCGAACCTGCCCGCCCGCCGGGGTAAAGCGCAAGGCATTGTCCAGCAGGTTGGACAGCGCCCGGCGCAACATGGGCCGGTCACCCTGCAACAGGGCTTCACCCTCGCGCAGCAACTGCACCTCGCCGTCCTCGGCCAGCGCTGCGTAATACTCCAGCAGCGCGTCCACCTCCTCGTGCAAGGCCAGCGCCACTTGCCCCGGCACCAGCAGGCCGTGGTCGGCCTTGGCCAGGAACAGCATGTCGTTGATCATTTGCGCCATCCACTGCAGCTCCTCAAGGTTGCCGTGCAAGGCCTCGCGGTATTCCTCCAGGCTGCGCGGGCGGGTGAGGGTGACCTGGGTGTGGGTCAGCAGGTTGGACAGCGGCGTGCGCAGCTCATGGGCGATGTCGGCCGAGAACGCCGACAGGCGCTGGAAGGCATCGTCCAGGCGCTGCAGCATGGCGTTCACCGTGCTGGCCAGCTCCGCCAACTCCTCGGGCATCTGCGCCACCGGCAGGCGGGTGGTGAGCGAGCGCGCCGACACGCTGGCGGCCACCTGGCCTATCTGGCGCAGGGGGCGCAGGCCACGGCGCGCGGCCCAGGCGCCGAGCAGCGCGGTGGCCAGGGCCGACAGGCCGACAGTGAGCCAGATCAGCCGCTGCATGCCCTGCAGGAAGTGCTGGTGGTGGGTGATGTCGAGGAACAGGGTCAGCCGGGGCGAGCCTTGGCCGTTCAGTTGCACGGCAAGGCTGCGGTAGTCGACGCCATTGGCATGCTGTGTCGACAGGCCGGGCGTGGCGGGCGTGGGCGGCAGGCCCGGGCGGCTGGTGAACCAGGCGGCGCCGTCGTGGCTGCTGATGCGCAGCGCCAGGTCGGCCTGGTGGCTGAGCTCGCTGTGCAGGGCGGGCAGGCGGGCAGGCAGGCCATCAAGGGTGTCCAGGCCGCCCAGCAGGCTACGCACTTGCGACAGGCGCGATTCCAGTAGCTGCTGGTCCAGCTCGATGAAGTGCTGCGCGCTGGCGTGGCTGAACAGCAGCCCGGCACCCAGCGAAACCGCTGCGGTGCAGGCTGCGAACAGCAGGGCCAGGCGCGTACCCAGGGCCATCCGGCGCATCAGTCGTGGCGCTCTTCGAGCACGTAGCCCATGCCGCGTACGGTGTGGATCAGCTTGTTGGCGTGCGGGTCGTCGACCTTCAGGCGCAGGCGGCGAATGGCAACTTCGATCACGTTGGTGTCGCTGTCGAAATTCATGTCCCACACCTGCGAGGCGATCAGCGACTTGGGCAGCACCTCGCCCTGGCGGCGCAGCAGCAGTTCGAGCAGGGCGAATTCCTTGGCGGTCAGGTCGATGCGCGTGCCGGCGCGCTCGGCGCGGCGGCGGAGCAGGTCCAGGCGCAGGTCGGCTAAGGCCAGGGTGGTGTCCTGGCTGGGGCTGGCGCCACGGCGCAGCAGGCTGCGCACCCGGGCCAGCAGCTCGGAAAAGGCGAAGGGCTTGACCAGGTAATCGTCGGCGCCCAGTTCCAGGCCATGCACGCGGTCCGCCACGGCGTCGCGGGCGGTGAGAAACAGCACCGGGGTGCCCAGGCCCGCGTTGCGCACGGCCTGGAGGATCTGCCAGCCGTTGCGGCCTGGCAGCATCACGTCGAGAATCAGCAGGTCGTGGTCGCCGGTCAGGGCCAGGTACTGGCCGGTTTCGCCGTCTGTGGCCAGTTCGGTGGTGAAGCCGGCCTCGTTCAGGCCCTGGCTGAGGTATTGGCCGGTGCGGGCCTGGTCTTCGACGATCAGCAGTTTCATGCGTTGATGGTTTTCCCTTTATGTAGGAGCGGGCTTGCCCCGCGAACACCGGTGTAACCGGTGCCATGCACCGCGTCGCCTGCTTCGCGGGGCAAGCCCGCTCCTACAGTGGTCGCACGGGCCTGTGCTGAAATGATACGTGACGAAGCAAGCGCTCGCCCAAGCTGACAAAGTTGTAATCTCCCGGTAAGCCACACGCCAGCCGCCCCTCACTAGAGTGGCTGCATCCCGCTGCAACCCTCGGAGTCATCATGAAACACCTGTTCATCGCCGCCGCCCTGGCCCTGGTCAGCCTGCCGACCCTGGCCGGCGAGGCGAAAACTTTCGCATTCGGCGAGCCTGCCCCGGCGGCCAAGGCCACCCGTACCGTCGAAGTGCTGCTCAAGGACATCGCCTTCGAGCCCAAGAGCCTGCAGGTGAAGGCCGGTGAAACCGTGCGCTTCGTGCTCATCAACCAAGGCAAGTTGCCCCATGAGTTCAACCTGGGTGACAAGGCCATGCACGCCGAGCACCAGAAGGAAATGATCGCCATGCAGGGCAAGCTGTTCAACAACGCCATGCAGCACGAGGGCATGGACCATTCGCAGATGGGCCACGGCGCCCATGGCCATGACGCTGGCAATACCGTGCTGGTGCAGCCCGGCCAGCGTGCCGAACTGACCTGGACCTTCCGCCAGTCGGCGCCCATCGAGTTCGCCTGCAACGTGCCGGGGCATTACCAGGCCGGTATGGTCGGGGCGCTGACCATCGAGTAGGCGGGCCTGCAAGGCGGGGTGCAAAACCGGTAGACTAGGGGCAATTTCGAACCCTCAGGTCAGTTTCCATGCATCCCGCCGCCGAACATTCCCCGCTGGGCAAATCCAGCGAATACATCGCCACCTACACGCCTTCGCTGCTGTTCCCGATTCCGCGCACGGCCAAGTGGGCTGAGCTTGGGGTCACCGCCCAGACCTTGCCGTGGCAGGGTGTGGACTACTGGAACTGCTTCGAGCTGTCGTGGCTGCTGCCATCGGGCAAGCCGGTGGTGGCCATTGGTGAATTCGCCATTCCGGCCGACTCGCCGAACATCATCGAGTCCAAGTCGTTCAAGCTTTACCTCAACTCCCTGAACCAGACCGTGTTCGCCTCGATTGGCGAGCTGCAGGCGTGCCTGGAAAAAGACCTGTCGGCGGCGGCTGGCAAGCCGGTGGGCGTGCAGGTGCGTACCTTGGCAGAGGTTCAGGCGCAGGGTGTGGTGGCACTGCCAGGGCAGTGCATCGACGACCTGGATGTGGCGATCGACAATTACGCGCAGCCCCAGCCGGAGTTGCTGAGCTGCAACCCGCAGCGCATCGTGGAAGAAACCCTGCACAGCCACCTGCTCAAATCCAACTGCCCGGTAACCGGCCAGCCAGACTGGGGCAGCGTGGTGGTGGAATACAAGGGCAGGGCGCTTGACCCTGCCAGCCTGCTGACCTACCTGATCAGCTTCCGCCAGCATGCCGACTTCCACGAGCAGTGCGTGGAGCGGATTTACCTGGACCTGAAGAACCTGCTGCAACCTGAGCACCTGACGGTGTATGCGCGGTATGTGCGCCGGGGCGGGCTGGACATCAACCCATACCGTAGCACTGGGGCGATCAGCCCGGTGAACCAGCGCTTGGTTCGGCAGTAAGGTCGGTGTGATTGGGGCCGCTTTGCGGCCCTTCGCGGGGCAAGCCCGCGCCTACAAAGGGGCGCGTGCCCGTAGGCGCAGGCTTGTCCGCGAAGGGCTGCAAAGCAGCCCCAATGGCTTCAGATCCCCATGCTGTGCAGCGAGTTGGCAATGCTGCGCAGGGTGGCGGTAAGGTCGGGGTGCTCGGCTTCGAAGCGTTCGATCGCCAGGTTCACCCCGTCGACCACGTTGTTGTCCGGCGTGGCTTCTTCTAGCTTCAACTGCGCCTCGATCTGCCTGGCTTCCTCGTGCAGGGCGGCCAGTTCGTCATCGGTAAGCGGCACGTTACGGTCCAGTTGCTCGCGCAGGCTGTTCAGGCGCTCTTGCAATTCGCGGGCAGGCATTGGCTTTACTCCATCAATGGCTTGGCAAGGCATGGACCTCAGCGAAGCGGCAAAGGTTCTCGCCTGCCCCCAAGCGTAATCCACTCGCCGTCGCTTTGCATGCTCTGCATCAATGGGGCTGTGTCAGGGTTTTTCACCCTTGCTGCGGCGCAGGGCGATGTCTGCAAGGCAGGTGTCCAGCTCTTCGAGGTGGTCGATCACCGAATGCACACCCAGGCGGAACAACGCCAGGGTGGCCTTGCCGCGGGCAAGGTCCTGTTCCTGCTGGGTCATGGCCTGCCACTGCGCGGAGCTGAGGTCGCAGGCCGGGCCGCAGGTGGCCAGGCCAACGGTCCACAGCCCGGCATTGAGGCCCGACTGCAGCAGTTGCGGTTCACCGCTGACCAGCACGCAGCCTTCCAGGCGTTCGCTGTCCAGGCTCATCAAGGCTTGCCAGCAGGCGTTCGGCGCCGGCCAGCGTGCGCCGTTCACCGAGTGCCCCGGCAGCCAGTCGGGCAGCACGCTGGCCAGGCGCCGGCTTTGCAGGCTGGTCAGGTCGTCCAGCCAGATGCACGGGATTTGCGCCTGGCGCAGGCCGGCGAGGGTGTCGAGGGCGCCCGGGGCGGGCAGGGGACCTTGGTCGGCGGTTTGAACCAGGCAACCGCGCAGGCCGAACAGCACAGCGGTAATGTCGGGTGCAGCGAACATGGCAACGTCCCCAAATAGACCGCAGCCTAAGCGGCGATTGTTACCGTCCTGTGACGCACAACACTTGTTCACAAAATATTCAGCATGGATGTGCGAAGCTGTTTCTCAGCGCGCAAGCCTCTATACTGCCGCCGTACAGCAGCGCACCTGTTGCGCTTGCGGCCGAAAAATCCGATGGAGAAACATCTATGCGTAGGATCGGTGCCGGTGTGATCGAGCGAGTCACCCAGGCCTGTGTCTGTGCCAGCTTGTTGCTGGCGCCCATGGCAGCCAGCCAGGCCGCCACTGAGGAAGATCCCTGGGAAGCGGTCAACCGCCCGATCTTCCGTTTCAACGACACGATCGACACCTATGCCCTCAAGCCATTGGCCAAGGGCTACCAGGCGGTCACCCCGCAGTTCCTCGAAGATGGCATTCACAACATCTTCCGCAACCTCGGCGATGTCACCAACCTGGCCAACGACGTGCTCCAGCTCAAGCCCCATGCGGCGGGCGTGGACACTGCGCGGCTGATCGTCAACACCACCTTCGGCCTGGGCGGTTTCTTCGATGTGGGCACCAAGATGGGCCTGCAACGCAATGACGAAGACTTCGGCCAGACCCTCGGCCACTGGGGCGTGCCCAGTGGCCCATACGTGGTCATCCCGCTGCTTGGCCCAAGCACCGTGCGTGACGGGCTGGCCAAGTACCCGGACACCTACACCGAACCCTACCGCTACATCGACCACGTGCCGACGCGTAATTCGATCTTCGCCCTGGACGTGATCGACACCCGCACCGCGCTGCTGCCGGCCGAGAAGTTGATTCAGGGTGACAAGTACATTTTCATCCGCAATGCCTACCTGCAGAACCGCGAGTTCAAGGTCAAGGACGGCAACGTCGAAGACGATTTCTGATCGTCGTGGGCAGGGCAAAGGCGACCTTCGGGTCGCCTTTTTCGTAACAGTTCAATGCATGGCCAGGATGCGCAGGCCAAGCTTTTGCTGGCCGCCGGGTTGGTCGGCAATCCACACCACTTCGGTGCTGGCATGCAGCCCCTTGAGGGCCGGATGGTCGGAATCGATGCGCACTTCCAGGTGGCTGCCCACCAGGAAACGCTGGGGGGCCTGCACCTGCATGCCGCCGCTGGACAAGTCCAGGCACACCGCCGCGATCACCTGCCCCTCGTGCAGCAGGGTGACTTCGGTGTCGATGCGCATGCGGATGAAATCGCGTTTTTCACTGTGGCTGGTGGGCGTATGGGGCATGCTGCGTCCTTCCCAATAGGTTGTACTGGTTGGCGTTTTTATAACTCCCGGTGATTTGCCCTGTAAAGAGCACCGAACTCGACCCATGTATGCTTGAAACGCCTGGCGGATGGGAGTACCGTCTGCGCCTTACGAGGTACCTCTGTCGGTTGCCTGGGCCGGGTTCTTGGCCTACAACTCAAGTAGAGCGTTACTACAAGTATTCCAGCAGCCGGATGTCAGCTTTGCAGACGCCCCTGCACCAACCCAAATCGGCGCCGTTCGCCCACATGCAGAAAATCAGTGCAACGCTGCTGATCATCGATGATGACGACGTGGTCCGTGCGAGCCTCGCCGCCTATCTGGAAGACAGTGGCTTCAGCGTCCTCCAGGCCGGTAACGGCCAGCAGGGGCTCCAGGTCTTCGAAGAACACCAGCCCGACCTCGTGATCTGCGATCTGCGCATGCCGCAGATGGGCGGCCTCGAACTGATCCGCCAGATCAGCGAGCGTGCGCCGCAGTTGCCGGTGATCGTGGTGTCCGGTGCCGGCGTGATGAGCGACGCGGTCGAGGCCTTGCGCCTGGGCGCTGCCGACTACCTGATCAAGCCGCTGGAAGACCTGGCCGTGCTCGAACACTCGGTACGCCGGGCCCTCGACCGTTCGCGCCTGGTGCTGGAAAACCAGCGTTACCGCGACAAGCTCGAAGCGGCCAACCGTGAATTGGAGGCCAGCCTGCACCTGTTGCAGGAAGACCAGACCGCCGGTCGCCAGGTGCAGATGAACATGCTGCCGGAAAGCCCGTGGAAGGCCGGCGAATTCGCGTTCGAGCACCAGATCATCCCTTCGCTGTACCTGTCGGGCGACTTTACCGACTATTTTCGCGTGGATGAGCGGCGCATCGCCTTCTACCTGGCCGACGTGTCCGGGCATGGTGCTTCCTCGGCGTTCGTTACCGTTTTGCTGAAGTTCATGACCACCCGGCTGATGTTCGAATTCAAGCGCAACAGCAAGCTGCGCGAGTTCAAGCCCTCGGAAGTGCTCAGCCACATCAACCGTGGGCTGATCAACTGCAAGCTGGGCAAGCACGTGACCATGGTTGGCGGGGTGATCGACGAGGAAACCGGCCTGTTGACCTACGCCGTGGGCGGCCACTTGCCGCTGCCCGTGCTGTATACCCCGGGCCAGGCGCGCTACCTTGAAGGCCGCGGCCTGCCGGTGGGGCTGTTCGATGAAGCCACCTACCAGGACCTGGTGATCGAGCTGCCGCCGCAATTCAGCCTGAGCCTGATGTCCGATGGCATTCTGGACCTTTTGCCAGGGGATACGCTCAAAGATAAAGAAGCTGCCTTGCCGGATATCGTCAAAGCAGCAGGGGGTAGCCTGGATGGGCTGCGCCAACGATTTGGATTGGCTACGCTTGGGGAGATGCCGGATGATATCGCCCTATTGGTGTTGAGCAGGAACCTTCAATGAGTACCGGTAGAATCCAGTTCGCCGAGCAGAGCGGTACCTTCGTACTGAAATTCGTCGGTGAAGTGCGCCTGACCCTGTGTTCGGCGCTGGATGCGACGATCGAGAAGATTTTCACCGCGCTGAACTTCTCGGCCATCGTCATCGACCTGACCGAAACCGAAAGCATCGACAGCACCACGCTGGGCCTGCTGGCCAAGCTGTCGATCCTGTCGCGGCAGAAGGTGGGCCTGTTGCCGACCGTGGTCACCACCAACCCGGACATTTCGCGGCTGTTGCAGTCCATGGGCTTCGACCAGGTATTCAACATCGTCGACCGCCCGGTGCCGTGCACCGAATGCCTGACCGACCTGCCGTCCCAGGACCAGAACGAAGATGTGGTGCGCTCGAAGGTGCTGGAAGCGCATAAGATCCTCATGGGCCTCAACGATTCCAACCGTGAAGCCTTCCACGACCTGGTGAGCGCCCTGGAGCGCACCTGAGCGGTGGCCTGTACGGGCCTCTTCGCGGGCAAGCCCGCTCCCACATCGATTTTGCCGCCCCCGAGCCTTTTGTAGGAGCGGGCTTGCCCGCGAAGAGGCCGGTAAGGCTAAAGGCGGTCATCCCGATTTTTCATTTGCGGCGCGCAAACTCGGCCGCTTCGCTGCCATCGGCACTTAGCTGAAACACCCGCACCGGGCGCCCTTGCTCATCGAAGAACACCTGCCCCAACCCCGCACCGTTCCACAACCGCTCGCCGGCCTTGCTGCGGCTGGGTGTGCGCGGCGTCACCTGCATCTGGCGCCGCTTGGTAAACCAGTTCAGCGGCGAGCGCGGGGCATACAGCCAGCGGTTGAGCCGGTCCAGTACATCCAGCAAGCGCCGGGGGAATTCGTTCTTGATACCGCTGCTGGTCACCTGCCACAAATGCGGGCTGCGCTGGCGGTGGCGAATCAGTACCTCGTAGACGAACGAGTAGTGCACATCGCCCGACAGGATCACGTAGTGCCCCGGCGTGCGCGAGTGGCGGAAGATGTTCAGGATCACCTGCGCCGCACCGCGGTGGGCCATCCAGTTCTCGGCGTCCACCAGCAGCGGGTAGCCCAGCCAGCTGAACAGCTTCTGCACCGCTTCGATCAGCTTCACGCCAAACAGCGGCGCCGGTGACACGATCACCGCTGACGGGTGGTCGAGCAGCGCCTGCTGCAGTTCGCACAGCGCCTCCCAGTCCAGCAGGCCGGAGGGCTTGCCCAGGTCGCTTTCGCTGCGCCAGCGGCGTGTGCGGGTGTCCAGTACCAGCAGCGGCGGCTCGGTGGGCAGGTTGAATTGCCAGCCCTGGAAACGCAGCAGCTCACCGATCAGTTCGTCCTGTTGCCGGGGCACTGCCTGGCACTGCTCGACCAGGCCATTGCAACCGTCCGGGTCGTTGCCCCAGGCCTGGCACAGCAGGTAGCCAAGCAGCGCATTGCCGATGATGCGTCGCGAGAAGGGGTGGCCGTAGGCCGTTTCTTCCCACTGGGCCGAGAGGTTCCAGTCATCGGTAATATCGTGGTCGTCAAAGATCATCAGGCAGGGCAGGTGGGCCATCGCCCGCGCTACCTGGCCAAGGTTGGCGGCAAATGCCTCGATCAGCGGCAGTTCTTCGCGGTAGCGGGCTTGGTGGTGGTGGCTCAGGCCGGCTGGCATGTGCAGGTTCACCAGGCGCCAGGGCACTGGCGACCACACCAGCAAGTACATGGCCATGACCTCGGCGAAGGTCACCAAGTGGTTGTCGGCGTTGCTGGAGGAGAAGATCGGTTTGCGCTTGCCGGCGAAAAAGCGCTCGCGCAGGGTGTCGTTGCCGGCGTGGGTGGGCAGCAGGTCGGCGCGGCGGTAGTAGCTGGCCGGGTGGTGGTAGAGCGCCTGGCTGCAGGCGACCACGGCGCCGTCCAGGGCCTCGTCGAACAGCCCCAGGCGCTCGATCAACCCATGGATGGCGCGCAGCATTGGGCCGGCGACGTCGTCGGCATACACCTGGTCGCCGGTCATCAGCAGCACGGCGGGGCGCTGCTCTGGGCGCTGGCAGGCCTGCAGCAGGCGGTCGGCGCAGAGCAGGCCATCGGCGGCGGGGTGGTGTGGCTTGCGGCAGGAGCCGTGGAGCAATTGGTCCAGGCGCTCGCGCAATACGAAGTTCGGGCGCGCCTGGCCGGGGTAGAGCAGGTGCGCTGCCCAGCCGGCGATGCCTTGGCCCTCGATCAGCAGGTCGTAAGCCAGCTCGACGTTGACTGGCAAGGGCGCGGCAAAGTGGATGTCCAGCAGGTGGATGAAGGCGTGCTTGCCCACCGGGACCACCTGGCAGTCGACCTTAACGGCGCCGTTGAAGATGAATTCAGGCTGCAGGGGCTGGCTGCCAACCAGCCAAATGGCCAGCCTTTGCGGTTCCAGCCGGCGCAGGACGGGGCCTGCGAGTACGAGGGGCAACGGAGGGATGACGGTCATCGACAGCTCGAAAGGCTAGGCGGGCCTGCGCCGTTTTCGAACACTGCGCAGCACCCTGTGGGAGCGGGTTTACCCGCGAGGTGGCCCGCGAATTCACTGCATCACAAAACCTGCACAAAACAAAACGGGCGGAAAATGCTGAACATTCCCCGCCCGCCTGGCAAACCCAATATGTATCAGGCCTTTTCAGCCATCAGCTTCTCAAGCTTCTCCTGGTCGCGGGCAAACTGGCGAATACCTTCGGCCAGTTTCTCGGTGCCCATGGCATCTTCGTTCATTGCCCAACGGAACTGGCTTTCGTTCAGTACCTGCTTGGCCTCACCGGCATTGCCCGGCTTGAGGATACGCGGCAATTCGCCCTGGTCGCTGCCCAGCTTGTCCAGCAGGTCGGGGCTGATGGTCAGGCGGTCGCAGCCGGCCAGTTGTTCGATCTGGCCGAGGTTGCGGAAGCTGGCGCCCATGACCACGGTGTTGTAGCCATTGGCCTTGTAGTAGTTGTAGATGCGCGTTACCGACTGCACGCCTGGGTCTTCGGCACCCACGTATTCCTGCCCGGTGCTTTTCTTGTACCAGTCATAGATGCGGCCGACGAACGGTGAAATCAGGAACACCCCGGCATCGGCACAGGCCTGGGCCTGGGCGAAGGAGAACAGCAGGGTGAGGTTGGTCTGGATACCTTCCTTCTCCAGCTTCTCGGCGGCGCGGATGCCTTCCCAGGTGGAGGCCAGCTTGATCAGCACGCGGTCTTTGGAAATGCCGGCGGCTTCGTACAGGGCGATGAGCTGGCGGGCCTTGTTCAGCAGCGCTGGCTCGTCGAACGACAGGCGGGCATCCACTTCGGTGGAAATACGCCCTGGAATGACCTTGAGAATCCCCGCGCCCACAGCCACGGCGAAGGTGTCGCAGGCCAGGTCCACATTGCCCTTGGCATCGGCCTTGACCTGCTTGAGCAGGTCGGCGTAACCCGGCATGGCGGCAGCCTTGAGCAGCAGCGACGGGTTGGTGGTGGCATCGACCGGTTTCAGGCGGGTGATGGCGTCCAGGTCCCCGGTGTCGGCGACCACGGTGGTGAACTGCTTGAGTTGTTCCAGCTTGGAGGTCATGGCGTGCTCTGTCCTGTGCATTTACTCGACATTACCCGAGGCCTGGCAGGTGCTCAAGAGGGCGCAGGGGTTGCCGACGGTGATGATTCGAGTCAGCACGGGGGGCGAGGTTCCCTTGGGCTATCCCGTAGGCGGGCTGCACGATCCCACGGGTTTGCGCCGATGAACGGGTAGGAGCGAGCATAGCTCGCGATGGGGCGCGCAGCGGCCCCGGGTTTTCAGCTTCGCGGCATATGACGCCGGGGCTGCTTTGCAGCCCATCGCGAGCTACGCTCGCTCCTACCAGGTCCACCGTCAACGGGTGAAAACGCGATTCTCTGTGGTAGCAGGCGACGCGGTGTTCACCCGCCTGATTTCACCGCCCCTGCATCAACTCCGCCGCCTGGTCGAACACCTGCAGCGGCTGCGCCGCCTTGTGAATATCCGCCGACAACAACTGCCGGAACCGCCGCGCCCCCGGGAACCCTTGCCCCAGCCCGAGGATATGCCGGGTGATATGGTGCATCGCGCCCCCGCTTTCCATATGCGCCACGATATAGGGCCGCAACTGCTCCAGCGCCTCGCTACGGCTGACCACCGGCGCGGCACTGCCGAACAGCTGCTGGTCCACCTCGGCCAACAGGTAAGGGTTGTGATACGCCTCACGCCCCAGCATCACGCCATCGAAGGTTTCAAGGTGCCCCTGGCACTCGGCCAGCGTCTTGATCCCGCCATTGAGCACGATCTCAAGGTCCGGGAAGTCTGCTTTCAATTGCGCCGCCACGTCATAGCGCAGCGGGGGAATCTCGCGGTTCTCCTTGGGCGACAGCCCTTCCAGAATCGCGATCCGCGCATGCACGGTAAAGCTCCGGCACCCAGCCTCGCGTACCTGGCCGACGAAGTCGCACAGTTCGGCGTAGCTGTCACGGCCATTGATGCCGATGCGGTGCTTTACCGTCACCGGCGTTGACACCGCATCCTGCATGGCCTTCACGCAATCGGCCACCAACGCCGGGTGGGCCATCAGGCAGGCGCCGATCATGTTGTTCTGCACCCGGTCGCTCGGGCAGCCGACGTTCAGGTTCACCTCGTCGTAGCCCGCTTCTTCGGCTAGCTTGGCACAGGCCGCCAGGTCCGCCGGCACGCTGCCGCCCAGCTGCAGGGCCAGCGGGTGCTCGGAAACGTCGTGGCGCAGGAAACGGTGGGCGTCGTTGTGCAGCAGGGCGCCGGTGGTGACCATTTCGGTGTAGAGCAGGGTTTGTTTGGACAGGAGGCGTAGGAAAAATCTGCAATGCCTATCTGTCCAATCCATCATAGGCGCAACGGAGAAACGCCGTGAGGGATCAGGGCGCTGCAAGGCTGGAGGTGTAGCGGAGGCTTGGGGCATTTGAGACACGTTTAGGGTACCAGGCTCGGCGGGGCGGAGCGGATGGGGATTCGGAATGGGTATAGTCTATCAATCTGGCGCAACTCCCGTCTGAAACTGTGATGGTTGGCAGTACCGATGATGTGAAGGCGTTAGCTTGCTTCCCTGTGGCATCAGCCAAGCTGGGCAATAACATATGGGTCGCGCCAAGCTTGAGCTTGGCGCACCCTAAGTTAGCTATTCCCTATGGGGCAGTGCGCACAGTCAATTTGCTCACGCCAAGCCCAAGGACTCTGGCGTCTGCGGATTGGCCAAGCTGTTGTGGAGACACCGAGCCGGGAGCTTTGAACACAAGCTGGACCGAGCCATCAGCGGTGAGATTTTTCGGTATCGCCGCTGATCTTGTGCCACTTGGCGAGCCTTGGTCGAATGTCCATTGGGCGATTTCAGTGCCATTTGCCTCCACTATGATGGTCTGTTCCGGATGCTGTGGCGTTAGGTATGCCATGCCATCGACTTCAAGCGTGTACGAGGCGTTTGGCAACTGAAGCTTGAGAGCACCACCCGTATCACCGAGCGACCACGCGCCCCACGCCTCCGCTCCGCCCCAGCCATCGGTAGTGTATTGCCAAGCGCTTCCACCAGGACGGAATGTGAGTTCGTAGCCAGGTATGTAATTGCTGAGGCAGGACTGTCTTACAACTACAAAGTTTCTGGTCTCTGAGACTTTGGAGTTGCAAGCTGTATCAACATTGGAAGTTCTCGGGATCATTACAAGTTCTGCCCCAGCTTTAATGGGGGCGCCGCGAAGCCAGGAAATTGCGCGATCATTGAATGGGTGCTGGAATGCTGTGAGCGTTACCATCACGTTGCCCATCAGGGGGAGCGATCCATCGTCGTAGATCAAGTTTCCAGGCTCGAAGTCAGGGAGTTGATACTCTGCCATGTTGTTGGCGTAGGATAGAGCATCTACAATCGGGGCTACACGTGTGGTGAAACCCTGCAAAGCAAATACGGAAGCCACGCCTGCCAAGAGTGGAGCTACCAAGCTTGTAGGGATGTTTCGGGTGTGTTTATTAGTAGCTGGGGTTAGCAGTCTGATCACGTTCATCATGCCAAGCGTTACGACAATGAACATGTGTTTCTTGATGGCGTAATCAGACCCATCGCCATGCAGCTTTAGCAGCGCGTACTGAATGAAAACCAAGCCGACTGCTGCGAGCGTCGCTGACCCTATAATAAGATCGGCATAGTCGCCTTTGTTTTTCCAATAGTTGCGCAAGCTCCACGCGCCAATAAGGCCGCAAAGGAAGGCAACGGGCACGGCCGCAGGGTAGCCGAAAACCAAATATCCATCATTTGCCGAAATCTGACGCATCACCTTGAGTGCTGGATTAGTAAACACGATCACAGCAGCGCCAACGACGATCACGAAGAGATTCGCAGCGCTTTCCAGTCGGATTCGCTTACCCTCGCTCCAGCGATTCCAAAGCAGGAAGGTCATGAGCGCGCAGCCAGACGCCAGTACATGAACAGCGACTAATGGCTGAATCCACATGGTGACATAGCCGGCCAGCAAGAAAGCCACGGTCTGTTGCCAGTTCTGCCGATTTTTCAGTACCCAAAGCAGGACGCCAAAATAGACGACATCTGCAACGAGTTGTGGGTAGAAATAGTTTACAACTATCTCCCAGCCCACCAATGAATGGGTTAGCATCAGGGCTGAGAACACGGCTGAAGCTGCAATGATTCGCGCGGCTGACTTGATCTCCAATAGGCAGACTATCAGTATGTAGCACAAGAAAACAGCAATGATCGACACAATAGATATGCCGACAAGTCCTGAGCCACCCACCCATCCGACGAGGGTTGCAAGCCAATGAGAAACAGGTGGGTAGAGTGCCATTGCACCAATTCTGTCAAATGCCTCAGGTAGAACCCTGGCGTGCCTCGACAGTTCGTCTACTAGCAGAAGATGCTGAACAAGGTCAAAGCTACTGGTTTGAATGTAGCGCGAGAACTTGAATATAAGAAACAGGAGAATGCAGGCGCCCAATACAAAGTGACTGACTTTGTTTTCTGATTTGTTATGCATTGCTTCGCCCTTCTGAAGGCTGAAAATCTCGGCTGTACTTTAAGCCTGGCCCGCTTCCGGCTAAGCGCTTCGCCACGTTGTACATAAGCTCCCTCTCGGTGGATAACAGAAAAGTATAAAGTGGTACTAATAACGCAACCGACGGGACCTGATACAATCTCATGGCATAGCTATACGCAGCGTGCCCGCCTGCTGGAAACGAGGGTCAATACCTCGGTTGCGCCGTAGTGCGCAGGCCATGCTATAGACGTCCGCACCGCGAACCAAGCCCAAAATTCTGATTTTGCACATCAACCAAAAATTGGCTGAACAGCTCATCTTGCGCAGGGCTGTTCTTATATACAGTGTATGGGGTGAATGCGCGACTCTGTCACCGACGCGTGCCTGCGCCGGGCATGCCTGCCCACGCTGCTTGAGACCAGCAAGCATCTGTGGGGGCTGCGAGGTGCTGAGCTGGCCCGGTGCGGAGCAGCATAACGGCAGTTACTGGGTGCGGCCGTTCACAGTCGACGAGCACTTAACCCCGCAACCAACCCGCCTTGATCGGCCTCGCCATCAGGCTACGGTAAAGCCGCTCCACGACCCCGGTCACCGGCAAGCCAATCCGTCCCCAAACCGGCGTAAACGCCGCATACACCAGCAGCGAAACCACCACCGCCCCCAGCATATCGAGTGGAAAGTGCACGCCAAGAAACACCCGTGCCCAGGCAACCCCCAGCCCAGCCAGCAACACGACCACGCCCCAGCCCGCGACGCCGCCCAGCAGGAGGGTCAAGCCGATGCAGGTGAAAATGGTCATGTGGTCGCTTGGGAACGAGGCGTTGGCGGCGTGGGCCATCCAAGCGTGCCCCAGGCCCAGCATGAACGGCCTTGGATGGGGCCAGATTGTGCCGATGGCCAGGTTGGCAAACAGCGCGATTAACGTGACCAGGGCCGCTTTCAGCACCAGGCTGCGCTGCCCATGGCTGCCCCATAGCCACAGGCCCAGCAGCAATACCGGGAGCAGGTACATCAGGCCCGCACCGATGGCGATGGCGAACTGCACCAGGCCGTGCGGGGTGTCCGCGTTGCCATTGATCAGCAGGTAAAGGGTACGGTTGAGTGCTTCGAGTTCGCCCATGGCGTGTTACCCCTCGGTCATTTCAAAGGCGGTTACAGGTTTCATTAAAGCTGCTTGCTTGAGGTGTGTGGCACTTGGGCATCAGGCGAATGAAAAAAGGCCGAGGGCAGGGTCTTGGACCTTGCCCTGTCGGCCTTTTGGGGCGCCTGTGCGGCGGCTACTGCTGGCTGCTGGCAACCTGCTGCGGCGCCGGCGCTGGGGTGTCCTGCGGCAGCAGGTCGAAGGCATGCAGACCGTCTTTGCGGTACGGGTCGCCAATCCACCGGGTGGCCTCGGTGAACTGGGCGTTGACCAGGCTCTTGGCCGGTTCGTACTGGGTGTAGCTCAAGCCGGCCAGGTCCGACAGGGTGTGGATCAGGTGGGCGCTGCTGTAGGGGCGCTTGGCCATGGCCTGCAGGTCCCGTGGATGCTCGGCTTGCCAGCTTGGCGAGGTCCACAGCAGGAAGGGCACGGTGTACATCGGCCGGGTCGGGGCGCCTTCGTTGCGGCCCAGGCGGTCGTGGTTGCCGGAGCTGTACACGTCCTCGCCATGGTCGGACAGGTACAGCAGGAAGCCGTTGGGGGTGGTCGCGGAATACCGCTTGATCAGGCTCGACACCACGAAGTCGTTGTAGCGCACGGCGTTGTCGTAGAAGTTGTAGGTTTCAACCTGGTCGTCGGTCAGTGCCGCTGGCGCGCCCTGGCGGTCGGTGAAGTGCTGGTAGGTGTCCGGGTAGCGGTAGCGGTAGTCCATGTGCGTGCCCAGCAGGTGGACGATGATGAACTTCTTCGGCGCAGGGTCCTGCAGGGCCTTCTCGAACGGTGGCAGCACCACTTCGTCGTATTGGCTGGCGTTCTGGTTGCGCTGGTTGTTCAGGTACACCTGCTCGTCGGTCTGCTGCGAGAACGTGGTGAGCATGGTGTTGCGCTTGGTCATGGTCTGCTGGTTGGTGATCCAGAAGGTCTTGTAGCCAGCCTGTTTCATCAGGTTCATCAGCGACGGCTCGGTGAGGAAGCGGTCGGGGTGCTCCTCGTCGCCGAAGGTGAGAATCTGCTGCATCACCTCGATGGTGTAGGGGCGCGGGGTAACCACGTTCTGGAACACGGTCAGGTTCTTGTCGGCGGCCAGGGCGTCGAGGTTTGGCGTGGTGTCGCGGTTGTAGCCGTACAGGTGCATGTGCTCGCGGGTGGTCGATTCACCGAGCACCAGCACCAGGGTGCGCGGGGCCTGGCCGCTGCTGTCCTGAAGGTTTTGCAGCGGCGGCAGGGCGGCGTTCTGGGCCAGCAGGTTCTGCATGTTGTCCAGTTGCTGGCGGTACTGGCGGTAGCCCACCACCAGTTGCCACGGCACGGCAGGCTCCATGCGTTGCTGCACTTTTTCCGCAGCGTCGGTGAAGTTGCGTTCCTGGGTGACCATTTGCTTGTAGAACGGCAGCACCAGGTTCAGGGCCAGCAGCAACACGGCAACCGGGATGCGGCTGCGCAGGCGCAGGGTGACCGGGCGGATGCGCGTCCACAGCAGCACGGCGACGGCTGTATAGGCCAGCAGGCCGAGCATCAGGCCCACGCTGAAATACTGGCTGAAATATTCACCGGCTTCGGCGGTGTTCGACTCGAACATCACGAAGATGACGCTTTGCGAGAACTCTTGGCGGTAGATGCCGAAGTAGCTCAGGCCTACCAACGAGGCAGCCCACAGCACCAGGCCGATGACGGCGGCCGTGCTACGGGTGAAGCGGGGCAGCAGCAGTACCGGCACCAGCCACAGTGTGCTGAGGAAGAAGGCGTCACGGAAACCGGCGAAACCGGTGGTGCCGCTGACCAGCAGAAGCGCCTGGGTGACGCCGGAGAAGTACCAGAAGAACAGCAGGAGCCAGCCCAGGCCGGCCCAGTCCACGCGCTTGGGCGTGGATGGGGATGCGGTGTTTGCCACGTGTGCCTCATTGAACCATGGCGGCAGCCAAAAGGCGGGCTGCCGGAAAGGCTGTGACGCTAGAGGGCGGTACGTGAAAATACCGTTAACGAAGCATGGAAAAAGTCTTAACCAAATTTTACAGAGGTGGCGAATTTGGCGATTTCTACATATGTAGAAACAGATTTTACCGCTGGTTTGTAGGACGGTTCTGAATCAGCCTTTGGGGCATTGCGGTGGGGGATTCAGCTCCCTAGGCTGGCGGGGCCGTTGCAAATTCAACGGCCGGGTCTGCAAGCCCGAGGTTAGCTTGAAGATGCCATCACTCAGCAAAGGCGCTCAGCGTCCGGCTGCATTTTATGGTGGTTACGTACGGGTGGTCTTCGGACCAACCGGGGTTTTGTCTTCGAGTTAACCCGGTCTTGCAGGCCTGTACGTAGCCGCCACCCAATCATCTGCAAGTGAGCGAGTGGCGATCCTTTCAGCTTAATTCGAAGAGATTCGCCATGCTTAAAATAGTCCCCGATCCACCCTCCACCCCCGATACCTCGCATTACCTCGAAGATACCCTGATCGAGGCCTGCGAATACGTGTTCTGCGGCCTGGCCGTGGCCCATCAGGCCGTCGCCACGCTGCCCAAGTCACCTGCAGCCCTCATGACCCAGGCCGTGATCCATGAATTGGAGGCGGTGCGTACGCTGCTGGAATCGGCGATTGCGCAGGTGCAAATCAAGCAGCCCCGGCAGGTGCGCTCGTTGCACTGAGGCGCTTGAGCGTTTGGGTGATGGCTTTGTGGCTTGGTTGCCTGGGCTATCGCATTCGCGGGGCAAGTCCGCTCCTACAGGGGCGGGGTAGAATGAGGATTGAAGATGGACAAGGAACTCCCTGAAGAAACCGGCAGGCTTGGCTTCACCGTGGGCTCGGCCACCTGCGTGCCCGGTGTGGTCGAAGGCAAGCGCCTGTTCCGGGTGGAACCCGGCAATTGCAGCAACCACGCCATGGAGCAGGCCTCGGTGTTGATGGACTGCGCGCGGCGTACCTCGTTTATTGGCGTGATGGATGATGAACCCGCGCTGGTGTGGGCCTCGCATTATCTGTGTGAGATGGCTAAAGCGTTGATGGATGATGCGCATATGGGGATTTTGAAACGCAGGTAGGTGGCGTTTGCGGCAACGAGCGCCGCTTGGCGGCGCATCGCGAGCTGCGCTCGCTCCTACGGGAGGGTGACGCGATGGCGTCATCCGCTCCGGCAAGCCCTTAATATCGCCGCAAATGCTCCGCAAAGGTACTGCCCTGGTACCGCGCGCGGAACAGCCCGCGCTCCACCAGCCGCGGCACCACCTCATCCAGAAAACGGTACACCGACCCAAACGACCCACCGGGCGCGGCGATAAAGCCATCCATCACTCCGGCCTCGGCCCAGTCGGCAATCTCGTCGACCGCATCGTCAACCGTCCCGATCACCTGCCAGTGCGCCGCCGACAGCACTTCCGGGCGCATCAGCAGCTCGCTGGGCAACAGCGACTCGCGTTCGATCAGGCGCCGGAGCAGGCCCACATGGGTGCGGCTGGCGCCCGGTTGCAGCTGCAGCGGCGGCAGGTCGCTGGCGTGAATGCGGCGGTCGCTCGGCCAGGTGGCCAGGTCCAGGCCGGTCATCTGCTTGATCGAGGCATGCTTGCGCGCCACATCCACCCGCGCATGGGTGGCCATGAACAGCTCGCGGGCCTCTTCGCGGGTGCCGGCCAGGAACAGGCTCAGGCCCGGCAGCAAGCGGATGTCGGCGGCGTTGCGGCCATGGCGCTCGGCGCGCCGGCTGAGGTCGCGGCGCAGCTCCGCGGCGGCTTCCTGGTCGGGGGTGGGGGCGAAGACGATGTCGGCCACCCGGGCGGCGAAATCGCGGCCGCTGTCGGACGCACCTGCCTGAATCAGCGGAATGCGTGCGCCCTGCTCAGGCAGGTTGAGCGGCCCCTGCACCTTGTGGAAATCCCCCTCATGGGCAATGGCCTGCACCTGCGCAGGGTCGGCGTAGCGGCCATTGGCCCGGTCGATCAGCAGGGCCTGCTGCGGGAAGCTGCGCCACAGGCGTTGCACCACCTCGGTGAACTCCGCCGCGCGGGCGTAGCGCTCCTCGGCACTGGGCATGGCCGCCAGGCCGAAATTCTCGTGCCCTTGCAAGGCCGTAACGATGTTCCAGCCAACCCGGCCCTGGCTCAGCCAGTTCAACGACTGCAGCTGGCGCGCCACCAGGTAGGGCGGGAAGAACGTGGTGGAAATGGTCGTCACCAGGCCGATGCGCGAGGTTCCGCGGGTAAGCGCGGCCAGCAGCAGGGTAGGGTCGAGGCTGGTGAACCCCGAGCCGCTTTCCAGGGCGTCGGCCACCACGCAGCTGACATCCGGGCGGAACACGAAGTCCAGGTGCGCCGCTTCCGAGCGGCGGGCGATATCCAGGGCGAAGTCGCTGCCGAACAGGGTTTCCACCCGGCTGTCGGGGCGGCGCCAGCCTTCGCCGCTGAGCCAGGTGGGGGCGAGTGACATGCCGATGTGCAGGCCGTTTCGAGGGGTCATCAGGGTCTCCAGAAATCAGGCTGGCCGGTGGGTGCCGGCCAGGGCTTCACAACGTGTAGCCAGTTAGAACGTACCTTTCACGCCCACGCCCAGCATGCGCGGTTCGGTCATGCTGGCCTCGATGCCGCCAATGCCGCGGTTGGTCTGCATGTAGGTGGGGGTACGCTGGTCGAACACGTTCTTCACGTAGGTGTACAGCTCCACTTGCTGGCTGAAGCGGTAGCTCATGCGCGCGTCGGTGAGGGTGTAGCCATCCACCGAATAGCTGCGGGTGTTGGCCACGTCCGAGTAGTAACCGTCGATGTGGCGTACCTGGGCATTGACGTTGAGGCGGTCGGTGATGTCCCAGCTGGCGCCGAAGCTCACGGTATAGCCCGGCGAGCGGGCGAACTCGTTGTGGGCGTAGCTGCTGTTGGCATCGATGCTGTCGATACGGGTTTTCAGCGCGCCGGCGCTGGCCTTGAGGGTGAGGTTGTCCAGCACGCGGTAGTCGGCCGACAGTTCCAGGCCATAGGCATGGGCTTTTTCGGCGTTAATGGTATAGGACTGGGTCAGCCCCGAGGCGAGCACCACCGGAATGTTGTACTGGGCATCTTGCATGTCCATGTAGAACAGGTTGCCGTTCAGGTGCAGGCGGTCGTCCAGCAGGCTGGAACGGGCGAACAGCTCGTAGTTCCAGATGCGCTCGTCGTCGAAGCTTTCGAAGCGCTTGCTGCTCAGGTTCAGCGACACACCACCTGGGTTATAGCCACGGCTGACCATACCGCCAAGGGTCCATTCGGGGGTCAGGGCGTAGGCCAGCGACACCTTGGGCAGGAAGGCCGAGAAGGTTTTGTCGTAGTCCAGCCCGCCACTGGCGAACGGCGAGGTGCCGCTGCGGCGGATCTGGTCTTGCTGGAAGCGCAGGGCGGTGGTGAGCGTCCAGCGGTCGTTGAGGCGGTAGTTCAGCTCACCGAACACCCCCAGGTTGCGCTTGCTGTCGTCGAAATCGGAAATACCGCTGTAGTAGAGGATTTCGTCGGAGTCGGTGCGTGCCAGGTACAGCCCGGCCATGCCGCTGAGGGTGTCTTGCTGTTCGCCGAAGGTGAGGCGGGTTTCGTTGGAATAGTTCTTCTGCCGGATATCGGCGTCGCCGCCGTTGGCCACGCCGATCACCCGGTGCACGTTGGATAACGAGTACTGCGTCTGGTTGAACAGCTTGATGCCGTTGTCCAGGTCGTAGTCCACATCGACGATGTGGGTGTTGCTCTGCTGGTGCCAGCTGGGCATGGTGGCGCCGGTGTGGTCCAGGTCGTGGAAGGGGCGCGAGGCTGCTTCCTGGGTGGGGCGGTTGGAATCGCCGTGGGCGAAGGTGTACTTCACGCCCAGGCCACTGACCGAACTGGGCAGCCACAGCAGCTTGCCGCGCAGGTTCAGCGAGCGGAAGTCCTGGTCGGTGTTGTGGCTGGCGAACGAGCGGTTGGTGTAGTCGATGAAGGTGTCGCGCGCCGAGTAGTCCAGCGCCAGGCGGCCGGCCACATCCTCGCTCAGCGGCCCGGACACGGCCAACGAACTGCGGCGCGAATGGTAACTGCCAAGCTCTGCCTGGTAGGCCGCCTCGGGGGTGAAGGTCGGGTCCTTGGTCTTGACCACGATGGCCCCGGCAATGGCGTTGGCACCCTGGCTGGTGGTTTGCGGGCCGCGGTACACCTCGATGCTGTCGACATCCCACACCGAGGGAGCGCCGAAGTACATCTCGTTGTAGTTCAGGTAGTGCCCGTCGAGGTTGATGGTGGCGCGGGGCACCGTGCCGCCCCAGAACACGTTGGCACCGTTGTTCGGGCCCTGGGTGTCCTGGCCACGGATGATCGGCGCGCCGACCGTGTCGGTGTAGAGCACGTTGGGCACATCGTTGAGCACTTCGTGCACCGAGGCGTCGCCGGTTTTGAGGCGGTCGATCTCGTTGGCGTTCTTCACCGACACCGACGAGGCGGTGTTCCTGAGGTCGCGTTGCACTTTTTCACCGGTCACGACCACGGCGTCCAGCACGTATTGCTGGTTGCCGGCGGCGGCTGCCTGGTCGGCCAGGGCGGTGGGGCTGGCGAGCAGGGTGGACAGGGTCAGAACTCCGAATCCGTGGCCTAACGAGCGTTGCGCAGGGTACTTCAAGACAACCTCCAAATGAGAACGATCCTCGTTTGCGGCGCAAGGTATCACGGTGATATCGCATTCCGCAATAAAGAATATGTTCCTCATTGTGGTATATCTGTTCGAATTGAACCGCGCGGCGCGCCAGGCGATGGGTGCTGGCGGTATGATGGGGGCGCCGCGCCCGCCGCCCGGCCGAACAATCAGAACTGAGGAGATAGCCCGTTGAACACTTTGCAGTCCCCCGCCGACGAGGCGCCGGAGAGCCCGGGCGAAAAGCGTTCCGGCACCATTCAGTCGGTGTCGATTGCCGCCCGCTTCCTCAATGTGCTGGCCAATGCGCAAAGTGAGCTGAGCCTGGGCGAGGTGGCGCGCCGCACCGCAACCGGCGGCTCCACGGCGCACCGCTACCTGCAGAGCCTGGTCAAGGAAGGGTTGGCCCAGCAGGACCCGGCCACCGGGCTGTACGACCTGGGCCCGGCAGCGCTGAGCATTGGCATTGGCGCGTTGAAGCGGGTGGATGCAGTGGAGATTGCCGCCCGCCACATGAAGGCGCTTTCCCAGCAGCATGCGGCCAGCGGTGGCGTGGCGATCTGGACCGACCGAGGCCCGACCCTGGTGCGCTGGTACCGCAGCGCCTACTTCTCGATCAACCCCTTGGCCCTGGGCGATATCCTGCCGATCGACAACACGGCCTGTGGCCTGGTGTTCCAGGCCTTCCTGCCCAAGGCCACCATCGATGCCGCGCGCAAGCTGCAGCCGGCGCATTTTCGCGGCACGCCACCGGCTGCCCAGGTGCTGGAGCAGATTCGTGAGCATTGCTGGGCTGAGCTCACCAGCCACCTGCTGTCGAACGTCACCGGCCAGGCGGCGCCGGTGTTCGATGCCCAGCAGGAAATTGTCTGCGTGATGACCACCGTCACCGACCTTGGCCAACTGCGCAGCGCCGAGGACCGCCAGGCGCTGTTCCACCAGGCCGCCCAGGTCAACCAGGCCACCGGTGGCCGCATGCTGGGGGCCCCGGCGCCGGTGTTGCCGGCCTAGGGCGGCTCAGGCGCTGGCCGGTTGCCCGCGCGGCACCAGCATCGGCGTGCCGGTGATGGGGTCGGGGACGATCAGGGCCGAAAGGCCGAACACCTGCTGCACCAGCGCTTCGGTGAAGATCTGCGCAGGCTTACCCTGGGCGATGATCGCGCCGTCGCGCATCGCCACCAGGTGGCTGGCGTAGCGGCAGGCCTGGTTCAGGTCGTGCAGCACGGCGACGATGGTGCGGCCTTGCCGGTTGAGCTCACGCAGCAGTTCCAGCAGCTCGAACTGGTGGGCGATGTCCAGGTAGGTGGTCGGTTCGTCCAGCAGCAGGATCGGCGTGTCCTGGGCCAGGGCCATGGCAATCCACACCCGCTGGCGCTGGCCGCCGGACAGCGCCTGCACCGGGCGTTCGGCCAGGGCCTCGATGCCGGTGGCGTGCATGGCCCGTTGCACCGCCTGCTCGTCGTCGGCCGACCACTGCCGCCACAGGCTCTGGTGCGGGTAGCGGCCCCGCGCCACCAGCTCGCCCACGCTGATGCCATCGGGGGCGCTGGCGCTTTGCGGCAGCAGCGCCAGGCGCCGGGCTACATCCTTGGCTGGGCGCTGCTGGATGTCCTGGCCGTCGAGCAGCACGTGCCCGGCACTGGGCACGAGCAGGCGTGCCAGCGCTGCCAGCAAGGTGGATTTGCCGCAGGCGTTGGGGCCGATGATCACGGTGAAGGCGCCGTCTTCGATGTCCAGCGACAGGTCCTGGGAAAGCGTGCGCTGGTCGCGGCGCAGGGTCAGGGCGTGGGCGTGCAGGCGAGCGGTCATGGTGGGTCCTTGGCGGGGCAAGATTTTCGGAATGCATTCTACATGATGGAATTGTTTGCATGAGAAGTATTATCATGCGCACCTTCGCCTTCCCAAGAGATGTTGCCGATGAAGCCCTACCGATCTTGCGCAGCCCTGGCTGCGGCCACTGTGTTGCTGGTTGCAGCGCAACTGGTGAGCGCCGCGCCGCGCATCGTCTCCACCACGCCCAGCGTCACCGGCATCCTGCTGGCGATGGACGCGCCGCTGGTGGCCAGTGCCGCCGCCGCGCCCAGCCGCCTTACCGACGACAAGGGCTTTTTCTCGCAGTGGGCGGCAGTTGCCGACCAGCGCGACGTGCAGGTGCTGTACCGCAACCTGCAGTTCGATATCGAGGCGGTGGTGGCCAGCGCGCCTGACCTGCTGGTGGTGTCGGCCACCGGTGCCGACAGCGCCGCGCCGCACCTGGCCGAGCTCAAGGCCCAAGGCATCGACACGGTGGTGGTCAACTACTCCAACCAGTCGTGGCAGGCGCTGGCCACCGAGCTTGGCGAGCGTACCGGCCTTCAGCAGCAGGCCAAGGCCGTGATCCAGCGTTTTGACGACTACACCCAGGCCACCGCTGCGCGCCTGCAGCCTTCGCCGCGCCCGGCGGTGCTGGTGGGTTACAACATCGGTGGCAGCTACTCCATTGGCCGCACCATCAGCCCCCAGGCGCGGCTGCTCACGGCTTTGGGCTTCCAGGTCCGCGAGTTGCCCGAGGCGATGGCGGGGCAGGTGATTCGCGCCACCGAGTTCCAGTTCATCTCCCGGGAAAACCTGGCGGCGGCCATTGGTGACGCCGATGTGTTCCTGCTCAGTGCCGATGCCCACGACGCCCAGGCCTTCCGTGACGACCCGGTGCTGGCCAACCTGGCGGCCGTGCGCAACCAGCGGGTGTATCCGCTGGGGCCCAGTTCGTTCCGCATCGACTACTACTCCGGGCGGCAGATGCTCGACACCGTGGCCGGTTACTTCGCCAAGCCATGAGCAGCCGCCTGCCTGCACTGGCGCTGATGCTTGTTCGCCGCCCCGCTGGCCGAGGGTTGCTGCTGGCGCTGCTGCTGTTGCTGCTGGCGGTGCTGGCCAGCCTGTTGGTGGGCTCGCAGCACGTGGCGCCAGCGGTGGTGCTCGATGCGTTGCTGCACCCCGACCCGCACAATGACGCGCACTTGATCGTGCGGGAACTGCGCGTTCCGCGCACCGTGGTGGCGTTGCTCGCCGGCCTGGCGCTGGGCGCCGCCGGCACGCTGATGCAGGCGCTGACGCGCAACCCGCTTGCCGAACCTGGGCTGCTGGGGGTCAACGGCGGTGCGGCATTGGCGGTGATCCTTGGCGTGGCCGTGCTGGGGGCGAGCCAGCCGGGGCAGTTGATGTTGCTGGCCTTCATGGGCGCCGGTGGGGCGGGGGGGCTGGTGATGCTGCTCGGCCAGGCCGGTGCCGGTGACAGCCACCCGGTACGCCTGGTGCTGGCCGGGGCAGGGCTGAGCATGCTGCTGGCGGCGCTGACCGGCATGCTGGTGCTCAACACCCCACCGCAGGTGTACGACCACTTCCGCCACTGGGCGGCCGGTTCGCTGGCGGGCAGCAGCCTGGCCGCGTTGCCGCTGCCGGCCTTGGCCATTGCCGTGGGGCTGGGCCTGGCGGCCGGGTTGATGCCACGGCTCAATGCCCTGGCACTGGGCCACGACCTGGGCCGTGCGCTGGGGGTGAACCTGCGCCTGACCTGGGCGCTGGCCTGCGTGGCGCTGATGCTGCTGGCCGGCAGTGCCACCGCCATCGCCGGGCCAATTGGCTTTATCGGCCTGGTGGCGCCGCACCTGGCGCGCCTGCTGGTTGGCCCTGATTACCGCCGCATGTTGCCGTACGCCGCGCTGTTTGCTGCGCTGCTGCTGTTGGGCGCCGACCTGCTGGGGCGCGTGCTGGCCCAGCCGGCAGAGCTGGCAGCGGGAACCCTGGCCCTGCTGCTGGGCGGGCCGGCCTTCATCCTGTTGATTCGTCGGTACCGCCTATGCCACCTGTAACCCCTCTGCATGTTCTGCGCTGCGGCCCTTGCAGCGTGCGATTCAGCCCCCGGGCGTTGCTGGTTGGCAGCGCCCTGGTGCTGCTGGTGCTGGGGCTGGCGGTGCTGTTGCTGGGTACCGGCAGCCTGCCCATAAGGCCTGGGCAGGTGCTCGCCAGCCTGCTCGGCCAGGGTGACAGCGAGATGGTGCGGCGCATCGTGACCCGGGTACGCCTGCCGCGGGTGTTGACCGCGTTGCTGGTGGGGGCGGCGCTGGGCATGGCAGGGGCGATCTTTCAGTCGGTGGCGCGCAACCCGCTGGGCTCGCCGGACGTCATTGGCTTCACCACGGGCGCGGCGAGTGGCGCGATCGTGCAGATCATCCTGTTCGACGCAGGGCCGCTGGCCACTGCCCTGGCGGCGGTGCTGGCCGGGCTGCTCACCGCCTTGCTGGTGGTGCTGCTGACCCGCCGCACTGCGGCAGGCGCGGGCTACCAATTGGTGCTGGTGGGCATTGGCGTGGGCGCGACCCTCACGGGCCTTAACCAGTTGCTGCTGGTGACTGGCGACCTGGACCAGGCGCTGTTTGCCCAGCTGTGGCTGGCAGGCTCGCTCAATACCCGCACCTGGAGCCATGTGTGGCCTGCGGCCCTGGGCATGGCGTTGGTCTTGCCGCTGGCGCTGGCGTACCGCCGCGAGCTGGCCATGCTGGAAATGGGCGATGACTGCGCCAGCCAGCTGGGCGTGGCAGTGCCCCGTGCGCGCTTGTTGCTGGTGCTTTGCGCCGTTGCGCTAACGGCGATTGCCACGGCGGCGGCGGGGCCGATTGCCTTCGTTGCCCTGGCGGCGCCGCAATTGGCGCGGCGCCTGACGCGCTCGGCAGCCGTGCCGCTGTTCTGCGCCGCCTGGATGGGCGCCGGGCTGCTGCTGGTGGCCGATTGGCTCAGCCAGCGCCTGGCCGCGACGGCGCAGTTGCCGGTGGGCTTGGTGACGGGCGCGTTGGGGGGCTGCTACTTACTGTGGCTGATTACCGCCCAGCGCCGAGGCTGAGAACAGTTGCCCAGCCCTTAGGCCTGCTGACAATGCACCCATCTTCAGGCCTGTCCCGCCTCGGTAGGAGCGAGCGCAGCTCGCGATGGGGCGCGCAGCGGCCCCAGGGCTTCAGCTTCGCAGCTTATAAAGCCGGGGCTGCGTTGCAGCCCATCGCGAGCTGCGCTCGCTCCTACATAATGCAGATAGTTATGATTTTGTTCACAGGGTGTTGCGGCGTGCTTGATGGCACTGGTCGGTTTCAGAATAAGGCGGTCGCTCGCGCCCTTTCTTTTGCCGGCACAAGTGCCATGCTTAGAGGATGCCCATGAGCCCAGTGCGCGCAGATGCACGGCCATCGGCACGGAGGCCGCCGCGCCCACGCCAGCCGTGACGTGGCCGGTGCGCCACAGCAGAACACGCCGGTTACCTGCCAGCACAATAATCAGGGCAGGGACCGTGATGCCGAGGTCCGCTGTATGCCCGATGAACTGCTGCACCTGCCCGTTATCCAGAGCATCCTCGCCCGCGAGAAAGCCACCCCCGGTGCCCTGTTGCCGATCCTGCACGCCCTGCAGGATGCCCTTGGCTTCATCCCCGAGGCGGCCGTCGACGAAATTGCCCATGCCCTGAACCTCAGCCTTGCCGAGGTGCGTGGGGTCATCAGTTTCTACCATGACTTTCGCACCACGCCCCCGGCGCGCCACACCCTGCGCCTGTGCCGCGCCGAGTCGTGCCAGAGCCGCGGCAGCGAGGCGTTGGCCGCGCAACTGCGTGAACAGCTGGCGCTGGACGACCACGGCACCAGTGCCGACGGCGCCATCAGCCTGCGCCCGGTGTATTGCCTGGGCGCCTGCGCCTGCTCGCCGGCCCTGCAACTGGACGGCCAGGTGCACGCGCGCCTCACCCCCGAGCGCCTGCGGGCGCTGGTGAACGGTTGCCTGGAGGATCAGCCATGCTGACCTTGTTCATCCCCGCCGACTCAGTGGCCCGCGCAGTGGGGGCGGACCAGGTGGCCACTGCCCTGCAGCAGGAGGCCGAGCGCCGTCAGCTGCCCGTCGACATCCAGCGCACCAGCTCGCGCGGCCTCTATTGGCTGGAACCGCTGGTGGAGTGCGAAAGCGCCCAGGGCCGCCAGGGCTTTGGCCCGGTCACCGCGCAAGACGTGCCCTCACTGCTCGACGCCCTGGCCGGCGAACCCGGTGGCCACTCGCTGGCGCTGGGCGCGGTGGAGCAAATCCCGTACCTGAAGACCCAACAGCGCCTGTTGTTCGCCCGCGCCGGTATCACCCGGCCGCTGTCGCTGGACGATTACCGTGCCCACGGCGGTTTCCAGGGCCTGGAAAACGCGGTGGCGCAGGGCGGCGCCGAAGTGGTGGCCGCCGTGCTCGATTCCGGCCTGCGCGGGCGCGGCGGCGCTGCGTTTCCGGCGGGCATCAAGTGGCGCACCGTGCGCGATGCCGTGGCCGGGCAGAAATACGTGGTGTGCAACGCCGACGAAGGCGATTCCGGCACCTTTGCCGACCGCATGCTGATGGAGGGCGACCCCTTCCTGCTGATTGAAGGCATGATTATCGCCGGGCTCGCCGTGGGCGCCGACAAGGGCTACCTCTATGTGCGCTCGGAATACCCCGACGCCATCCGCGTGCTCGGCCAGGCCTGCGCCATCGCCCGTGGCGCCGGCTACCTGGGCCGCGATGCGGCCGGCAGCGGCCAGGCCTTCGACCTGGAGCTGCGGGTGGGCGCGGGGGCCTATATCTGCGGTGAGGAAACCGCGCTGCTCGAATCCATCGAAGGCAAGCGCGGCCTGGTTCGCGCCAAGCCGCCGATCCCGGCACTGCAAGGCTTGTTCGGCCGGCCGACGTTGGTGCACAACGTGCTTACCCTGGCCTCGGTGCCGACCATCCTGGCCCGTGGCGCTGCGTTCTACCGCGACTTCGGCATGGGCCGCTCGCTGGGCACCATGGCGTTCCAGTTGGCCGGCAATATCCGCCATGGCGGTTTGGTCGAGCGGGCATTTGGCCTCACCCTGCGCGAGTTGGTGGAGGTGTATGGCGGTGGCACCGCCAGTGGTCGCCCGCTCAAGGCCGCGCAGGTGGGCGGCCCGCTGGGTGCGTGGGTGCCGCCCAGCCACTTCGACACGCCACTGGACTACGAGGCCTTCGCCGCCATGGGCGCGATGCTCGGCCACGGCGGTGTGGTGGTGGCCGACGACACCTTGAACATGGCCAGCATGGCGCGTTTCGCCCTGCAGTTCTGCGCCGAAGAGTCCTGCGGCAAATGCACCCCGTGCCGAATCGGCTCGACCCGCGGCATGGAGGTGGTTGACCGGCTGATCGCAACCCGCGACTTCAGCGAACGCCACGACCAGGCCCTGCTGCTGCGCGACCTGTGCGACACGATGCAATACGGCTCGCTGTGCGCCATGGGCGGCATGACCGCCTACCCGGTGGCCAGCGCCCTCAAGTACTTCCCCGCCGATTTCGGGCTGACCACCACGGAGGCCGCACAGTGATCAATTACTTCGATCCGGAAACTGACCTGGGCACACCCGCCCGTGAAAGCGACGTGCAGGTCAGCCTCAACATCGACGGCCGCGCCATCAGCGTGCCCGCCGGTACGTCGGTGATGCGCGCCGCTGCGCTGCTGGGCACCAGCATCCCCAAACTCTGCGCCACCGACAGCCTGGAAGCCTTCGGCTCGTGCCGGCTGTGCATGGTCGAGATCGACGGTATGCGCGGCTACCCGGCCGCGTGCACCACGCCGGTCACCGAGGGTATGGTGGTGCGCACGCAAACCCCGCGCCTGGCTGGCCTGCGCCGCAACGTGATGGAGCTGTACATCTCCGACCACCCGCTGGACTGCCTGACCTGCTCGGCCAATGGCAACTGCGAGTTGCAAACCGTGGCCGGCCAGGTCGGCCTGCGCGAAGTGCGCTACGGTTATGACGGCGCCAACCACCTGGCCGACCAGAAAGACACCTCCAACCCGTACTTCGACTACGAGCCCAGCAAGTGCATCGTCTGCAGCCGCTGCGTGCGTGCCTGCGAAGACATCCAGGGTACGTTCGCCCTGACCATCACCGGGCGCGGCTTCGATTCGCGGGTGGCGGCGGCCGGCGGCGACAATTTCCTGGCCTCCGAATGCGTGTCGTGCGGCGCTTGCGTGCAGGCCTGCCCGACCGCGACCCTGACCGAGAAAAACCTGGTGCAGCTCGGCCAGCCCGAGCGCGCCGTCATCACCACCTGTGCCTACTGCGGCGTCGGTTGCTCGTTCCGCGCCGAAATGAAGGGCGACCAGCTGGTGCGCATGGTGCCGGACAAGAACGGCGGCGCCAACCACGGCCATGCCTGCGTCAAGGGGCGTTTCGCCTGGGGCTATGCCACCCACCCCGACCGCATCACCAAGCCGATGATCCGCAAGCGCCTGCAAGACCCGTGGCAGGAGGTCAGCTGGGACGAGGCGGTGGCGTATGCCGCCAGTGAGTTCCGGCGTATCCAGCTCACCTATGGGCGCGACGCCATCGGCGGTATCACCTCCAGCCGCTGCACCAATGAAGAAGCCTACCTGGTGCAAAAGCTGGTGCGCACGGCGTTCGGCAACAACAACGTCGACACCTGCGCGCGGGTGTGCCATTCGCCCACGGGCTATGGCCTGAAGCAGACGCTGGGCGAGTCGGCCGGCACCCAAAGCTTCGATTCGGTGATGCAGGCCGACGTGGTGCTGGTGATCGGCGCCAACCCAACCGATGCCCACCCGGTGTTCGGCTCGCAGCTCAAGCGCCGCCTGCGCCAGGGCGCCCGGCTGATTGTCATCGACCCACGGCGCATCGACCTGGTCGACTCGCCCCACGCCCGCGCCGAGCTGCACCTGCAACTGCGCCCCGGCACCAACGTGGCCATGCTCAACGCCCTGGCCCATGTGATCGTCAGCGAAGGCCTGCTGGCCCAGCCCTTTATCGACGCCCGCTGTGAAACCGAGGCCTTCGCCCGCTGGCGCGATTTCGTCAGCCTGGCGGAAAACGCCCCCGAAGTACTGGGCCCGGTGTGTGGCGTGCCCGCCGAGCAAATCCGCGCGGCGGCAAGGCTGTACGCCACCGGCGGCAACGCGGCCATTTACTACGGCCTGGGCGTGACCGAGCACAGCCAGGGCAGCACGGCGGTGATGGGCATTGCCAACCTGGCCATGGCCACCGGCAACATCGGCCGTGAAGGGGTAGGGGTGAACCCCCTGCGTGGGCAGAACAACGTGCAGGGCTCGTGCGACATGGGCTCGTTCCCCCACGAGTTGCCCGGTTACCGGCACATCTCTAACGAAGGCGTGCGCGCCGAGTTCGAGCAGGCCTGGGGCGTGACCCTGCAGCCAGACCCGGGCCTGCGCATTCCCAACATGTTCGAGGCGGCGCTGGACGGCAGTTTCAAGGCGTTGTACTGCCAGGGCGAGGACATCGCCCAGAGCGACCCTAACACCCAGCACGTGACCGCCGCCTTGCGCGCCATGGAGTGCGTGGTGGTGCAGGACATCTTCCTCAACGAAACGGCCAAGTTCGCCCATGTGTTCCTGCCGGGCAGCTCGTTCCTGGAAAAGGACGGCACGTTCACCAACGCCGAGCGGCGCATCTCGCGGGTGCGCAAGGTGATGGAACCGCTGGCCGGCAAGGCCGACTGGGAAGCCACCGTTGCCCTGGCCAACGCCCTGGGTTACCCGATGAACTACCACCACCCCAGCGAGATCATGGACGAAATCGCCCGCCTGACACCGAGCTTCCGGCGGGTGAGCTATGCCGAAATCGACCGCCACGGCAGCTTGCAGTGGCCGTGCAACGACGCCGCCCCCGACGGCACGCCGACCATGCACATCGAGCAGTTCGTGCGCGGCAAGGGGCGCTTCATGCTCACCGGCTATGTGCCCACCGACGAGAAGGTCAACAGCCGCTACCCGCTACTGCTGACCACCGGGCGCATCCTCAGCCAGTACAACGTCGGCGCGCAAACCCGGCGCACCGGCAACACCGCCTGGCACGACGCCGACCGCCTGGAAATCCACCCCAGCGACGCCGAAAGCCGGGGCATTGGCGAAGGCGACTGGGTGGGCATTGGCAGCCGTGCCGGGCAGACCGTGTTGCGGGCCAAGGTCAGCCCACGGGTGGCGCCGGGGGTGGTGTACACCACGTTCCACTTCCCCGAATCCGGCGCCAACGTGATTACCACCGACAACTCCGACTGGGCCACCAACTGCCCGGAATACAAGGTGACGGCGGTGGAGGTGGTGAAGGTGTTCCACCCCTCGGAGTGGCAGAAACGCTACCAGGACTTCAGTGACCAGCAACGGCGCCTGCTCAAGGAACGCCGTAAAACGGAGAAAGCCGAGGTGCGCCGATGAGCAGCGACAACCTGGTTAAGATGGCCAACCAGATCGCCCACTACTTCGACAGCGAGCCAGACCGGGCGCTGGCGGTGCAGGGGGTGCGGCACCATTTGACCAACTTCTGGACGCCGGCCATGCGCCGGCAGTTGGGCGAGTGGATTGCCGACCATGGTCAGGAAGGGCTGGATGCCAAGGTGGTGGAGGCCTTGGCCTAGCGCTGGCCTGTCCCGGCCCTTTCGCGGGGCAAGCCCGCTCCTACACGGGTTGCGCAGCCCTCGGGCCTGTAGGAGCGGGCTTGCCCCGCGAAAGGGCCGGTACAGGAAAAATGAAATGTCCGTCATGTATGCAGGACGATCCCCACCGCGATGCTACGCTCGCGGAAACACTCGTTACGGATATTTCCTATGGACATGAACTGGCACCAGGCCTTGCAAGAGAGCCTGAGCTGGCTTGCAATCGCCTCGTTCATCACGCTCATCGGTTTCACCGCCGCTGCCTTGCTGGCTGTGCGCTACACGCGCTGGGGCCGGCAGTTCTGGCAGGTGGCCGGGCCGTACTTCACTTGGCGCCGCAGTTGGCGGCCGTTGCTGATGTTCGGCCTGTTGCTGGTGCTGACGCTGTTCTCGGTACGTATGAACGTGCTCTTCTCGTTCTGGTACAACGGCTTCTACAGTGCCCTGCAGGCCCTTGATCAGACGACCTTCTGGTACCTGCTCGGTGTGTTCGCGGTGCTGGCCACCATTCATGTATTGCGCGCGCTGCTTACCTTCTATGTCACCCAGGCGTTCAGCATTCGCTGGCGGGTGTGGCTGACCGAGCGCCTGACCCACGACTGGATGCAAGGCGATGCCTATTACCGCGGGCGCTTCCTGGCGGAACCGGTCGACAACCCGGACCAGCGTATCGAGCTGGACGTGAGTGCGTTCGTCAGCAACTCGGTGTCGCTGGCCCTGGGTGCAGTAAGCGCGGTGGTGTCGCTGGTGGCCTTCACCGGCATCCTCTGGGGCCTGTCGGCGGCGTTGGCGGTAGCGGGGTACGAAATTCCCCGGGCCATGGTGTTCGCGGTGTACGTGTACGTGCTGATTGCCACGTGGATTGCCTTCCGCCTCGGCCAGCCGCTGATCCGCTTGAACTTCCTCAACGAAAAGCTCACGGCGAACTTCCGTTACGCCTTGATGCGCTTGCGCGAGAACGCCGAGAACATCGCGTTCTACCAGGGGGCCCAGGTGGAGCGCGGCACCTTGCTCGGGCGCTTCGGCGCGCTGATCGTCAACGTCTGGGCGCTGGTGTTCCGGAACCTGAAGTTCAGCGGCTTCAACCTGGGCGTCAGCCAGGTGGCGGTGGTGTTCCCGTTCATCCTGCAGGCGCCGCGCTTTTTCAGCGGGGCGATCAAGCTGGGCGATGTGATGCAGACCTCCCAGGCGTTTGGCCAGGTGCAGGATTCGCTGTCGTTCTTCCGTGAGTCCTACGACACCTTCGCCCAGTACCGTGCCACCCTCGACCGTTTGACCGGTTTCCTCGATGCCAACGCCCAGGCCAGCAGCCTGCCCCAGGTGGCCACCCGGCAGCAGGCCCATGCCCTGGACATCAGCGGCCTGCAGGTGCTGCGCCCGGATGGCCACGCGCTGATCGCCAACCTCGACCTGCGCCTGCACGGTGGCCAGGCGCTGTTGATCAAAGGGCCATCAGGCAGCGGCAAAACCACCTTGCTGCGGGCCTTGGCCGGCCTGTGGCCCTATGCCGAAGGTGAGGTGCAGCGGCCCTTGGGCACCCACGCGCTGTTCCTTTCCCAGCGGCCTTACCTGCCCCTGGGCGACCTGCGCACGGCCATTGCCTACCCGGCCGATGGCAAGCCTGAGGACGAGGCGCGGATGCAGCAGGTGCTGCGCCAGGTCAACCTGGCGCACCTGGCCGAGCGGCTGGCGGTGAGCGGCGATTGGGCCAGTATCCTGTCGGTGGGCGAGCAGCAGCGCCTGGCGTTTGCCCGGGTGCTGTTCAACCGGCCGCAGGTGGTGTTTCTCGATGAGTCCACCTCGGCGATGGATGAGGGGCTGGAGCATGCGATGTATGCGCTGTTGCGCCGGGAGATGGCCGATACCCTGCTGGTGAGCGTGGGGCATCGCAGTACCCTGGGTGATTTCCATACCCATCGGCTGGAAGTCGACGGGCAGGGCGGCTGGGCGCTGCTGGAGCAGCAGGTGTTGGCTTGAGCATTAGCAGGGCTTGCCCCGCGAAGGGCCGCAAAGCGGCCCCCAATCACCCGATCAATCAGGACTTGAACCGCCCCACTAACCCATCAAGCTCATCCGACAACCGCGCCAGCCGCCCGGAATCTTCCTGGGCCGACCCGGCCAGGCTTTCCACCAGCCGCGCCTCGTCGTAGATCTGTTGGATATGCCGGTTGATCTCTTCAGCCACGCTGTGCTGTTCCTCCGCCGCCGCCGAAATCTGCAGGTTCTGGTCGCGGATTTCGTTCACCGACAGCTGAATACCTTCGAAACTGTCGCGGGCGTTTTCAATCGACGACACGCTGGCCCGTGACAGGTCCAGGCAGCTTTCCATCTTCTGCGACACCTCCTGGGTCTTGCCGCCCAGGGTGTTGAGCAGTTGGTCGATCTCGCCCGTGGAGTCGGCGGTACGCTTGGCCAGCGCCCGCACCTCGTCGGCGACCACGGCAAAGCCGCGGCCCTGGTCACCGGCACGGGCGGCCTCGATGGCGGCGTTCAGGGCCAGCAGGTTGGTTTGCTCGGCGATGGCGCGGATGGTGCCAAGGATCTGGTTGATGTTGCGGCTGCCTTCCTCCAGCTCGACCATGGCCTGGGACGATTCCACCAGGCGGCTGCCCAGGCGGTTGACGTTCTCGGTGGTCACCTCGATCTGCTGCTTGCCTTCGGCCACCCGGCGGTGGCCATGTTCGGCGGCGTCGGCGGCGCTGCTGCAGGAACGCGCCACTTCGTTGGCGGTGGCCACCATCTCGTTGAACGCGGTGGACACCAGCTCCACCGCCTCGCGTTGGCGCCCGGCGGCTTCGTTCATGTTGCCGGCCAGTTCGCTGTTGCTGCGCGAGGCGTCCTGCAGGTTGCCGGAGGCTGCGCCGATACGCTGGATCAACTGGCGAATCGCGGCGAGGAACTTGTTGAACCAGCCGGCCAGCTCGGCGGTTTCGTCCTTGCCGTGGACCTTGAGGTCGTGGCGCAGGTCGCCTTCACCCTCGGCGATCGACTGCAGGCCGCTGCTGACCTGGCCAATGGGCTTGACGATCACCCGCGAGAAGCCCGCTGCCACCAGGGCGAAGAAGATCGCCAGCAGCACCACGATACCGGCGGTGAGGTAGGTCATGCGGGTGGCGGTGGCCATCACTTCGTCATACTCGATCAGGCCGATGAAGCGCCAGCCCAGGCCGGGCGAGGTCCATACGTTGGCCATGTAGCGCACGCCGCCGATCACCACTTCGGTGGGGCCTTGCGCGGTGGCGGCCAGGTGCGCGTAAGGGGCGCCCAGGTCCTTGAGGGGCTTGAAGCTGTGGCTGGCGTCGCGCGGGTCGACCAGCACGGTGCCGTCCTCGATCAGCATCACGTAGCCGCTGTTGCCCAGCTTGATGCTCTTGACCAGTTCGGTGAGGTTCTTCAGCGACACACTGACCACGAACACGCCCTTGGCCTTGCCGGCCGGGTCGCGCAGTGCCCGCGCAGTGCCCACCAGGGCGACGTCGTCTTTGTCGTAGTAGTAGGCGGGGGTGCGCACGGTCTTGCCCGGCTCGGCCATGGCGGCTTTGTACCAGGGGCGGGTGCGCGGGTCGTAGCTGGCCAGTTTCGGGTCATCGGGCCATTTGGCGTAGCTGCCGTCTTCCAGGCCGATGGACAGAATCGCCGCCGCCGGGTGGGTGGTGCCGTAGCGGGCGAAGGCCTGGATTACCTGGGCCGCCGCTGGGGGCAGGGGTTGGCTGGCGGCGTCCGGGCCGGTGTAGTCCTTCAGGCTTTCTACCGAGGTGTATACAGGGTCGGCGGCCATTTGGTCGACATTCTGCAGCGTGCCATCGAAGAACTGGCGCATGTTGCCGTCGATTTGGCGAATTTCGCGGGTGCTGCCGTCGATGAATTGGTCGACCGCATCGCTGCGAATGTTCACCACCGAGATTACGCCAACCAGGCTCACCGGGATGAATGCCACCAATACGAACGCAAGAACCAGCTTGTTTTTTATTTTCATCAGTGACGCCCATCCGTGAGAGTGAAGACCGCCGCAGCCAGAGTGATGGCTACGTGCTATCTATTTATTTCGGCGGGCGGAATATAAAACTTTAGCGATAGGTTCGTGTACAAAAAATGTTCTGAAACGTGCGCAAGTTGCCAAACGGTCGAGCGCTGGGGCTGCGTTGCAGCCCATCGCGAGCTGCGCTCGCTCCTACCAGGCCTTGAACTGCGCCCCAGATGTTGGACACCCGTCCATCACCTGGGGTTTTTCATGAGCAAGTATCCAACACCTTTCAAGCGGTCAGCCATCCAAGCCTTCCTCGATCGAGGCTATGGCTTCCGCCATGT
>NZ_VWXK01000032.1 GCF_011752565.1 Pantoea sp. Ap-967
GACTCTTGGTTCCAGGGCATGATCAGATACCTCCTGATCATGCGTATTAGCCTGTAAACCATGTCCCCGGTTTGGAATGTAAACGATGTCTCCGGTTTGTACCCGGGGCAAGCCCGCTCCTACAAGGGCGCCGCGTTTTTTGTAGGAGCGGGCTTGCCCCGCGAAGAGGCCGGCCCAGGTTTCAACTAACGATCAGGCAGCGCCGTAACGCTTGCGCGCCTCAATGGCCAACCCGCTACCAATGCTGCCGAAGATATTCCCTTCCACATGCCGCGCATTGGGCAGCATCGCCGACACGCTGTTGCGCAGCGCTGGAATCCCGCTGGAACCGCCGGTGAAGAACACCGTATCGACCTGGTCGGCGTTCACTCCAGCCTTGGCCAGCAACTCGGTGACGCTGCCACGCACCCGCTCCAGCAAGCCTTCGATGGCTTCTTCGAACAGCACGCGGGTCAGGTCCACCGCAAGGTCACGCTCCACCCGGCCCAGGTCGACACGGCGGCTGGCCTGCTCGGTCAGCTCGATCTTGCTGGCTTCCACTTCCATCGCCAGCCAGTGCCCGGCACGCTCCTCGATCAACTTGAACAGGCGATCGATGCCCAGGGTGTCCTCGATGTCATAGCGCATGCTGCCCAGCGCCAGTTGCGACTTCTGCGAGTACAGGGCGTTGATGGTGTGCCAGGTGGCCAGGTTCAGGTGGTAGCTGGTGGGCATCAGCGCGCCGCTTTTCATCCGGCTGCCGTAGCCGAACAGCGGCATCACGCCCTGCAGGCTCAATTGCTTGTCGAAGTCGGTGCCGCCGATGTGCACGCCGCCGGTGGCGAGGATGTCGCTTTGCCGTTCGGCCACCTGGTGGCGCTCCGGCGACAGGCGGATCAGGGTGAAGTCCGAGGTACCGCCGCCGATGTCGACGATCAGCACCAGCTCTTCACGGCTGATGCCCGACTCGTAGTCGAATGCCGCGGCAATCGGCTCGTACTGGAACGACACGTCCTTGAAGCCGATCTTGCGCGCCACCTCGGCCAGGGTGTCTTCGGCCTCCTGGTCGGCGGCTGGATCTTCGTCGACGAAGAACACCGGGCGGCCCAGGACCACCTGGTCGAATTCACGGCCGGCGGCGGCCTCGCCGCGCTTTTTCAGCTCGCCGATGAACATGCCCAGCAAGTCCTTGAACGGCAGGGCGCTGCCCAGCACGCTGGTGTCGTGCTTGATCAGCTTGGAGCCCAGCAGGCTCTTGAGCGAGCGCATCAGGCGGCCTTCGTAGCCTTCCAGGTACTCGTGCAGCGCCAGGCGGCCATACACCGGGCGACGTTCCTCGATGTTGAAGAACACCACCGACGGCAGGGTGATCTTGCCGTCTTCCAGGGCAATCAGCGACTCGACCCCCGGGCGGTGCCAGCCGACCGTGGAGTTGGAGGTGCCGAAGTCGATGCCCAGGGCGCGGGCCGGCGATACGTCAGACATGGGAAAAGGCTTCCGGAGGCAAAACGGCCGCGCAGTTTATGCCAGTTGGCTACAGAATCAAGACCGATCGTCTGCCTCGGGGCAACCCCAAGCGAACCTTGAAAGGCTATGCTTGACCCTTATCTTCACAAGCAACGCGAAAATTCACACTGGTGATCCATCAATGGACTTCAAAGACTACTACAAGATACTCGGCGTAGAGCCCACGGCGGACGACAAGGCGATCAAGGCCGCGTACCGCAAGCTGGCGCGCAAGTATCACCCTGACGTCAGCAAGGAGCGCGACGCCGAGGACAAATTCAAAGAGGCCAACGAGGCCTACGAAGTGCTGGGCGATGCGCAGAAGCGCGCCGAGTTCGACGAAATCCGCAAGTATGGCGGCCAGCATGGCCGGCCATTCCAGGCCCCGCCGGGTTGGCAGAGCCGCGCCGGCGCAGGCGGGGCGGGCGGCGGTTTCGAAGGCGGCGACTTCTCCGACTTCTTCAGCTCGATTTTCGGCGCCCGTGGCGGCAACCCGTTCGGCGGTGCCCGGCAACAACAACGCAGCGCCGGCAGGCGAGGGCAGGACGTGGAACTGGAACTGGCGATCTTCCTGGAAGAAACCCTGAGCAAGGAATCCAAGCAGATCAGCTTCCAGGTGCCGCAAACCAACGCCGCTGGCCAGCGCACCGGGTTCACCACCAAAACCCTGAACGTGAAGATCCCGGCCGGCGTCACCGACGGCGAGCGCATTCGCCTCAAGGGCCAAGGCGCGCCGGGCGTGGGCGGTGGGGCCAATGGCGACCTGTTCCTGACCGTGCGCATGGCGCCGCACCCGTTGTTCGATGTGGAAGGCCATGACCTGATCATCACCGTGCCGCTGGCGCCGTGGGAGGCTGCCCTGGGCACCAAGGTGGCGGTGCCGACCCTGGACGGCAAGATCAACCTGACCATCCGCCCCGACAGCCAGAGCGGCCAGCGCCTGCGCGTGCCGGGCCGGGGCCTGGCCAACAAGAACGGCGAGCGCGGCAATTTGTATGCGCAGCTCAAAGTGGTGATGCCGACGGCATCCGATGCTGCCACCCGTGAACTGTGGACCCAGCTTTCCGAGAAAGCCGCGTTCGACCCGAGGACACACTGGAGCAAGTGACCATGAGCAGCACCCTGATCGTTCAACTGGACATGCGTACCCTGTGTCAGGAGGCCGATGTGTCGGCCGACTGCGTGATCGAAATTGTCGAGCACGGCATTGTCGAACCTTCCGGGCGAACGCCGGAAGACTGGTTGTTCGACGATCAGGCGCCGCTGGTGACCAAGCGTGCGGCGAAGCTGCACCAGGAATTGGAACTGGAGTGGGAAGGGGTGGCGCTGGCGCTGGAGCTGTTGCAGGAAGTGCAGCAGTTGCGCAGTGAGAACAGTATGTTGCGCCAGCGGTTGGGTAGGTTTACCCAGATGTGAGGGTTGCAGGCCCGGCCTCTTCGCGGGGCAAGCCCGCTCCTACAGGTGTGGGAGCGGGCTTGCCCGCGAAGAATCCAACACAAGACTCAGGTTGGTTCGGCACCCGGATTGAGCACCAATTGCATGAAGGTCAAATCCAGCCAACGCCCGAACTTCACCCCCACCTGCGGCATCTGCCCGGTCACCACGAACCCCAGCCGCTCATGAATGCGCACCGAGGCGGCATTGCCACTTTCGATGGCCGCGACCATCACATGCTTGCCACTCGCCCGGGCACGCTCGATCAGCGCCGCCATCAGCACCGGCCCCAGGCCCTTGCCGCGCTGGTCACCGCGCACATACACCGAGTGCTCCACGGTCAGCCGGAAGCCTTCGAACGGCCGCCAGTCGCCAAACGATGCATAGCCCAGCACCCCCGTTTCATCCACCGCCACCAGAATCGGGTAGCCCTGCTGCGCGCGGGCTTCGAACCACGCCTGGCGGTTGCCCAGGTCCACCGGGGTTTCGTTCCAGATCGCCGTGGTGTTGCGCACGGCGTCGTTGTAGATGTCGAGGATGCCCGGCACGTCGGTGGGCAGGGCGTCGCGGATTTCGTAACTCATGACAGCGTCTCGCAGGGTCGTTGGTTGCAGGTTAAATGGTTACCAGGCCGCGCACACCTTCGGCCTGCATGTTTTCACCACGGCCACGCTGAACGATCTCGCCGCGAGCCATCACCAGGTACTGGTCGGCCAGTTCCTCGGCGAAGTCGTAGAACTGCTCGACCAGTAGAATCGCCATGTCGCCGCGTTCGGCCAGGCGGCGGATCACCGCGCCGATTTCCTTGATCACCGACGGTTGGATGCCCTCGGTGGGCTCGTCGAGAATCAGCAGCCGCGGGCGGCTGGCCAAGGCCCGGCCGATGGCCAGCTGTTGTTGCTGGCCGCCGGACAGGTCGCCGCCACGGCGCTGTTTCATCTGCTCCAGCACCGGGAACAGTTCGTAGATAAAGGCCGGCACTTGCCGGGCTTCGCGGGCGGGGAAGCGCGACAGGCCCATCAGCAGGTTTTCCTCGACGCTCAGGCGCGGGAAGATTTCGCGGCCCTGGGGCACGTAGGCGATGCCGGCGTGAACCCGTTGCTGGGGCTTGAGCGTGGTGATTGGCTTGCCCTCCCATTCGATGCTGCCTTCGCGGACTGGCACCAGGCCCATCAGGCAGCGCAGCAGGGTGGTCTTGCCCACGCCGTTGCGGCCCAGCAGGCAGGTGACTTCGCCGACCTTGGCTTCGAAGGACAGGCCGCGCAGGATGTGGCTGCCGCCGTAGAATTGGTGCAGGGTGTCTATTTTGAGCATGTGCGTGTTCCTGTAAGAGTTGCCTTGCCTGGGCCGGCCCTTTCGCGGGGCAAGCCCGCTCCTACAAGGGGTACGCGTTTTTTGTAGGAGCGGGCTTGCCCCGCGAAGAGGCCGGCACAGGTTTCCTTGCATCAGCGGCCCAGGTACACCTCGACCACCCGCTCATCGGCCTGCACCTGGGCAAGCGACCCCTCGGCCAGCACGCTGCCTTGGTGCAGCACGGTGACATGGTCGGCAATGCTGCCGACAAAGCCCATGTCATGCTCCACCACCATCAGCGAATGCTTGCCCGCCAGCCCCTTGAACAGTTCGGCGGTGAACTCGGTTTCGGCATCGGTCATGCCAGCCACCGGCTCGTCCAGCAACAGCAGCTGCGGCTCTTGCACCAGCAGCATGCCGATCTCCAGGAACTGCTTCTGCCCATGGGACAGCAGGCCGGCCTGGCGCTGGGCCAGCGGCAGCAGGCGCAGGGTGGTCAGCACTTGCTCGATGCGCTGGCGCTGCTCGCCACCCAGGCGTGCGGCCAGGCTGGCCCACACCCCCTTGTCCGCCTTCAAGGCCAGCTCCAGGTTTTCGAACACCGTCAGGGCCTCGAACACCGTGGGCTTCTGGAACTTGCGACCGATGCCGGCCTGGGCAATCTGGTATTCGCTCATGCGGGCCAGGTCCAGGGTGTCGCCAAAGAAGGCACTGCCGGTATCGGGGCGGGTCTTGCCGGTGATCACGTCCATCATCGTGGTCTTGCCAGCGCCGTTGGGGCCGATGATGCAGCGCAGCTCGCCAACGCCGATGTACAGGTTCAGGCCATTGAGCGCCTTGAAGCCGTCGAAGCTGACGCTGATGTCTTCCAGGCTCAGTACCGTGCCGTGGCGGGTGTCCAGCCCGGCCTTGCGGCGCGAGCCCAGGCCGATCGCATCGCGGCCACTGCCCAGTTGGTCGAACACCGGCTCCAGCATGAATTCCGGGTGCACCGGGGGGATGCCTCTCATGGCTGGCTCCTTTTTTTCAACAGGCCGACCACGCCCTTGGGCAGGTACAGGGTGACCAGAATGAACAGCGCGCCAAGGAAGAACAGCCAGAACTCCGGGAAGGCCACGGTGAACCAGCTCTTCATGCCATTGACCAGGCCTGCGCCAAGCAGCGGGCCAATCAACGTGCCGCGCCCGCCCAACGCCACCCATACCGCCGCCTCGATGGAGTTGGTCGGCGACATTTCGCTGGGGTTGATGATGCCCACCTGCGGCACGTACAGCGCCCCGGCCAGGCCGCACAGCACGGCGCTGAGCACCCACACCAGCAGCTTGAAGCCACGTGGGTCGTAGCCGCAGAACATCAGCCGGTTCTCGGCGTCACGCACGGCGGTGAGCAGGCGGCCGAACTTGCTTTGGGTGAGGCGCCAACACAAGTACAGGCTGGCCAGCAGCAGGCCGACGGTGAGCAGGAACAGCACCGCACGGGTGCCCTGGGCTGCGATGTCGAAGCCCAGCAGGGTACGGAAGCTGGTGAAACCGTTGTTGCCGCCAAAACCGGTCTCGTTGCGAAAGAACAGCAGCATGCCGGCGAAGGTCAGGGCCTGGGTCATGATCGAGAAGTACACGCCCTTGATCCGCGAACGGAAGGCGAACCAGCCAAACACCAGCGCCAGCAGCCCGGGCGCCAGCACCACCAGGCACAGGGCCCAGGCGAAGTGCTGGGTGCCGGCCCAGTACCAGGGCAGCTCGGTCCACGACAGGAACGTCATGAACCCCGGCAGGCCGTCGCCGGCCGCCTGGCGCATCAGGTACATGCCCATGGCGTAGCCGCCCAGGGCGAAGAACAGGCCGTGGCCCAGCGACAGCAGCCCGGCATAACCCCAGACCAGGTCCAGGGCGAGGGCGACGATGGCGTAGCACAGCACCTTGCCCACCAGGGTAAGGGTGTAGGCCGACACCTGCAGGGCGTGGCCTGCCGGCAACAGCGAGAGCAGCGCCAGGGCGACCAGCAGCAGGACGACAAGGGTGCCGATGGCCAGCGACAGGCGTGGTCCGGCCTTTTGCGCAGCGGTGACAAGCAGTGGCTGGTTCATCAGTCGATTACCCGTCCCTTGAGGGCGAACAGGCCTTGCGGGCGCTTCTGGATGAACAGAATGACCAACGCAAGGATGAGGATCTTGCCGAGCACGGCGCCGATCTGTGGCTCCAGCAGCTTGTTGGCGATACCAAGGCCAAAGGCCGCCCAGAGGCTGCCGGCCAGTTGCCCGACGCCGCCGAGCACCACCACCAGGAATGAGTCGATGATGTAGCTCTGGCCCAGGTCCGGCCCCACGTTGCCGACCTGGCTCAAGGCCACGCCACCGAGCCCGGCGATGCCCGAGCCGAGGCCGAAGGCAAGCATGTCGACGCGCCCGGTGGAAACCCCGCAGCACGCCGCCATGTTGCGGTTCTGGGTGACGGCACGCACGTTCAGGCCCAGCCGCGTGCGGTTGAGCAGCAGCCAGGTGAGCAGTACCACGGCCAGGGCGAAGCCGATGATCACCAGGCGGTTGTACGGCAGCACCAGGTTGGGCAGCAGCTGGATGCCGCCAGACAACCAGGCCGGGTTGCTGACCTCGACGTTCTGCGCGCCGAACAGCAGGCGGATGGCCTGGATCAGGATCAGGCTGATGCCCCAGGTGGCCAGCAGGGTTTCCAGCGGGCGGCCGTAGAGGTGGCGGATCACCGTGCGCTCCAGCACCATGCCTACCCCGGCGCTGACGGCGAAGGCCACCGGCAGGGCGATCAGCGGGTAGAACTCGATGGCGCCGGGGGCATGGCGCTGCACCAGAACCTGAACCATGTAGGTGCTGTAGGCGCCGAGCATGAGCATTTCGCCGTGGGCCATGTTGATTACCCCGAGCAGGCCGAAGGTGATCGCCAGGCCCAGCGCCGCCAGCAGCAGGATCGAACCCAGCGACAGGCCGCTGAAGGCCTGGCCGAGCAGCTCGCCCACCAGCAGCTTGCGCTTGACCTGGGCCAGGCTGGTTTCGGCGGCGGTGCGCACCCCCGGGTCGCTTTCCGCGCCCGGTTGCAGCAGGGCTTCCAGGCGGGTGCGGGCCAGTGGGTCGCCGGTTTCACCGAGCAGGCGCACGGCGGCCAGGCGTACTGCCGGCTCGCTGGCGCCCAGTTGCAGGTTGGCCAGGGCCAGCGCCAGGGCGGCGTGCACGGCGGCATCCGGTTCGCTGGCGAAGCGCCGGTCGAGGAACGCCATTTGCGCCGGTTGCGCGCTTTTTTGCAGTTGCTGGGCAGCGGCCAGACGCGTGGCGCTGTCGTCGCTGAGCAGCTGGTGGCTGGCCAGGGCGTTGTCGATCAGGCCGCGCAGGCGGTTGTTCAGGCGCACCTTGCGCGTGTCATCGGCGGCGATGCGGCCCTGGCTCAGATTGTTCAGCAGTGGCAGGCGCGCGGCATCGGGTTGCGCCGCCCAGCGTTCGAGCAGTTGGGCTTGCTCGGCGGGCTTGGCGCTGAGGAAGAATTCGCCCTCGCTGCCCTGGGTTGCCAGGGGGATCAGCAGAAGCAGGGTGAGCAGGAATCTGAGCATGCGAGTAATCCTGAAAATCGGCGGTGGATTCATCGCGAGCAAGGCTCGCTCCTACGGGTATCGTGCAGGCCTGTAGGAGCGAGCCTTGCTCGCGATTGGGCCGCACAGCGGCCCCATGCACTCAGTTACCTTTCACTGCATAGTCCGGGCGCTTGTCATTGCCCGGAATGAACGGGCTCCAAGGCTGCGCCCGCAGCGGCTGCTCGGTTTCCCAGACCACGCTGAACTGCCCGTCGTCCTGGATTTCACCGATCATCACCGGCTTGTGCAGGTGGTGGTTGGTCTTGTCCATGGTCAGGGTAAAGCCCGACGGTGCCTTGAAACTCTGCCCGGCCAAGGCCTCGCGAACCTTGTCGACATCGGTGGACTTGGCCTTTTCGGCGGCCTGGGCCCACAGGTGGATGCCCACGTAGGTGGCCTCCATCGGGTCGTTGGTCACCGCCTTGTCGGCGCCCGGCAGGCCCTTGGCCTTGGCGTAGGCTTTCCAGTCGGCGACGAACTTCTGGTTGACCGGGTTATCCACCGACTCGAAATAGTTCCAGGCGGCCAGGTGGCCCACCAGCGGCTTGGTGTCGATGCCGCGCAGTTCCTCTTCACCCACCGAGAAGGCCACCACCGGCACCTCGGTGGCCTTCAGGCCCTGGTTGGCCAGTTCCTTGTAGAACGGCACGTTGGAGTCGCCGTTGACGGTGGAGATCACCGCCGTCTTGCCACCGGCGGAGAACTTCTTGATGTTGGCGACGATGGTCTGGTAGTCGGCATGGCCGAACGGGGTGTACACCTCTTCGATGTCTTTGTCGGCCACGCCCTTGCTGTGCAGGAAAGCGCGCAGGATCTTGTTGGTGGTGCGTGGGTACACGTAGTCGGTGCCCAGCAGGAAGAAGCGCTTGGCGCTGCCGCCGTCTTCGCTCATCAGGTATTCAACGGCGGGGATGGCTTGCTGGTTGGGCGCGGCGCCGGTGTAGAACACGTTCGGCGACATCTCTTCACCTTCGTACTGCACCGGGTAGAACAGCAGGCCGTTCAACTCCTCGAACACCGGCAGCACCGACTTGCGCGACACCGACGTCCAGCAGCCGAACACCACGGCGACCTTGTCCTGGGTCAGCAGCTGGCGGCTTTTTTCGGCGAACAGCGGCCAGTTGGAGGCGGGGTCGACCACCACCGGTTCGAGCATCTTGCCGTTCACACCGCCCTTGGCGTTGATCTCGTCAATGGTCATCAGCGCCATGTCCTTGAGCGAAGTCTCGGAAATCGCCATGGTCCCGGACAGCGAATGCAGGATGCCGACCTTGATGGTTTCGGCGGCCTGGATGCTCCAGCTCAGGCCCATTGCGGCAATGGATGCGCTGAGGGTAAAGGCCTTGATCAGACTGCGACGCTTCATGTGCTCTCTCCGCTGAGTTGTTATGTGTTGGGCAAGCGGGGAGGGGTGTTGCAAGGGGTGTGCCTAGTGGCGAAAGGGGCTTGTTAGAGGGGTTGTGCGAGGTGTTGGGGCGTTTTTGCGGGCCAGGGTGGTGCCTGGGATATGGGTATGCACAGGATTGGGGCTGCGAAGCAGCCCCAATCACAATCAGCCGTTACGCACCGCCGAGCGCGGATGACGGCGGCTACGCACGAACTGGTAGGTCCCCGCCAGCAGCAGGAACCAGATCGGCGTCACCACCAGCGCCGAACGGGTATCGGCTTCCAGGCTCAGCAGCACCAGGATGAAGGCGAAGAACGCCAGGCACACGTAGCACATCAAGCGCCCACCCGGCATCTTGTAGGTCGATGCCTGGTGCAGCGCAGCGCGGTGTTTGCGGTACTTCAGGTACGACAGCAGGATCAGCGTCCAGACGAACATGAACAGCACCGCCGACACCGTGGTCACCAGGGTGAACGCTTCGACCACGTTCGGCACCAGGTAGATCAGCACCGCGCCCAGCAACAGGCAAGCGCAGGAGAAGAACAGGCCGTTGGCCGGCACCGAACGGCCCGACAGCTTCTCGAACGCTCGCGGCGCATCGCCTTCCTGGGCCAGGCCATAGAGCATGCGGCTGGTGGAGAACACGCCGCTGTTGGCCGAGGACGCCGCCGAAGTCAGCACCACGAAGTTGATGATGCTCGCCGCCGCCGGCAGGCCGGCCAGCACGAACAGTTCCACGAACGGGCTCTTGCCCGGCACCACGTCGCGCCAAGGGGTGACCGCCATGATCGCGATCAGCGCCAATACGTAGAACACGATGATCCGCACCGGGATCGAGTTGATCGCCCGTGGCAGGGTGCGCTCGGGGTTCTTCGCTTCGGCGGCGGTGGTGCCCACCAGCTCGATGCCCACGAAGGCGAACACGGCGATCTGGAAACCGGCGAAGAAGCCCATCAGGCCATTGGGGAACATGCCGCCGTCATTCCACAGGTTGGCCAGCTGCGCGGTGCGCCCGCTTGGCGACGTGAAACCGGTGATGACCATGTACAGGCCGGTGGCGACCAGGCCAAGGATGGCCACGATCTTGATCAGGGCGAACCAGAACTCCAGCTCGCCGAACATCTTCACCGTCACCAGGTTCAGCGACAGCAGCACGGCCACGCAGGTCAGCGCCGGTATCCACTGCGGCAGGTCGGGGAACCAGAACTGCGTGTAGGCGGCGATCGCCACCACGTCGGCGATACCGGTGACCACCCAGCAGAACCAGTAGGTCCAGCCGGTGAAGTAACCGGCCCAGGGCCCGAGCAGGTCGGCGGAGAAGTCGATGAACGACTTGTAGTTGAGGTTCGACAGCAGCAATTCGCCCATGGCGCGCATGACGAAGAACAGCATGAAGCCGATGATCATGTAGACGAAGATGATCGACGGCCCCGCCAGGCTGATGGTCTTGCCCGAGCCCATGAACAGGCCGGTGCCGATGGCGCCGCCGATGGCGATCAGCTGGATGTGGCGGTTGGTCAGGTTGCGCTGCAGATGTTGGCCATCTGGCGCGGTGGGAGACGAGTGCTTCATTGTGGGCTGCATTCCCTTGAGAGGTCAGTCTTCTTGTCGGAGGTAGCCGGGTAGGCTAACACGCGCGTGCCAGATCGGGGCGCGACAGATCGACTCGACTTTTGCGGGGCAGTTTTTCTTCCGTGCCGGCCCTTTCGCGGGGCGAGCCCGCTCCTACAAGGCGATGTAGGAGCGGGCTTGCCCCGCGAAAGGGCCGGCACAGGTCACCGCTAGGCGCTGGCCAACACCCGCCGGCGGCGCACCACCAGGCTATCCACCACCCACATCACCACCATCGACACCCCCACCAGCGGGAACATCACGCCCAGCACCAGCATCACCCCCACCGCCGCCTTCCAGCGTGGCAGGTCGTGGCGCAGCGGCGGCACGCCCAGCCCGCCTTCGGGCCTGCGTTTCCACCACATCACCAACCCACTCACCGAGCCCAGCAGGATCATCAGGCACACCAGCAGGATGATGGCCTGGTTCAGCGGCCCGAACATCCTGCCTTCATGCAGCATCACGCCCAGCTCCGTGGCGCGGGCCACCGGGCTGTAGTCCTGCCAGCGCACATCGGCCAGCACCTTGCCGGTGTATTGGTCGACGTGCAGGGTGGCGTCGTTGCGCGGGTCGTCGGCGAACACGGCGATGGTGTACACGCCTTCTGCCGTGGTGGGCGCGGTGATGCTGTAGCCAGGCGCTACACCCCGGGCGGTGGCGATATCCTGCACCTGTTGCAGGCTGACCTGCGGGGCTGCGGGCGCGCTGTCCATCATGTGATGCCCGGCATGCTCGGCATGGGCGCCGGACTGCGGCATCGGTGTATTCTCCAGGGCCCAGGGCACGGTCTGGCGGTGGGCGCTGTTGAGCACGCGGGCTTGTTGATCGGACTTGGGTACGTCATTCCACATGGCGGCCGGGAAGCGGTTCCACAGCTCGGCGTACTGCTTGCCCCACATCCCGGTCCAGGTCATGCCGCTGACCAGCATCAGCAACAGCAGGGCCGAACCCCAGAAGCCTGTAACGGCATGCAGGTCGCGCCAGAACAGGCGGCCACGTGCCGACAGCCGTGGCCACAGCACGCCGGCACCACTGCGCCCGCGCGGCCACCACAGGTACAGGCCCGACACCACCAGCACGATGCCCCAGCCTGCGGCCAGTTCCACCAGGCGATCGCCCAGCGTGCCGACCATCAGTTCGCCGTGCAAGGCGCGGGCGATGGCCTGCAGGTTCTGCTTGCCGTCCTGCTCGCCGAGCACCTTGCCGCTGTAAGGGTCGACGAACACGTTCAGCTCGCGGCCGCCGTCATGCACCACGAACTGTGCGCTGCGTTCGCTATCGATGGGCGGCAGGTACTGGCCGACATGGCCTTTCGGGTAGGCCTGGCGCACCTCGGCCAGCAGCGTGTCGGCGCTTTGCCGATGGTGGCCAGCCTCCACCACCATCAGGTCGCGGTACAGCAGCGGGTCGAGCTGCGGCTTGAACAGGTAGATGATCCCGGTGATCGCCAACAGGATCATGAACGGGGCCACGAACAGCCCCGCGTAGAAGTGCCAACGCCAGGCCAGGTTGTAGAAATTGATGCGTGTTCCTCTCATGGGAACCTCCTGTTTGACCAGCAGGGGGGCGCAACCGAGGTTGCGCCCGTTGTTGTCAGAAGCTGAAATCGACCTTGGTCCAGAAGGTCCGGCCGGGCTCGTTGACCGGCTGGGGGTCGCTGGCTGGGTAGCCGAACCCAGCATTCCCGGCCAGGTTCAGGTGCTCGGCATAGGCCTTGTCGAACAGGTTGTCGACGCCTGCGCTGAGCTTGAGGTTGTGGCTGACCTTGTAGGCGCCGTTAAGCGAGAATACGCCGAAACCGCCGCTTTTTTCGTAGTCCTTGCCCACCACGTTGCCCTGGTTCTCGGCAATGCGGTGCTGCGCCGCCACCAGCCGCCAGAGCGCCCCAGCACTCCAGCTGTCGCGGCTGTAGGTCAGGCCCAGGCGGCTTTCCAGCGGTGGCATCTGCGGCAGGGCCTTGCCATCGCTGCTGTTCTTGCCCCAGGCATAGGCCAGGGTGGCATCGGCCTTCCAGCGGTCGTTGAGCTTGTACGCCGCGCCCAGCTCGCCGCCCATGATGCGGGCGTCGATGTTGCGGGCCTGGGTGGTGCTCATGCCCATCATGGCGCTGCGGTAGTCGAACAGGATGTAGTCGCGGATCTGCCCGACGTAGCCCGAGGCCCAGGCTTCCAGGCGTTCGTCGCGGTACTGCAGGCCGAAGTCGAGCTGGGTGGTTTTCTCCGGCTTGATGCTGTCGAAGGCGTTGACCGAGCCCGCCGGGCCCTGGGTGGGGGAGAACAGCTCCCAGTAGTCGGGGAAGCGCTGGGCGTGGCCCAGGCCGATGTAGGTGGTGGCGGGCAACGCTGCCAGGTCGTGCTCGTAGCGCACGAAGCCGCTGGGCAGGGTATCGGCGCGGGTGTTGCCGTTGGTGGCACTGTCGTCATGGAAATCCCGGGCCGAGGCACGGTCCAGGCGGGCGCCGGTGATCAGCCGGTCGGCACCGCTGGCGTACCAGGTGAGTTCGCCGAAGGCACCGTAGTTGTGGAAGTCGGCGTCCTTGGCCCACGGCTCGTTCTTGTAGGTGTCGACGCCCATGGCGCTGCGCGCGCGGTGCTGGTTGGCCTGCGCATCGAGGCCGCTGATCAGCTGCACATCGGCCCAGCGCCAGGTGGCCTTGAGGCGCCCGCCCAGGGTACGGCGCTCGACGTCGGCGGCCATGGGGTCGGCCATCATGCCGGTGCCCGAAGGCGTGCGCAGGCTGTAGTTGTCCATCACGTGGTCGGCGTAGTTGTAGTAGACCTGCGCCTCGACCTTGTCGAGCACGTCGCCAAGGTTGGATTTTTCAAAGCGCAGGCCCAGGCTTTCACGCTTGAACTGCGAGCCGTCCATGCCACGCCCGGCATAGCGGGCTTCGCCGTCACCTTTGCCGGCGGTGAGTTCCAGCAGGGTGTCCTGGTCGGGCGTCCAGCCCAGGGTCACGTCGCCGTTCCACTTATCCCAGCGCGAGGGCACGGTGTCGCCGTTGCCGTCCTTGTAGTCGTCCGAGCGCGACTGGTTGCCGACGAAGCGGGCATAGGCCTGGCTGTTGCCGGCGGCGGCATCGAGCACCTTGTCGAAGCGGCCGTTGGAGCCGGCCAGCAGGCTGGCGTTGACCCGGCTGCCCAGGGCGCCGAATTTTTCCGGTTCGCGTTCGAAGAGGATGGTGCCGGCCGAGCCGCCCGGGCCCCAGATCACGCTTTGCGGGCCTTTGATCACGGTCAGGCGGTCGTAGGTTTCCGGGGCGATGTAGGAAGTCGGGGCGTCCATGCGGTTGGGACAGGCGCCGAGCATCACGCCACCGTTGGTGAGGATGTTCAGGCGCGAGCCGAACATGCCGCGCAGTACCGGGTCACCGTTGGTGCCGCCTGCGCGGATGGCCGAGAAACCGGGAATGGTCTTCAGGTAATCGGCGCCATCGCTGGCCGGCACCGGCTGGCGCGGGTCCTTGGGGTTGGTGACCACGGTCAGTGGCGAGCTGGGCGCGATGGCGGTGATCACCGTGGGGCTCAGCTCGGCCTCATGGCCTTCGTGGCCGGTGTCGGCGGCCAGGGCCATGGGTGCGAGCAGCGAGCCGCAAAGGGCGGCGAAGGTCCCGTACAAGGCGGGAGAAAAAACAGGGGTGCAGCCGGACATAATGATTCCAGTCGATCAGTCGTGAGTCAGCGCGAAGCCTCCTGGCTCCGTGCGGTAATGGGGTGTCAGACGCTGATCGAAGGGGGCGGCGCGCGGCTGCGCGCACCGGGGAACACAGCCTGTTGGGCATGGCCCTGGCGTGTGGCGGTGGGTATCAGGGCAGGGGGCACAGCGCTGGCGACGCTGAGCGGGCTGAGGGTTTGTGGCAGTGCGGGGCAGTTGAACAGCAGGCTGCAGTAACCGCACTTTTCCCACATCACATGCAACTGGCCATCGTTGCCGTGGCCGTGATGGCTGTCGCCTGCGTGGGCGTGCTCGGCCGGCATGGACATCGGCATGCCCATCGGCATGCCCATGCCGGCGTGGTGCTCCATCGGCATCGATTGGGAAATCAATGGGCCGATGAAGATCATCCACATGGCGAACAGGCTCAGCCAGCCGCCACCGACGCGCCTGCGTTCAGGGCGGGTGGTACGGCCGGGGCTGTTGCGCGGCGGGCTCATGCTGGCGAGCGCCTGTCAGCGGGCGTCAGTGTGTGTGTTCGTGGCCTTGGGGCTGGTCTGCCGGGGCCTGCTTCTGCACGGCGACATCAACGGTGATGTCGCCGGCTTTTTCGAAGTGCAGGGTCAGCGGGAAGCGCTTGCCGTCGGCCAGCAGGCTGCGGTCCTTGGGCTGCATGAGCATCACGTGGTAGGCGCTGGGGGCGAACACCAGGTCTTTGCCGGCGGGCACCGCCACGCTCTGCACCTGCTGCATCTTCATGGCGCCGTTGCTGCCCATGGCGTGTTCGTGCAACTGGGCGTCATCGCTGATCGGGCTGTCGACGCTGAGCAGGCGGTCGTCGGCCTTGCCGTTGTTGTGCACGATGAAATAGGCCGCGACGTTTGGCGCGTTGGGCGGCAACTGCAGCGACCAGGGGTGGGCGATGTGCAGGTCGCCGACGGTGTATTCGTGGGCATTGGCATAGGCGCCGGGCAGCAGCAGGGCGGCCAGTACGAGGGCTTGCTTGAGCATGGTGTGTCTCCGATCGGTTCAGGTTCAGGCGAACAGCATGAAGAACTCAGACCAGGGGCGAGGCACGGGGGTTGAGCGCAGGCCAGAGCTGGCGCGGCGTGGGCTGGTAATTGGGCAGTGGCGGCGGGTGGCCGGCCAAAAGCGTGGGCGGGTTGTGCAGCTGTGGCGGGTAGCCCGGCAAGGCCAGCAGCGGCGCTGCGCCCGAACAGCACCAGCAGTGCTGCATGCTGGAATGCTGGTCGGTTTGTGCGGGCAGGTCGATCTTGGCCAGGGCCTGGACATCGACCTTGGCCTTGCCTGCCATGCTGGAACAGAAAGCCCCCCACAGCAGCTGTTCGGCCGGGCCCTTGGGCGCGGCAGAGGACAGCGGCATGGCCAGCAGGTTGAACAGCACTGCAAGGCAGGCTATCCAGGCGATGTGCCGACGTGGGGGCATGGAGAGATCCGGTCAGGAATCGTGGCGGTATTGTACGGCGGAGTATAGGTAAAAAAGGCGGGGTGCGGTGAAGTGACGCAGGTTGCGGATGTTGGGGCTGCTTGGCAGCCCCATTCGCGAGCTTTGCTCGCTCCTACCAGGCCGGCGGAAATCCCGTAGGAGCGAGCAGAGCTCGCGATGGAAGCAGCGCCAATATCAAGCCTTGTTACGGCCCATCAGACCACGCACGGTTTCCTGCAGGTCTGCCGGCAGCACCACGACCTTGGCATTGTTGCTGCTGGCCAGGTTTTCCATGGCGCCGACATAGCGCTCACCCAGTAGGTACATGGCCGGCACCGTCTCGTTGCCCACGGCCTCTTTCACCAGCGAGATCGCCCGCGCCGATGCCTCGGCCAGGTTGATCTGCGCCTCGGCATCGAGCTTGGCCGACTGCAGGCGGGCCTCGGCTTCGAGAATGGCGGCCTGCTTGGCGCCCTCGGCGCGGGTCACGTCGGCCTTGCGCTCACGCTCGGCGGCGGCCTGGCGCTCCATGGCCAGCTGCATGTTCTGCGACGGCTTGATGTCGTGGATTTCCACCGAGCGCACGGTCACGCCCCAGTCTTCGGTCTGCTCGGACATGGCCTCGCGCAGGCGCGCCTTGATCTGCTCGCGGCTGGACAAGGCTTCGTCCAGGTCCATGGCGCCAACGATGGCGCGCAGCGAGGTCATGGTCAGGCTGGTGACCGCAAACGAGAAGTTCTGCACACCGTAGGAGGCTTTCTGCGGGTCGACCACCTTGGCGAAGCACAGCGCGTTGGCGACGATCACGGCGTTGTCGCGGGTGATGATTTCCTGCTCCTGCACATCGAGGATGATGTCCTTGGTGGGCAGGCGGTAGGCAACCACGTCCATGTACGGGATGACGATGTTCAGGCCCGGCTTGAGGGTGCTCTGGTAGCGGCCCAGGCGCTCGACGATCCATTCCTCGCCCTGGGGCACGATGCGCACGCCCTTGAACACGGTGATCAAAACGAACAGGGCGATGGCGCCGACGACGATGAGGCTGGTCATGATGCTAACTTCCTTTTTAGAGGGGCCGATTCAGGCCCGGACGACCCGGGCGATGTTGCCTTCGATGGCGACGAGCCGCACACGCTCGCCGGCGGGGATGTCGCTGTCGGCGATACAGGTCCATTCCTCGTTGCCGAGCAATGGCTTCTGGAAGCGTACACGGCCTTTCTGGAACTGCGAGACGCTGCCGGTCAGCAAGCCGACTTCACCGATCACGCTGTCGGCCGTCCAGCGCACGTCCGGTTGCTTGCGCTTGAATAGCTTGAACCAGAGCAGGGTGGTGGCCGAGGAAAACAGCACCCACAGCAATACCTGCATGTCCAGCTGCAGGCTGGGGGCGGCGAGGGCGATGAGCGACACCAGCACGGCGCCGATGCCGAACCAGATGATGAAGAACGTGGGCAGGACCAATTCGAGCAGGATCAAGCCGATGCCAAACACCAGCCAGATCCACCATTGCATTTCCATATGACTGACGCCTTGCGCGGGTGGGGCCTTAAGTTTAAGGCAGCCAGCCGGCACAAGGCCACTTCACGGATTGTGGGAAAAATCTGAGAGCGCGGTAAGCAGTTGCGTGGCCTGCGTGAATACCCGGTCTACGCTTGGCAGTACTGGGCGTTTCAGTACCAGTACCGGCACCCCGCGCTCGCGCGCCACTTGCAGCTTTGGCTCGGTCGCCACGCTGCCGCTGTTCTTGCTTACCAGCACGTCGATGTTGCGCCGCTCGAACAGCGCCCGCTCGTCTTCGAGGTGAAATGGCCCGCGTGCGCCAATCACTTCGCAGCGCTCATTGGCGGGGCATGCCTGCAGCGCCCGCAAGGTCCAGAACTGCTCCGGGGGAATCTGGGCCAAATGTTGCAGCGGCTCGCGGCCAAGGGTGAACAAGGGGCGGCGGAACGGCTTTAGCGCCTCGATCAGCCCGGCCCAGTCCTCCACCTCACGCCAGTCGTCACCCGCTTGCGCCTGCCAGGCCGGTCGGCGCAGGGCCCAGCAGGGAATGCCGACAGCTTGCGCGGCAGTGGCTGCGTTGCGGCTGATCTGCGCAGCATAGGGGTGGGTGGCGTCGATCAAGAGGCTGATAGCGGCCTCACGCAAGTAGGCGGCCAAGCCCTCGGCACCGCCATAACCGCCAACCCGCACCTGGCACGTCAGGTCTTGCGGTACGCGGCCGATGCCGGCCAGGCTGTAGACATGGTGCGGGCCAAGCTGGCGGGCAATGGCCAAGGCTTCGGTGACGCCCCCGAGCAGTAGAATACGCCCGTTCATTGCACACCTGCCTTGCCGACGATACCGCCCTGGCGGTCGATGGCGAACACTTCCACCTGTACCTGGGCGGGCACCACGCTGCGGGCGAAGGCCAGGGCGTGGGCACACACCGCGTCGCCCAGGGCAATGCCGGCGGCGTGCGCCAGGGCCAGGGCCTGCTGGCTGGTGTTGGCGGCGATGATCGCTGCTTGCAGCTCGGCATCGGCGCCGATGTCGGCGGCCCAGCCGGCCAGTTGCGGCAGGTCGATGCTTGAATGGCGGCTGTGCAGGTCCATGTGCCCGGCGGCCAGCTTGCTGATCTTGCCGAAGCCGCCGCACAGGCTCAGGCGTGGTACGGGCACCTTGCGCAGGTGCTTGAGCACGGCGCCAACGAAGTCGCCCATTTCGATCAGGGCGATTTCCGGCAGGCCATAGACCCGGCGCATGGTGTCTTCGCTGGCGTTGCCAGTGCAGGCGGCGATATGCCGGTAGCCATTGGTGTGGGCAACGTCGATGCCCTGGTGGATCGAGGCGATGTACGCCGCGCAGGAAAACGGCCGAACGATGCCGCTGGTGCCAAGAATCGACAGCCCGCCGAGAATGCCCAGGCGCGGGTTCATGGTCTTGAGGGCCAGCGCCTGGCCGCCCTGCACGTTAACCGTGACTTCGAAGCCACCTGGGTAGCGGCAGGCCGCCGCCAGTTGCACCAGGTGCTCGCTGATCATCCGCCGGGGCACCGGGTTTATTGCCGGCTCGCCCACCCCCAGCACCAGCCCCGGGCGGGTCACGGTGCCTACGCCATCGCCCGCGACGAAGCGGATGCCGGGTTCGGCCAGCAGGCGCACCTGGCTGTAGAGCAGGGCGCCGTGGGTGACATCCGGGTCGTCGCCGGCGTCCTTGAGCGTACCGGCTTCGGCACGCTCGCCCACCAGGCGGCAGAACTCCAGGCGCATCTGCACCACTTTGCCCTTGGGCAAGGTGATGTCCACTGCGTCGTCGCGCTGGCCGGTGAGCAGCAGCTTGGCTGCCGCCAGGCTGGTGGCGGTGGCGCAGCTGCCGGTGGTCAGGCCGCTGCGCAGGGGGGCGGGCTGCTCGCGGGTTTCTTCACGCATCGAGGGGCTTCACCAGGTCGAGCAGGGTGATCGGCAGGGCCTGGCGCCAGGTGTCGAAGGCACCCAGGGGCTGGGCCTGGGCGACATGGATGCGGGTCAGCTCGCCGCCATGGCGTTCGCGAAAATGCGCCAGGGCCAGTTCGCTTTGCAGAGTGACGGCGTTGGCCACCAGGCGCCCGCCGGGGCGCAGGCGTTCCCAGCACAGCGCCAGTACGCCGTCGCGGGTGACGCCGCCGCCGATGAAAATTGCATCCGGCCGCTCCAGCTCGGCCAGGGCCTCGGGTGCCTTGCCGCGCACCAGTTGCAGGCCCGGCACGCCAAGGGCATCGCGGTTGTGTTCGATGAAGCCCTGGCGGCCTGCGTCGGCCTCGATGGCCAGGGTGCGGCAGGCCGGGTGGGCGCGCATCCACTCGATGCCGATCGAGCCACAGCCGGCGCCGACGTCCCACAACAGCTCGCCGGGCTGTGGTGCCAGGCGGGCCAGGGTGATGGCGCGCACGTCGCGCTTGGTCAGCTGGCCGTCATGGCGAAAGGCGCTGTCTGGCAGCCCGGGCACCCGCGACAGGCGCGCGGCGTCAGGGTTGGCCAGGCATTCGATGGCGACCAGGTTGAGCGCGGCGATCTGCGTGTGCGGCCAATCATCGGCGGTGCCGGCCAGGTGCTGTTCTGCTGCGCCGCCAAGGTGTTCCAGCACGTGCAGGCGGCTGGGCCCGAAACCGCGCTCGCGCAGCAGGGCGGCGATGGCCGCGGGGCTGTCGCCGTCGTTGCTCAACACCAGCAGGCGCTGGCCACTGAACAGGTGGGCGTTGAGCACCGCCAGGGGCCGGGCCACCACCGACAGCACCTGCACGTCCTGCAGCGGCCAGCCCAGGCGGGCGGCGGCCAGGGCGCAGGAGGAGGGCATCGGCAGCACCTGCAGTTCCTCGGCCGGCAGTTGCCGCGCCAGGCTTGCGCCTACGCCGTAGAACATCGGGTCGCCACTGGCCAGCACGCACACCGGCTCGCCACGCAGGGCCAGCACCGGGGCGAGGGAGAACGGGGTGGGCCAGTCTTGCCGCTCGCCGCTGATGCAGCGCGGCAGCAAGGCCAGCTGGCGCGGGCTGCCAATGATCCGCGAGGCGCCCATGAGCGCGCGCCGGGCCTGTTTGCCCAGGCCGCTGAAGCCGTCTTCGCCGATGCCTACTACTGTCAGCCAGGGGGTCATGTGTTTCGTTCCGCTCGTTTGGGGCCGCTTCGCGCCCCATCGCGGGCAAGCCCGCTCCTACAGGCACAGGGGGGCTGTGGGAGCGGGCTTGCCCGCGAAAAAGGCGGCGCGGTACTGAAATTGTGCTCGATCGCAGCTGAAGCTCGACCACCGGCTTTTCATGCCGCCGGACAAAGCAGGCATAATACCGCGCCTTCTACACTCAAGCGCATCTTCAGCGATTGCCGGACACCCCCTTGACCCCAGCCACCCCCCCCAACGTAACGCCTCGCCCCTCGGCCTGCCCGGGGTTGTGGCGTATCGTCGGTGCCCGCGACGGCGGCATTTGCCGCATCAAGCTGGCCGGCGGCCTGCTGCTGGCCGAACAAGCCGAGGCGGTGGCCGCGGCGGCTGAGCGCTATGCAGGCGGGGTGATCGAGGCCACCAACCGCGCCAACCTGCAGATCCGCGGCATTGGCAGTGACCACGCCGGGCTGGTCGACGCCTTGCTTGCCGCCGGCCTCGGCCCACGCGACGCAGCCAGCGATGATGTGCGCAACCTGATGCTCAGCCCCTTGGCCGGGCACGACCGGCACATGCTGCTGGACGTGCGCCCCTTGGCCGGGCAGATCCTCGACCTGTTGCAAGGCACGCCGCGCCTGCATGAGCTGTCGGCCAAGTTCGCCTTGCAGCTCGATGGCGGCGAAGGTGTCGCCATGCTTGAGCACCCCCACGACCTGTGGCTTTCGCCCCTGCGCCTGGAGCAGCGCGACTGGTTGGCGTTCGGCCTGGCCAGTTGCCCGGCCGACGGCCAGGCCCTGGGCGCCGTGCCGGTGGAGCAGGGCCTGGCGCTGGTGCGCGCGGTGCTTCACCGGTTCCTCGACCTGGCCAGCGCCGAGCAGTCGCGCATGCGCCAGTTGCTGCAGCACGGTACGGCCGAGGCGTTTATCGACGGCCTTGGCCTGGACGTGCGCCGCGATGCCGCCGTGCGCCAGTGGCGGCGGCAGGCCGCCGACCTGCCGTGGCTTGGGGTGGTGCCTCAGCGGCACGGCGTGGCGTTGGGCGTGGCGCCGCCGCTCGGCAGGTTGACGCCCGCCATGTTGCGAGGGGTGGCACACGTGGCCCGCCAGTGGGGCGATGGCAGCGTGCGCCTGAGCCCCTGGCAAAGCTTGATGCTCACCAACATTGCCCCGGCCGCGGTTGAGCCCGCGCGTGCCGAACTGGCGGCGCTGGGCCTGTTGTGCGGGCCCGATGAGCCGCTGGCCCGGCTGGTTGCCTGCACCGGCAGCCAAGGCTGCGCCAAGGGCCTGGCCGACACCAAGGCCGACGCCGTCACCCTGGCGGGCCTGTTGCCGGGCGGTGCCGTTGCCAGCGTGCACCTGGCCGGCTGCCCCCGTTCCTGCGCCGTGGCCCATGTTGCCCCGGCCACCCTGATGGCCCGCTCGCCGGGCCGTTATGACCTGTATTTGCGCGACGCGCGCCTGCCGGGCCTTGGCGCCCTGCGCGCCGCCGACCTCACCTTGAATGAAGCAGGCGCCATGCTCGCCCTGCCGACGGAGCACCTTGATGATTGATTACATCCGCGATGGTCAGGAGATCTATCGCAATTCCTTCCGGATCATCCGTGAGGAAGCCCGGCTCGAGCGGATTCCCGCAGACCTGGAAAAACTCGCCGTGCGCGTGATCCATGCCTGCGGCATGGTCGAGGCGATCGACGGCCTGCAGTTCTCCGAAGGCGCAGGCTCAGCCGGCCGCGAGGCACTGGCCAAGGGCGCACCGATTCTGTGCGACGCGCACATGGTCGCCGAAGGCATCACCCGGGCACGCCTGCCCGCAAACAACCCCGTGATCTGCACCCTGCGCGACCCCAGCGTGCCGGGCCTGGCCAAAGATGCCGGCAATACCCGCTCTGCCGTGGCCCTGGAGCTGTGGCGGCCGCACCTGGAAGGCAGCGTGGTGGTGATCGGCAATGCCCCCACCGCGTTGTTCTACTTGCTGGAAATGCTCGACGCCGGTGCGCCGAAGCCTGCGCTGATCCTGGGTTTCCCGGTCGGCTTCGTCGGCGCCGCCGAGTCCAAGGCAATGCTCGCGGCCGACAGCCGTGGCGTGCCGTTCGTGATCATGCAAGGCCGCCTGGGCGGCAGCGCGATGGCCGCTGCCGCGGTCAACGCCCTGGCCACGGAGGTGGAATGATGGCGCCGCGCGGACGTCTGCTGGGCCTGGGTGTTGGCCCCGGCGACCCTGAACTGATTACCCTCAAGGCCCTGCGCCTGCTGCGCGAAGCGCCGGTGGTGGCGTACTTCGTGGCCAAGGGCAAGCGCGGCAACGCCTTCGGCATCATCGAAGCGCACCTGCACCCTGAGCAGACCCTGCTGCCGCTGGTATACCCGGTAACTACCGAAGTGCTCCCCGCGCCGTTGTCCTACGAGCAAGTCATCAGCGACTTCTACGACGAAGCCGCGGTGCAGGTTGCCGAGCACCTGGACGCCGGGCGCGATGTGGCGGTGATCTGCGAAGGTGACCCGTTCTTCTACGGCTCCTACATGTACCTGCACGACCGCCTTGCCCAGCAGCATGAAGCCGAAGTGATTCCCGGCGTCTGCTCGATGCTGGGTGGCGCCTCGGTGCTGGGCGCGCCGCTGGTGTACCGCAACCAGAGCCTGTCGGTGCTGTCGGGCGTATTGCCAGCCGAAGATCTCAAGCGCCGCCTGGCCGACGCTGACGCGGCGGTGATCATGAAGCTTGGCCGCAACTTCCCCAAGGTGCGCCAGGTACTGGCCGAGCTGGGCCTGGAGAGCCGTGCGCTGTATGTCGAGCGGGCAACCATGGCCAACCAGAAGATCGTGCCGCTGGATCAGGTGGATCCGCAGTCCTCGCCGTACTTCTCGCTGATTATCGTACCGGGGGAAAAATGGCAGGGCTGAATGGGCAACAGGCGGCGGCCATCGTCATTCTCGGGGCGGGTAGCCTGGCGACGGCGCGGCGTATCCAGCAGCGTTATCCACAGGCGGCTATCCACGGCCTGCGTGGCCGCGTGGAGGGCGCCGACAGCCAGTACGACAGTTTCGCCGATACCCTGCGCGCGCTGTACCGCCAGGGCACGCCGATCATCGCCCTGTGCGCGGCGGGCATCGTTATCCGTTGCCTGGCCAGCGTGCTGGACGAGAAGGGCGCCGAGCCGCCGGTGCTAGCCGTGGCGGAAGATGGCAGCGCGGTGGTGCCGTTGTTGGGTGGCCTGAGCGGAGTCAACGGCATGGCCCGCGAGCTTGGCGAGGCGCTGGGCGTGGCGGCGGCGATCACCACCAGTGGCGAGCTGCGCTTTGGCACCTGCCTGCTCAACCCGCCCGAGGGCTATGCCCTGGCGGACCTGGAGCAGGGCAAGCGCTTCGTCTCCGACCTGCTGGCCGGTGAACCCGTGCGTATCGAAGGTGATGCGCCATGGCTTGCGCAAGCACAACTGCCCGCCAGCGACGGTGCCCAGCGCACCATCCATGTGGGGTGTGAGGCGCGTGCGGCCAGCCGCAGCGAACTGCTGATCCACCCGCGTGCCGTGGTAGTTGCCCTGGCCGCTGGCGCCCCGGGCCTGGCTGAGCAGGTGCGGGGTGCCTTGCGCGCTGCCGGTATTGCCGAGCCTTCGCTGGCGTGCCTGCTGGTCGCAGAGCAGGCGATGGCCGAGCCTTCCCTGCAGGACGCGGCTGCTGAGCTGGGCGTGGCGCTGCGTTTTGCAGCCATGTCCGGCACCCTGGCCGACATGGCCGCCCAGGCCTTGCCCGGTGCCCGCCTGAGCGAGCAACAGGGCCTGGTGGTCGCGGTGGCGCCCGCCCCGCTCGACGTCGCTGGCGTGGGCCGCAAGCGTGGCCGGCTGGCGGTGATCGGCCTGGGCCCTGGCGCTGCCGAGCTGATGGTGCCGGCGGTAAAGGCCGAGCTTTCCCGTGCCCAGGACATCCTCGGCTACGAAACCTACGTGCGCATGGCCGGGCCGTTTCGCCACGACCAGGTGCAGCACTGCACCGACAACCGCGAAGAAATGCAGCGTGCGCGGCACGCCTTCGAACTGGCCGCCCAAGGGCGTTCGGTGGTGGTGGTGTCGTCGGGTGACCCGGGTGTGTTCGCCATGGCTGCGGCAGTGCTCGAAGCCTTGCACGCCTCCACCGATCCGGCCTGGCATCGGGTTGACCTTGAGATCCTGCCGGGTGTCTCGGCATCGCTGGCCACCGCCGCGCAAGCAGGCGCACCGCTGGGGCACGACTTCTGCGTGATGTCGCTGTCGGACAACCTCAAGCCCTGGTCGATCATCGAGAAACGCCTGGACCTGGCCGCCGAGGCCGACCTGGTGCTGGCGTTCTACAACCCGATTTCCAAGTCCAGGCCACACCAGTTGGGCTTGGCCCTGGACGTCGTGCGCCGCCACCGCAAGGGTGACACGCCGGTGGTACTGGGCCGGGACATCGGCAGGCCGGGGCAGACGCTCAAGGTCGTTACCCTGGCCGAGCTGCAGCCGGGCATGGTCGACATGCGCACCATGGTATTGGTCGGTTCTTCCACCACCTGCACTTTCGAGCGCTTGGCCGGTGGCTGCTGGGCCTACACCCCGCGCTGGTACCCCGCGCCACGCTGAGCGGAAGGCCTTCCTGCCAGACGGGGCAGGGTCATGGGAATAGGGTGAGTGCGCCTCGACCATCAAGGCGGGGCGCACACCTGAGGAACTATTCCATGACAACTGTAATTCCAGGCTCTGGCAACCAATCGGCTGCAGTGATCGAGCAATCGCTGCTGGCGTTCGGGCTGGGCATCGACCCGGCAATTCGCAGCGACATCAAGAATGCCTACCAGTACGCCTCCCTGGTGGCATCCCGGCGTTTCCCCAATGAAGGGCAGACTGAACAGTGGTTCGCCCAGTTCATCGATGTCATGCGCGATTGCGGCTGGGTAGCGCTCAAGCGCACCTACGAGCGTGAGCGGGCGCAAACCCAATCGCTGAAACTGGGCGCTATCGCCTTCAAGGGCATGAAGGTGGTGGGCCAGGCCGTGCTGAGCAACCCCCTGACCGATGCACTGGCGCAACTGGCCGCCGATGCCCTGGAAGGCCTTGGCCAGGTCACCGAGGCCCAGGACATACTCCTGCGCAACCTCAAGGAGAAGAAAACCGGCACGGTGGGCCTGGGTGCCTGCATCCAGAACGAAGCCGGTGAAGTGATCCTGGCCATGAGCGCAATCGACAGCACCCCCTTTGCCGACCACGAGCTGAACACCGTGGTGTTCGAATGGAAAAGCACCGCGATTGAGCTTTACACGGGCAGCGCCGTGTTCGCCTTCAATAGCGACCTGTACGGTTCGGTGCGGGCGGATATCCGCAACAAACTGCAGGACCGTGCCGTGCGTAACGTTCTGGATTACGACATCTGATAGCGCAGGAGGATGCCTTGGCATCCTCTTTTTCCATGTGTCGTGGCCAGGAGACCGGATGATGGATGAAGGTAAATATGCACTGTGGCTGGTAGGCGGTGCCGCATTGCTGATCGACAGCGCCCTGACGTTGCAGCAGCGCCAGGATGTGCTCGACAGCGTGCTTTATGCACAGCTGAGCGCGAACAAGAAAGAACCCGAGCCAAGCCGCGATCATGAACGCTGGTTCGGGGCGCATATCAGCAGCATGGAGTCCCTGGGCTGGATTCGCCTGCACAGGGAGCACCAGCGCGAAACCCTTGATAGCCAGCCACCTGCGCCGATGGCGCCCATGCAGCGCTGGTTGTTGGCTCAGGACGCAACGCTGGCCGGCGAGCTGAAGGCGCTGGCGGCTGCCTTGGAGGGTGCCGCCGCACGCCGGCACCTGGCGAAGTTCGTGCAACTGCCGCAGGGCGTCGCCAATGAGCTGGGGGTGGTATCTGGCGCTGCCGGGCTCACCTTGTGCAGTGCCTGTGTGGCTCCGGCGTCGGCGGCCCAGTCGGGCCAATTGCAGCTGCGCGCCTGGGTGGGCCGGGTGAATGAGGAACAGTTCGCCCTGCAGCGCGCAAACCTGCGTGCACTGATCGACAGCAAAGCGGTGGAACACTACATCACCTACGCAGGCAAGCTGCAGTCGGGAGGTACCGATGGACAAGCATGAAGCCGCGGTAGTGGGTGGCAGCCTGGTGTCGTTCCTGCCAGGGGTAACGGCGCAGCAGCGCCAGTCGGTGCAATTGGCAATGCTGATGGCTGAGCGGGTAACCCGTAGCGATCACGAGCAAGGGCTGGTCCAGGACTGGTACAGCCACTACCGGCGCCGGTTGCAGTACCTGGGCTGGGATGCGCAGATACCGGAGCAGGTGCACTGGCCAAGCCCTGAGCGCAGGCTGATTGCCGAAAAAGCCTTGCAGGCGGTGAATCAGGTGGCCGGGGAACGCCATTCCAGCAGCCTTTCTCTGGCGTTGTCGGCACTGCTGAACAGCGATGCACCCTTGCTGCACCTGGAGCAACGCAGCCGTGAGCTGGGGCACTTCCAGTTACTGCCCTGCGCCCCCTCCAAGGCCGGCTATGTGGACATGGTGGTGTATCACGAGGCAGGCGATCGCACGCTGTTCAGCAATGGCTTCCTCAGCCGGGTGCTGGATAGAACGCGCGTTCGCGCCGAGCTGGTGCGTTTCAATGTGCGGCTGTTCCAGCAGGAGTTCGAAGCCAGGACGCGCAAGAACGTCGAGCACGTCATGCAGCGGGAAATCCTCAAGCTTGAGCTCTAGGGCAGCAGGTAGCCCCTGATACCGGTGAAGATGATCTGCGCCGCCAGGGCGCAGACGAACAGCCCCATCAGGCGGCTGACGATCTGCAGGCCCTGGTCACCCAGGAGCTTTTCGATGCCGTGGGACAGGTACAGCACCAGGCCCACGGTGAAGCTGGCCAGGGCGATGCTGACGATGGCCAGCAGCTTGTCGTCCCAGTGCGGCTGGCTCACCCCCATCACCAGCAGTGCGCCGATGGTGCCGGGGCCGACGGTGAGGGGGATGGTCAGCGGCACGATGGTCACGTCCTGCTGCACGTTGTCGGCCTGTACCGCCGGCTTGCCCTGGGCCATGCCCAGGGCCGAGATGAACAGCACGCTGCCGGCGCCGATGCGAAAGGCGTCGGCGGTGATGCCGAAAATGCCGAAAATCGCCCGTCCGAACAGGTACAACAGCACGCTGGCCACCAGCGCGGCGAAGGCCACCTTCCAGGCCAGCTGCTTGCGCTCCCTGCTGGAGTGGCCGCGGGTCAGGCTGATGAAGCACGACAGCACGAAGAACGGGCTGTAGAGCACGAGCATCTTCAGGTAGACACTGAACAACTCATGGAGCATGGGGGCGGTCCGGTCAGTGAGGGTGCGGGGAGTGTATCAGCAGCTTGGGGGGCTAGCCTGTGCGGGCCTCTTCGCGGGGCAAGCCCGCTCCTACAGGTGGCATGTAATACCCGGTAGGAGCGGGCTTGCCCCGCGAACACCGGCGAAGCCGGTGCCATGCGCCGCGGCTCAGGTGGTATGCGCGGTATCGGCCTTGGCTTCACGCTGGTTGGCCCAATACTGCACCAGCTCGCGCAATTGCGACAGTTCCACCGGCTTGGCCATGTGCCCGTCCATGCCCGCCAGGCGCGCGCGTTCCTTGTGCTCGGCCAGAATATGCGCGGTCAACGCCACCACCGGGGTGCGCTGGCGCTGGTTGTCGGTTTCCCAGGCGCGCAGCTGCTGGGTGGCCGAAAACCCATCCAGCACCGGCATCTCACAGTCCATCAGCACCAGGTCGTAACGCTGGGCCTTCATCGCCTGCAAGGCTTCTTCCCCATTGCTGGCGGTGTCCGGCTCCAGGTTCAGCTTGCCCAGCATGCCGCGAATCACCTTGGTGGAGATGCTGTTGTCCTCGGCCACCAGCACGCGGAAGTCGGTGGGCAACTCCAGCGAACCCTGGGGGCCTGGCAGCGGCGCTGGCACCGCTTGTTCGCGGCCGCGCTGGGCCAGCTCCTCAGCCAAGGTGGTCTTGAGCGTGTAGCCGGCCACGGGCTTGGCGAGGATGCGCTTGACCCCGGCATTGCGGGCGATGACCTTGCTGGGTGCGTTGCTGATCCCGGTGAGCATCACCACCAGGATGTCGTGGTTCAGGCTTGGGTCTTCCTTGATCTTGGCGGCCAATTGCATGCCCGTCATGCCCGGCATGTTCTGGTCGAGCAGCACCGCGTCGAAATAGTCGCGCAGGTGCGCCTTGGTGCGCAGCAGGGCCAGTGCTTCCTTGCCCGACGGCACCGCACTGACGTTCATGCCCCAGGCGCTGCACTGTTGCACCAGTACCTTGCGGCAGGTGTCGTTGTCGTCCACCACCAGCACCCGGGCATCGCGCAGCGGCCCGTCGAGGTCGGCCGGTGGTTGCTCCAGGCGCGAAGGGTCCAGCGGCAGAGTCAGCCACAGGGTGTTGCCCATGCTGGTGCTGCTCTTGATGCCGAATTCACCGTGCATCAGGCCGATCAACTGCTTGGCGATGATCAGCCCGAGGTGGCCGCCGAGCTTGTTGCTGGAGAGGAAGTGGTGGCTGTGCAGTTCGGCCTGCAGCAGGGCATCGCGCTCGGCGGCAGGCAGCGGTTCGCCGCTGTCCTGCACGGCGATGCGCAGGCGCGGCACTTCGCCACGCTGGTCCAGGGCCACCACCAGCAGGATTTCGCCCTGGTCGGTGTTTTTCAGGGCGTTTTCCAGCAGGCTCGACAGGGCCTGGCGCAGGCGCGTGGGGTCGCCGCTGATTACCCGGGGCACCTGCGGCTGGGTGAAGCTGATCAGCTCGATGTTCTGCTGCTCGGCCTTGGCCCGGAAGATGTTCAGGCAGTCCTCGATCAGGGCGTTGAGGTCGAACTGCACGTCGTCCAGCTCGATTTGCCGCGATTCCAGCTTGGAGATGTCGAGGATCTCGTTGATCAGCGTCAGCAGCTCGTTGCCGGCGCTGTGGATGGTCTGCACGTAGTCACGCTGCTTGACCGACAGTGGTGTGCCCAGCAACAGCTCGGTCATGCCCAGTACGCCGTTCATCGGGGTGCGGATTTCGTGGCTGATCTTGGCCAGGAACTCGGCCTTGGCGTTGATCTCGGCGTCGCTGGCAGCCAGGGCGCGGCTGGCGCTGAAGCGCTCCTCGCTCATGCGCCGCAGGCGTTCGCTGACGGCGAGGTTGAGCAGCAGGCCGCTGGCCACCGTCATGCCCAGCAGAATGCACAGCAGCCAGGGCGTGGCGGTGCGGGTCAGCCCGAGCAAGGCCGGCAGCAGCACCAGGCCGCCCAGGTTGAACACCAGCATGGCAAGGCTGAACAGCCGCGCCGGGGCAAAGCCCTTGTACCCGTGGTAACTGCTGACCAGCAGCATGCTGACGCTGCCCACGGCCAGCAGGGCATAGGTCATCAGGTTCAGCGGCAGGGTGTCGACGAACAGCAGGACCAGCCCGCTGACCGCCGCCACCAGCATTTCGCCCTGCAACAGGCGGTTGAGCCTTGGGGCGTTGCAATCGGCGAAGAACAATTGGGTGAAATACAGCCCCGCCAACCCTGCCATGACCAGGGTCAGGTAGGCCGCCGGGGTTTGCGCGCTGTGCCACAGGTGCCACCAGGGCCCGCTGAGGTTGAGCAGGATCAGGCCGCTGAGCAGCATCAGGGCGTGGTACAGCGCAAGGAACAGGGTGGTGCTGGAACGGGTGTAGATGAAGCGGATCAGGTTATGCAGGATCAGCATCACCAGGCCGCCAAACAGCATGCCGAACAGCAGTGGCTGGCCGTGGTCGGAGGCCGCTACCGCGGCAGGCTCCAGGCTGATGGCCGGGCGCAGTTGGTGTTCCGAAACCAGGCGCAGGTAGATGTCCAGCGGTTGCTGGCTGTTGGGCAAGGGCAGGATGTGGTCGCTGCCACGCAGCGTGGGGCTGGCATTGCTGACCTGGCGCCCATGGTGCAACTGGCGCAGCAGGCGGTCGCCATCGAGGGCGTAGAGGTCCAGGCGCGACAGGTCCGGGGCGAAGATACGCAGCAGTTGTTCCTGCTCGCCCGGTTCCAGGCGGTAATGCAGCCACAGAGCCTGTTCGGCCGGTGCGGCGTCCAGCTCACCGAGGGTGGTGGGGCTGAACTGGCTGCGATAGCGGTCCGAGCGCACGTCGCTCAACTGCAGGTTGGCCTGTTCATCGAGCAGCGCAGACCATCCCCCGCCCTGTTCGGCCGCAACCGGTAACAGGCAGAGCAATGTCAGCAAGCTGACGATCAGAGCTGTGGCAATCCGAAGCCGACGCACTACGAGATCCCTTCCTAGCCGATGTGCCGGGTACTAACTATGCGCGGCGCGCCAAGTCGAAGGCAAGGCCCCCATGGGGCCCTGTCGACGAGCCGGATGCCGCAGGCGCAAGGCGCTGCGGCTACCCGGTACCGCTTATTGCTGGTGCTCACCGCGCTCGCGGGCGATGGCCCGGTAGCCGATGTCGGTACGGTAGAAGCTGGCGTTCCAGCTCACTTCCTTGGCCAGGCGGTAGGCCTGCTGCTGGGCGTCGGCAACGCTGGCGCCCATGGCGGTGGCGCAGAGTACGCGGCCGCCGTTGGTGACGACCTGGCCGTCCTTGAGCGAGGTGCCAGCGTGGAACACCTTGCCTTCGATCTTGGCAGCGGCGTCCAGGCCGTTGATTACCTCACCCTTGGCGTAGTCGCCTGGGTAGCCACCGGCAGCCAGCACCACACCCAGGCTCGGGCGCGGGTCCCATTGGGCCTCGACCTTGTCCAGGGCCTTGGCGAAGGCGGCTTCGACCAGCAGCACCAGGCTCGATTCCAGGCGCAGCATCACAGGTTGGGTTTCAGGGTCGCCGAAGCGGCAGTTGAACTCGATGACCTTGGGGTTGCCCGCCTTGTCGATCATCAGGCCGGCATACAGGAAACCGGTGTAGACGTTGCCTTCCTCGGCCATGCCGCGCACGGTTGGCCAGATCACCTGGTCCATCACGCGCTGGTGCACGTCTGCGGTAACGACCGGCGCTGGAGAGTAGGCACCCATGCCGCCAGTGTTCGGGCCAGTGTCCTGGTCGCCGACGCGCTTGTGGTCCTGGCTGGTAGCCATGGGCAGCACGTTGTGGCCGTCGACCATGACGATGAAGCTGGCTTCCTCGCCGTCGAGGAATTCCTCGATGACCACGCGCGAACCGGCCTCGCCGAAGGCGTTGCCGGCCAGCATGTCACGCACGGCGGCTTCGGCTTCTTCCAGGGTCATGGCGACGATCACGCCCTTGCCGGCGGCCAGGCCGTCGGCCTTGATCACGATCGGCGCGCCTTTTTCCTTCAGGTAGGCCAGGGCCGGCTCGATCTCGGTGAAGTTCTGGTAGTCGGCGGTCGGGATCTTGTGGCGCGCCAGGAAGTCCTTGGTGAAGGCCTTGGAGCCTTCCAGCTGGGCCGCGCCCTTGGTTGGGCCAAAGCAGTCCAGGCCACGGCTGCGGAACAGGTCGACGACACCGATGACCAGCGGCGCTTCCGGGCCGACGATGGTCAGGTCGACGTTCTTCTCAGCGAAGTCGGCCAGTTGCTCCAGGGCGCACACGTCGATGGCGACGTTTTCGCACTTGGCTTCGGTGGCGGTGCCGGCGTTGCCTGGGGCAACGAAGACTTTCTCGACCCGTGGGTCCTGGGCGACTTTCCAGGCCAGGGCGTGCTCACGGCCACCGCTGCCGATGATCAAAACTTTCATGTCAAAACCTCGATTCAGGTGATCCCAGAGGCTGTCGCAGAACCTTGTAGGAGCGGGCTTGTCCCGCGAATGCGGCGGTGAATGCACCATCGTATTCGCGGGGCAAGCCCGCTCCTACAGGATCGCGGCTCGCCTCGGGATCCGCGTAATTAGTGGCGGAAGTGGCGCATACCGGTGAACACCATGGCGATGCCCGCTTCATCAGCGGCAGCAATCACCTCGGCATCACGCATCGAGCCACCCGGCTGGATCACGGCGCTGATACCCACTTTAGCCGCATTGTCGATACCGTCACGGAACGGGAAGAACGCGTCCGAGGCCATCACCGCACCCTGCACCTGCAGGCCAGCATGTTCAGCCTTGATGGCGGCGATGCGCGCGGAGTTGACGCGGCTCATCTGGCCGGCGCCGACGCCGATGGTCTGGCGCTGCTTGGCGTAGACGATGGCGTTGGACTTGACGAACTTGGCCACTTTCCAGGCGAACACCAGGTCGTGGATCTCTTGCTCGGTTGGGGCGCGCTTGGTGACGATCTTCAGGTCATCGGCGGTGATCATGCCGATATCGCGGCTCTGCACCAGCAGGCCACCGTTGACGCGCTTGAAGTCCCAACCGGCGGCGCGCTCAGCAGGCCACTCGCCACATTCCAGCAGGCGCACGTTCTGCTTGGCCGCCACCACGTCGCGGGCTGCCTGGGAGATTTTCGGCGCGATGATCACTTCGACGAACTGGCGCTCGACGATCGCCTGGGCGGTGGCACCGTCCAGCTCGCGGTTGAAGGCGATGATGCCGCCGAACGCCGACTCGGTGTCGGTGGCGTAGGCCAGGTCGTAGGCCTTGCGGATACCGCCTTCTTCTTCCGGAACCACGGCCACGCCGCACGGGTTGGCGTGCTTGACGATTACGCAGGCCGGCTTGACGAAGCTCTTCACGCATTCCAGCGCGGCGTCGGTGTCGGCCACGTTGTTGAACGACAGCTCCTTGCCCTGCAGCTGCACGGCGGTGGAAATGCTCGCTTCGCCTTTTTTCGCTTCAACGTAGAACGCCGCGCTCTGGTGCGGGTTCTCGCCGTAGCGCATTTCCTGGGCCTTGACGAACTGGCTGTTGAAGGTGCGCGGGAATTCGCTGCGCGCTTCTGTGCTCAGGGTGTCCTTGGCCTGGTCGATGGTGCCCATGTAGTTGGCGATCATGCCGTCGTAGGCGGCAGTGTGCTCGAACGCCTTGAGCATCAGGTCGAAGCGCTGGGCGTAGGTCAGGCCACCGGCCTTCAGGCCTTCGAGGACGCTGGCGTAGTCGCTGGCGTTGACCACGATGGCCACGTCCTTGTGGTTCTTGGCCGCCGAGCGGACCATGGTCGGGCCGCCGATGTCGATGTTCTCGATGGCGGTCGGCAGGTCGCAGCCCGGCTTGGAAATGGTGGCTTCGAACGGGTACAGGTTGACTGCAACCAGGTCGATCGGCTTGATGCCGTGCTCGTTCATGATGGCGTCGTCGGTGCCGCGACGGCCAAGGATGCCGCCGTGGATTTTCGGGTGCAGGGTCTTGACCCGGCCATCCATCATTTCGGCAAAGCCAGTGTAATCGGCCACTTCCACCGCGTTCACACCGTTGTCCTTGAGCAGCTTGTAGGTGCCGCCGGTGGACAGGATCTCGACACCGAGCTGTTGCAGCTCACGGGCGAATTCGAGGATACCGGTCTTGTCGGAGACGCTGATCAGGGCGCGGCGGACTGGCAGGCGGGTAGTCTGGTCGGTCATTTCGGGTTCCAATAACGCGGTGGAGTCAGCAAAAAAGGCGTCTCTTCGCAGAGGCCGCCTTTTCTGATTGGGATTCTGGCTTACAACAGGTCGTACTGCTTGAGCTTCTTGCGCAGGGTGCCACGGTTGAGCCCGAGCATCTCGCTGGCCTTGGTCTGGTTGCCCTTCACGTAGTTCATCACGCATTCGAGCAGGGGCGCCTCGACTTCGGAGAGCACCAGGTTGTACACGTCGGTGACGGTAGCGCCTTCCAGGTGTGCGAAGTAGTTGTGCAGCGCCTTCTCGACGCTGTCGCGAAGGGTCTGGCCCTCTTCGCTTGGCGTGTTGAGGTGCTGTTTGAGGTTGGCGTTGTCGCTCACGGGCGTTGTTCCACTCACTAATGTCTCTGTCATCATCGTCATGCGGCCACCCCCTGTCCGTCCTCTGTCTCAAGGCTCTGTCGACGTTCGCTGAAATACGCACGAACGTTGGCGCACTGCGCTTGTGTGTCTTCCAAAGCGTTGAACCGGGAGCGGAACTCCTTGCCGCCGGGTCGTGTTGCCAGGTACCAGCCTACGTGCTTGCGGGCGATTCGCACGCCCATCACATCGCCATAGAAGGCATGCAGCGCGGCCAGGTGCTCCAGCAGGATGCGTTCCACTTCGTCCAACTGCGGGGCCGGCAAATGCTGGCCAGTCCCCAAAAAATGTTCGATCTCGCGAAAGATCCACGGCCGCCCCTGGGCAGCCCGGCCAATCAGCAGGCCGTCGACCCCGGTGGCATCCAGGACCGCCCGGGCCTTCTCTGGCGAGGTGATGTCGCCATTGGCGAACACCGGAATCGACACCGCCTGCTTGATGGCAGCGATGGTGTCGTACTCGGCGTCACCTGTGTACAGGTCGGCGCGTGTCCGGCCATGCACCGCCAGCGCCTGGATGCCGGCCTGTTCGGCGATTTTCGCCACGTTCAGGCCATTCTTGTTCGCCCGGTCCCAGCCGGTGCGGATCTTCAGGGTCACCGGCACGTCCACCGCGCCGACCACGGCATGGAGGATTTCGGCGACCAAGGCTTCATCTCTCAATAAAGCAGAGCCAGCCGCCTTGTTGCAGACTTTTTTTGCCGGGCAGCCCATGTTGATGTCGATGATCTGGGCACCTGCCTCGACGTTGGCCCGGGCCGCGGCTGCCATCATCTGCGCATCACCCCCGGCGATCTGTACCGAGCGTGGCTCGGGATCGCCTTCATGGATGCGGCGCAGGCTGGACTTGCGGCTGTTCCACAGGCTCATGTCGCTGCTGACCATTTCCGACACCACCATGCCGGCGCCCAGGCGCTTGCAGAGCGTTCGGAAAGGCTGGTCCGTGACTCCGGCCATGGGCGCCAGGATCAGGTTGTTGCGTAGTGTGTATGGGCCGATGCGTACCGCCGACATAGGTGTTCCCTGTTGTGGGGCCGAATCATTGGAGTTCGAAAAAGGGTTGGCATGATACCCGCTCTCGGTGACCGGATAAAGAAGGATTTGGATAAATTCTGAACAGTTGCGGCCTTATGCCCAAGGGTTCGCGACGGCTGGTTGGCGCCGAAAACTCGGCACCATTGCGCAGGGGTCACTCCGGGGAGCGGAAGCTGAGGCTGTAGTTCACGGCCTTGGGGCCCGGGTCGAGGATGTCCAGGGCGATATGGATCGGTGTCTGGCTGGGCATTTCGCCGCGCCCGGCCAGTTCACCCGACAGGTATTCGCTGGGCTTGAAGCGGCGGCTGGCGATCAGCTGGCCATTGAGGTCGGCAAAGCGCAGCTCCAGCAGCGGGAACGGCTGGGCGAACGGTGCGCGGTTGTAGATGATCGCATCGACGATCAGCGCACCCTTGAAGTCCGGGTGGCTGCGCACCACCAGGTTGCTGCTCTTGATCCGGCCGATATCGACACGGGTCGGCACTTCGCAGCCGAGCATCGGGCACAGTTGCAGGAAGATTGGCCGGTACTGGTCCTGGCGGGCCATCTCGTCGAAGTGGAACCACACGTACTGGAAGGCCAGCAGGCCAGCGGCGAGCAGGCTCAGCAAGCCCCACAGCAGGCGCTTGCCCCAGTTCGGCCGGGGTTTCTCCCAGCCCAGTTGCAACGGGTCGTCCACGACGTCGACCAGTGGTTCCTTGCGCGAAGGGCGCTCGGGCCGGGTCGAGAGGCCTGGCTCCAGGCGCTCGCCAGGCATCGGCTCGTCCGGGTCGTCGTCACGCGCCGACAGGTGCAGGCCGGTGTCGTCGTCATCACGGGCGCTGAGGCCTTTTTCGTGGATGATGTCCTCATCGATGGCGCCGAATCGCGCCACGGGTTCGGGCTCCGGCTCGGCCGCCTGTTGCACGGGTGGCTCGTCGTCGAGGTCGAGGCTGGCACCGAGCGTGGGCTCGGTCCGGTCGCCGGGCTCGGCGCCCAGTGGCTGTTCGTCGAGCAGCACCGGGGCCGGTTCATCGGCCGGGTGTGGCGCGTGGGCTTCATCGGTGGCGGTGCCGAACGGTTCGTGGCCGTGCTCGTCGGCCACCGGCTCGTCACGCCGGGCCTGCAGGGCATCGGTGCCGGCATTCGGGCGCTGTTCGGCAGGTTGGCCACGGCGTTCCAGGCGGGCCAGTTCCTGGTCCAGGTCCAGCTCGTCCCAGGCCTGGGGGGTGGTCCAGTCAGCATTTGGCAGCGGCGCAGGTTCGCGCACCACAGGTTCCGGCGCTGCCACGGGTTCTACCACCGGCGCGGGCGCGGGTGTCGGTACGGGCGGTGCTGGCACCGCGCCGGCGTTGGCGCGGTTCTGTTCCAGCAACTGCTTGGCCGCATTGAACACCTGCAGGCAGTGGCCGCAGCGCACAACCCCGCGGGCCACGCTCAACTGGTGATGGGTGACGCGAAAGCTGGTCTGGCAATGCGGGCACTGGGTGACGAAACTGTCGGTCATGCGGCGATCCGGGAGCTGTGCAGAGAACTATTCTAGGCCCGCTTAGCGGCGCCGACCACTGATGCGCACCCAGCCGTCGCGCACGACGATCGGGTCCAGCGCGAAGTCGGCAGCATAGGCGGCCGCCACTTCTTCACCCTGTTCGGCAAGGATGCCCGACAGGGCCAGCAGGCCACCCGGGCGAACCAGGCCGGACAGCTGTGGTGCCAGGGCGACCAAGGGGCCGGCGAGGATGTTGGCGACCAGCACATCGGCCTGCATCGCCGGCATGTGCTCGGGCAGGTACAGGGCCAGTTTTTCGTCGGCGATGCCGTTGCGCTGGGCGTTGTCGCGGGAGGCTTCGATGGCCTGCACGTCGATGTCGGTCCCGACTGCTTCACGGGCGCCCAGCAGCAGCGCTGCGATGGCGAGGATGCCCGAGCCGCAACCGAAGTCCAGGACTTGGGTGCCTTGCAGTTGCTGGCCATCGAGCCATTCCAGGCACAGCGCGGTGGTTGGGTGGGTGCCGGTGCCGAAGGCCAGGCCTGGGTCGAGCAGCAGGTTGACCGCGTCCTTTTCCGGGGCGTCGTGCCAGCTGGGTACGATCCACAGGCGCTGGCCAAAGCGCATTGGCTGGAAACCGTCCATCCAGCTGCGTTCCCAGTCCTGGTCCTCGATCACTTCGGCCTGGTGCTCGGGCAGTTCGGCGCCGGTCAGCAGTTGCAGGTGGGCGAATACCGCCTCGGGCACGGCATCGGCTTCGAACAGGGCCAGCAGGTGGGTGTGCGACCACAGCGGGGTGGTGTTGAGGTCGGGTTCGAAGATCGGCTGGTCTTCAGCATCCATGAACGTGACCGATACGGCGCCGACTTCGAGCAGGGCGTCTTCGTAGGTTTCGGCTTGTTCCGGGCTGATGGCCAGGCGTACTTGCAGCCAAGGCATGGCGGGCACCTTTGGTAAATCTGACAGAGGGCAGCCCGAGGCTGCGCGAAGGCTGGGAGTTTACGCGAGTACGAGGGGTTTGTAGAGGTGTGGCGGCGGGCCGCGCCGCCTGCATCGCGAGCTGCGCTCGCTCCTACCAGGAATGGTGCAGGGCTGAATGAAAAACCCCGGCACAGGGCCGGGGTTTTGGTGCATCACGCTAACGCGATCACTCCTGGTTGGCCAGTTTGTGTTCGAGGTAGTGGATGTTCACGCCGCCTTTGCAGAAACCTTCATCACGCACCAGGTCGCGGTGCAGCGGGATGTTGGTCTTGATGCCGTCGACGACGATCTCGTCCAGGGCATTGCGCATGCGCGCCATGGCTTCGTCGCGGTCCTTGCCGTAGGTGATCAGCTTGCCGATCAGCGAGTCGTAGTTCGGCGGAACCGAGTAGCCGCTGTACAGGTGCGAATCGACGCGCACGCCGTTGCCGCCCGGGGCGTGGAAGTGCTTGACCTTGCCTGGGCTCGGAATGAACTTCTTCGGGTCTTCGGCGTTGATCCGGCACTCCAGCGAGTGGCCACGAATGACCACGTCTTCCTGGCGGAACGACAGCTTGTTGCCAGCGGCGATGCTCAGCATCTCCTTGACGATGTCGATACCGGTGACCATCTCCGACACCGGGTGCTCAACCTGCACACGGGTGTTCATCTCGATGAAGTAGAAACGGCCGTTCTCGTACAGGAACTCGAAGGTACCGGCACCGCGGTAGCCGATTTCGACGCAGGCGTCGACGCAACGCTTGAAGACTTCCTGGCGGGCCTTCTCGTCGATACCCGGGGCCGGTGCTTCTTCCAGCACCTTCTGGTGACGGCGCTGCAGCGAGCAGTCGCGGTCGCCCAGGTGGATGGCGTTGCCCTGGCCGTCGGACAGTACCTGAACTTCCACGTGACGTGGGTTGGTCAGGAACTTCTCCAGGTAGACCATCGGGTTGCCGAAGGCAGCACCCGCTTCGGTACGGGTGAGCTTGGCCGAGGCGATCAGGTCCTCTTCCTTGTGCACCACGCGCATGCCGCGACCACCACCGCCACCGGCGGCCTTGATGATCACCGGGTAGCCGACGTCACGGGCGATCGCCAGGGCGACCTCTTCGTCTTCCGGCAGCGGGCCATCGGAGCCTGGCACGGTCGGTACGCCCGACTTGATCATGGCGTCCTTGGCCGAAACCTTGTCGCCCATCAGGCGAATGGTGTCGGCTTTCGGGCCGATGAAGGCGAAACCGGACTTTTCCACCTGCTCGGCGAAATCGGCGTTTTCCGCGAGGAAGCCGTAACCCGGGTGGATCGCGGTGGCGCCGGTGACTTCGGCGGCAGCGATGATCGCCGGGATGTGCAGGTAGGAATCCTTGGACGATGCAGGGCCGATGCAGACCGACTCGTCTGCCAGGCCCAGGTGCATCAGTTCACGGTCGGCGGTGGAGTGCACGGCGACGGTCTTGATACCCAGCTCTTTGCAGGCACGCAGGATCCGCAGGGCAATTTCCCCGCGGTTGGCGATCAGGACTTTTTCGAGCTTCCCAGACATCGTTGGCTCTCCGCGATTCAAACGATGGTGAACAGCGGCTGGTCGAACTCAACCGGCTGACCGTCTTCCACCAGGATGGCGTCGATGACGCCGCCGACATCGGCTTCGATGTGGTTCATCATCTTCATGGCTTCGACGATGCACAGGGTGTCGCCTTTCTTCACCGACTGGCCCACTTCAGCGAAGTTCGGCGAGGTCGGCGAAGGCTTGCGGTAGAAGGTACCGACCATCGGCGAGCGAATCACGGTGCCTTTGAGCGCTGGGGCGGCAGCGGCGGCTTCAGCGGCAGGGGCTGCAGCGGCGGCGGCGGCGGCCGGGGCAGCTACAGGTGCGGCAGCCATTGGCGCGGGTGCGTAGAACTGCTGGGCAGCCGGGGTTTTGCTGTGACGGCTGATGCGGACCGACTCTTCGCCTTCCTTGATCTCCAGTTCGTCGATGCCAGACTCTTCCAGCAGCTCGATCAGTTTCTTGACTTTACGGATATCCATTAATCATCAACTCCCAAAGGTTCGGTCAGGGGGCGAAATTTAAAAACGTATCTGAACGTTTCTCTGTAACCCCGGCCCACTGAGGCCAGGGTTTTCGTTATCAGGGCTGTGCGTTGGCAGCCAGTTGTTCCAGCGCGGACTCCAGGGCCAGGCGGTAACCGCTGGCGCCCAGGCCGCAGATCACGCCTACGGCAACATCGGAAAAGTAGGAGTGGTGGCGGAACGGTTCGCGTTTGTGCACGTTGGACAAGTGCACTTCGATGAATGGGATGCTCACCGCGAGCAATGCGTCACGTAATGCGACGCTTGTGTGGGTGAAAGCAGCCGGATTGATCAGGATGAAGTCCACACCCTCGTTGCGTGCAGCGTGAATACGCTCGATCAGCTCGTACTCGGCATTGCTCTGCAGGTACTGCAGATGGTGGCCGGCTTCGCGGGCACGCTGCTCCAGGTCCTGGTTGATCTGGGCCAGGGTCTTGGCGCCGTAGTGGCCAGGTTCCCGGGTGCCAAGCAGGTTCAGGTTGGGGCCGTGGAGCACCAGTAGGGTTGCCATCTGCGATTCCTTGGATTTGTAGGGCAATTCGACACAGCGCGGCGAGTGTGCCGCAAAGCGACGGCAAGTGTCCAGTTCCCGGCAATAGCCGGCACGATGTCCGAGGTTCGCGCGAAGTATGTGACCAAATAATTAAATTTGGTCACTCATTTGGAGAAAATTCCCGGCACGCGGGAAGTTATAGACCGAGTTTGCCGCGAACGCGTGTCAGAATTTGCGCGAATTCGCCGGCGTTTATTTCGCCAATCACCCGATCGGTGGTCATTTCGCTGCCGTTCGCTGCAAAGAACAGCAGCGCAGGCGGGCCGAACAGGCGATAGCGGTCGAGCAGGGCGCGCTGCTCGGCGCTGCTTTCGGTGATGTCGAAGCGCAGTAGCGTGAAGGCGGCCAGTTGTGGCTGCACCTGGGACGCATTGAGCACTTCATGTTCGATCACCTTGCAGCTGATGCACCAGTCGGCATACCAGTCCAGCAGCACCGGCTGGCCGGCGGCCTTGGCTTCGGCCAGGGCCGCATCCAGCGCGGCGGGGGTGGTCAGGGTGCGCCAGGCACCTTGCTTGGCGGTAGCCGCGGCAGGGACGGCGTTCAGCGCCGGGGGTAACGGCCGCAGTGGGTCGCCCTGGCCGCTGAGGGCGCCGTACCAGCAGGCCAGCGCGTACACCAGCAAGGCCAGGCCCAGCAGCTGTGCCAGGCGCTGGCGCGGGGCCTTGACCACGAATTCCAGGGCGCCGAGGAACAGCGCCACGCCAGCGGCGAGCAAGCCCACCAGCAGCAAGGTCGCAGGCCCCGGCAGCACGCGGCTGAGCAGGCCGATGGCCAAGCCCAGCAGCAGCACGCCGATGGCATTTTTCACGGTATTGAGCCAAGGCCCGCTCTTGGGCAGCCAGGCGGCCCCACCGGTGGCGATCAGCAGCAGTGGGGCGCCCATGCCCAGGCCCAGGGCGAACAGCTTGAGCGCGCCACCCAGGGCATCGCCGCTGGCGCTGATGTACAGCAAGGCTCCGGCCAGCGGCGCCGAGACGCAGGGCGATACCAGCAGGCTGGAGAGCACGCCGAGCACCGCTGCGCCGAGCAGCGAGCCCCCCTTGGTGTGGTTGGCCACGGTGTTCAGGCGGTTGCTCAGGGCCTGTGGCAGCTTGAGCTCGAACAGGCCAAACATGGCCAGGGCGAACACCACGAAGAACAGCGCGAAGGGCACCAGCACCCAGGCCGATTGCAGGCGTGCCTGCAGGTTCAGGCCGGCGCCGAACAGGCCCATCAATGCCCCCAGCACGGCAAAGCTGGCGGCCATCGGCAGCACGTAGGCCAGCGACAGGGCCAGGCCCCGCAGGCCGCCCACCTGGCCGCGCATCACCACGCCGGAAAGAATCGGCAGCATGGGCAGCACGCAGGGGGTGAAGGTCAGGCCAACCCCGGCGAGGAAGAACAGCAACAGCGACTTCCAATTCCAACCCGGTTCGCCACTGGCGGGCGGCTGCGCGGCGCCTTCGCCATCGATGTTCAGCCGTTCGGTTTGCGGTGGGTAGCACAGGCCCTTGTCGGCGCAGCCCTGGTAGCCCACCTGCAGGGTGAAGGCGCGGGCATCGGTGCGGGGGATCTCGATGTCGAGCACGCCGTGGTACACCTCGACGTCACCGAAGAATTCGTCGTGCTTGGCTTCGCCCTTGGGAATGTTCGGCGGCCCGAGGGTGATGTCGGCGGGCTCGGTTTGGAAGTGCAAACGATGGCGGTACAGGTAGTAGCCGTCGGTGGCGACGAAGCGCAGCTTGATGGTCTGGGCGTCGGCTTGAATCAGGTTGAGCTTGAAGGCTTCGTGCACCGGCAGGAAGTCGGCGTTGTTGGCCAACGAAGCGGCGCCGAGGGTGGCGCTGGGGCGGTTGTCGAGCAGGCCCGAGGCGAAGGCAGGGCTGGCCAGCAGCAGGAACAGCAGGAAAAACAGGCGGCGCATGGCGGACTCGCGAGGTGGAACGTGCCGGCATGATAACGGAGTTGGCGGTGGTTGAAAGGGGGGGGCGACACAGGGATCGCAGGTGACGGTGGCCCCGGTAGGAGCGAGCGCAGCTCGCGATGGGCTGCAAAGCAGCCCCGGCGTGATTAGCTGCGAAGCTGGAAACCTTGGGGCCGCTGCGCGCCCCATCGCGAGCTGCGCTCGCTCCTACCAGGAGCAGGAGCGTTTAAACCCTGAAAGCCAGCACGGCCTTGCTCAATTCACTGCCCAGGCTCAGCAGCTGTTCACCTTGCTCGCGTCCTTCACCAATGCGCTGCAGGTTGTCTTCCCCCAGCTCGTGAATCCGTTCGCTGTGGTCGCGAATCTCGCTCACCGCGCCGCTTTGCTGCGCGGTGACATCGGCAATGCGCACCGCGGTATCGGCAATGGTGCGGATTGCGCTGACGATTTCATCCAGTGCGCCGTCGGCGGCCTGGGCCTGGTTGGCGGTGGCCTCGGCGTGTTCAAGCTGCGCGCGCATGCCCGCCACCGACCCTCGGGCGGCCTGTTGCAGGCGGTCGATCAGCGCCTGGATCTCCCCGGTGGCGCCGGTGGTGCGCTGGGCCAGCGAACGTACCTCATCGGCCACCACGGCAAAGCCACGGCCCATTTCACCGGCGCGGGCGGCCTCGATGGCGGCGTTGAGCGCCAGCAGGTTGGTTTGCTCGGCAATCGAGCGAATCACTGTCAGCACGCCACCGATGGTGGCCGACTCCTCGGCCAGCTGTTCGATCATGCGCGCGTTGCCCTGCACCTCGTCGACCAGTGCGCGCAACCCGGACAGGCTCTGGCCGATCACCGTCTGCCCTTGCTCCACCGCGCGGCCGGCATCGCGGCTGGCATCGGCGGCGGAACTGGCGTCACCGGCCACTTGCTGAATGGTCGCCTCAAGCTCGCCCAAGGCATCGCGGATCTGCCCGGTGTCGCCGGCCTGGCGTTCGGCGCCGTCGTGCAGGGCCGCGCTCATGCCGGCCAGGGCGTGGCTGCTGCCGGCCACCTGCTCGGCGTTGTGGCGAATGGTGCCGACCAGCTCCACCAAGTACTGGCGCAGGCGGTTCAGCGACTCCTGGATGTCGCGCAGCTCGCGGTTGGTCTTGCCCAGGGCGATGGGCGCGGCGAAGTCGCCTTCGGCCCAGCGCGACAGGGCCGGGACAAGGCCGGTGAGGGTGCGTGCCAGGCGCCGCTGCAAGGTGTCGATCAGCAGGGCGATGAGCAGGATCAGGCCGATCATCAACCCTTGGATGATGCGCACTTCACCGGCGATTTTCGCGTGCTGGCTGCGCACGGCTGGCTCCAGCCCGGCGATGGCCTGTTGCACCGCGGCCAGGCGTTGGTTGGTGCTGGCGGCAAGGGCGGTGCGCCGCTCGATCAGCTCGCGGGTGCGCTGCAGCTCGGCGGGGTAGCGGCCCAGCAGGCTCTGCAGTTCGCGCTTGAGGCCGACGGCGACATCCTCCTGCTGCTCGCTGGCCTGGGTTTGCAGGCCCATCATGGCGGCGAAGTCATCGGCGTTGGATTCGGCGGCGCGGGTCACGCCCAGCAGTGGCAGGGCGTCGATGGCCTGGGCCTGGGTACGAATCAACTGCAGCTCGCGCTCCACTTCATCGGCCAGTTCCGCACGGCCGCTGCTCACCAGTTTGTCGCGGGCAAGCGACAGCCGGCCCAGGTGCACGCTGGCGTCGAACAGCGGCAGCAGGTAGCGGTTGGCCTCGCTGCTGCCGCTGTCGCGGGCATAGCCGGCCAGTTGCTCAAGGTTGGCGCCCAGCTCACGCTCGGCTTGCTGCAGCAGGGCCTGCGGGTCGCCCGCCAGCTTGCCGGCGGCGAGCAGTTCGTTGGCGGTGAAGGCCTGCAGGGTGTCCAGGCTCGGGCGCAACTGGTCGGCAAGCTCAGCCGGCCAGTCGGCCAGGGACGCTTCGAGCTGGGTATTGGCCTCGATGGCGGCCGCATGGCGCAGGGCGTCGCCGCTGCCCAGGTAGGCGCGCACATTGCGCGCGCTCTGGTTCTGGAATTGCTGCGACAGGCCCAGGTAGCGTTCCATCAGTTGATAGGGCCGCTCCAGGGCACGTTGCGACCACCACAGGGTTGCGCCCAGGGCGATGCACACGGTCACCAGCAACAGCGTGTTGAAATTGGTCAGCCACTTCAGGCGCATAGCCGCGAACTTCCTGCGGGGGAGTGGAGAGGTAGGTGCCTGAAGTTATTGCGGTTTTGTGACCGGGTGATGACGACAAGGGACTGGCGCCATAAAAAAGTGGCACTGTGCCTGTACGGGCCCATTCGCGGGGCAAGCCCGCTCCTACAGGCGATTGCATGCCCTTGTAGGAGCGGGCTCGCCCCGCGAAAGGGCCGGCCCAGGCAGCAAAAATCTAGGGCTCGACGCGCACCACGCAATTACGCCCGGCATGCTTGGCCCGGTACAGCGCCTCATCTGCCGTACTGGCCATGCTCAACGCATCCAGCCCTTCCTCCAGTTGCACCACGCCGGCGCTGAAGGTGCACTGCAAGTCACCCACCTGCGCCGGGTAGAGGATCTCGGCAAAGCGCCGGCGAATTTCGTCCAGCACTTTGTGCGCCGACTCCACCGCCGTGTTGGGCATGACGATGGCGAACTCCTCGCCACCGTAGCGGCCAATGAAATCGCTCTTGCGCAGCCGCTGCTTGAGAAACAGCGCCAGGCTCTTGATTACCCGGTCGCCCATGGGGTGGCCGTGGCGGTCGTTGATTTTCTTGAAATGGTCGATATCGAGCATGGCAAAGCTCAGCGGCTGGCCTTCGCGGCGGGCGCGGAAGCTGCAGTCTTCGAGCAGTTGCAGGATATGGGTGTGGTTGTACAGCCCGGTCAGGCTGTCACGCACCATGCGCGCTTTCAGGTGACGGGCACGGGCGGCGCGGTTGCGCACGGTGGTGATCAGGTGCCGCGAGCGGATCGGCTTGGTCAGGAAGTCGTCGCCGCCTTCGCTCATGGCGTCGAGCTGCTTGTCCAGGTCGTCTTCGGCCGACAGGTAGATGATCGGCACGCTGACGTAGCGGTCGTTGTGGCGGATCACCTTGGCCAGCTCCGGCCCCGAGCAGGCCGGCATGTACAGGTCGAGAATGATCAGGTCGGGCTGGAAGTCGGCCAGCTCGGCCATGGTGCAGATCGGGTCGTTGAGGCTGCGGGTGAGCATGCCGGCACCGCGCAGCACCCGCTCGGTGTGCAGGGCCTGGGTGCGCGAGTCGTCGATAATCAGCACACGCAGCGGTTCCTGTTGCGCGGTGCAGGTGATGCTTTCGAGTTTTTCCAGCAGGCTGGAGGCTTCGAGGGTGCCGGTAAGGAAGGCCTGGCTGCCGGCCCGCACGGCGGCCAGGCGGGTTGGCGTGTCGGCCTCCTGGTGGCTGAAGAACAACAGCGCAATGGGTGTTTCGCGGCCCTGTTGCACCTGCGCGGCCAGCGGCAGGCCGCCACCGGGGCCGTCGAAGTCGACATCCAGGACGATGGCCGCTGGCAACTGCTCGTCCAATGCGGCCAGCAGCGCGCCGCCACTGGGCAGCGGCTGCGCGTTCAGGCCAAAGAACTCCAGTTGCTGGGCCAGGCGCTCGGCGCGCTCGTGGTCGCGCAACAGCAGGTACACCGGCTTGCGCGCAGGCGGTGCCTGCGAGCCCGGCGGATCGCCCCGGCGCCTGCGTGTGCGCGACAGGCGCTGCAACAGCTGTTCGAACTCCTGCTTGAGGCGTTCCTGGCTCGGCTCCGCGGCTTGGGTCATGTCCTGGCTACTTATTAGTGGGCTATGCAGGTTCAATGATGGCTCTATGCTAGCACTGCTTTTTCATGGCGTGCGTGCCCCGGGTCAACAAAAGCTTGTGAACGATTATTCAGTTACTGACTCATTGGTCGCTTATGCGTAAGGCGGTGTCTGCTTTATAGTGCTTTGACGCGGGCTTGCCGTGGCACCCTGGCCCTGGCCTGTGGTCCAAGCCCCTGAACCGTCGTGACTGATTAAGGACAAAGCCATGCTGGACTGGAAAAATCGCGAGGCCAAAGCCGAGCCCCGCGAGCGTGTCGATGGCCGCGGCGCTGCCGCCCGTAGCTACTTTAGCGGCCTGTGGAGCCGTGCCCTGGGAACCCTGATCGGGTTGTACCTGCTGGTGTGCATTGGCCTTGGCTGGTACTGGAGCGAAGAGCCGGCGTTGTTCCCGGTGCAGCAGAACGCCCAGGCCGCCGCCGAGCGCAATGGCCAGCAGATGGTTGTCGGCTACACCACCATCGAAACCCTCAAGACCGTGGCCAGCACCCTGCTGGACAAACCGGGCGGCTACATTTCCAACGACCGCTTCCCACCGGGCCTGTGGATGGACAACATGCCGAGCTGGGAATACGGCGTGCTGGTGCAGGTGCGTGACCTGTCCCGCGCCCTGCGCAAGGACTTCGCCCGCTCGCAGTCGCAGTCCACCGAAGACGCCGACCTGGCCAAGGCCGAGCCGCGTTTCAACTTCGACAACAAGAGCTGGATCCTGCCGTCTAGCGAGTCGGAGTTCGAGGAAGGCATCAAGTCGCTGAGCCGCTACCAGACCCGCCTGGCCGCCGGCGACAAGGGCGCGATCTTCTACACCCGTGCCGACAACCTGAACAACTGGCTGGGTGATGTGGCCACCCGCCTGGGCTCGCTGTCCCAGCGCCTGTCGGCCAGCGTTGGCCGGGTCAAGCTCAACACCAACCTGAAGACCGAGTCGGTGGTTGCCGGCCAGGCGCCGCAGGTGGATGAGGAAGTGGTCGAAACCCCATGGATGCAGATCGACAACGTGTTCTACGAGGCCCGTGGCCAGGCCTGGGCACTGTCGCACCTGCTGCGCGCCATCGAGGTCGACTTCGCCGATGTGCTGGCGAAGAAGAACGCCACGGTCAGCGTGCGGCAGATCATCCGTGAGCTGGAAGCCTCGCAGGAGCCGCTGTGGAGCCCGATGGTGCTCAACGGCAGCGGCTTTGGCATGTGGGCCAACCACTCGCTGGTCATGGCCAACTACATTTCCCGCGCCAACGCCGCGGTGATCGACCTGCGCCAGCTGCTGTCGCAGGGTTGAGCATGGCCATCAGCCCCGACGAGGCCGCCCACCGGGCGGCTTCCGACCGTGAACTGGTCGCCTGGGTGGACGAACACGACCAGCTGCTGGGCGCCTTGCCCAGGGCCGAGCTGCGTGAGCGTGGCCTGATTGGCCGTTGCACGTTCATCCTCCTGTTCAACAGTGCCGGGCAGTTGTGCGTGCACCGCCGTACCCTGAGCAAGGCGCTGTACCCGGGGTACTGGGATGTGGCGGCAGGCGGCATGGTGACGGCCGGGGAAGCCTATGCCGATTCGGCGGCGCGGGAGCTGGCCGAGGAGCTGGGCATCGAGGGTGTGCAACTGCGCTTTCATGAGCGGTTCTACTTCGACCAGCCAGACAACCACTTGTGGTGCGCGGTGTACTCGGCGGTGTCGGATGCGCCGCTGCGCTTGCAGCCGGAGGAGGTGATGGAGGCGCGGTTTGTCAGCCTTGAGCAGGCCGAAACGGAAAGCCAGACCAAACCCTATTGCCCGGATTCGTTGGCGGCGTTGCAGCGCTACAAGGCCAGCTTGAAGTAATGGCATGGCCGGGCCGGCCCTTGCGCGGGGCAAGCCCGCGCCTACAGCCAGAGGGCCCGTTGGGGCTGCATGAACCCTGTGGCGGCGGGCTTGCCGGCCAAGGGTCGCAAATCATTCGCAAAATGCCGCAATCCTGTACTTAGCAACAGCCTGATTTATCGTTACACTGCGCGCCCTTTTCGGGCTGTCGCGGGACGTTGCGGCAGTAGCGCCGCCCCTGCCAGAGTGGGGCTTCGCGGTCGGTCTCCCTGTGTGAGCTCGACCAGTTTTTGTCCTCAGCACAGAGGATCAAAAGTGGCCAAGAAAGCTTCTTCCTTCTCCGCCCTGGGCGGTCTCGTTTATTCCACCGATGCCGGTCGGCATTGCCCCGACTGTGGCCAGCCGGTGGATGCCTGCACCTGCAAGCAGCAGGTCATTCCCGAAGGCGATGGCATTGCCCGTGTACGCCGTGAAAGCAAAGGCCGTGGCGGCAAGACCGTGACCACCGTCACCGGCGTGCCGTTGCCCCTCGACCAGCTCAAGGAGCTGGCCACCACCCTCAAGCGCCGCTGTGGAACCGGTGGCGCGTTGAAGGACGGTGTCATCGAAATCCAGGGCGACCATGTCGAGCTGCTGATCGGTGAGCTGACCAAACAGGGCTTCAAGGCGAAAAAGTCCGGCGGCTGATGCGCCTGCGCGATTTTTTGCCCAACGCTTTCTAAACTCGTTTCCGTGGCCAGGGTCTACCCCAGGGCACGGACGAATCGTCATTTTCGGCTTTTACACTGCGCCCGCCTCCTTGCGGGGCAGTGTCTTCGACTTATCTATAGGGGACTTGAATGTCCGTACGACGCACACGCAAAGACGATGGTAGCCAATGGACCGTGGCCGACAGCCGCAGTGTTTACGGCATCCGCCATTGGGGCGCTGGTTATTTCGCCATCAATGAAGCCGGGCGCGTCGAAGTGCGCCCCAACGGCCCCGGCAGCGCGCCGATCGACCTGTACGAGCAGGTCGACGAGTTGCGCCAGAGCGGCCTGTCGCTGCCATTGCTGGTACGTTTCCCCGACATCCTGCAAGACCGCGTACGCCAGCTGACCGGCGCTTTCGACGCCAACATCGCGCGGCTTGAATACCAGAGCCAGTACACCGCGCTGTACCCGATCAAGGTCAACCAGCAGGAAGCGGTGGTGGAAAACATCATCGCCACCCAGAACGTCTCCATTGGCCTGGAAGCCGGCTCCAAGCCGGAACTGCTGGCGGTGCTGGCGCTGGCGCCCAAGGGCGGCACCATCGTCTGCAATGGCTACAAGGACCGCGAGTTCATTCGCCTGGCGCTGATGGGCCAGAAGCTTGGCCACAACGTGTTCATCGTCATCGAGAAAGAGTCGGAAGTGGCCCTGGTGATCGAAGAAGCTGCCGAGCTCAAGGTCAAGCCGCAGGTGGGCCTGCGCGTGCGCCTGTCGTCGCTGGCATCGAGCAAGTGGGCCGACACGGGCGGTGAAAAGTCCAAGTTCGGTTTGTCTGCCGCCCAGTTGATCTCGGTGGTGCAGCGCTTCCGCGATGCCGGCCTGGACCAGGGCATTCGCCTGCTGCACTTCCACATGGGCTCGCAGATCGCCAACCTGGCCGACTACCAGCACGGTTTCAAGGAAGCCATTCGCTACTACGGTGAATTGCGTGCGCTGGGCCTGCCGGTGGATCACATCGACGTCGGCGGCGGCCTGGGCGTGGACTACGACGGCACCCACTCGCGCAACGCCAGTTCCATCAACTACGACATGGACGACTATGCCGGCGTGGTGGTGGGCATGCTCAAGGAGTTCTGCGACGCCCAGGGCCTGCCGCACCCGCACATCTTCTCGGAAAGCGGCCGTTCGCTGACGGCGCACCACGCCATGCTGGTGATCCAGGTCACCGACGTGGAGAAGCACAACGACGACGTGCCAACCATCGAGAACAAGGAAGCCCTGCCGGAAACCGTGCAATGGCTGGTCGACCTGCTTGGCCCGACCGACATCGAGATGGTGACCGAAACCTACTGGCGCGCCACCCATTACCTGGGCGACGTGGCGGCGCAGTATGCCGATGGCAAGATCAGCCTGGCCGAGAAGGCCCTGGCCGAGCAGTGCTACTTCGCCGTGTGCCGCCGCATGCACAATTCGCTCAAGGCCCGCCAGCGTTCGCACCGCCAGGTGCTGGACGAGCTCAACGACAAGCTGGCCGACAAGTACATCTGCAACTTCTCGGTGTTCCAGAGCCTGCCTGACACCTGGGCCATCGGCCAGGTACTGCCGATCATCCCGCTGCACCGCCTGGACGAGGAACCGATGCGCCGTGCGGTGCTGCAGGACCTGACCTGCGACTCCGACGGCAAGATCAACCAGTACGTCGACGAGCAGAGCATCGAAACCAGCATGCCGGTGCATGCGGTGAACGAGGGTGAGGACTACCTGCTGGGCGTGTTCCTGGTGGGTGCCTACCAGGAAATCCTTGGCGACATGCACAACCTGTTCGGTGACACCGATTCGGTGAACATCTACCAGAACGCCGATGGCAGCGTGTACCACGCCGGTATCGAGACCCACGACACCATCGAGGACATGCTGCGCTATGTGCACTTGTCGCCGGAGGAGTTGATGACTCACTACCGCGACAAGGTGGCCAGCGCCAAGATCAGTGCGCGCGAGCGTACGCAGTTCCTGGATGCCTTGCGCCTGGGGCTGACGCGGTCTTCTTACCTGTCTTCGTGACTGGAGCGCGCCGCTCGTGCGGCGCATCGCGAGCTTTGCTCGCTCCTACGAACAATACGTAAGCCCCTGTAGGAGCGAGCATAGCTCGCGATGCGCCGCATAAGCGGCGCTCATTCACCCAACCCACAACCCTCTCTGCTGCAACCGCCACCCCACCCACCCCAGGGTCACCGCCCGCAGCGCCATGAACCCGAGGAACGCCAACCACAACCCATGGTTGCCGAACCCGCTCATCAGCAGCCCCAATGGCAGCGCGATCACTACCGACAGCAGCATCGCGTTGCGCATCTCCCGCGCCCTTGTCGCACCAATGAACAGCCCATCGAGCAGGTAGCTCCAGACCGCAATCAACGGCAGCAGCGCCAAGTACGGAAGGTACGGATAGGCTGCTGCGCGCACGCTGGCGATATCGGTCTGCAGGTCGATGAACAGGTGCCCGCCCAGCAGGAACGTCCCGGCAAAGCCCAGGCTGGTGAACAACGACCAGCCGCAGGCCACCACCAGCGAGCGGCGCAAGGTGGTTCGGTCGCCTGCGCCGATGGCATGCCCGCACAATGCTTCCACTGCATGCGCCAGGCCGTCCAGGGCATAGGCGGTCAGCAGCAGGCCATTGAGCAGCAGGGCGTTGGCCGCCACCGTGGCTTCGCCCAGGCGTGCGCCCTGCACGGTGATCAGCAAGAACACTACCTGCAGCGCCAGGCTGCGCAGGAAGATGTCGCGGTTCACCGCCAGCAAGGGCCGCCACGCCTGCCAGCGCTTCAGCGCAGCCCAGGCGACCTGCCCGGGGTAGGCACGCAGGGCCGGGCGGGTGAGGGCCAGCCCAAGCAGGGCGGCGCTCCACTCGGCAATCACCGAGGCCCGGGCCGAGCCCAGCACGCCCCAGTTCAGGCCCAGCACGAACCACAGGTTCAGGGCGATGTTCAGCAGGTTGGTGGTCAGCAGGATCGCCAAGGGCGCCCGGGCATTCTGTGTGCCGAGGAACCAGCCCACCAGGGCGTAGCTGGCCAGCGCGGCCGGCAGGCCGAGCAGGCGCGTGTGGAAGAAGTCCTGGGTGGATTGCTGCAACGCCGCGCTCGGTTGCATCGCGTGCAGTGCCAACTGGCTGAAGGGCAGCGCCAGCACGCCGATCAACAGCGCGAAGGCCACCGCCAGCAGCAGCCCCTGCACCAGCACCTGGCGCAGGGCGGCACCGTCGGCGCGCCCGGCGGCCTGGGCGGCGAAACCGGTGGAGCCCATGCGCAGGAAACCCATCAGGCCGACCATGAAGGTGAACAACGTGGCGCCCACGGCCACCGCGCCGAGCTGGTGGGCGTGGGGCAGGTGGCCGATCACGGTGCTGTCGACCAGGGCCACCAGCGGCACCGAGATGTTGGAGAGGATCATCGGCGCCGCCAGTGCCCAGACCTTGCGGTGGGTGGGGCGGTGTTGCCAGTCGGTGGACAGTTGAGACATCGGGGTTCCTGAGGTTGAGGGCCCCTTTGCGCCCCTTCGCGGGGCAAGCCCGCTCCTACAGGATAGCGTTGCCTTGATGGCCGGCGCTGTACCTGTAGGAGCGGGCATGCCCCGCGAAGGGACGCGAAGCGGCCCCAATATTCGACCCGGCGCATTGTAACGGCCAGGCAACCAATCCGCGCGAACCTGGTCTGAGCAGGCTATAGTTGCTGCCCTCACGTACACGCTGCCGAAGAGTTCCCACTCCATGTTCAACAAAGGATTGTTGCTGGCCTGCGCGCTGGCCCTGCTCAGTGCCTGTGATTCCTCGACCCCGGGCAAGCCCGTCCCCGCTGAAAAGCCCGCCGCCAGTGCCCCGGCCGAGGCGCCGGCGCCCAAGCGTGAAGACCCGGCGGTCCTCGCCAAACGCTACGAGGGCCGTGAACTCAGCGTGCTGGATATCTCGGAAGTGCAACTCGACGGCGCCAGCACCCTGTCGATCAGCTTCTCCGTGCCACTGGACGCCAAGCAGGATTTCGCCGCCAAGGTGCACCTGGTCGACACCGTGAAGGGCAAGCTCGATGGTGCCTGGGAGCTTTCCGATAACCAGATGGAACTGCGCCTGCGCCACCTGGAGCCGAAGCGCAAGCTGGTGCTCACCGTCGACAAGGGCCTGCTGGCCGTCAATGGCAAGCAGCTCGACAGCGAGTCGGTGAGCCGCCTGGAAACCCGCGACATGCAGCCCACCGTCGGCTTCGCCAGCCGCGGTTCGCTGCTGCCTACGCGCCTGGCCGAAGGCCTGCCGGTGATCGCGCTGAACGTGCCCAAGGTCGATGTCGAGTTCTTCCGGGTCAAGCCCGAGATGCTGTCGACCTTCCTCGCCAGCTGGGGGCGCAACAGCAGCCTGTACTACTACCAGTCCAAGGATACCTTGGACATGGCCGAGCTGGTCTACAGCGGCCGCTTCGACCTCAACCCGGCGCGCAACACCCGTGAAACCGTGCTGCTGCCGATCGCCGGGATCAAGCCGCTGCAGGAACCTGGCGTGTACCTGGCGGTGATGCGGGCCTCGGGCACCTACGACTATTCGCAACCGGCCACGCTGTTCACCCTCAGCGACATTGGCGTGTCCGCCCACCGTTATCGCGACCGCCTGGACGTGTTCGCCCAGGCCCTGGAAGGCGGCAAGGCGCTCAAGGACGTCAACCTTGAGCTGCACGACGACAAAGGCAAGCTGCTGGCCCAGGCCAAGACCGACGGCGCCGGCCACGCCCAGCTGCCGATCACCGCCAAGGCCGACACCCTGATCGCGACCCAGGGCGTGCATACCACGCTGTTGCGCCTGAACACCGCCGCCCTGGACCTGGCCGAATTCGATATCACCGGGCCCCAGGCCAACCCGCTGCAGTTCTTTATTTTCGGCCCCCGCGACCTGTATCGCCCGGGCGAAACCGTGCTGCTCAACGGCCTGCTGCGCGACCAGGATGGCAAGCCGGTGAAGGCCCAGCCGGTCAGCGTGGAAGTGCGCCGCCCCGACGAGCAGGTCAGCCGCAAGTTCGTTTGGGAGGCCGATGCCAACGGCCTCTACCAGTACCAGCTGCAGCTGGCAGGCGAGGCCCCGACCGGCCGTTGGCAACTGCTGCTCGACCTGGGTGGCGGGCGCAAGCAGGTGTATGAATTCCTCGTCGAGGACTTCCTGCCCGAGCGCCTGGCGCTGGAACTCAAAGGCAGCGACACGCCCCTGGCACCGGACGAAGATGCGCAGATCCAGGTCAATGGCCGCTACCTCTACGGCGCGCCGGCGGCGGGCAACCGCCTGAGCGGCCAGGCCTACGTGCGCCCGTTGCGCGAAGCGGTGCCGGCCCTGCCGGGCTACCAGTTCGGTTCGGTCACCGAGGGTGAGCTGAACCAGGACCTGGAGCTGGACGAAGTTACCCTCGACCAGGCCGGCAAGGCCGTGGTCGATATCGAAAGCCGTTGGGCCGAAGCCCGTTCGCCACTGCAACTGACCGTGCAGGCCAGCTTGCAGGAGTCGGGCGGCCGGCCGATTACCCGCCGCCTGGAGCAGCCGATCTGGCCGGCCGAACGGCTGCCGGGCCTGCGCGGCCTGTTCGACGGCGAGGAAACCAACAGCAACGGCCCGGTGGAGTTCGAGTTCCTGGTCGCCGACCGTGAAGGCCACAAGCTGGCCGCCAACGACCTCAAGGTGCGGCTGATCCGCGAACGCCGCGATTACTACTGGAACTACTCGCAAAGCGACGGCTGGAGCTACAACTACAACGAGAAGTTCCTGACCCAAAGCGAGGAAACCGTCAACGTCAAGGCGGGCTCCACCGCCAAACTCAACTTCCAGGTGGAGTGGGGGCCATACCGCGTCGAGGTCGAAGACCCTGAAACCGGCCTGGTGTCGAGCGAGCGCTTCTGGGCAGGCTACCGCGCCCAGGACAACGCCGAGGGCGGCGCCGTGCGCCCGGACCAGGTGAAGCTGGCGCTGGACAAACCCGCCTACGCCGATGGCGCCACCGCCAAGGTCACCGTGACCCCGCCGGCGGCAGGCAGCGGCTACCTGATGATCGAATCCAGTGACGGCCCGCTGTGGTGGCAGGAAATCGAGGTGCCCGCCGAGGGCAAAACCTTCGATGTGCAGCTGGACAAGCAGTGGGCCCGCCACGACCTGTACATCAGCGCCCTGGTGATTCGCCCCGGCGAGCGCAAGGCCAACGCCACGCCCAAGCGCGCCGTGGGCGTGCTGCACCTGCCGCTGGCACGTGCCGAGCGCAAGCTGGCGGTAAGCCTGCAGGCACCTGAAAAGATGCGTCCCAAACAGCCGTTGACGGTGAAGATCAAGGCCGCCAATGCCGATGGCAGCGTGCCCAAGCAGGTGCATGTGCTGTTGTCCGCCGTGGACGTGGGCATCCTCAATATCACCGACTTCAAGACCCCCGACCCGTTCGCCAGCCTGTTCGGCCGCAAGGCCTATGGCGCCGACCAGCTGGACATCTACGGGCAACTGATCGAAGCCGGCCAGGGCCGCCTGGCCAGCCTGGCGTTCGGCGGTGACGCGGCGATGGCCAAGGGTGGCAAGCGGCCAAACACTACCGTGACCATCGTTGCCCAGCAGAGCCTGCCGGTGACCTTGAACGACCAGGGTGAAGGCGAGGCGACCGTCGATATTCCCGACTTCAATGGCGAGCTGCGGTTGATGGCCCAGGCCTGGACCGACGAGCACTTCGGCATGGCCGAGGGCAAGACGGTGGTGGCCGCGCCGCTGATCGCCGAGTTGTCGGCGCCGCGTTTCCTGGCCGGCGGCGACCGCACCAGCCTGGCGCTGGACCTGGCCAACCTGTCGGGCCGCGCCCAGCAACTGACCGTGGACATCACCACCGAGGGCCAACTGAGCCTGACGGCCAGTGCCCAGCAAGCGGTGAGCCTGGCCGAGGGCCAGCGCAGCACCCTGATGATTCCGGTGCAGGCCCAGGGCGGCCTGGGCCAGGGCAAGGTGCATGTGCGGGTCAATGGCCTGCAGTTGCCGGGTGAGCCTGGCAACAGCTTCGAGCGTGAATGGACCCTGGGCGTGCGCCCGGCTTACCCTGCGCTGCTCAAGCATTACCGCGTGGCCCTCAAGGACCAGCCGTGGACCTTGCCGGAAAGCGACCTGGCCGCCTTCGAACCGGCGGGCCTGGAGGCGAGCCTGGCGCTGTCGAGCCGGCCGCCGCTGAACCTGGCCGAGCAGATCCGCGCCCTGGCGGCCTACCCCTACGGTTGCCTGGAGCAGACCACCAGTGGCCTGTACCCCTCGCTGTATGCCGATGCCGACAGCCTCAAGCGCCTGGGCATCAAGGGTGAGCCGGCCGAGGTGCGCAAGCGCAAGATCGAGATGGGCATTGAGCACCTGCTGGGCATGCAGCGCTACAACGGCAGCTTTGGCCTGTGGAGCTCGGACAGCGAAGAGGAATATTGGCTGACCGCCTACGTCACCGACTTCCTCCTGCGTGCCCGCGAGCAGGGCTATGGCGTGCCGGCCGAGGCCTTGAAGAAGGCCAACGAGCGCCTGCTGCGCTACCTGCAGGAGCGCAACCTGATCGAAGTCGACTACAGCCAGAACGCCGAGCACACCCGCTTTGCCGTGCAGGCGTACGCGGCACTGGTGTTGTCGCGCAGCCAGCAGGCCCCGTTGGCCGCCCTGCGCAGCCTGTTCGAGCGCCGCGCCGATGCCCGTTCCGGCCTGCCGCTGGTGCAGCTGGCGGTGGCGTTGGATGCCATGGGCGACAAGCCGCGGGCCGAACAGGCGCTGCAGGCGGGCCTGGGCATCAGCCGCAGCAAGGGGTGGATGGCCGACTACGGCAGCAGCCTGCGCGACCAGGCGCTGATCCTGGCACTGCTGCAGGAAAGCAAACTGGCCAGCAACCAGGTTGACCAGCGCCTGTTCGCCCTGTCGGACGAGCTGGCGGCCAACCGCTGGCTGTCGACCCAGGAGCGCAATGCCCTGTTCCTGGCTGGCCGTGGCCTGCTGGGCAAACCGGAAGCGCCGTGGAAGGCGCGCCTGGACAGCGCCGGTGAAGTGCGCGAGTTCAACAATGCAGACGCGGGCATGAAGCTCGAAGGGCCATTGCTGGCATCGCCGCTGAGCGTGCAGAACGAAGGCAGCGACACCCTCTACCAGCAGCTGACCCTTTCGGGTTACCCGCGCCAGGCGCCGGCTGCTGGAGGCAACGGCATGGAGATTCGCCGTGACTACCTGGGCATGAACGGCGAGCCGCTGGACCTGCACAACCTGCGCAGTGGCGACCTGGTGCTGGTGCACCTGGCGCTCAAGGCCAGCGACCGGGTGCCGGACGCCCTGGTGGTCGACCTGCTGCCGGCGGGCCTTGAGCTGGAAAACCAGAACCTGGCGCAAAGCGCCGCCAGCCTGGACAACGCCAGCAGCGCGGTGAAGCAGTGGCGCGAGTCGATGCAGAACGCCAGCGTGGTGCACCAGGAGTACCGTGACGACCGCTACGTGGCGGCGCTCAAGCTCGACGGCTATGGCACCACGCACCTGCTGTACCTGGCACGGGCGGTGACCCCAGGCACCTACCGCGTGCCGCCACCGCAGGTGGAGTCGATGTACCGGCCGAACCTGCAGGCGGTGGGGGATGGGCAGGGGGAGATGACGGTGAAAGCCCGCTGAAGGCTTGTGAAGCGGCGGTCTTCCCTACAATTTGGAAGGCCGCCGCGCCCCTTGTAGGAGCGGGCTTGCCCGCGAACACGGGCGAAGCCCGTGCCATCCACCGCGTCGCCTGCTTCGCGGCTAAAGCCGCTCCTACAGGGGCGCGCAGCGCTTACGAGAACTCAGTGCATCACCCAGCTCATCACCCACAGCCCCAGCACCAGCCAGATGATCCCCAGGATGATCGAGGCGCGCATGAAGGCGCGGATGGCCGAGTACAGCAGCATCAGGCCAACGATCAGCGCCAGGATGCTGACCAGCGAGGTATCCATGCCCAGCGTGCGCGCCAGGCCATCGATGAAATTACCCCCGGCGTTGGCCAGCAGGTTGAACAGGCCGCTCAAGGCGTCGACGATAAAGCGGATCAACGACCCCAGTGCCTGGCCTAGCCATTCAAAAAAACCTTCTACATGCATAGTTGCTTCCTGATGAACGATTCGGCGAATGTGCCGTTCCCAAGCCTTTGGCCATCACCTGGCCAGGTCGGTTCCCGATGCCAAGCTTAGCCCGGCCACGCACCCGCGCGGGGAGGGTTGTGCGCGGCATTGCGATTGGCCTGGTGCTGATCTGCGGCCTCGCCTGGCTGGCGGATCGCCTGTGGCCATTACCCATGCCTGCCGATGACCTGGCGCGGGTGGTGCTCGCCGAAGACGGCACGCCGCTGTGGCGTTTCGCCGATGCCGACGGCGTCTGGCGCTACCCGGTCAGCCCGCAAGACGTATCGCCGTTGTACCTGCAGGCCCTGCTGACCTACGAAGACCGCTGGTTCTACCACCACCTGGGGGTCAACCCGCTGGCACTGGTGCGCGCTGCCTGGCTCAACCTGCGCGGTGGGCGTGTGGTGTCCGGGGGCAGCACCCTGTCGATGCAGGTGGCGCGCCTGCTCGACCCGCACGACCGCACCCTGGCCGGCAAATTGCGCCAACTGTGGCGTACCGCGCAGCTGGAATGGCACCTGTCCAAGGGCGAAATCCTGCAAATCTACCTGGACCGCGCGCCCTTCGGCGGCACCTTGCAAGGTGTAGCGGCGGCCAGCTGGGCCTACCTGGGCAAGTCCCCCCAGCACCTTACGCCGGCCGAGGCGGCGCTGCTGGCGGTGTTGCCGCAGGCCCCCAGCCGGCTGCGCCCGGACCGCCACCCCGAGCGCGCCCAGCGTGCCCGCGACAAGGTGCTGCAGCGCCTGGCCGAATACCAGGTGTGGCCGGCCGGGCAGATTCAGGAGGCCATGGAAGAGCCGCTGCTGCTTGCCCCGCGCCAGGAACCGGCGCTGGCACCGTTGCTGGCGCGCCGGCTGAACACCGCCGACAGCCCGCCACTGATCCGTACCACCCTCGATGCGGCGTTGCAGCGGCGCCTGGAAGACCTGCTGCTGGGCTGGCGCGCACGCTTGCCGGAACGCACCTCGGCGGCGATCCTGGTGGTCGATGCGCAAACCATGGCCACGCGGGCTTACCTGGGCTCGATCGACCTGGCCGATGAGCGCCGTTTCGGCCATGTCGACATGGTGCGCTCGCTGCGCTCCCCTGGCTCGACGCTCAAGCCCTTTCTCTACGGCCTGGCCATGGATGATGGGCTGATCCATTCCGAGTCGCTGCTGCAGGATGTGCCGCGGCGTTACGGCGATTACCGCCCCGGCAATTTCTCCATGGGTTTCAGCGGCCCAGTGTCGGCCAGCTCGGCGTTGGCCTTGTCGCTCAACCTGCCTGCGGTGCAACTGCTCGAAGCCTACGGCCCCAAGCGTTTCGCCGCGCAGCTGCGCATGGCCGGCGTGCCGCTGGCGTTGCCGCCCCTGGCCGAGCCAAACCTGTCACTGATTCTGGGCGGCGCCGGTAGCCGCCTGGAAGACCTGGTCGGCGGCTATGCGGCCCTGGCCCGTGGCGGCAACAGCGCGCAAGTGCGCCTGCAGCCGCAAGACCCGCTGCTGGAGCGGCGGCTGATGTCACCGGGGGCGGCCTGGATCATCCGCCGTATCCTCAGCGGCCAGGCCCGCCCTGACCGCGACCCCCACGCCGAGCTGGTGCAGCGCCCTCAGTTGGCCTGGAAAACCGGCACCAGCTATGGCTTTCGCGATGCCTGGTCGATCGGCGTGGGGCCGCGCTACCTGATCGGCGTATGGATCGGCCGCCCCGATGGCACGCCGGTGCCCGGCCAGTTTGGCCTGGCTTCGGCGGCGCCGCTGATGCTGCAGGTGCATGACCTGCTCAGCAACCGCGACAGCCAGCGCGGCATTCGCCCGCCGGTCGAGCAAGTACCCGGCAGCGTCGGCGTGGCGGCGATCTGCTGGCCACTGGGCCAGCCGATGAACCGGCAAGACCCGAACTGCCGGCGCCTGCGCTTTGCCTGGACCCTTGAGCGCACCACCCCGCCCACGCTGATGGCGGCCGACCAGCCGCTGGGGCTGGGCTTGCGCGAAAGCATCTGGGTCAACGCCCAGGGGTTGCGTGTCGATGGCAGCTGCCCAGGCGCCACGGCCCGTGAGGTGGCGTTGTGGCCGGCACCGCTGGAGCCTTGGCTGGCGCGGGTGGAGCGGCGAGCGGCGCGGTTGCCCCCAGTCGACCCGGCGTGCCCGCCGCAGGTAGCGGCCAGCGCGCCACCGTTGTCCATCGTTGGGGTGCGTGGCGGCGACAACCTGCGCCGCCCGGCCACCAGCCGTGAGCCCCTGCAACTGCACGTTTCAGCCCTGGGAGGCGACGGGCGGCGCTGGTGGTTCCTCAATGGCCAGCCGCTGGGTGAAACCCAGGGCCAGGACAGCCTGCTGGTACGCTTCGACCAGGCCGGGCAGGTGGAGCTCAGTGCGCTGGACGAAAGTGGCGAAACCGCGAGGGTGACCTTTCAGGTCAGCGACTGATCCCGCGGTTTGCCACTGGCCTCAGTGGGTGGTGAAGCGCTGGTGAACCGGGGAGGAGCTGGGCGTCAGCGCCAGGGCCAGTTGGGTACGGTTGTGCATGTGGGTCAGGCGTAGTACCTGCGAAACGTAGAGTTTCACGGTGTTTTCGGTGATCCCCAGCTCGCAGGCGATCTGGTAGTTGGTTTTGCCCTTGCTGACCAGGCGCGCCACTTCCAGTTGCCGTGGCGACAGCTTTTCGAAGGCTGAAGGCAGCTCGCCGTCCACTTCCTCGACGTCGCCGGCGCGGCGATGCACGCCCTGGCCACGGGCTTTCTCCAGGTCCTGGTAAAGCTCATCGATGGAACCAGCCAAGTCTTGCAGGCGCTGGTTGAGGGTGCCCAGGTCGTGCAGGTCGGCCTGGCGTTCGAGCAGCACTTTTTCCCGGCGGCGCAGGCCTTCGAGCAGTTCTTCGAGGTCCATGGGCTTTTGGTAGTAGTCGGCGAACCCGGCTCGCAGGGCGCGGATGACGTCGTGCTTTTCGGCGCGGCCGGTGAGCATGATTGCTTCGAACATGCGCTGGCGGCCGGAGAGGTCTTTCAATGCATTCATCAGCTCGATGCCGTCACGCTCAGGCATGTGCAAGTCGCACAACACCAGGCCGATGGCTTCGTCTGCCACGTAGCGCTCGATGGCTTCCTGGGTGGAATGCGCCGCGACGCAGGGGTGGCCCTGGCTTTGCAGATACTCACACAACTGTTCGACGATCAGTGGCTGGTCGTCGACCACCAGAACCTTCACCTCACTCAATGACTTGTTCACGATCAACTCCCTGTCGGTAGGTGGCCCTGCTCCCGGGCCAGACGCTCTGGCAGCTTAAAAGTAGACGCTGCTGGCGATTCTGCACATGGCATGTACAAGGTATCGGACCACAGGCCTGTTTATTGGATCCATACGGCGGTCAGCAGAAAGCCCGCCAGCACGTAGGGAACGAAGGCCTGTTTGTCGCCCATTTCCTCCGTCAGCGCCTGCAAGCGTTTCTTCACCTTGGGGTTGAGCAGGGTCCACAGCCGCCTGCGGGTCAGCAGCCAGAGCACCACGCTGACCCCGGCGCCGATGAACGTGCCCAGTACATACTGCGGGCTGGTGGCCAAGGCCAGGGCGCCCATCAGCTTGACGTCGTCGGCGCCGAAGCGGCCGAGCATGTAGCCGGGCAAGGTCAGCAGCATGACGATGGCCAGCGCCCAGCCGGCATCGCTGGCGTCGGCGCCGATCCAGCTGTGGCCTGTGGCGAACAGCCAAACCAAGGCACCGGTGGCGAAGCCCAGGGTCAGCACGTTGGCAATCTGCCGCTCACGGATATCTTGTTCGGTGCACAAGGCAAGCCACATCAGGAGAACAATGCTTTGCATTGGCAGGTCGCCTTCCCTATTCGTTGAACACTTACCCGCTCAGTCAGGTTTAGTAATCAGGGTAGACGCGATCTGACGAACGGGCATGAAAGGAAGGGAAAAAGTCGGGGCCGCTCTGCGGCCCATCGCAGGCAAGCCAGCTCCCACACCTGTAGGCGCTGGCTTGCCTGCGATGGGCTGCGAAGCAGCCCCCATTGCCGGTTACTTGGCCCGCCCTGGCGGGTAGTTACCCAACACCTGGGCCACGGTTTTCTGAATCGCGCTGTTGCGCTCCTCGGGGCTTGGCGGGTAGTTGTTCATGATCTGCTCGGCACTGCCGCGCCACACCAGCTTGCCGTCGCGGCCGTCGAACAGGTCAACCTGAATGGTCGCCACCTTGTAGTCGACACTGCGGGTTTCGTTGTACATCGGCCCACCCCAGTAACCGTTCCAGTAGCCGCCCCAGCCGCCACCGTAGTTGGTGGTGATCTGCTGCTGGCGCTGCTCGACGATCAGGTAGGCGCGTACCTTCAGGTCGGGCCGGGCACTGCCCTGGGCGGGGCGCAGGCCGCGTTGGTCGAGCTCGCTGGCCACGGCCTGGCGAATGCGCTGTTCGGTCAGGTCGCTCTTGATGCGTGGGTCATCCGGGCGGTACTGCAGGCCCGGCTCCTGCCAGGCCCAGCTGCGATAGCCGGCGAAGTCGCGGCTGGCATCGAAGTCTTGCTGAACGTTGTTGCTTGAACAGGCCGCAATCAACAGCGCAAACGACAGTAGAACGAGGCGGCGCAACATGATGGTTCTCCGTTAACGGTTAACTGGGAGGATAGCCGCTGAGCGCCTTGTGCACCGATTCGCGCAAAGCGGCCTCGCGTTCGCGTGGGGTGCTCCTGTCGCTGCCGCTTTCGGCGCTGGCGCTCCAGACCGGCTGGCCATTGCGGGCGTCGTACAGGTCGATACGCACCACCATCACCTGAACTTCATAGGTACGCACCACCGGCACGCTGGCGTAGGCACCGTAGCCATTGCGGTAGCCAGCAAAACCGGCGCCACCGTAGGGGCCGGGGCCGTAATAGGGGTCGTAGTCATAGTCGCGCACCTGGCGCAGGCGCCGCTCCAGGCGCAGGTCGGCACTCACCAGCAGGTCGGCGGGGCCACCCCTGGCCGGACGCAGGCCTTGCTGGTCCAGGGCGCTGCTGACGGCGTCAGCCACTTGCCCGGGGTCCGCTTCGGCGCTGCCGGCGGGCAATTGGCCGTTGCGCCAGCTCCAGCTGCGGTAGCGTCCATAGTCGCGCGCTGGCGCCGGGTAGGCACTGGCGTCGAAGGTGGTGGCGGCCTGTGGCGGGGCCGGTGGCAGCGGGCGGCTGCTGGCCACGTAGGGGTTAGTACCCTGGCAGGCAGCCAGGGCCAGTGGCAGCAGGGCCAGGCACAAAAGACGCAATGGCATGTAATCCTCCCGGCAAGCCGGTCAACGGGGGCGGCACATCCAGTGCAGGTAGCGGCCGAGCCCGGCGAAGCTTGGGTGGCGGCGGTGGGCAAGCTCCATTTCCAGTAGGTCGAGCAGTTCGGCCTTGGCCTGGAATTCCTTGGGCATGTAGTCGTGGAACACCCGCACGCCGCTTTCAGTTTCGACCTGCCACAGGCTTTCAAGTTGCGCCTTGAGCTCACGGGGATCAAGCGGTTTTTGCGGGGTCAGGCTCTGCTTCTCGCCTTCCAGGCGGTTGCTGCGCAATTTGCGGAAATGGCCCTTGAGCAGGTTGCGGTAGACCAGCGCGTCGCGGTTGTAGAAGGCCAGCGACAACCAGCCTTCGGGGGCGGTCAGCTGGTGCAGCACCGGCAGAATGCTTTGCGGCTCGGCCAGCCACTCCAGCACGGCGTGGCACAACACCAGGTCGTAGGGCTCGGTGAGCTGGCCGAGCAGCGCCTGCCACGGTGCCTGGATGAAGGTGGCGGGCTGGCCGGCCTCCTCGAAGCGTGCGCGGGCACCTTCGAGCATGGGCGCAGCCGGTTCGGCCAGGGTCACATGGTGGCCACGCTGGGCCAGCCACAGGGCCATGTGGCCGAGCCCGGCGCCGATATCCAGCACCCGCAGCGGGCGGTCGGGGAGGGCTTCGGCAAGGTCTGCCTGAAGCACCGCCAGGCGGATCGCGCCCTTGGCGCCGCCGTAGATCTTTTCGGCGAAGCGTGTGGCCAGTTCATCGAAGTGACGGTCGTTCATCGGGCGAAACGCCTCTCGCTGTCGGCAAGCTTGGCCTGCACCACCTGTTCCATGTCCAGGCCCAGCTCACTGCACAGCAACAGCAGGTAGAGCACCACGTCGCCGACCTCCTGGCCGGCATGGGCGAGTTGCTCGGGTGGTAGCTGGCGCGATTGGTCTTCGCTCAGCCACTGGAAAATTTCCACCAGCTCGGCCATTTCCACGCTGGCGGCCATGGCCAGGTTCTTCGGGCTGTGGAAGCCGCGCCAGTCGTTGTTGTCGCGAATCTGGTGCAGGCGTTCGGTGAGTTCTTGCAAGTTCATCGGGGTCTCCTCGTGCTGCATAGCTTCGGCGCAGGCCCGATGCAAAGCAAGTGGCTTGCGCGGCCCTAGCGCACCGCCCAGCGCCCGGCCATGTGCAGCAGCCCGGCATGCCCATCCAGGCGCAGTTCACCGGCAGGCCCCGGCTCGCTGGCGCTGAGGATCACCTCTGACGGCAAGCGCACGGGCTTGTGGAAGTCCACCTCGAAAACGTACTTGCTGGCTGGCACATGGGTGCCCAATGCCGCCAGGGCCATGGCCGCGCTCCACATGCCGTGGGCGATCGCCCGGGGAAAACCGAACACCTTGGCGCTGGCGACGCTCAGGTGGATCGGGTTGTAGTCGCCACACACCCTGGCATAGCGCCGGCCGATATCGCTGTCTGCGTACCAGCGGGTGGCTTCAGGCAGCGGGTGGGCTGGGGTGTTGGCAGGTTCGGCGGGCTGGCCGTCGAGCTGCAGGCCGCGCACCAGCATGCGGCTGGTTTCGCGCCAGAGCAGGCCAAGGCCGTCTTCGGCTTCCGTGACCAGGTCGAAGGTGCCGCCCTTGGCATGGGGCTGCAGGTTGTCGGCATGAACGCTGAACCGAAGCCCGTCGATGCCGCCCAGGGGGCGCAGCACCTCGATGCGGTTGTGCAGGTGCACCAGGCCCAGTAGCGGGAAGGGGAAGTCGTGGGCGGTCAGCAGTTGCAGTTGCAGGGTGAAGGCCATGACATGGGGGTAGGTGCCCGGCAACCGGCCATTGTCGGTGAAGTGGCAAAGCTTGCGGTACGTCGCAAGGTTGCCGGGTTGCACGCGGATGAAACAGCGCAGGCCGGCGGCGGGCAGGCTGCTGCCGGTGATCTTGCGTTTGCTGGCTGCACGCAGGTACAGGCTGGCGCGGGTATCGGTGCTGTGCAGGTCGAGCCATGGGCGGTTCATGCTCAGGCTCCCATCAGGGCTTGGCCGCACACCCGTAGCACCTGGCCGTTGACGGCCCCCGAACCTGGCTGGCTGAGCCAGGCGATGGCCTCGGCGACATCCTGGGGACGCCCGCCCTGGCCCAGCGAACTCAGGCGCCGCCCGGCTTCGCGCAGGGCCATGGGCATGGCGGCGGTCATGTGGGTTTCGATAAAGCCTGGGGCCACGGCGTTGATGCTGGCGCCGCGTTCGGCCAGCGTTGGCGCCCAGGCCTGGGCCAGGCCGATCAGCCCTGCCTTGCTCGCCGCATAGTTGGCCTGGCCGCGGTTGCCGGCGATGCCGCTGACCGAGGCGAGCAGGGTGATGCGTGCGTCGGCGCCGAGGGCGCCGGCGTCGAACAGGGCCTGTGTCAGCCGCTGCGGCGCCTTGAGGTTGACCGCCAGCACCGCGTCCCAGTAGTCCGGGGTCATGTTGGCCAGGGTTTTGTCACGGGTGATGCCGGCATTGTGCACGACGATGTCGATGCCGCCTGGCAGGGCGTCGAGCAGCCGCTCGGCGGCATCGGCGGCGCAGATGTCCAGGCCCAGCGCTTTGCCGCCCAGGCGCGCGGCGAGGGCGTCGAGGTCTTGCTGCGCCTGGGGCACGTCCAGCAGCAGCACGTCTGCACCATCGCGTGCCAGGGTTTCGCCGATGGCGGCGCCGATGCCCCGCGCAGCGCCCGTCACCAGTGCCCGGCGCCCAGCCAGGGGGCGGGTCCAGTCGGCGACCTGGCTGGCACAGGGCTGCAAGCGCAGCACCTGGCCGGAAATGAATGCGCCCTTGGGCGACAGGAAAAAGCGCAAGGCGCCTTCAAGTTGGGCGTCGGCCCCAGGTTGCACGTACAGCAGCTGGGCCGTGGCGCCGTTGCGCAGCTCCTTGGCCAGTGAACGGCTGAAGCCTTCCAGGGCGCGCTGGGCGACGCTGGCCAATGGGTCTTGCAGGCTTTCCGGGGCGCGGCCCAGGATCACCACATGGGCACAGGGGGCCAGGCTGCGCAGCAGCGGCTGGAAGAATTCGCGCAGGCGCGCGAGTGCGTCGCTGTCGGCCAGGTGGCTGGCATCGAACACCACGGCCTTGAGTTTCGGCCCCAGGCCTGCAACCCAGGCCGGTGCCTGCAGGCCTTCGCCCTGGAAGCTGAACACCTCGTCGGTGAGGCGCGGGGCAATGGCCTCGACCTGCTGCGCCAACGGCCCGCCACCCAGTACCAGGGCGCCTTCCACCGGGCGCAGGCGGCCGGCCTGCCAGCGTTCCAGCGGCGCCGGGCGCGGCAGGCCGAGGGCATCGACGAGGCGGCGGCCAAGGTTGGAGTTGGCAAAACCGAGATAGCGGTCGCTCATGTGCGGGTCTCCCTGAAGGCAAGCTTGCAAGTGTGGACCAACTTTATGGCAAGGTCGTTCGCCTGCGGCAAAAACACCTAGGCTGTAGGCATCGAGATATTTCAGGAGGAAAGTGCGCATGCAGTCACCACGCCGGGTCGCGATCCTGGGCGGCAACCGAATACCGTTCGCCCGCTCCAACGGCGCCTATGCCACCGCCAGCAACCAGGCGATGCTGACGGCGGCGCTGGAAGGGCTGATCGAACGTTACCGCCTGCATGGGCTGCGCCTGGGCGAGGTGGTGGCGGGCGCGGTGCTCAAGCATTCGCGGGACATGAACCTGACCCGTGAATGCGTGCTGGGCTCGCGGTTGTCGCCGCAGACGCCGGCCTACGACATCCAGCAAGCCTGTGGCACGGGCCTGGAGGCGGCGCTGCTGGTGGCCAACAAGATCGCCCTGGGGCAGATCGAGTGTGGTGTTGCCGGCGGGGTAGACACCACCTCCGACGCGCCGATCGCGGTCAACGAAGGGCTGCGCCGCCTGCTGTTGCAGGCCAACCGGGGCAAGACCCTGGGCGAACGGCTCAAGCCGTTCCTGCAGTTGCGCCCACACCACTTCAAGCCCGAGCTGCCGCGCAATGGCGAGCCACGTACCGGGCTGTCGATGGGCGAGCATTGCGAGCGCATGGCGCAAACCTGGCAAATTGGCCGCAGCGAGCAGGATGAGTTGGCGCTGCGCAGCCATCAGCACCTGGCGGCGGCGTATGCAGAGGGTTGGCAGGATGATTTGCTGACGCCGTTTCTGGGGCTGGTGCGTGACAACAACTTGCGCCCGGACCTGACGCTGGCGCAGCTGGCGGCGCTCAAACCGGTGTTCGACCGCAGCGGCCAGGGCACGCTGACGGCCGGTAATTCCACGCCGCTGACCGATGGCGCGTCGCTGGTGCTGCTGGGCTCGGAGCAGTGGGCGCAGCAACAGGGGTTGCCGGTGCTGGCCTATCTGGTGGATGGCGAGACGGCCGCCGTGGACTTCGTCAACGGGCGCGAGGGCTTGCTGATGGCCCCGGTGTATGCGGTGCCGCGCCTGCTGGCGCGCAATGGCCTGGCGCTGCAGGACTTCGATTACTACGAGATCCACGAGGCGTTTGCCGCGCAGGTGCTGTGCACGCTCAAGGCCTGGGAAGATGCCGACTATTGCCGCGAGCGGCTGGGGCTGGAGGCGCCGCTGGGGGCGATCGACCGCAGCAAGCTTAACGTCAAGGGCAGTTCACTGGCGGCGGGGCACCCGTTTGCGGCTACCGGCGGGCGGATTCTGGCCAACCTGGCCAAGCTGCTGGCCACGGCGGGGAAGGGGCGGGGGCTGATTTCGGTGTGTGCGGCGGGTGGGCAAGGGGTGACGGTGATTGTTGAGCGCTGAGGCCACGGGGCTGCTTTGCAGCCCATTCGCGGGCAAGCCCGCTCCTATGTATGGACTCGCCAACATTGTCTAGCTGCTTTTGAACATGGTTACCCGGTTGCATCTATGTATCAGGCCTGTTCGAGGAAGCTATTCGCTTCTGGCCATCATCGGGGTG
>NZ_VWXK01000033.1 GCF_011752565.1 Pantoea sp. Ap-967
TTGCTGCGCAAAGCCCGGAAACTGGGGTATCAACTTGTCGCTGCCTGAGTGCCTTAAAAATCAGTGGGTTGCATTTTGTTTGATGAGAGCGGGCTTGCCCCGCGAACACCGGCGAAGCCGGTGCCATCCTCCCGCGTTCCTTCAGAGCACGCGACCATGACCATAGGGTCAACGCATAACCATCCAGCCATGGGCTGCCCGCTTTCCAAATAGGTAGGAGCAGGCAAGTCGGACCACCGAACCGCTGCTCCTACATCTGTTTCGATCCATTTACTCCTGTGATATCTGCGCGCAATCGTGTCGATCGTGCCAGCCTCGATATTCACATTGGGTGGCAGCAAGGAAATTGCCCGCCGAAGCGTGGCGGCGGGCTTGCTTCGAGCCGTCCTGTGCTAGGGTGCACACATCTTTGCTTTCCAGGATTTTTACCCATGCTCCCCGCGCTCAGCGAAAAAGAACTCGACCGTCTCGAAGACCTGCTGATCACCTACGGCAACGACTATTCGGTGCTCAACCTGGCCGAGCTGAACGGCTTTTTCACCGCCCTGGCCAGCTCGCCGGTGGAGATACTGCCGGAGCAGTGGCTGCCCACCGTCGCTGGCGGCAAGGTGCCCAAGTTCAAGAAGCCCGCCCATGAAGAGGCCTACACCGCCCTGATGCTGCGCTATGCCTACCAGGTCGCCGAGCAACTGGCCGATGACCTCGACGGCTTCGAGCCGCTGTTCGAGGAAAGCGAGGCCGAGGAGGGCCCGGCGATCATCATGGAAGAATGGTGCTTTGGCTACATGCGCGGCACCCAGGTGGCGGGCTGGGAAGCACTGCCGCCGGAGCAGGACCAACTGCTCAAGGCCATCTCGCTGCATGGCCTGGAAGATAACGTCGAAGTGCTCGATGCCATGAGCTTCGATGAACTGCAGGCCTGCGTGCCCCATGTGATTGAAGCCGCCCGCGGCCTGTACCGCTACCAGAAGCAGCAGCGCCACTGACACGCATTATTTCGCCAGGCGAAATTATGGTTTCCCCGCTGCGCTGATTCTGCTTGCCGCCGAATCGGCGCAGCATGGGCTCCACCCGATACCACCCCGGTGTCACCTTGGAGCCCAGCCATGATCAAGTTCTACAACTTCCCCAAGTCCGGCCACGCCCACCGCATCGAGCTGATGCTGTCGCTGCTTGGGCTGCCCGCCGAGCAGGTGTTCGTCGACCTTGCCAAGGGTGCGCACAAGCAACCCGAATTCCTCGCCCTCAACCCCTTCGGCCAGGTGCCGGTGATCGATGACAACGGCACCGTGATTGCCGACTCCAACGCCATCCTCGTCTACCTCGCCAGCACCTACGACCCCTCCGGCCAGTGGCTGCCCCACGACCCCGTGGCGGCTGCCCGCGTGCAGCGCTGGCTGTCGGTGGCCGCCGGCCCGCTGGCGTTCGGCCCCGCAGCCGCGCGCCTGGTGACCGTGTTCGGGGCCGCATTCAATCCCGATGAAGTGATTGGCCGCGCCCACACCCTGCTCAAGGTGATCGACAGCGAATTGGCCAAGGCCGCATTCCTGGCCGGCAGCCAACCGACCATCGCCGATGTCGCCAACTACTCGTACATCGCCCACGCCCCCGAGGGCAATGTTTCGCTGGAGCCCTACCCGAACGTGCGCGCGTGGCTTGCGCGGATCGAGGCGCTGCCAGGTTTCGTCGCCATGCCACGCACGGCCGTAGGCCTGCAAGCCAGCGCCTGAGGCGCCTGAACCGAAGGACTGCCGCCATGCAAACATTGCCTTCACCCTGGCACGCCGGGGAGAAAACCCTGCAAGAAAAGGTCGGTGTGTCGGAACGCATGGATGTGTTCGGGCCCAAGGTGATTCGTGACCACATGCCCGACCAGCATCGGCAGTTCTACCAGCAGTTGCCGTTCATTGTGGCGGGCGCGGTGGATGCGCAAGGCAAACCCTGGGCGACCCTGCTCGAAGGCGCGCCAGGCTTCGTCAGCTCACCGGACCCTCGGCAACTGCTGATCGACACCCGGCTTGCCGGCGACGACCCGGCAACCCCGGGCCTTGCCGCCGGCGAGGCCATTGGTCTGCTCGGCATCGAACTGCACACACGCCGGCGCAACCGCATGAACGGGCGTATTCACACCGCCCGTAGCGGCCAGTTGGCGGTCACGGTGGAACAGTCCTTCGGCAACTGCCCGCAGTACATCCAGCTGCGTGACTACCGCCGGGTCGATGCCCCGGCACAGGGGCGCATCGATGCCCAGGCGCTGGACGAGGGCACCGCCCAGATGATCGCCCAGGCCGACACCTTCTTCGTTGCCAGCTACATCGAGCACGCCGATGGCCAGCGGGCAGTGGACGTTTCCCACCGGGGTGGCCGGCCCGGCTTCGTGCGGGTCGAAGGCAACCGCCTGACCATCCCCGACTACGCGGGCAACCTGCATTTCAACACCCTGGGCAACCTGCTGGAGAACCCAGTGGCCGGGCTGCTGTTCGTCGACTTTAGCAACGGCAACCTGTTGCAAGTGAGCGGGCGTGCCGAGGTTATCCTCGACAGCCCGCTGATCCAGGCCTTCGAGGGCGCCGAGCGCTTGTGGACGCTGGACATCGAGCAGGTGGTGCTGCGCCGGGCGGCGGTGTCGTTGCGTTGGGCCTTCAATGAATACGCCCCCACCAGCCTTGCCACCGGCACCTGGGCCGAAGCGCAGCAGCGCCTGCAGCAGCGCGAGCGGCAGCGCCAGTGGCAGGGTTGGCAGGTGCAGCGGGTGGAGCAGGAAAGCCGCGATATCCGTTCGTTCTACCTGGCCCCGCCAGCGCCGGTGAGCTTTGCGCCGGGGCAGCACATACCGGTGCGGATTCCGCAGGGCGACCAAGCGCCGTTGATTCGTACCTACAGCCTGTCCTGCGCGCCTTCGGATGGCTACTTGCGTATCAGCGTCAAGGCCCAGGGCCCGGCGTCGCGCTACCTGCACGAGCAGGTGAAGGTGGGCGATGTGCTCGACGTACGTGTGCCCATGGGCAGCTTTACCCTCGACCCGCAAAGCTGCCGGCCCCTGGTGCTGATTGGTGCAGGGGTGGGCATCACACCGCTGATCGCCATGCTGCGCGAACAGCTGGCCCTGGCGCGGGGGCGGCGTATTCACCTGTTCCACGGGGCGCGCAGCCTGGCAGACCTGCCGTTCCAGCACGAACTGGAGGCGCTGCGTGGGCAGGCCGGTGGCCTGTTGAGCCTGCACCGCTCGCTGAGCCAGCCTGAGGCCGATGCCGTGTTGGGCCGCGACTACGAGCAGGCCGGGCGCCTGGGTATCGCGCAGGTCAAGGCGGTGCTGGCGCTGGATGACTACGACTTCTACCTGTGTGGCCCGGCCAGCTTCACCCAGAACCTTTACCAAGGCTTGCGTGGGGTGCATGTGCCAGATGCACGGATTCACGCAGAAGCCTTCGGCCCCTCGACCCTCAGGCGCCATGGCGATGACCACCAGCCGACGCTGCAACAGCCGCCAGCGGCGAGTGAGCCGGTGCCGGTGTATTTCGCAAGCTCCGCCAAGGAGGCGCGCTGGGCGCCGGGCGGCGGAACCTTGCTGGAGCTGGCCGAGGCCCGTGGGCTGACGCCGGAGTTCAGCTGCCGGGGCGGGTCGTGTGGGACGTGCAAGACCAAGGTGGTGAGCGGGGCGGTGCATTACCCCAACCCGCCAGCCGAGATGCCCGAGGCGGGGACGGCGTTGATCTGCTGTGCGGTGCCGGCGCAGGCGTTGGTGCTGGCGTTGTGAGGTTGCCTGTGCCGGCCCTTTCGCGGATGTAGGAGCGCGCTTGCCCCGCGAAAGGGCCGGCACAGGCACCGCAAATACCCGATAATCCCCCCACCCCCCAAGGCCCAGGACCCCGCATGGACCAGATCCACCTGATGAAGGTGTTCGTCGCCGTCGGCGAGCTGGAAAGCTTCGCCGCCGCCGCCCGCCACCTGGACATCTCGCCCGCAGCCGTTACCCGCGCCGTCAGCGCCCTGGAAGAGCAGCTGGGGGTCAAGCTGCTGCTGCGCACCACCCGCAGCGTGCGCCTGACCGAGGCCGGTGGCCGCTACCTGGAAGACACCCGCCTGATCCTTGCCAGCATCCACGAGGCCAACGAAGCCGCCGCCGGCATCAACGCCACGCCCAAGGGCGAGCTGGCAGTCACCGCGCCGATCCTGTTCGGCAGGAAATTCGTCATGCCCTGCATCGTGCGCTACCTGCAGCAATACCCCGAGGTGGACGTGTCGGCCTACTTCCTCGACCGTATCGTCAACCTGGTCGAGGAGGGCATGGACGTTGCCGTGCGCATCGGCCCGTTGCCCGACTCCGGGCTCAAGGCCCTGCGCGTAGGCCGGGTGCGGCGCATGCTGTGCGCATCCCCCGATTACCTGGCGCGCCATGGCGTGCCACAGCACCCCTCGGACCTGCACACCCACGCGGTGATCGCCACCACCAACCTGTCGCCACGGGCCGGCTGGCGCTTTGGCGTCACCGATGAGCCAACCCTGGTGCGCATGAAGCCGCGCCTGACGGTCACCAGCAACGACAGCGCCATCGCCGCCGCCGTGGGTGGGTTGGGGATCGCCCGCCTGCTGTCGTACCAGGTGGTGGAGGAGATCGCCAACGGCCAGTTGCAGGTGCTTCTGGCCGACTACGAAGAAGCGCCGTGGCCGATCCATGTGATGCACCGGGAAAGCAAGTACGGCTCGGCCAAGGTGCGCTCATTCGTCGACATGCTGGCCCAGCAGTTGCGTGGCCATCAGCTGGACTGATCGGGCTGGTAGTGCAGGCGCAAGCCCAGGCTCAGGGCCTGGCCTTGCTCCAGCAGCTTCAGCCCAGGCCGCCCGGGCAGGTGGTGGGCGTTGATCGGGTGGCTGACCGGCTCGAAGCAGAAGAACGGCTGGCCGGCGGGGCAGAACAGCAGGAAGTGCCCGGCGCCCGTGGCGCGACAGGCCAGGCGGTAGCCCGGTTGCGCGATCATGCATTCTCCAGCCCAGCCGCTGAACGCATGGTCGACGGTGTCATCGGGCAGCGCCAGCAGGCGTGCAAAATTCCACTGCGCGGGGATCGGCGCCTGGCGCGTCGGCAGTTGGCCTTGCTCGGCCAGCCACACGCTGTGCGCCGGGGCGTGCAGCCGGGTTTCGCGGTGACGGGGAAAATACGGGTGCAGGCCCAGGCCATGCCACATCGGCCGGGCATCGCGGTGGGTCACGTGCAGGTCGAGGTTCAGGCAACCCGCCAGCAAGTGCACATCGAGGGTGGCCTGGTAGGCGAACGGCACCTGGCTGTCCAGCGTCAGCCGCGCCCGCCGTTCGCTGTGGTGCGCCACCTGCCAGGCCTGCTGCCAGGCGCTGCCGTGGATGGGGTAGGGGTCGTGCTCGGTGTTCAGTGCCAGGGCCAGCCAGCCGTCGGGGTTGGCGAAACCGCCGTCGCCGATGCGGTTGGACCACGGGGCCAGCGGGTAGCCGCCCAGGCGCCTTGGGCTGGCGCTGGCCAACGCGGTGGGGTCGGCAGGGCGCAGCAGGGCCTGGCCGGTGGCCTTGGCCTGCCAGTTGACCAGGCTGGCGCCAAGGCTGGGGGCGAGGGTCAGCCGGGTCAGGTGGTCTTGCAGGTGCAGCAGGGGCACGCTCATCAGGGCCTCCGGTAGGTCAACAGGACGATGCCGCACACCACCACGGCGCCGCCCAGCAGCTGCAGGGTGTTCAATTGTTGTTCCAGCAAGGCCCAGCCCAGCACCAGTGTGGCGATCGGTTCGACGTTCATCACCGGCGCGTTCTGCGCCATGTTCAGCCGTGGCACGCAGACGAACAGCAGGCTGAAGGCAATGCCGTACAGCACCACCAGGCTGGCCAGGGCCAGCCAGCCACTGCTGCTGCCCGGCAGCGACAGGCCAGACGGCATCACCCCGCTGACACCTGCCAGCAACATGCTGCTGAACACGATCAACAAGGTCAGCAGGCTGCGCACCGGGCCGCGCACACTGGCCAGCTTGTGGTCGGTGATCCACAGCGCGCAGGCGAACACGCAGGCGGCGCCGAAGGCCAGGCCTACGCCGCTGGCCCACTGCGGGTTGGCGCCGCTGCTGGCGCCGAGGTGGCCCGGCACGTCCAGCGCCAGCACCAGGCCGCTGAGAATCAGCCCCATGAACAGCACCGTGCGCCCGCCGGGCCGGGGGCCGCCCAAGGCCCAGGTCAGCAGCGCCAGCAGCATCGGGAAGGTGTTGCCCACCAGCAGCGCCAGGGCCACCGGAATACGCGCCACCGCTGAATACAGGCACAGGCTCTGGGTGGCGATCAACAGGCCCAGCAGCAGTTGCCAGCGGCGGGTGCCGCTCGGCAAGCCCAGGGGCTGGCGCTGCCACAGCAGCAGGCTGGCCAGCACCAGGAACGTGATACCCGAACGGCAGAGAATGGCCAGCAGCACGCCGGTGTTGTCGTCGAAGGCGATGCGTGCGGCGATGTGGTTGCCGGCGAACGCGCAGGCCAGCAGGGCCAACAGGGCGACCGCGAGCTTGCGTGGGAAGAGGGTTGCAGCAGAGGAAGAAACAGCCATGTGCAGGATCCGTTTGCATTGAGAACCGGGGGCTGCTTTGCAGCCCATCGCAGGCAAGCCAGCGCCTACAGGTGGGGGCTGGCTTGCCGGCGATGGGCCGCAAAACGGCCCCCCATTGCGATTACAAGACCACGCTAGGCAGCCACAACGAAATCGCCGGAATGTAGGTCACTGCCATCAGCACCAGGAACAGCGCCAGGTAGAACGGCAACAGCGCCTTCACCGTGGCTTCGATGCTCACCTTGCCGATTGCCGAGCCCACGAACAGCACCGCGCCCACCGGTGGGGTAATCAGCCCTATCCCCAGGTTCACCAGCATGATCATGCCGAAGTGCACCGGGTCCACGCCGATGCCGCTGATGACCGGCAGCAGAATCGGCGTCAGAATCAGGATCAACGGCGCCATGTCCATCACCGTGCCCAGCAGCAGGAGCATGAAGTTGATGCACATCAGGATCACGTAGCGGTTGTCCGACAGGGTCAGGAACGCCGTGGTGATCTTCGACGGAATCTGCATCAGGGTCATCACGTAGCCGAAGCTCGCGGCGAAGCCGATCAGGATCATCACGATCGAGATGGTGCGCACCGTGCGGTGCATCAGTTTGGGCAGGTCGCGCCACTTGTAGTCGCGGTAGATGAACATGGTCACGAAGAACGACCACACCACCGCCACCGCCGCCGACTCGGTGGCGGTGAACACCCCCGACAGGATGCCGCCCAGGATAATCACCATGGCCATCAGGCCCCACAGCGCCTCGCCGGCGATTTTCAGCGCCTGGCGCAGTGGAATCACCTCGCCCTTGGGGTAGTCGCGCTTCTTGGCGAAGATCAGGCACAGGCCCATCATCACCGCGCTCAGCAGCAGCCCCGGCATGACCCCGGCCATGAACAGCGAGGCGATCGACACCGTGCCCCCGGCCGCCAGCGAGTACAGCACCGAGTTGTGGCTGGGCGGGGTCAGCAGCGCCTGCACCGAGCCACTGACGGTGACGGCGGTGGAGAATTCGCGCGGGTAGCCCTTGCGCTCCATTTCCGGAATCAGCACCGAGCCCACCGAGGCCGTGTCGGCCACCGACGAGCCGGAGATAGCGCCGAAGAAGGTCGAGGCCATGATGTTGACCAGCGACAGCCCGCCACGCACGAAGCCCACCAGCACCCCGGCAAAGGCCACCAGGCGCCGCGACATGCCGCCCTCGGCCATGATCGCCCCGGCCAGCACGAAGAACGGAATGGCCAGCAGCGAGAACTTGTTAACCCCACTGGCCACCTGGATCATCATCGCCTGCAGCGGGATGTCGATGTACCAGGCACCGATCAGCGCCGACAGGCCCAGGGCGTAGGCCACCGGCATGCCCAGCAGAATCAGGGCGATGAAGCTGCCCAACAGAATGAACGCATCCATTTACGCCACCCCCTCGCTTTCTTCCACCAGGTCGAAACGCACCACCCTGCGCTGGCTCTGGTCGCCCAGCAGGAGTTTTTCCAGCACGAAGATCAGCGTCAGCACACCGCCTACCGGGATGGGCGCATAGCTCATGCCCACCCGCACGCTGGGCAGCGAGGCCATGTACTGGTTCCAGGTGGTGACGCACAGCTTGTAGCCGTACCAGGTCATGAACACGCACACCGCCACCATCAGCAGTTGCGTCAGCACATTCACCAGGCGGCGGGTACCCTCGGGCAGGCGGTCGGTGATCATCGCCACCGCCATGTGCGCCCCGGCGCGGTAACTGGCGGCGGCGCCGATGAAGGTGAACAGCACCATCAGCAGGATCGCCACCGGCTCCGGCCAACTGGAACCGGTGCCGAGCACGTAGCGGGCGAAGATGCCCCAGGGGATGATCAGCGACATGGTCAGGATCGACAGGCCGGCCACCCAGATGCAGGCGCGGTACAGCGTGTCGTTGACGCGCAGGAAGAGCATTTTCATAGGCATCACCAAAGCGGCAGGGTGGCGTGGCCACGCTGCCGAGGTCATCTTGGAAAAGGGGCCGGGCTTACTCGACCGCGTCGATACGCTTCATCAGGTCGGCGTACTGCGCGCCGTACTTCTCGCGTACCGAGGCGGTGGCCTCGAAGAACGGCTTGGTGTCGACGGTGATGAACTCGACACCGGCGGCCTTGAGTTTCTCTTCGCTGGCTGCGGACTTGGCATCCCACAGTGCGCGTTCTTCCATCTGCGCCTCGCGGGCGACCTTTTTCACCAGTGCCTGCTGGTCGGGGCTGAGCTTGTTCCAGGTGGTCTTGGACATCACCACAGGCTCGGGCAGGATCAGGTGGTGGGTGAGGGTGAAATACTTGGCGCTCTGGTAGTGGTTGTGTTCGAGCAGGGTGGGCGGGTTGTTCTCGGCGCCGTCGATTACCCCGGTTTGCAAGGCGCTGAAAATCTCGCCGGTGTCCATGGCGATGCCGTTGCCGCCCATGGCGTTCATCATGTCGATGAACAGCGGGTTGCCCTGCACGCGGATCTTCATGCCCTTGAGGTCTTCCAGGCTGCGCACCGGCTTCTTGGTGTAGAGGCTGCGCGAGCCGCCATCCATCCAGGCCAGGGCCACCAGGTTGAATTCGGAGTTGGTGATCTTGTCGAGAATTTCCTGGCCGATGTCACCGTCGATGATCTTGCGCATGTGTGCATGGTCGCGGAACACGAACGGCATGTTGAACACGTTCACGTCTGGCACCACCGGCCCGACGATGCCCAGGCTCACCCGGGTCATCTGCACGGCGCCGATCTGCGCCTGTTCGATCACTTCCTTTTCCGAGCCCAGTACGCCGCCGGCGAACATCTTGAAGGTGATGTCGCCATTGCTGGCCTGTTCGAGCTTCTTGCCCATGTTCTGTTCGGCCACCACGGTCGGGTAGCCGGCGGGGTGAATCTCGGCGAACTTGATGTCCAGCGCCGAGGCTGGCGCAGACAGGCTGAAAGCGAAGGGGAGTACGGCAAGAAGCAGCTTGCGTTTGAAGGTCATGGTGAAACTCCGTGTTTTTTATTATCCGGTTTCGCGCGTAAGTGTTGGGTGCCGCGGTACTGCGCAGGGTTGCATTCAGCCCCGCCAGGCAGGTTCCTCCAGGCCTTGGACGCCGGGGTGCAGGGCGAACACACCGCCAGCCAGGGGCTGGTCGCTGAGGTCGATGCCGGCGGGGCGGATCGAGGTGACGAACAGGGTGTCGAGGTTGGCGCCACCGAAGGCGCACATCGCCGGCTTCTTCACCGGCACGCTGAGCGAACGGTCCAGGCGGCCGTCCGGGGTGAAGCGGTGGACCTGGCCTGCGTCGTTGCCGCAGATCCAGTAGCAGCCGTCTGCGTCGACGGCGGCGCCGTCCGGGCGGCCGGGGTAGGCGCGCAGGTCGACGAACAGCTGCTGGTTGTGCGGCGTGCCGCTGTCGGTGTCGTAGTCGAAGGCCCAGATTTTCTGCACGTTGGGGTGCGAGTCGGACAGGTACATGCGCCGCCCGTCAGGGCTGAAGGCCAGGCCGTTGGGAACGATCATGCCTTGGAGTTGCTGGTGCAGGGCACCTTCGCCATCCACCCGGTACAGGGCGCCAACATGGGCGCCTTGCTGCATGTCCATGAGCATGGTGCCCGCCCAGAACCTGCCCTGGCGGTCGCAGCGCCCGTCGTTGAAGCGCATGCCCGGTTGGGCGTGTTCCACGCTGCACAGCAGGCGGCTGTCGAGGCGGCCATCGGCCTTGGGCTGCAGCGTGAAAACGCCGCTTTGCATGCCTGCCACCCAGCCCTCGGCGCTACGGGCGATGCAGGCGAGCATTTCCTCGCCCAGCCATACCTGATGAGCGCCGTCTTGCCAGCGGTGCAGCTGGCGGGCCGGGATATCGACCCAGTACAGGGCATGTTCGGTGGGGTGCCACACCGGGCTTTCGCCGGTGCCGTTGCGGGCGTCGACGATCAGTTCGCAGTGCATGTTGGAGCCTCCTGGCAAAAAGGTGTGGCGTCAGGCAAAGGGGCCGGCGGCGACGAAGGCCCCGCCCTGGTAGCGCATGCTCGGGTCATCGGCGGCGGGGGCCGGTTTGGCTTCCACCTCGGCGCGGAATACCTCGGAGCTGTCCTTGGGCTGGTAGCCCAGGTGCGCGGCATGGCGGTTGTCCCACCACACCATGCGGTTGTTGGAGGCGCCGTAGACCACGGTGTGGCCGACATTGGCGGTGAACAGGCCACGTTCGATCAGCTGGGTGAGGTCGTCGTAGCTCAGCCAGGTGCAGAGCATGCGTGGGTTCTGCGGCGCGGGGAAGGATGAGCCGATGCGGATGCTGACGGTTTCGATGCCGTAGCGGTCGAAGTAGAAGCTGGCGACATCCTCGCCGTAGCATTTGGACAGGCCGTAGTAGCTGTCGGGCCGGCGCTGGGCGTGGGCGTCGATACGTTGGTCCTGGCCGTAGAAGCCGATCACGTGGTTGGAGCTGGCGAAGATGATGCGCTTGACCCCATGCTGGCGCGCGGCTTCATAGATGTGGAACACGCCGCAGATGTTGGGGCCGAGGATGTCCTCGAACGCATGCTCGGTCGACACGCCGCCGAAGTGCACGATGGCATCGACGCCGGCGACCAGGGCGTGGACTGCGGCCTTGTCGGCCAGGTCGCAAGGGACGACTTCTTCATGGGGCCCGCTGGCCGGGGCCATGGGCGCGATATCGGACAGGCGCAGCACCTCGGCGCAACCGCTGAGGCGTTGGCGAAGCACCTGGCCCAGGCCGCCTGCGGCTCCGGTGAGCAGCAGGCGCTTGAAGGGGGTTGTGGTCATGGCGGCTCTACTTGTTGTTAATTGTTGTAAGTTGTCGTATGACTAGCTTGATTATCGGCAGCGGTTTCGGCGCTTGTCAATGCTGCGTGTGTGGCTTTTGCATCACTGCCTGCCCACCTTGTAGGAGCGGCGGTGCGGCGACCCGACTTGCCCCGCGAACACCGGCGCAGCCGGTGCCATCCACGGCATCGCCTGCTTCGCGGGGCAAGCCCGCTCCTACAGGAGGTAATGCAGCCTCCAGCTCACAACAACGACAGCGGATAGTTGAAGATCACCCGGTTCTCATCGAACTCGTTGTTGCTGTAGTCCCGGCGAATCGTCGAGTTGCGCCATTTCACGCTCAGGTCCTTGAACGGCCCGCTCTGAATCACGTACGCCAGCTCCGACTCACGCACCCATTCCTTGCCATCGGTCACCGCCCCGGTGTGCACGTCGCGCCCGCTGATATAGCGGTTCATCAGCGTCAGCCCCGGCACCCCGAGGGTGACGAAGTTGAAGTCGTGGCGCACCTGCCACGAGCGTTCGTTGGCGTTGTCGAAGCTTGAGTTGTAGCTGTCGTTGGCCAAGGTGCCGCCACTGGTGCCGTTGACCCGCATCCAGGTGTCGCCGTCGACCTTCTGCAGCCCCACCCAGAAGGTGTTGCCGCCATACTTGGCCGAGAACATCCCGGAGTAGGTCTTGTTGTCCAGCTTGCCGGCGCGTTCCGAGCCGTCTTCGCCGCCGTGGAAGTAGCCCAGGTTGGCGCCGAAGGTCCAGCTGCCAACGGGCTGGCTGTGGGTCAGTTGCAGGTATTGCTGCTCGTAGACGTCCTTGAGCACTGCATTCCACGCGCCAACCATCGTGCGGTCCTGGTTGAAGGTGTATTCGCCGCCCACGAAGTTGAAGCGGTCCGACACGCCGCCGCCGTAGCTCATGTCTTCCATGCTGGCGTCATTGCGTGGGCTGTTGCCGCGCATTTGGCCGCCGTAAAGGGTCAGGCCGGCGATTTCCCTGGAGGTTACCTGGCCACCGCGAAAGGTTTGCGGCAGCGAGCGGCCGTCGTCCGAGCGCAGAATCGGCAGCACCACCATCCACTCGCCAACTTTCAGTTCCGTCTTGGAAATGCGTGCCTTGCCCGCCACCGCCAGGCGCCCATAGTCACCGGCAGGCCGACCATCGTCGTGGCGCGGCAGCAGCGCCGTGCCGTAGGTGCCGCCGCCGCCATCGAGCTTGAGCGACCACAGCCCCAGCACATCCACGCCAAAGCCCACCGGCCCCTCGGTGAAGCCGGAACGGGCATCGAGAATAAAACTCTGGGTCCATTCCTCGGCCTTGGCTTGCGGGTTGGCCGGGTTGGTGAAATTGCGGTTGATATAGAAGTTGCGCAGGCCAAGCACGGCCTTGCTGTCTTCGACAAAACCCTCGGCCACGCCGACGTCAGGCACAGCAGCGAGCAGCCCGGCACCGATCAGCGCGAAGGGCAGGTGGTTCTGGCAGATTTTCGACATGGGAATCCATCCACGATTGTTGTTTTTGTTATGTGTTGTCGTACAACTGTGGCGATTTTTAACAAGCGGATAACTGCCTGTCAACGCTCTGAATAGCAATAATTGCGAGGCGTCAAGTGAAATATAGGCAGCGATGGCTCTATCTCAGGGGCTTGGCTTTTTTTCAGGTCGTACTATGACAAGAGAACCAGGCAAGCTGCCGTTTCGGCCCGTGCTGATGACTTATAGCCAGCGGGCGCGCCGCAATGCGTGAGTGCCCAAAAATGCGATACGCGCCCACCGGCGCTTGACCTACACCACAACCCTGGGTTGCCGATCAAGCGCCCATCTCCAGGCCAGCGCCGCGGTAGGAGCGAGCGCAGCTCGCGATGGGGCGCGCAGCGGCCCCAGGGTTTCAGCCTCGTGGCTCATAGTGCTGGGGCTGCTATGCAGCCCATCGCGAGCTGCGCTCGCTCCTACCGGGTCCTGTGGGGGCGGGTTTGTCGAGGCGTCGAACCGCCGCGAAGCAGGCAACGCGGTCTATGGCAACGCCTTCGCCGCTGTTCTCGGGGCAAGCTGGCTGCTGAGGGACTGCTCTCCCGGGGTGGTACTTTTCGGGATACGTTCTTATACTCACCAACGGCCTCGCCCTCGACCACGTAGACTGGCATGTCCAGTCCCGGCACATGGCAACACAGTGTGTCGTACCCCTCTTGTCGGCGTGGGCGAGGTCTCTACCTCATTTGCGGTTTGAGGCTGCCCGCTAAGCTTGCCTTCAGAGTCTCGTGCAGAAACTGAAAATCCAGATATGCCTCAGACCAAGAAAATGCGACGAGTGCCCCAGGCAACAGCTGAGCCCTTCAAGGGCTCTCGTCGTGTGGGGCATGCTGGCCAGAATCCAGACCTCCTGGCCACAGTGAAAAAACGACTGGCTTGCCCGCAGCGCGTTCGGGTGCACTTGGAAGATCTCTAGGTCCGCCAGCCAGTGAGCAGTGACTCAAGCTCGCAGCTTGCCAGCGCCCATCGCAGCCAAAGCAAGTTCAAGTTCAGCAGGTTGCAGATGCTGCCGATAGTGCGCCGCCAACTCCGATTCCCATCCCGCCACCTCATCAAGGATGGACTGCGCCAGAGCTTGAGATAGGCCATAGTGGCCAACCTGGCTCAGCAAATTGCGCCGCGACAGTTCCTTTCCGAAACTCCCGACCCCCATGGCGAGGCTGTTGGGTGCTGCCCCTTCGGTGGTTGGCAGCACGTCATACATGGGGGACAGCCTCCAGGTGCCGTTCCGATAAAGCACGGCCACGTTTTTCGGGTGATCATCATCGTTGCCGACCAAAATGTTGAAGCAGATGCGCTTGAACAGCTCTTGGAGGTCCTTGTCAGGCACGCCACGCCGGCTCATTTCGTCTGCCAGCAAACCATAGTGCCACTCCTGTGCCCATCCCGACGGGTTGTTCCAGTCGCTATCAAGCAACGTTAAACCGCTCAACATCGGGATACGGTAGAAATGTCCGCCGGCAGCGGATTTCCGGTCAAAGCGTTCGACCAGCAACGTGTTCACCCGGCCACGATGTAACTGTACCGTTGCCACGTTCATGCCTTTGTTCGCCGCAAATGTCATGCAGGCGTGTTCAAGTGCTGGAACATCATAGGCATCGTGGCGGTCACGTGGTTTGGCCAGCAGTAGCCGGTCTTCATTGATCAGTGTGCATTTGGGGCGAGCCCCACCGAGCGACGACCGTTGTTGCAGCGTTGCTTTAGTGGCTTTGTCGGTGTCGCGCGGGAATCCACCTTGTACCCCGTCCGCGAACTTTATGAAGGCTTCCAGTACGGTCATGGTTTGGCGATTTCAGAATGAAGCTGACAGCCTCTTTCTGATCCCCATGCTCCCGTGTAACCAGGCGCTCCCCCCAGCCATCTGGCGCTGCATCCCGGATAAAGCCGGGGATGCCCCGGTTCTTGGTGATGCGTTTGTAGGGTTGTGATCGAAGGGGATAGCGTGACGCATCAGGCACCCAGCCACCGGCGTCTACGTGGGTGGGGTTGTAGACGAATTCGCCGATGTTATTCTCCACGCTCAGTCGTCCGATGGTGGCGACCTCGAGTGAATCTGGCATTTGCATGTAGAGGTAGATGGTTGTCATCAGAAGTCGTCCTCGGTCACGTTCTTGAGGCGTACCCTGTGCTCAGTGGCGAAGGAGGCCGGAGAAGACATCGGCACATCCTGGAATACCTCGTCGAGCAGGCCGAGATGCCATAGCGCGATCATATAGCTGCGCATCTCTACGGTAGGCGTACCGGATTCGATTTTCGCGAGCGTCGTGATGGATAATCCGGATTGGGCGGCCAGGTCTTTTTGGCGAATTTTTCGCTCTAGTCGCCTGGTTTTGGCCAGAAGCCCTATTTTCATTAGCCTGTCGGCACACGCTAAAGGAAAAATATTCATTTTAAGGCCTGCTAAAACAGTTCTTATGCTAGATAAAAACTACTATAGCAGCTCTTATGCTTTGGGTTGCTTCGGTTTTTTGAGCGCTACCCAGTGCCAATTCTCACATCAGGCCTGCGCGGTGAATGGCACCAGCTCCGCCGGTATTTGCAGGGGGCTGCGCAGTCTCTGTAGGAGCTAGCGCAGCTCGCGATGGGCTGCAAGGCAGCCCCGGCAATATTGGCTGCGAAGCTGAGAACCAGGGGCCGCTGCGCAGCCCATCGCGAGCTACGCTAGCTACTACTGGATCACGCAGGCTTTTTAAATTCTGAGCAAGACAGTTGCTCCGAAAGGTTTCGTAATTTCTGTAGGTGCTGGCCTTGCCATCGATGAGTCCATTGCAGGAATAGCCGAACTCTGGCTACACGCAGAACCTGTGGGAGCGGGCTTGCCCGCGAAGCAGACAACTCGGTGGCAGGCACCGGCTTCGCCGGTGTTCGCGGGCAAGCCCGCTCCCACAGTAACTGCACAGGTCAGCTATATTCCATGCAACCTGAGCGCCAGCGGTGCGATCCCATCACCTTCAGCCGCCATCACCACCGGCATATCCCGCATCCTCACCCAAGACTCACTCTGCCAATACAACAGCGTCGCCGTCCGCCCTCCAGGCCAGCACATCCGCCCCAACCGCGGCGTATCCGCTTCCCCATCCACCTGGCCATCACGCAGCATCGCCACCACCTCATGGGTCAGCCACCAGCGCAAATGGCGGTTCTCCGGCACATGGTGATGCGCCAGCAAGGTATACGCCCCGGACTCGCTGACCATCGTGGTTTCCTGGTAATGCCCGTAGCGCAGCAGCTGCACGGTACGGTACTGGTCTGAGTCGAGCTTGCGGATGCAGTGTTCGTCGAAGAAACGAGCGCTCAGCCGGCCGAGTTCGTGGGCGCAGAACCAGGCTTGGGATTCGAGCCAGAGGGTATTAAGAGGGCGGTTGTTGCGGGTGAAGAGGGTAGGTGTATAGAGACTGTCCATGCTTGGCCATCCTGATATGGGAGAGCCGTTTCTGACGGGAACGGGATGCCGCTATGTGAGCGTTCTTAAGCGCTGGAAAACGCTATCGCGATCTCAAAGGAGAGGCAAGGTTGGAGCCTGTAGGACGCGTCCTCTATTTCCTTGCAATAAAAAAGGCTGCCATACGGCAGCCTTCTCGACGATCAGCTCGAACAATCAGTCCCAGCTCAACGCACCACCCGTTTGATACTCGATCACCCGCGTCTCGAAGAAGTTCTTCTCTTTCTTCAAGTCCATGATCTCGCTCATCCAAGGGAACGGGTTGGTAGTCCCTGGGTACTCTTCCTTCAGGCCAATCTGAGTCAAACGACGGTTGGCGATGAACTTGAGGTAGTCCTCCATCATCGCTGCGTTCATGCCCAGTACGCCGCGTGGCATGGTGTCGCGGGCGTATTCGATCTCCAGCTGGGTCCCTTGCAGGATCATCTGGGTCGCTTCTTCCTTCATCGCCGCATCCCACAGGTGCGGGTTCTCGATCTTGATCTGGTTGATCACGTCGATACCGAAGTTCAGGTGCATCGACTCGTCACGCAGGATGTACTGGAACTGCTCGGCAACGCCGGTCATCTTGTTGCGGCGGCCCATCGACAGGATCTGGGTGAAGCCGCAGTAGAAGAAGATGCCTTCCAGCACGCAGTAGTAGGCGATCAGGTTGCGCAGCAGCTCTTTGTCGGTCTCGACGGTGCCGGTGTTGAATTCCGGGTCGGAGATGGCGCGGGTGTACTTCAGGCCCCAGGCGGCTTTCTTCGCCACCGACGGGATCTCGTGGTACATGTTGAAGATCTCGCCTTCATCCATGCCCAGCGACTCGATGCAGTACTGGTAGGCGTGGGTGTGGATCGCCTCTTCGAAGGCCTGGCGCAGAATGTACTGGCGGCACTCCGGGTTGGTGATCAGGCGGTACACGGCCAGGGCCAGGTTGTTGGCAACCAGCGAGTCGGCGGTGGAGAAGAAGCCGAGGTTACGCATCACGATGCGGCGCTCGTCTTCGGTCAGGCCGTCCATGCTCTTCCACAGGGCGATGTCGGCGGTCATGTTGACCTCTTGCGGCATCCAGTGGTTGGCGCAGCCGTCCAGGTACTTCTGCCAGGCCCAGTCGTACTTGAATGGAACCAGCTGGTTGAGATCGGCGCGGCAGTTGATCATGCGCTTTTCGTCAACCGCAACACGGGCCGAGGAGCCTTCCAGCTCGGCCAGGCCTTCGGCGATGTCGAGGGCGTCCAGGGCAGCCTTGGCGCGCTTTACCGCGTCCGAGTCGGTCGCGGTGGCCGCACGGGCTTCCAGGGCGGCAGCACCACCGGCGCTGTCGAGCTTGTCGAGGGTGGCAGCGGCAGAGGCCTGCGCAGGGGTGTTGCCTTTGGCGGCGACTTCGCCGTCTTCTTTGTCGAATTCGTCCCAGCTCAGCATGGTTTGGCTCCTGCTTGAGGGTCGCCCTGGGGCAACCGGTTGGATTTTAAGAATGTGATGCCTGACGCAAGGCCGTTACGGCGAATGGACAGCTGAGAGGCTGACTCTCGTTACATCTGGCTTGTGCCTGGCCAGGCCTTGGGAAGGGGCCAGGGACATGAATGGGTGCCCTTTTCAGAGGGGGCGGAGTATACCGGAATTCGCTTTCGATCGGGGCGCGTGTCTTGCGGGTGAAGGTAAATTTTCGACCGGTGTGGCGCGCTTCCGTTCGGCTGGCTCTTTCCGAATCCTACGGAGGGGAAGTGTAGCGCCATCCTATATGTTGTGCCAGTTCATATTTTTCGGCACAGCATATTGTGTTCGATGGTTTTCGACATCAAAGCGAGAGTCCGCGCCCTGAAGGCCCGCACTACGGGATGTCGGGTCGTTTGCGAGCTGCTTGCGTAGGCGCGAAAGGGTGGGTTGGCACTCGTGCGCCACACCCGCCTGCGCGACCTGCAACTCATCCTGTTCCAGAGGTGATGAGGCGCTCAAGCCGTGTGATGGCTTCGCAAGGTGCAAAAATCTCAGGGCAGGGGTGAGCGGTCACTCGCTTCAATGGTAGGCCTTGCACCAAATCCCACGCACCAACCAGAACCGTCCTGCATCAAGGCCTGCTGGCTACTGGTATGGTTCTACAGCTGACGACCTTTGGAGCAGTCTGTTCATGAACCACTCCAGAAGGATCCATAGTTGAAACACTTACCCTGCTCAATACGATTGTTCATGCGCAGAGAAAAACAAATTACAGTGTACTGGTCATGAAAAAACTATTAATCGCTTTAGCAGTATGTATGCTCTGTGGTTGCTCCCACTTCTTCAATAGCCCCTACGGCGGTCGCGGTAACGTTCACAGCATTGCATGCGACGCCACTCCGCCGAATCAGCCTGGCTGTTATGAGCGCCAATACGAAGAGGGCGTGCTAAATAAACTGGTTGATGTGATTCGCGGAAGGCTGTGATGGTCAATCAAATGGCTGGGGTGCCATAGTTTTAAAGCGCTGCCCATGTTGTCACTACAAAAGAAAAAGCCGGGCGCTAAATCCTCCCGGCTTCTTCTGTTGAACACAAGTCAGTATAAAAAGGGCGATAGAAGGGTTACCCCTTCGATCGCCCTTTTTTCACCTTACTGGCAGGCTTCGCAATCCGGCTCGTCGATCGCGCAGGCCTTTGGCACTGGCGCTGGGCCCGCTGCCTGGACCGGGGCGCTGTCGCCGCCGCTGGATACGGCGTTGAGCTTGCCGGTGTTGATGGTCGACTTCTCGGTGCTGGTGGCGGCCAGGGCACGGAGGTAGTAGGTGGTTTTCAGGCCACGGTACCACGCCATGCGGTAGGTCACGTCCAGCTTCTTGCCCGAGGCGCCGGCGATGTACAGGTTCAGCGACTGAGCCTGGTCGATCCACTTCTGGCGACGGGAGGCGGCGTCGACGATCCACTTGGTTTCCACTTCGAACGCGGTGGCGTACAGGTCTTTGAGCTCTTGCGGGATACGCTCGATCTGCTGCACCGAACCGTCGTAGTACTTCAGGTCGTTGATCATCACCGAGTCCCACAGGCCACGGGCCTTCAGGTCGCGGACCAGGTACGGGTTGATCACGGTGAACTCGCCCGACAGGTTCGATTTCACGTACAGGTTCTGGTAGGTCGGCTCGATCGACTGCGAAACGCCAGTGATGTTGGCGATGGTCGCGGTTGGCGCGATGGCCATGATGTTCGAGTTACGAATGCCTTTCTGTACGCGGGCACGCACCGGCGCCCAGTCCAGGGACTCTTCCAGGTTGACGTCGATGTACTTCTGGCCACGGGCCTCGATCAGGATCTGTTGCGAATCCAGCGGCAGGATGCCCTTGGACCACAGCGAACCCTGGAAGGTCTCGTAGGCGCCACGCTCGTCGGCCAGGTCGCAGGAAGCCTGGATCGCGTAGTAGCTGACCGCTTCCATCGACTTGTCGGCGAACTCGACGGCCGCGTCGGAGCCGTACGGGATGTGCTGCAGGTACAGCGCGTCCTGGAAGCCCATGATGCCCAGGCCAACCGGGCGGTGCTTGAAGTTCGAGTTACGCGCTTGCGGCACCGAGTAGTAGTTGATGTCGATCACGTTGTCGAGCATGCGCACGGCGGTGTTCACGGTGCGTTGCAGCTTGGCGGTGTCCAGCTTGCCGTCGACGATGTGGTTCGGCAGGTTGATCGAGCCCAGGTTGCAGACCGCGATCTCGTCCTTGTTGGTGTTCAGGGTGATCTCGGTGCACAGGTTCGAGCTGTGGACCACGCCCACGTGCTGCTGCGGCGAGCGCAGGTTGCACGGGTCCTTGAAGGTCAGCCATGGGTGGCCGGTCTCGAACAGCATCGACAGCATCTTGCGCCACAGGTCTTTGGCCTGGATGGTCTTGAACACCTTGATCTTGTTGTACTCGGTCAGGGCTTCGTAGTACTCGTAGCGCTCTTCGAAGGCCTTGCCGGTCAGGTCGTGCAGGTCTGGCACTTCCGATGGCGAGAACAGGGTCCACTTGCCGTCATCGAAGACGCGCTTCATGAACAGGTCAGGGATCCAGTTGGCGGTGTTCATGTCGTGGGTACGACGGCGGTCATCACCGGTGTTCTTGCGCAGCTCGATGAATTCTTCGATGTCCAGGTGCCAGGTTTCCAGGTAGGCACACACGGCGCCTTTGCGCTTGCCACCCTGGTTCACGGCAACGGCGGTGTCGTTGACCACTTTCAGGAACGGCACGACGCCCTGGGATTTACCGTTGGTGCCCTTGATGTAGGAGCCCAGTGCACGCACAGGGGTCCAGTCGTTGCCCAGGCCACCGGCGAATTTCGACAGCATGGCGTTGTCGTGGATCGCGTGGTAGATGCCCGACAGGTCGTCCGGCACGGTGGTCAGGTAGCAGCTCGACAGTTGCGGGCGCAGGGTGCCGGCGTTGAACAGGGTCGGGGTCGAGGCCATGTAGTCGAACGACGAGAGCAGGTTGTAGAACTCGATCGCACGGGCTTCTTTGTCTTTCTCTTCCAGCGCCAGGCCCATGGCCACACGCATGAAGAACACCTGCGGCAGCTCGAAGCGCACGCCATCCTTGTGGATGAAGTAGCGGTCGTACAGGGTTTGCAGGCCCAGGTAGGTGAACTGCTGGTCGCGCTCGTGGTTGATCGCCTTGCCCAGTTTTTCCAGGTCGAAGTCGGCCAGCGCCGGGTTCAGCAGCTCGAACTCGATACCCTTGGCCACGTAGGCCGGCAGGGCCTTGGCGTACAGGTCGGCCATCTCGTGGTGGGTGGCGCTGTCGGCGACGTTCAGGAAGCCCAGGCCTTCGGCGCGCAGGGTGTCCATCAGCAGGCGGGCGGTGACGAACGAGTAGTTCGGCTCACGCTCGACCAGGGTACGGGCGGTCATCACCAGGGCGGTGTTGACGTCCTTGATGGCCACGCCGTCGTACAGGTTCTTCAGGGTTTCGCGCTGGATCAGGTCGCCATCGACTTCGGCCAGGCCTTCGCAGGCTTCGCTGATGATGGTGTTCAGGCGCGCCATGTCCAGCGGCGCCAGGCTGCCGTCGGCCAGGGTGATGCGGATGCTTGGGTGCGGCTCGACCACGGCGTCGGTGCTGACGCGGGTGGCACGCTCCTTGGCGCGCTGCTCGCGGTAGATCACGTAGTCACGGGCGACTTTCTGCTCGCCGGCACGCATCAGGGCCAGTTCGACCTGGTCCTGGATTTCTTCGATGTGGATGGTGCCACCCGATGGCATGCGACGCTTGAACGTGGCGGTGACCTGCTCGGTCAGGCGCGCGACGGTGTCGTGGATGCGCGACGAGGCGGCGGCGGTGCCGCCTTCAACTGCGAGGAACGCCTTGGTGATGGCCACGGTGATCTTGTCGTCGGTGTAGGGGACGACAGTGCCGTTGCGCTTGATCACGCGCAGTTGGCCCGGCGCGGTGGCGGCCAGATCCTGGTTGGATTCGGCGGCCTGGGGCGCTTTGGCCTGCGGGTTCTCGCGAGTTGTGTCGGTTTGCATGGGTGGGTGTCTCCACAGTTTCTATAGTGTTCAGGCGCCTTATGGGCGCCCACCGTTCCGTCCACTTGCTCGATGGCCCTGGCGAGGATGCGTCATGCACGCGCATCCACCCGCTCGGGCGTACCGACTTCGGGACAGATCAGGAATTAGGGGCAAGAACCTTGCCGCTCCCTGGCCGAAGTCAAATGCTCTGGCATAGGCCAAAACAGGCTGTTCAGTTTCCGCTAGGAGCGGTTTGATCGTTGAAACCACAACGAGTTCTGCCAGAAAAATCGCTTGAATTTCTCTGCTGACTCATGCTTGGCGTTGGTGGGTGAAACCCAACATCTAGTGGTTTGCTGCGCTGGGGATACAAGATAATGCGGTCCAGGGGTCTTTGCAAGGCAATCGCCTGTGGATAACTTGTGCGTACTTTGTGTGTGAATAGTGGGTAATCGCTGTAGGCCTAGTGCCAAGGGGTTTGCACTATTTTTCTCTCGCCCGCTGCCCCCAGGCAGAAAATTTCGGGCGCGAACCCTATCACAAAAAACGGTTCAGTCGAGGGGCGTAGGTGTACGGCTTTTGAGGGGCGTGTGCCTTGAGATCGAGCGCCGCCCGCGCGGCGCATCGCAGGCAAGCCTGCTCCTACATCTGTTTCGGGCCAGTTACGCCTGTGCCATTGCGCGCGACCGCCCTGTTCGTTCACCACGATATCGTGTCGTACGCCAGGGGGGCGCGCGCGCAGGCAACATGAACATTGGCCCGAAACAGATGTAGGAGCAGGCTTGCCTGCGATGCGCCGCGCGGGCGGCGCTCGATCTCATGGACGCCAGACATCTACAGCCTTACCCTCAGCCCTACCGCGCCCCCAATAAAAAAGACAACCGCCATGGACCAACCCAGCAACCGCATCCTCATCGTCGAAGACGACCAGCGCCTGGCCGAACTCACCGCCGAATACCTGCAAGGCAATGGTTTCGAGGTGGCGGTGGAGGGCGATGGCGCCCGTGCCGCGCGGCGCATCGTCGACAGCCAGCCAGACCTGGTGATTCTCGACCTGATGCTGCCCGGCGAAGATGGCCTGAGCATCTGCCGCCGGGTACGCAGCCAGTACCCCGGCCCGATCCTCATGCTCACCGCGCGCAGCGACGAGCTCGACCAGGTTCAGGGCCTGGACCTGGGGGCCGATGACTACGTCTGCAAACCGGTGCGCCCGCGCTTGCTGCTGGCGCGCATCCAGGCCCTGCTGCGGCGCAGCGAAAGCCCCGACAACAAGCGCCAGGCCCTGGCCTTCGGCGCCCTGCGCATCGACAACCGCCTGCGCGAGGCGTGGCTTGGCGAGCACCCCATCGACCTTACCGGCGCCGAGTTCGACCTGCTCTGGCTGCTGGCCAGCCATGCCGGGCGGGTACTGTCCCGCGAGCAGATCTTCACCGCGCTGCGGGGTGTGGGCTACGACGGCCAGGACCGCTCGATCGACGTGCGCATCTCCAGAATCCGCCCCAAGATCGGCGACGATCCCCTCCAGCCGCGGCTGATCAAGACCCTGCGCAGCAAGGGCTACCTGTTCGTCGGCGAGGCGCCATGAACCTCAACCGCTCGATCTTCCTGCGCATCTACGGCGGCATGCTCGGCGTGCTGGTGCTGGTGGCGCTGCTCGGGGCGCTCAGCCTGCACCTGGTCAACGAAGTGCGCGCCGCCCAGCACCGCGAACGCCTGGCCCAGGGCACCTTCAGCCTGATGGCCGATAACCTGGCGCAGCAGAACGACACCGAACGCAAACGCTCGCTGCTGATCTGGGAGCGCCTGCTCGGGGTGCCGCTGGTCTTGCAGCCGATCACCGCGCGCACCCTCGACGGCGGCCAGCGCGCACGCCTGCAGCGCGGCCTGGTGGTGGTGGAGAAGACCGGCCCGCACGCCGCCCAGGTGCTGCGCAGGGTCGGCCAGGAAGAGTGGCTGCTGGTGGCGCAGGTCAAGCAGGTCAGCGAGCAATTGGCGCGCGCCACCCTGTACCTGCTGGCCGACGAACTGGTGCGCTACCCGGTGACCGAGCAGCCGCAGCGCCTGGCGGACATCACCCGCAGCAAGGGCTTCGGCTTTGGCGTGGCCCTGCAGCGCATCGAGCGCGCGGGCCTGGACGATGACCAGCGCCGCCGGGTAGAGGAGGGCGACACGGTCATGGCGCTGGGCCGCGATGGCGACTCGATCCGCGTGTTCGCCGGCCTGCCGGGCTCGCCCCTGGTGCTGGAAATCGGCCCGCTGTATCAATTAAACCCGTACCCGCCGCAGTTGCTGGTGCTGATCGCCTGCCTGGGCCTGTGCCTGATCGGTCTGGTGGTGTACTTGCTGGTGCGCCAGCTGGAGCGACGGGTGTCGGGCATGGAGGTTGCGGCCACGCGCATCGCCCAGGGCAGCCTCGACACCCGTGTGCCGGCCGGCGACGCCGACTCGGTGGGGCGCCTGGCGGCGGCCTTCAATGGCATGGCCGAACACCTGCAGCGCTCGCTGAGTATGCAACGCGAACTGGTGCGTGCCGTGTCCCACGAGCTGCGCACGCCGGTGGCGCGGCTGCGCTTCGGCCTGGAAATGCTCGAAAGCGCCAGCACCGAGCAAGCCCGCGCCAAGCACCTGGCCGGCATGGATGGCGACATCCAGGACCTGGACAAGCTGGTGGACGAGATGCTGACCTACGCCCGCCTGGAGCAGGGCGCACCGGCCCTGAAGTTCCAGCGCGTCGACCTCGACGCCTTGCTCGGCCGGGTGATCCAGGAGTTGGCGCCGCTCAACAGTAAAGTGCGCCTGGTGCGCGGCGAGTGCCAGGGCCACGACGGGGCCTGGGTGGAGGCCGAACCCCGCTACCTGCACCGCGCCCTGCAGAACCTTGTGAGCAATGCCCTGCGCCACGCTGCCAGTGAGGTGCGCTTGAGCTACCAGTTGGGCCAGCAGCGTTGCCGCATCGATGTGCAAGACGATGGCCCGGGTATCCCGGAAGGCTTCTGGGACCGCATCTTCACCCCCTTCACCCGCCTGGACGACAGCCGCACCCGCGCCTCGGGCGGCCATGGCCTGGGCCTGTCGATCGTGCGGCGGATCATCTACTGGCACGCCGGCCGCGCCACGGTAGGGCGCAGCGAGGCGCTGGGCGGTGCCTGCTTCAGCCTCACCTGGCCGCGCGAGCAAGCCGCGCAGTAAGGCTTAGACGCTGATCAGGCTGAGCAGGTGGCCGTCCTGCACGCAGAACTGGCCCTGCAGTTCCACGCCGTGGTGCCATTGGGCAGAGAGGTCGGTGAGCAGGCGCAGGCGCGCCAGGCCATCGGCCGACCATTCCAGCACCTCGGCATGTTCGAAATAGAAGCGCTGGCCCGTCAGCGGGTACAGGGCCTTGAACAGGCTTTCCTTGAGCGAGAAGGTCAGGGTGACGGCCAGGCCGAGTTGGCTGCGGTCCAGGCGTTCGAGTTCGGGTGGTGTCAGGATTTCGCCCATCAGGCGCTCGGCGCGCTCGTCATCGAGCAGCGCTTCCTGATCCAGCCCGATGCCACCGCAGCTGCCGTCGGCGGCCACCACGGCGGCGGCCCAGCCTTTACCGTGGGTGATCGAGCCATGGATGCCGGCGGGCCAGATCGGCGCGCGGTCCGCGTGGGTGCCAGGTACGTAATCGCGGCCATCCAGGCGCTGCAGCGCGGCGCGGGCACAGACGCGCCCGGCCAGGTATTCGGCCTGGCGCTTGGCCACTGAGCGTTGCAGGCTGGCGCTGGGCACGATGCCGGCGCGCTGGAAGTCGTCGGCAGCCAGATGGGCAGGGTCGAAGGCGCAACTGACCAGCACCGCGCCAGGCAACGGGCGGGGCAGGGGCCAGTGGTGCTGAAGTGGGGCGCAGCAGGCGGGGATTCTGTTCATGGCGGCTATTGTGCCAGCCGTGAGCCTTGTGTGGGAGATGCGGCGCAGCTCACCTTCTTGCAGGGGCGTGCCGGCCCCGCGAAGGGCCGCACAGCGGCCCCAGCGATAATTACTTGAACACCTGCTTGAAGAACGTCTGCATGTCCGCCCACGAGCTTTTGTCCGCCGCCTCGTTGTAGCCGATGTCCGGCCCACCGTGGTCGCCATGGCTCAACCGGTCGGCATCGGGGTTGGTGAACCCGTGCTTGGCCCCGGGAATGCTGACGAACTGGTAATTGACCTTGGCCGCATCCATTTCCTTCTTGAAGGCGTCCACCTGTTGCGGGGTGACCATGCTGTCGTCCGCGCCGTGCTCGACCAGAATGTAGGCCCGCACCACGCCAGGCTTCTCCACCGGCGTCTGGGTGGCCAGTGCGCCATGGAAGCTCACCACGGCATCGAGCCTCGCGCCCCGGCGCGCAGCGTCCAGCACCACCTTGCCGCCGAAGCAGTACCCCACCGCGCCCAGCTCATGGCGGTTGGTGTAGGGCTGGCGCTTGAGCAGGTCGAGCCCGGCGTCGAAACGCTTGGCCGCCGCATCCGGGTCTTTCATCGCCTCGGCCATGAAGGCCTGGGCATCCTGCGGGTGTTCGGTGTGCTTGCCGTTGCCATACATGTCGATGGCCAGGGCGCTGTAGCCCAGGGCAGCCAGGTCGCGGGCGCGGCGCTTGGCATAGTCGTTCAGGCCCCACCATTCGTGCACCACCAGGATGCCCGGGCGTTCGCCCTTCACCGCGTCGTCGTAGGCGTAGTAGCCGATCAGCGCGGTGCCGTCGGCGTCCTGGTAACGAATTTCTCGGGTCTGCACTGCCGCTTGGGCGAGGGCGGCGCTGCACATCAGAACTACGGCCAGCAGGGCGCGCATGGTCACTACTCCTTGTTTTGCACTCGAATCGTTCAGCCGCGGTTCAGCCAGGGTTCAGCCGCGGTTCAGGGCACCCTGCTTACTCTAGCTTCCAGACCGCAACAGCGCATTCAACTGGAGTAAGAAGTCATGAAAACCTTCAACACCCTGCTCGCTGCCATGGCCGTTTGTGCCGCCGGCATTACCACTGCCCAGGCCGCTGACGACAACTTCGCCAGCCTGACCTACGGCCAGACCAGCGACAAGGTTCGCAAGTCTGGCCTGCTGCAACGCAACACCGACAACCTCAATGCCGACGGCATCATCGGCAAGGATGATACCTGGGGTGTGCGCCTGGGCCAGATCAACGACCAGGGCCGCTACTACATGACCTACGACAACGTGTCGGGCGACCACAGCGGCCTGAAGCTGCGCCAGGAAAACCTGTTGGGCAGCTACGACCTGTTCCTGCCGGTGGGCGATACCACCAAGCTGTTTGGCGGTGCCAGCCTGGGCCTGACCAAGCTGACCCAGGACTCGCCGGGTGCCAGCCGTGATACCGACTACGGTTATGCCTATGGCTTGCAGGGCGGTGTGATCCAGGACATCACCGACAAGGCCTCGGTGGAGCTCGGGTATCGTTACCTGCGCACCAACGCGGCCACCGAAGTGGGCGACCACGGAGGGCCGAAAGACGGTACCCTGCGCCTGACCAGCAGCGCCCAGACGTACCTGGCGGCCACCTACAAGTTCTGATCGCGCTATGCTGTGCCGGCCGCTTCGCGGGGCAAGCCCGCTCCTGCAAGGGATACGCAATCCTCTGTAGGAGCGGGCTTGCCCCGCGAAAAGGCCGGCACAGGCACTACCCAATCAAGGAGCCTCACATGAAACTGCTGGTGGTCGAGGACGAAGCCTTGCTCAGGCACCACCTCCACACGCGCCTGGGCGAAAGCGGCCATGTGGTCGAAGCCGTGGCCGACGCCGAAGAAGCGCTCTACCAAACCGAACATTTCCATTTCGACCTGGCCATCATCGACCTCGGCCTGCCGGGTATCAGCGGCCTGGAACTGATCGGCCGGTTGCGCGGGCAGGGCAAGGCGTTCCCCATCCTTATCCTCACCGCCCGCGGCAACTGGCAGGACAAGGTCGAAGGCCTGGCCGCCGGTGCCGACGACTACCTGGTCAAGCCCTTCCAGTTCGAAGAACTCGAAGCGCGCCTGAATGCCTTGCTGCGCCGCTCCAGCGGCTTCACCCAGTCGACCATCGCCGCCGGCCCGCTGCTGCTCGACCTCAACCGCAAGCAGGCCACCCTGGATGACAAGCCCCTGGCCCTGACGGCCTACGAGTACCGCATCCTCGAATACCTGATGCGCCATCACCAGCAGGTGGTGCCCAAGGACCGCCTGATGGAGCAGCTGTACCCAGGCGACGAGGAGCGTGACCCTAACGTCATCGAAGTGCTGGTTGGCCGCCTGCGGCGCAAGCTCGAAGGCGACAGCGGCTTCAAGCCGATCGACACGGTGCGCGGCCTGGGCTACCTGTTCACCGAGCGCTGCCGATGATCCGTTCGCTGCGGGTGCGCCTGATGCTCGCGGCGGCGGTGCTGGCGCTGTTGTTCATGCTGGCGCTGTTGCCAGCCCTGCAGAAAGCCTTCAGCCTGGCGCTGCAGGAGTCGATCGAGCAGCGCCTGGCCTCGGACGTGACCACGCTGATCTCTGCCGCGCGCATCGAGCACGGCCAGTTGCAGATGCCTGACCTGCTACCCGACGAGCGCTATAACCTGCCCTACACCGGCCTGCTCGGCTATATCTTCGACCGCGATGGCAACCTGGTGTGGCGCTCGCGTGCCACGGCCGACAAGCACATCAACTACCAGCCGCGCTACGACGGGCGCGGCAATGAGTTCGCCCGCATCCACCAGGGCGATGGTGAAGAATTCTTCGTCTATGACGTGGAGATCAAGCTGCTGGGCGGCCAGAGCGCGGCCTACAGCATCGTCGCCCTGCAGCCGCTGAGCGAATACAAGGCCACCTTGCATGGCCTGCGTGAAAAGCTTTACCTGGGCTTCGGCGCAGCCTTGCTGGCGCTGATGGTGCTGCTGTGGGCCGGCCTGACCTGGGGCCTGCGTTCGCTGCGCCGGTTGAGCCACGAACTGGACGAGGTGGAAGCGGGTGCGCGCGATGGCCTGAGCGGTGAGCACCCGCGTGAATTGCTGCGCCTGACCCGCTCGCTGAACCGCCTGCTGCGCAGCGAGCGCGAGCAGCGCACGCGCTACCGCGACTCGCTGGGCGACCTGGCGCACAGCCTGAAGACCCCGTTGGCGGTATTGCAGGGCGTTGGCGAGAGCATGTTGCAGCGCGACGGCGAGCGCGAGCAGGCACGGGTGCTGCAAAGCCAGATCGAGCGCATGAGCCAGCAGATCGACTACCAGCTGCAGCGCGCCAGCATGCGCAAGAGCGGCCTGGTGCGCCACAGCGTGCAGTTGCTGCCAGTGCTGCAGAGCCTGTGCAGCACCTTGGCCAAGGTGTACCGCGACAAGCAGGTGCAGGTGGACCTGCAAGTGCCCGAGCAGGCGCGCCTGCCAATGGAGCGCGGCGCCCTGCTGGAGCTGCTGGGCAACCTGCTGGAGAACGCCTACCGCCTGAGCCTTGGGCAGGTGCGGGTTACCCTGCAGCAAGCGCCGGGGGTGCTGACCCTGTGCATCGAGGACGACGGGCCGGGCGTGCCGGCCGACCAGCGCGAGCGGATACTTGAGCGTGGCGAGCGGCTGGACCGCCAGCACCCGGGGCAGGGCATCGGGCTGGCGGTGGTGAAGGATATCGTCGACAGCTACGACGCCCAGCTGAGCCTGGGCGATTCGCCCTTGGGTGGGGCAGCCTTCAGCATCACCTTCCACCTTGATTAACCAGTTCGCGAGCAACCCCGCCCTGTAGGAGCGGGCTTGCCCCGCGAAGAGGCCGCCCCTGCCTAAAAGGGTCAGGCGGATTCCCGCCATCCCCCCTGTACATTTCCCGCCACCGGGCGGAAATCCGCCACACCCTCCCGCGAAATTGCCCTGTCATTGGGCATTCATACCCAGCAAACAGGGCATTTGCACCCTGGATGGGCATTTTGGCATCGCCCTTGCTATCTCATTGGCAGAGGCCTGCCCAGGCAGCTCGAACACAACGACAAATCCCTCCAGGTGCAGGAGGGTTAGCGATTCAGGTGCCCAACCACCCTGGGAAGGGTGAAGGCGGCACACTTGAGGAAAATTAGCCATGACGACACGTCAGCCGCTGTACAAATCCCTGTATGTCCAGGTGTTGGTCGCCATCACCATCGGTATCCTGCTCGGCCACTATTACCCTGAAACCGGCGTCGCCCTGAAGCCGCTGGGTGATGGCTTCGTCAAACTGATCAAGATGGTCATCGCGCCCATCATCTTCTGTACCGTGGTCAGCGGCATCGCCGGCATGCAGAGCATGAAGTCGGTCGGCAAAACCGGCGGCTACGCGCTGCTGTACTTTGAAATCGTCTCCACCATCGCCCTGATCATCGGCCTTGTGGTCGTCAACGTGGTCCAGCCGGGCGCCGGCATGCACATCGACGTCACCACCCTGAACGCCAGCAGCGTGGCTGCCTATGCCGCCGCCGGCGCGCAGCAGACCACCGTCGGCTTCCTGCTCAACGTCATCCCCAACACCGTGGTTGGCGCCTTCGCCAACGGCGACATCCTGCAAGTGCTGATGTTCTCGGTGCTGTTCGGTTTCGCCCTGCACCGCCTGGGCAGCTACGGCAAGCCAGTGCTCGACCTGATCGACCGCTTCGCCCATGTAATGTTCAACATCATCAACATGATCATGAAGCTCGCGCCTATCGGTGCGCTGGGTGCCATGGCCTTCACCATCGGCCAGTACGGCGTTGGCTCGCTGGTGCAACTGGGCTACCTGATGGCCTGCTTCTACATCACCTGCCTGCTGTTCGTGCTGGTGGTGCTGGGCGGTATCTGCCGCGCCCACGGCTTCAGTGTCCTCAAGCTGATCCGCTACATCCGTGAAGAGCTGCTGATCGTGCTGGGTACTTCCTCCTCGGAATCGGCCCTGCCACGCATGCTGGCCAAGATGGAGCGCCTGGGTGCGAAGAAATCGGTGGTTGGCCTGGTGATCCCGACTGGCTACTCGTTCAACCTCGACGGTACTTCGATCTACCTGACCATGGCCGCGGTATTCATCGCCCAGGCCACCGACACGCACATGGACATCACCCACCAGATCACCCTGCTGCTGGTGCTGCTGGTGGCCTCCAAGGGTGCTGCCGGCGTGACCGGTTCGGGCTTCATCGTGCTGGCTGCCACCCTGTCGGCGGTTGGTCACCTGCCGGTGGCAGGCCTGGCGCTGATCCTTGGCATCGACCGCTTCATGTCCGAAGCCCGCGCCCTGACCAACCTGGTCGGCAACGCCGTGGCCACCGTGGTCGTGGCCAAGTGGGTCAAGGAAATGGACAACGACAAGCTGGCCTCGGAACTGGCTTCCGGCGGCGGCCCGCTGGTCGATACCCGTCCAACCGACGACCTGGGCGTGGCTGAAGGCCCATCGCGTTGAGCGTGATGATGTGAACAAGAAGGCGACCCTCGGGTCGCCTTTCTTATGCCTGTGTCGGACCCTTCGTGGGGCAATCTAAATATCTAACGGATATTTTTGTAGGAGCGGGCTTGGCCCGCGAAGCAGGCACCGCGGTGCATGGCACCGGCTTCGCCGGTGTTCGCGGGGCAAGCCCGCTCCTACAGCAGCAGGGCTATTCGACGCGGGTTTCCCCGCTGTACACCAGAATCGCCCGGCAGCGCCGGCACAAGTACCGCCGCCCCTGCCGGACCAGCTTGTGCCGCTGCGCAGTGAACGGGAAATCACTTTCCGGGCACGGGCAGCGGTAGATGTAGCGCGTCACCACCCGCCGCTGTACCTCATAGTTGTGGCAGCGATTGGGCGGCAGTTCATACACCCCGCGCATGATCAGCTGCCATTCCTCGCCATGGGCCTGGATACGGTCACCGAACAGTTGGTGGGCCACCAGGTGCGCCACCTCGTGGGCCACGGTCTGGCGCAGGAAGTCTTCCTGGTTGTCGCGGTACAGCTGCAGGTTGAAGCGCAGCAGGTTCTCGTGCAGGTGCGCAACGCCAGCCTTCTGCCCGCGCAGCTTGAAGCTGACTTCCGGGCGGGGGAAGGGGCGTTTGAAGAAGGCTTCGGCTTGCTGGTAACAGGTTTCGACGCGTTGTTTAAGCAGCTCGGGCATGGCGGGGCGGTTCTCCTGGCCGGGCATTATGCCGCAAGCAGGGTGCGGCTGCCGAGCCACCGGTCAGCAGCGGCCCAGGCAGACAAAGGCCGCCTTGCGGCGGCCCCTGGCTTGATGCCCCAGTGTTGGTCACTCTAATTGGTATACATCGGCCCCACGCCCAGGCCCCAGATGATCACGGTGGCCGCCATGATCGCCACCAGCACCACCAGGCCCACTGCCAGCACGGAGCTGGAGAACAGGAAGCCTTCGTCGGTCGGGATGTTCATGAAGGTCGGCAAGCCGACATACAGCAGGTAAACGGTGTAGCAGATGGCTGCGGTCCCCAGCAGCATGCCCAGCCACAGGTGCGGATAAAGCGCCGCCAGGCCGCCCAGGAACAGGGGCGTGGCCGTGTAGGTGGCGAACGCCACGCACTGCGCCATGGACGGGTTGGCGTCGTAGGTGCGCGCCATCCAGTGGATGAACGCGCCCATCACCGCCACCCCGGCGAGCATCGCCACGTACGACATGATGCTCATCCACACAGCGCTTTCCATGGTCAGCATCACCGCTGGCCGCCCGCCAATCACCCAGCCCACCTGGGTTGTGCCGATAAACGCCGAAATGGCAGGGATCGCCGCCAGAATCAAGGTATGCGTCAGGTACATGTGGCTGATGCTTTCTTCTTCGCCACGAATTTCCCGCCACTCCTGGTCGGGATGGGTAAACAGCCCCACTACGTGATGAATCATGCCGGTCACTCCTCTCAGTGTTGCCAACCGCCCCCCACATGGAGCGCAAGCGGCCCGAGGCCAGGAAACCGTAGCAATGCGGTAATGTGGCCTTATTTCGCAGTATAGGAAGCCCGTTACTGCGTCCACCCGGCTTTTTAGAGCAAATTGCACTGTCGGGAAGGTTGCTGATTCCCTTGAAGTCTTTGTCGGAATCCCTACAGGTGCGCGTGGTTTGTGCGTAAAATAGCCGGCTTTTGTCACACCTCGCGGATCCAAGCGCTATGGGCACCCTCTCGGTCAACCAGAACAAACTGCAAAAACGCCTGCGTCGTCTCGCCGGCGAAGCCATCACCGACTACAACATGATCGAGGATGGCGACAAGGTCATGGTCTGCCTGTCCGGCGGCAAGGACAGCTACACCATGCTCGACGTTCTGTTGCACCTGCAGAAGGTGGCACCGATCAAGTTCGAGATCGTTGCGGTGAACATGGACCAGAAGCAGCCGGGCTTCCCCGAGCACGTGCTGCCGGCCTACCTGAAGGAACTGGGCGTCGATTACCACATCGTCGAGAAAGACACCTACTCGGTGGTCAAGGAGTTGGTGCCCGAAGGTAAAACCACCTGCTCGCTGTGCTCGCGCCTGCGCCGTGGCACCCTGTACACCTTTGCCGACGAAATCGGCGCGACCAAGATGGCCTTGGGGCACCACCGCGACGACATCGTCGAAACCTTCTTCCTCAACATGTTCTTCAACGGCGCGCTCAAGGGCATGCCGCCGAAGCTGCGTGCCGACGATGGCCGCAACGTGGTGATCCGCCCGCTGGCCTACTGCAGCGAAAAGGACATCCAGGCCTATTCGGACATGAAGGAATTCCCGATCATCCCGTGCAACCTGTGCGGCTCGCAGGAAAACCTGCAGCGCCAGGTGGTCAAGGACATGCTGGTGGACTGGGAGCGCAAGCACCCCGGCCGTACCGAGAGTATCTTCCGTGCCATGCAGAACGTGGCGCCGTCGCAGTTGGCCGACCGCAACCTGTTCGACTTCACCAGCCTGAAGATCGACGAGAACGCCACCCCACGTTTCCTCGACGTGGTGAACCTCTAAGCCCATGCGCGATTACCAGTGGCTGCATGAGTATTGCCTGAACCGCTTCGGCTCGGCCCAGGCACTGGAAGCGTTCCTGCCGCAGCCGCGCACCCCGGCGCAGCTGCGCGGCATTGGCGATGATCGCTACCTGTCGACCCTGGCCCTGCGCGTGTTCCGTGCCGGGCTCAAGCACAGCCTGGTGGATGCCAAGTGGCCGGCTTTCGAGCAGGTGTTCTTCGGCTTCGACCCGGAGAAGGTGGTGCTGATGGGCGCCGAGCACCTGGAGCGGCTGATGCAGGACGAGCGCATCATCCGCCACCTGGGCAAGCTCAAGAGCGTGCCGCGCAATGCGCAGATGGTTCTGGACATCGCCAAGCAGCAGGGCAGTTTCGGCGCGTTCATCGCCGACTGGCCGGTGACCGATATCGTTGGGCTGTGGAAGTACCTGGCCAAGCATGGCAACCAGCTGGGTGGGTTGTCGGCGCCACGGTTCCTGCGCATGGTGGGCAAGGATACGTTCATTCCCACCGATGACATGGCGGCGGCGCTGATCGCGCAGAAGGTGATCGACAAGCAGCCCACCAGCCAGCGCGACCTGGCCCTGGTGCAGCAGGCGTTCAATCAATGGCACGAAGAGAGTGGGCGACCGCTGTGCCAGTTGTCGGTGATGCTGGCGCATACCGTCAACCATTGAATCCGGCGTGGCCCATTCTCCCTGTAGGAGCGGGCTTGCCCCGCGAATGGGCCGCCAAGCGGCCCCCAACGTCAAAGCCCTTCGCCCGCCATACGCCGCTCGAACTGAAACTTCCAGCGCACATACAAAAGCCCGGCAATGAACAACCCCAGGCTCACCAGCACTTCAAGCCAGCCAAACACCGCCCGCCCCGGGTCGAACGCCGCCAGCACGCCCTTGATGAAATAGATGTTCACCACGAAACACGTCCAGGCATGCGCCCGCGCGCTGCCGCTCAGCATGCCCGGCAGCAACAGCAGCAGCGGCACCAGCTCGATCGCCAGAATCACCCCGACCCGCGCCCCATGCAGGTTGGCGAACCACAGGTTGTTCACCACCAGCAGCGCGATCAAGCCAAGGTAGAAGGCCAGGCTCAATGCCCGCGTCAGGCGCAGGCGCGGCGCCAGCCATTGCAATGGCGGCAACACCTTGGGCTTTCTAGTCACGCGCGGCCTCCAGGGCCTTGGCGGTGCTTGCCAGGCGTTGGCCCAGGGCACGGCACAGGGCGATCTCGTGCGGGTCCAGTTCACGCTTGCCGTCGGCGCCGGCATGGTGGCTGGCGCCATACGGCGTGCCGCCGCCGCGGGTTTCCAGCAGCGCCGACTCGCTGTAGGGCAGGCCCATCACCAGCATGCCGTGGTGCATCAGCGGCAGCATCATCGACAGCAGGGTGGTTTCCTGGCCGCCGTGCAGGCTGGCGGTGGAAGTGAATACCCCCGCGGGCTTGCCAACCAACTCGCCCCCCAGCCACAGGCTGCTGGTGCCGTCGAGGAAGTATTTCAACGGCGCTGCCATGTTGCCAAAGCGCGTTGGGCTACCCAGCACCAGGCCGGCGCAGTGGCGCAGGTCGTCGAGGGTCGCGTACAGCGCGCCGCTGGTGGGGATGTCCGGGGCCACCGCTTCACATTCGGTGGAAATGGCCGGCACCGTGCGCAGGCGTGCTTCCAGGCCGGCCAGCTCGATGCCGCGGGCAATGTGCCGGGCCATCTCGCTGGTGGCGCCGTGGCGGCTGTAATACAGCACCAGGATGTACGGCGCACTCACGGCAGGATCTCCAGCACCTTCTCGGGTGGGCGGCCGATCACGGCCTTGTCACCGGCGACCAGGATCGGCCGTTCGATCAGCTTGGGGTGCTGGGCCATGGCGTCGATCAGCTGCGCATCGGTGAGTGCCGGGTTGGCCAGTTCCAGGGCCTTGTATTCGTCTTCACCGCTGCGCAGCAGTTGGCGCGGGGTGATGCCCAGCTTGCCGAGCAAGGCCTTGAGGGTAGCGGCGTCGGGCGGGGTTTCCAGGTAGCGCACGATGGTCGGCGCCAGGCCGCGTTGTTCAAGCAGTTCCAGCGCGCCGCGGGATTTCGAGCAGCGCGGGTTATGATAGAGCGTCAAGTCAGTCATGTCGGGTCGCATCCAGCTGGGTGTGGCGGCTATTCTAACCGCAGCGACTGACCTATTTGCTTGAAACTTCGAGAAGGATTGACCCATGGCAAGGCGTCTGGCAGCAGTACTGGCCATCACCGCGAGCCTGTTGCTCGGTGGTTGCGGTGCCGATTACGGCATGGACCAAGATGGCAAGACGGTAAAGGCAGAACAGATCGATGGGCACTGGGTGGTGCTCAATTATTGGGCGGAGTGGTGCGGGCCGTGCCGCACCGAGGTGCCGGAACTGAACCAGGCGGCCAAGCAGTGGGCGGCCGAGGGCATCAAGGTGGTGGGGGTGAATTTCGATGGCCTGCAAGGGCCGGAGCTCAAGCAGGCGGCCGATGCGTTGGGCATCGGGTTCACCGTGCTGGCCCAGGACCCGGCCGAACGCTATGAGCTGCCACGCAGCGAGGCCTTGCCGGTGACCTACATCATCGATGACAAAGGCAAGGTGCGCGAGCAACTGATGGGCGAGCAAACCCTGGAAGGGCTGCAGGCCAAGATCAAGGCCCTCAAGGGCGCCTGACCCACTTGGGCCGCTTTGCGGCCCAAATCGCCTTCAGCCTTCTTCAGGCCAGAACCGCAGTGGCTTGCCCTCGGCGGGCCAGAAGCGCAATTGCTCGGTCTTCGACACATCCCAGCGCTGCACCGTCTCCAGCGCCTGCAGGAAGCGTTTTTCCTGCTCCATCAACGCCGGCGCGCACAACTTGCGGGTTTTGCCGACCTTGCCGAAGCTCAGTTGCTCGCCATCGAGCGTGTAGGGCGCGAACCAGTGGTTGCAGCCGGCATTGCCATAGGCGCGGCCATCGCTGGCCAGGGTCAGGGTCAGGTGGCTGTAGTCGATCAGCGGGCGTTCGCCGATCCACTCCAGCACATAGCTGCGCTCCTGTTCGAGCTTGGACGGTTCGGCGGCGCAGCCGAGCAGGCCGCTGGCAACCAGCAGGCCGGTCAGCAGATGCTTCACTCGGCGCTCTCCTGGCAACGCGGGCACAGGTGCTTGTCGCCACGGCTGGCCCAGCCCAGCTCGGCAACACGGGCGCTGGCGGCTGGCTGGCGGGCCTGCTTGCCGAGCTTGGCGTCCACCGCGAACTCGAAGTCCAGCACCGCGTCGCAGCTGTCGCACTCAACTTTCCAGGTGAGGATTTCCAGCTCGTTGAACACCGGGCCACTGGCCACGGCAACCCACTGGCCACGCGGGTTGATCAGGTGGCGCACGCTCTCCACGGTCAGGCGCATGGCCAGGTCCTTGCTGCCCTTGAGGGTCACTACCAGGACATCGCCCTTGTGCATCGAGCCACCGTTGCCGGTGACCTGGTAACGGCCCGGCAGCAGGGCGCGGCACTCGATCAGGGTGTGTTGCGGGTTGAAAAGGGTGTAGCGGAAATCGTGCTCGACCATGGGTCCTCCAGAAATGCCGCGTATCCTAGCATCAACCGCTGACCAGATTCTGCGGATTGCCCGCCGCCCAGCGGATGATGTTGTCCAGCGTGGTGCTGGCGATCGCGGCCAGTGCTTCCTGGGTCAGGAAGGCCTGGTGGGCGGTGATGATCACGTTGGGGAAGGTCAGCAACCGGGCCAGGACGTCGTCCTGCAGCGGCTGGTCGGAACGGTCCTCGAAGAACAGCTGGGCTTCCTCTTCATACACATCCAGGCCCAGGTAGCCGAGCTGGCCGCTTTTCAGCGCGTCGATCAGCGCCGGGGTGTCGACCAGCGCGCCGCGGCCGGTGTTGATCAGCATGGCGCCGGGCTGAAGCTGGGCCAGGCTTTGCGCATTGATCAGGTGCCGGGTGTGCTCGGTGAGCGGGCAGTGCAGGCTGATGATGCGCGCTTGCTGCAGCAGCTCGGGCAGCGGCAGGTAGCGGGCGCCGAGGGCCAGCAGTTGCGGGTTGGGGTAGGGGTCGTAGGCCAGCAGCTGGCAGCCGAAGCCGGCCATGATCCGGGCGAAGGCCTCGCCGATCTGCCCGGTGCCGATCACGCCGACGGTTTTGCCGTGCAGGTCGAAGCCGGTCAGCCCGTGCAAGGTGAAGTCGCCTTCGCGGGTGCGGTTGTAGGCCCGGTGCAGGCGCCGGTTCAGCGCCAGGATCAGCGCCACGGCGTGCTCGGCCACGGCGTGCGGCGAATAGGCGGGCACCCTTACCACGCTAAGGCCCAGGCGCTTGGCGGCAGCCAGGTCGACATGGTTGTAGCCGGCCGAACGCAGGGCGATCAGGCGCGTGCCACCGGCGGCCAGGTGTTGTAGCACCTGGGCGTCGAGTTCGTCGTTGATGAAGGCGCAGACCACCTCGAAGCCCTGGGCCAGGGCGGCGGTGCCCGGGGTCAGGCGGGCGGGCTGGAAGTGCAGTTCCAGGGCGCTGGCCTGGGCGGCTTGGGTGAAGCTTTCCTGGTCGTAGTGCTGGCTGCTGAACAACAGGGCGCGCATGGTGGGGGTCCTTTTAGATCAGGCGTTGGTGAGCGATTGCGCGCCGCTGCGCGGCGCATCGCGAGCTCTGCTCGCTCCTACCAAGGCGGTGGCGGGTCAGAATCGGTAGGAGCGAGCGAAGCTCGCGATGCGCCGCACAGCGGCGCTCGATCTCACAGGCGCCACATCCCTCAAACCGCGCCCAAACGCTCACGCGCTCAACCGTGCCTGGGCCGCCAGGCGGTTGATGGCGGCATCCAGCTCATCCAGCGCCTGCTGCGCCTGCGGATTCTCCTGCTTGAGCAATGTCTCGCTGCGCTGGCACGCCGCGCGCAACTGCGGCACGCCGCAATAGCGCGAAGCCCCATTCAACCGGTGCACCTGTTCGATCAGGGTAGTGCGGTCCTCGGCCTCCCGCGCGGCCTGAATCGCCCTGCGGTCGCTTTCCAGCGATGCCAGCAACATCGCCAGCATGTCCGCCGCAAGGTCCGGCTTGCCAGCCGCCAGGCGCAACCCTTCGTCCGCGTCGAGCACCGGCAGCTCGTGGCCTTCGTCCTGCAACTCGGTGGCCTGCTCCAACGGCGCCGCTCCCAAGCTCAAACCGGTCCACTTCATCACCACCTGGGCCAGCTGGCGCTCGCTGATCGGCTTGGTCAGGTAATCATCCATGCCGCTGTGCAGCAACGCCCGCTTCTCGTTGGCCATGGCATGGGCGGTGAGCGCAACGATCGGCAGCGGGCTGCTGCTCTGGGTGTTTTCCCACAAACGAATTTGCTCGGTGCAGGCACGCCCGTCCATGCCCGGCATTTGCACGTCCATCAGCACCAGGTCGAAGGGCTCGGCCTGCACCGCCTGCACGGCGGTGTAGCCATTGTCGACCGCCACCACCTCGGCGCCGAGGTCTTCCAGCAAGGTCTGCACCAGCAGCAGGTTGGCGGCGTTGTCGTCGACGCACAGAATTCTCGCCCGGCGCTCGCCGCCGTGGTTGTGCCCCGGCTCGCCCAGCTGGCGGCGCGGCTGCACCAGCTCCAGCAGCAGGCGGCGCAGCTTGCGCGTGCAGGTCGGCTTGGACAGCAGCTGGCCATGGCCATTGGGCAGGAAGGGGTGGTACAGCGCCTGCTCGGTGGTTGGGCACAGCACCACGCACTGGCAATTGAAGCGCTCCAGTTGCTGGTGGTACTGGCCAAGCTGCTCGGGCGAGAGGTTGCCCAAGTGGGCCCCGAGCACGGCGAACTCGAACGGCATGCCGGCCTGGAACCCGGCCTGCACGCCTTGTAGCAGTTGGTCGAAGGTGGCGAACAGGCTGACGCTCAGGCCGCAGTCCTCCAGTTGATGCTCCAGGGCCTGGCGCGCCAGTTCATGGCCGTCGACGATGGCGGCGCGGCGGCCCAGCAGCGCCTGCAGCGGCTGGTCGTCGATGTCGTCGTGGGCCTTGGGCAGGCTCAGGCTGATCCAGAACTGCGAACCTTCGCCGGGTGTGCTGTCGACGCCGATCTCACCGCCCATCTGCTCGATCAGGCGCTTGGAAATCACCAGCCCCAGGCCCGTGCCGCCTGGCTGGCGGGCCAGCGAGTTGTCGGCCTGGCTGAAGGCCTGGAACAGGGTACGCACATCCTGGGGCGACAGGCCGATGCCGGTGTCCTGCACGCTGATGCGCAGTTGCGCACTGTCTTCATGCTCGTCTTCAAGCATGGCGCGCACGACGATGGTGCCTTCACGGGTGAACTTGATCGCATTGCTCACCAGGTTGGTGAGGATCTGCTTGAGCCGCAACGGGTCGCCGATCAGCGACGATGGCGTGTCGCGGTAGATCAGGCTGAGCAGTTCCAGCTGCTTGGCGTGGGCGGCGGGGGCGAGGATGGTCAGGGTGTCCTGAACCAGGTCGCGCAGGTTGAACGGAATGCTGTCGAGCACCAGCTTGCCGGCCTCGATCTTGGAGAAGTCGAGGATCTCGTTGATGATCCCCAGCAGGTTGTCGGCGGATTTTTCGATGGTGCTCAGGTAGTCCAGCTGCCGCGGGGTCATCTCGCTTTTCTGCAGCAGGTGGGTGAAGCCGAGGATACCGTTGAGCGGGGTGCGGATTTCATGGCTCATGTTGGCCAGGAACTCCGACTTGATGCGGCTGGCCTCCAGGGCTTCCTTGCGCGCCATGTCCAGCTCGATGTTCTGGATCTCGATGGTTTCCAGGTTCTGGCGCACGTCCTCGGTGGCCTGGTCGATGCTGTGCTGCAGCTCCTCGTGGGCGCTGTGCAGGGTTTCGGCCATGCGGTTGATGCCACGGGCCAGCTCGTCCAGTTCATGGCTGCCCATGGCGGGCAGGCGTTCTTCCAGATGCCCGTCCTTGAGCTGGTTGACCGCGTGCTTGATGCGCGCGATCGGGTTGTTGATGGTGCGGCTCATGCGCATCGCCAGCAGACCGCTGAGGGCCAGGCAGGCGAGAATCAGCAGCACGCTGGTAAACAGGTTGCGGTAGCCACGCAGCAACATGCCATCGTGGGTCAGTTCGATCTCGACCCAACCCAACAGGCGCTCGGCCTCGGCGGGCACGGCGTCGGTGGCAAGGTCGCGGTGGTGGCCGAACACCGGCATCAGGTAGCGGGTGGCATCGTTGCTGGTGCGTTGCAGCAACTGGGTGCCGGTGCCGCCGCTGGGCGCCTGGTTGATCATGCTTGGGCCGGCGTGGGCCAGGCGGCTGCGGTCCGGGGCGAGGAAGGCCACCGCGCGCACGTCGGGCTGCTCCAGGGTTTGCGAGGCGATGCGTTCCAGCTGCGCCGGCGTCTGTTTGGCCAGGGCAGGGGCGGCCAGCGGCGCCAGCTGTTCGGCAATCATCTTGCCGCGTTGCAGCAACTGGGTGCGCAGCTGGTTCTGCTGCAGCCAGGTGAAGTAGCTGCCCAGCACCAGCGCCATCAGGCTGGCTGGCAGCAGCGCCAGCAACAGCACCCGGCTTCTGATTCCCAAACGATCGAGCACACTCGCCTCCTGTGATGTGCCTGCATGCCGTCGGCGCAGCGACGGACCAAAGCGGAAAGTTACTCCGCTGGCGGTGCTATTGCACCCTTTGTCTGCCAATTGTTGATGCACTCGCGGCATTGGTCGTGGAGCGGTTGCCTGGAAACCGGGCATGCACAATAATCGCGCAACTGAGAATGGATGGCAGTTGCCAATGAATCCTGTAACTAATCATACCTCCAGCATCCTGGCCATCGAGGACGATCCGGTCCTGGGCGCCTACCTGCACGAAGAGCTGCAGCGCGGCGGGTTCCAGGTCACCTGGTGCCGCAATGGCCTGGACGGGCTGGAGACGGCCGGCCGCCAGGCGTTCGACGTGGTGCTGATGGACATCCTGCTGCCGGGCCTGAACGGCCTGGACGCCCTGGCCGTGTTGCGCCAGCGCAGCAGCACGCCGGTGATCCTGATGTCGGCGCTGGGGGCCGAGGCCGACCGTATCAGCGGCTTCCAGCGCGGCGCCGACGACTACCTGCCCAAGCCGTTCAGCATGGCCGAGCTGCAGGTGCGCATCGAGGCGATTCTGCGCCGGGTTGCCCTGGAGCGGCGCAACCAGCCGCTGCTGGATGCCACCAGCGACCAATTGCAGTTCGATGACGGCCTGTGCGATGTCAGCCTGGCCGGGCAGTGCGCGGGCCTGACGCCCAGCGAGTACCGCCTGCTCGACATCCTGCACCGCAACCTCGACGAGGTGCTGAGCAAGGCCTTCCTTTACCAGCAGGTGCTGCAGCGCGGCTACTCGCGGCATGACCGCAGCCTCGACATGCACGTCAGCCAGATCCGCCGCAAGCTCAAGGGCATCGGTTACCACGAGCGGCAGGTGCGCACGGTGTGGGGCAAGGGCTACGTGCTCAGTGTCGGCGAGGCAGACTGAGCCATGCTCGACCGCCATTCGCTGTTCTGGAAACTGGCCATCCTGCTGGTGGGCTTCTGCCTGCTGATGATTGGCCTGAGCTACACCTGGGGCCGGCACATGGAAACCCAGAACGCCTTTCTCGACGAGCCGGCCCGCGAGGTGCTGCGCGGCTACGCCAGCGAGGCCGAGCAGGCCTGGCGCAGCGGTGGCCGCGAAGGGCTGGACCGCTGGGTGGCGTTGATGCACGGGCGTGAACATGGCTGGGTCGGCGTGCTCGACCCTAGCCTGCGGCCCTTGAACAGCGCCGTGCTCGGCCCGGAAATCATGCAGCGGCTGACCCGCCTGCGCGGGGTTGACTGGCCGATGAGCCGGCGCAGCATCGCCCAGCCCTGGCTGCGTATTCCGTTTCCAGGGGCGCCGGAGCAGGGCATGCTGATCATCGAACTGCCGCAGCGGCTGAACCCCGGGCATTACAGGGTGGCCTGGCAGGTGGTCACCAACGGCATCATTCCCGGCCTGTTCACCTTGCTGCTGTGCGTGGGCCTGTACCGCATGCTGATCGTGCCGCTGAACCAGTTGCGCGAGCAGGCCAATGCCTGGCGCGCCGACCAGCTCTCGGCGCGGCTGGACTCGCGCACCATCGCCCGCCACGACGAGTTGGGCGAGCTGGCCCGCGCCTTCGACCAGATGGCCGAGCGCCTGCAGGGCACGGTGGCCATGCAGCAGCAGTTGCTGCGCGACTTGTCCCATGAAATGCGCACGCCGCTCAGCCGCCTGCGCGTGGCCTGCGACGGCGAAACCGACCTGGCCCGCCTGCGCGAACGCCTGGGCCGCGAGGTGGACTGCATGCAGCAACTGGTGGAAGGCACCTTGCAACTGGCCTGGCAAGACGCCGAGCGGGCCCCGATGAACCTGGAGCCGATCCAGGTGCCGGCGCTGTGGGAGTTGCTGGTCGAGGATGCCCGCTACGAAAGCGGCTGGTTACCCGGGCGCCTGCGCTGCGAGGTGGCCAACCACTGCTGGGTGCAGGGCAACCTCAACCACCTGGCCCAGGCGCTGGAAAACATGCTGCGCAACGCCATCCGCCATTCGCCGGAACATGGTGTGGTGCGCCTGGGTGGGCAGCGCGAGGGCGGGTACTGGCGGCTGTGGCTGGAGGATGAAGGTGGCGGGGTGGCCGAGGAGGACCTGGAGCGGATCTTCGCGCCGTTCTCCCGGCTTGACGGCTCGCGGCCGGGTGACGGCGGGTTTGGCTTGGGGCTGAGCATCGCGCGCAGTGCGATCCAGCGCCAGGGCGGGACCTTGTGGGCTGAAAATGGCAAGCGTGGCCTGCGGCTGTGCATGCGGTTGCCGGTGCATGTGCCGGCCCCAGCGCGGGACAAGCCCGCGCCTACAGGGGTACCGCAAGCCCTGTAGGCGCGGGCTTGCCGTGAAGCAGGCGACACCCTTATAGCGTGTAGCTATAGCAACCACAGATTGCGTGATATGGCCGCAGGAGGTTTGCCGGTATGATAGGCGCCCCTGCCGTCCGGATTGTGAAATACGCCATGACCTTGCAGTACCCAACCATCGCCGATTGCGTCGGCAATACGCCCCTGGTTCGCCTGCAGCGCATTGCTGGGGAAACCAGCAATACCCTCCTGCTTAAGCTCGAAGGTAACAATCCCGCCGGCTCCGTGAAAGACCGCCCGGCGCTGTCGATGATCACCCGCGCCGAACTGCGCGGCCAGATCAAGCCGGGCGACACCCTGATCGAAGCCACCTCCGGCAACACCGGCATCGCCCTGGCCATGGCGGCGGCGATCAAGGGCTACAAGATGATCCTGATCATGCCCGACAACTCCACCGCCGAACGCAAGGCGGCCATGACCGCCTACGGCGCCGAGCTGATTCTGGTGACCAAGGAAGAGGGCATGGAAGGCGCTCGCGACCTTGCCGAGAAGCTGCAGGCCGAAGGCCGCGGCCTGGTGCTGGACCAGTTCGCCAATGGCGACAACCCGATCGCCCACTACACCAGCACTGGCCCGGAGATCTGGCAGCAGACCCAGGGCAACATCACCCATTTCGTCAGCTCCATGGGCACCACCGGTACCATCATGGGCTGCTCGCAGTACCTCAAGGAACAGAACCCCAACGTGCAGATCGTCGGCCTGCAGCCGATGGAAGGTTCGGCCATTCCCGGCATCCGCCGCTGGCCGGAGGAGTACCTGCCGAAAATTTTCGACGCCACCCGCGTCGACCGCGTGGTCGACATGTCCCAGCAGGAAGCCGAGGACACCACCCGCCGCCTTGCCCGTGAAGAGGGCATTTTCTGCGGCGTGTCTTCCGGCGGTGCGGTGGCGGCGATGTTGCGCCTGTCCCGCGAAGTGGAAAATGCCGTGATGGTTGCGATCATCTGCGATCGCGGCGACCGATACCTGTCCACCGGCCTGTTCGACCCGAGCTAAATGTCAAAGAAGAAAAGCAACACCGGCCTGCGCTTCCAGCCGGCCGGTGGCAACCGCACGCCCCAGGTTCCCGTGGGCAAGAAACAGCGCCTGGACATCGAGCGCCTGGCCGGTGACGGCCGGGGCATCGCTTTCCTCGAAGGGCGCACCTGGTTCGTCAGTGGCGCACTGGCCGGCGAAGCGGTCGAAGCGCGCGTGCTCAATGCCCGTGGCAAGGTGGTCGAGGCGCGCCTGGAGCGCGTGCTGCAAGCCAGCCCCGAGCGCCGCCAGGCGCCGTGCCGCCACTACGAGCGTTGCGGTGGCTGCAACCTGCAGCACCTGCCCCATGACGCCCAGCTGGCGCTCAAGCAGCGCACCCTGGCCGAGCAACTGCAACGGGTGGCAGGCGTGCAGCCCGAGGAATGGGCCGCGCCCTTGAGCGGGCCGGAATTCGGTTACCGGCGCCGGGCGCGGGTGGCGGTGCGCTGGGACGTCAAGGCCAAGCGGCTGGACGTAGGTTTCCGCGCCGAGGCCAGCCAGGACATCGTCGCCATCGACGACTGCGCCGTGCTGGTACAGCCTTTGCAAACTATTCTCCGTCACTTGCCCACCGCGCTGCGCTCGTTGGGCAAGCCGCAGGCGATTGGCCATGTGGAGCTGTTCAGCGGCACCGCAGACGCGCTGCTGGTGCGCCATGTGGCGCCGCTGCCGGAGGATGACCTGGCGCGCTTGCAGGCGTTCTGCGAGCAGGCCAACGCGCAGCTCTGGCTGCAAGGCGAAGGGGAACCGGCACCGGTACAGGCGGACGCCAAACTGGGCTTTGCCCTGGCGCCCTGGCAGCTGGAGCTGGCGTGGCGCCCGGGCGATTTCGTCCAGGTCAACGCCCAGGTCAACACGGCGATGATCGAGCAGGCCCTGGCCTGGCTCGCGCCGCAGGCCGACGAGCGAGTGCTGGACCTGTTCTGTGGCCTGGGCAACTTCGCCCTGCCACTGGCGCGCCAGGCCCGTGAGGTGGTGGCGGTGGAAGGTGTGCAGGCCATGGTCGATCGGGCCGCGGCCAATGCCCGGGAAAACAATGTGCATAATGCACGCTTTTTTCAGGCCGATTTATCGCAGCCTTTGGCAGGTGCCGGATGGGCCGCCGAGGGCTTTTCTGCGGTACTCTTGGATCCACCGCGCGACGGTGCGTACGAGGTGGTGCAAGGCATCGCCCGGCTCAACGCCAGGCGGCTGGTGTATGTATCGTGCAACCCGGCCACGCTGGCGCGAGACGCCCAGGTGCTGGTCGGCCAGGGGTACCGGTTAAAAAGGGCCGGGATTCTCGACATGTTTCCTCAGACGGCGCATGTCGAGGCCATGGCGTTATTCGAAGTGGGCTAGCAGGCTGGCCCCTTGGTGTGGCTTCCAGGGAGTGGAGGTCGCACGGTGATAGCCAGCGCACCCGTGTGGTGCGCTGTATGGAAAGGTAAAACAAAGATGGTACAGGTGAGAGTGCACCAGCCGGTCAACACCGACGGCAGTATCAATCTCGATGCATGGCTCGATCATGTGGTGAGCGTCGATTCGGCACTGGATCGCGTGGCGCTCAAGGAGGCGTGCGACTTCACCCAGGAGATCGAGAAGAAAGGCAACCCGGCCAAGCATTCCTGGGCCGACGGTACGTCCAGCTTCCAGGCGGGCCTGGAAATCGCCGAAATCCTTGCCGACCTCAAGCTCGACCAGGATTCGCTGGTGGCGGCGGTTATCTACCGTTCGGTACGCGAAGGCAAGGTGACCCTGGCCGAGGTTGGCCAGCGTTTCGGCCCGGTGGTGTCCAAGCTGATCGACGGCGTGCTGCGCATGGCCGCCATCAGTGCCAGCCTCAGCCCGCGCCAGTCGCTGGTGCTGGGTTCGCAGGCGCAGGTAGAGAACCTGCGCAAGATGCTCGTGGCCATGGTCGACGACGTGCGCGTGGCGCTGATCAAGCTGGCCGAGCGTACCTGCGCGATCCGCGCGGTGAAGGCCGCCGATGACGAAAAACGCCTGCGCGTGGCGCGCGAGGTGTTCGACATCTATGCGCCGCTGGCCCACCGCCTGGGCATCGGCCATATCAAGTGGGAGCTGGAAGACCTGTCCTTCCGCTACCTGGAGCCCGACCAGTACAAGCAGATCGCCAAGCTGTTGCACGAGCGCCGGCTGGACCGCGAGCGCTTCATCAGCGACGTGATGAACCAGCTGCAGAACGAGCTGTTGGCCACCGGGGTCAAGGCCGACATCAGCGGCCGGGCCAAGCACATCTATTCGATCTGGCGCAAAATGCAGCGCAAGGGCCTGGAATTCAGCCAGATCTACGACGTGCGCGCAGTGCGTGTGCTGGTGCCGGAGGTGCGTGACTGCTACACCGCGCTGGGCATCGTGCATACCCTGTGGCGGCACATCCCCAAGGAATTCGACGACTACATCGCCAACCCCAAGGAAAACGGCTACCGCTCGCTGCACACCGCGGTGATCGGCCCCGAGGGCAAGGTGCTGGAAGTGCAGATCCGTACCCACGGCATGCACGAGGAAGCGGAACTGGGCGTGTGCGCCCACTGGCGCTACAAGGGCACCGACGTCAAGCCAAGCTCCAACCACTACGAAGAGAAGATTTCCTGGCTGCGCCAGGTGCTGGAGTGGCACGAGGAGCTGGGCGACATCGGTGGCCTGGCCGAGCAGTTGCGGGTCGACATCGAGCCCGACCGGGTTTACGTGTTCACCCCGGACGGTCATGCCATCGACCTGCCCAAAGGCGCCACGCCGCTGGACTTCGCCTACCGGGTGCACACCGAGATTGGCCACAACTGCCGGGGCGCCAAGATCAACGGGCGCATCGTGCCGTTGAACTACAGCCTGCAGACCGGCGAGCAAGTGGAGATCATCACCAGCAAGCACGGCAACCCGAGCCGCGACTGGCTGAACTCCAACCTGGGCTACGTCACCACCTCGCGGGCGCGGGCGAAGATCGTCCACTGGTTCAAGCTGCAGGCACGTGACCAGAACGTCGCCGCCGGCAAGACCCTGCTCGAACGTGAGCTCAGCCGCCTGGGCCTGCCGCAGGTGGACTTCGAGCGCCTGGCCGAGAAAACCAACGTCAAGACCGCCGAGGACATGTTCGCCTCGCTCGGCGCCGGCGACCTGCGCCTGGCGCACCTGGTCAACGCTGCCCAGCAGTTGCTCGAACCCGAGCGCATCGAGCAGATCGAGCTGGTGCCGCGCAAGCCCACCGGCCCGCGCACCGGCAAGCGTGGCGATATCCAGATCCAGGGCGTCGGCAACCTGCTGACGCAGATGGCCGGCTGCTGCCAGCCGCTGCCGGGCGATGCCATCGTTGGCTACATCACCCAGGGCCGCGGGGTCAGCATCCACCGCCAGGACTGCGCCTCGGTGCTGCAATTGGCCGGGCGTGAGCCGGAGCGCATGATCCAGGTGAGCTGGGGGCCGATCCCGGTGCAGACCTACCCGGTCGACATCGTGATCCGCGCCTACGACCGCCCGGGCCTGCTGCGCGATGTGTCGCAGGTGCTGCTCAACGAGAAGATCAACGTGCTGGCGGTGAACACCCGCTCGAACAAGGAAGACAACACCGCGCTGATGTCGCTGACCATCGAAATTCCGGGCCTGGATGCGCTGGGGCGCTTGCTGGGCAGGATTTCGCAGTTGCCGAACATCATCGAGACGCGGCGTAACCGTACCCCTTGAGACCGCGGCGCCTGCTTCGCGGGCAAGCCCGCTCCCACAGGGATAGGTGCAAGTTTCAAGCTCTGCACTTCACCTGTGGCAGCGGGCTAGCCCGCGAAGAAGGCTCCACCGAAGGACCTGCTTAACATGACCTACACCCTCGAAGACCTGCTGCACCTCATGGCCCGCCTGCGCGACCCGCAGTACGGCTGCCCATGGGACCTGAAGCAGGACTACGCAAGCATCGTCCCGCACACGATCGAGGAGGCCTACGAAGTGGCCGACACCATCGAGCGCGGCGACTTCGAGCACCTGCAGGGCGAGCTGGGCGACCTCTTGTTCCAGGTGGTCTACTACAGCCAGCTGGCCCGCGAGGAAGGGCGCTTCGAATTCGACGGCGTGGTCGACAGCATCACCCGCAAGCTGATCCGCCGCCACCCGCACGTGTTCCCCACCGGCGAACTCTACGCCCCGCTGGACACCCCCAGCCTGGACGAAGCCCAGGTGAAGTCGCGCTGGGAGGAAATCAAGGCCGAGGAGCGCGCGGAAAAAACCACCCCCGAACAACTGTCGCTGCTCGATGACGTGCCGGCGGCATTGCCGGCGCTGTCGCGTGCGGCCAAACTGCAAAAGCGTGCGGCCACCGTCGGTTTCGACTGGCCTGCCGCGCTGCCGGTGCTGGACAAGGTGCGCGAGGAACTCGACGAAGTGTTGCAGGCCATGGCCGACAACGACGCCGATGCCCTCGAAGATGAAGTGGGCGACTTGCTGTTCGCCGCCGTCAACCTGGCCCGCCACCTCAAGCAAGACCCGGAAAATGCCCTGCGCCGCGCCAACCGCAAGTTCGAGCGGCGTTTTCGCTTCATCGAACAAGCGCTGCGCGACAGCGGTCGGCCGATTGAAGCCTGTAACCTTGACGAGCTGGACGCCCTTTGGGGTGAAGCCAAGCGTCAGGAAAAGAACCTGCCCAGCTGCGGCTGAGCGGCTGCATAAGTGAGTGAACATCCATGAGTCTTTCCCTTCGCGACCAATTGCTCAAAGCCGGCCTGGTCAACCAGAAACAGGTCTCGCAGACCAACAAGGCTGAAAAGAAACAGAAACGCCTGGAGCACAAGGGCCAGGTTGAAGTCGACGACAGCCAGCAGCGCATCGCCAAGGAAGCGATGGCCGAAAAAGCCAAGCGCGACCAGGAGCTGAACCGTCAGCAGCAGGAAAAGGCCGAGCAGAAGGCCCGTGTGGCGCAGATCAAGCAGGTGATCGAAGCCACCCGCCTGCCGAAGCTGACCACCGAGGACTACTACAACTTCGTCGATGACAAGAAGGTCAAGCGCATCGCCGTCAACGCCCTGATGCGCACCCGGCTGAGCAACGGGGCGCTGGCCATCGTTTCCCACGCCGGTGGCTACGAGGTGATTCCGCGTGAAGCTGCGGTGAAGATCCAGGAGCGCGACCCTAGCCGCATCCTGCTGCTCAACACCCATGTCGAGGAAGCGGACGAGGACGATCCGTACGCGGCCTACAAGATTCCGGACGACCTGATGTGGTAAACACGAAAAACCCCGCCTCGGCGGGGTTTTTCATGGGAAGACGGTGTCATTGCGTGGTGCGCTGGTTTTCCAGGTCTTCGAGCTCCACGCGGTATTGGTGGGCTTCCTGTTCGTTGTGGAACATCCCGACCAATTGGCCTTGTTGGTGCACATCCCAAATCCGCAGGCCAGCAGCCTGGCCTTCGTGGGACATTTTCGATTCGTCGCGTTCGGTTACTTTGACAGTCATCGTTAAACTCCACTGCTTGAGTTGTCTGCGACACTGTGTCGCACAACCCCTTTATAGAATTTGTTAGCAGGCTAAGTAAATAAAACCGCGATGAAACTATCTTCATGAAACCCCGGAACGCAGAGCGCCTGCCAGGCATGTACCGTTTCTGATGGCGCATCGCGAGCTTTGCTCGCTCCTACAGGGCCATGAACGGATCGCTCTGGTAGGAGCGAGCAAAGCTCGCGATGCGCCGCACGGCGGCGCCAACCACGCGCATAAAAAAGCCCCGCACAAGGCGGGGCTTCGCAAACCCAGGGCTTGAGCCCGCTCAGTTACCTTTCACCGACTTGCCATCGACCGTGCCATCCTGCAGCACGATCACATACTCCTTGCCATCGGTTTCCACCTGGCGCAGTTGCACCAGCAGGTAGTCCCAGTCCTTGGCGAACCACAACTCGGTCACGCGCTTGTTCTGGCTGGGCGCACGCACGCGCTCGACCTTCACCGCCTCGACCTGGCCGGTCTTGGTGGTGACCTTCTCGGTGCCGAGCACGCGGAAGTCGTAGTTGTCGATCTCGTCGCCATCGACCACCTGGTAGGTCATGCTCTTCTTGCCGGCGGCCACATCGTGCTGCAGTGCCAGCTGGTAGGACGACTTGTCCAGCACGCCGCGGTTGAGCGGCAGGCTGATGGCATCCTTGCGGTCGGTGCCAGTGATTTTCTTGGCGGTCCAGTCGAAGGTCAGGTCAACGGTCTTGGCCTTGCCCAAGCCACCGCGCTCGAAGTGGTACTTCTGCGGCAGCAGGGTGTCGTTGTCCATGCGCAGGGTGCTTTGCTCGGTCAGGCTGGCGATCATCATGGACGCCTTGAAATCAAGGTTCCAGCTGCCGTCCTTGTTCTTGACCAGGCTACGCTCGGCGGTGCCGCTCATGGGCAGCTGCTTCCAGTCAGCGGTGTAGCTGGCCGCGAACGGCTTCAGGTCAGCTGCCTGGAGGGGCAGGGCGAGCACGGCGAGAGCCATTAGCAGGGCGCGACGCATAAATTCTCCTAAGGTCGGATCAGGTGACCACTGGCCGGCAGCGGTTGGTCATCCAGTAAGGCACCCTGTTCGCCCAGGCGCAAGCGCCCCTGCGCAAACCAGTGCACCGCCAACGGGTAGATCTGGTGTTCCTGATGGTGGACCCGTTGGGCCAGGCTTTCCACCGTGTCATCAGACACCACCGGTATTACAGCCTGTACGACCAGAGGCCCGCCATCGAGTTCCTCGGTGACGAAGTGCACGCTGCAGCCATGTTCGCCATCGCCTGCTTCCAGTGCCCGGCGGTGGGTATGCAGGCCCTTGTAGCGGGGCAGCAGCGACGGGTGGATGTTGAGCAGGCGGCCCTGGTAGTGGCGCACGAAACCGCCACTGAGGATGCGCATGAAGCCGGCCAGCACCACCAGGTCGGGGGCGAAGCCGTCGATGCGCGCCATCAGCGCGGCATCGAAGGCTTCACGGCCGTCGAACTGGGTGTGGTCGAGCACGACGGTGTCGATGCCCGCCGCCTCGGCCCGTTGCAGGCCATAGGCGTCGGCGCGGTTGGACACCACCGCGGCGATGCGCACCGGGCTGCCCTCAGCGCGGCAACTGTCGATCAACGCTTGCAGGTTGCTGCCGGAACCCGACAGCAGTACCACGACATTGCAGGGCTTGCTCGGCATCAGTGTGCCTTGAGGTTCAGCAGCTCGACCTGGGCAGCACCTTCGGCAGCCTCGGCGATGTGGCCGATGACCCATGGCTGCTCACCGGCGGTGCGCAGTTCGTTCAGGGCGGCGTCGACCTGGTCCTGGGCCACGCAGATGACCATGCCCACGCCGCAGTTCAGCACGCGGTGCATTTCGTGCTCGTCGACGTTGCCTTTTTCCTGCAGGAAGTCGAACACCGCCGGGCGCTGCCAGCTGGCCACGTCAACCACGGCCTGGGCGTTTTTCGGCAGTACGCGCGGGATGTTGTCCAGCAGGCCGCCACCGGTGATGTGGGCCATGGCCTTGACGGCGCCGGTGTTCTTGATCAGCTGCAGCAGCGGCTTGACGTAGATGCGGGTTGGCGCCATCAGCAGGTCGGTCAGTGGCTTGCCGTCGAGCTGGGTGTTCTCGATGTCGGTGCCGGACACTTCGAGGATCTTGCGGATCAGCGAGTAGCCGTTGGAGTGCGGGCCCGAGGACGGCAGGGCGATCAGTGCGTCGCCGGTGGCAACCTTGGAACCGTCGATGATCTCGGCCTTTTCCACCACGCCGACGCAGAAGCCGGCCAGGTCGTAGTCTTCGCCTTCGTACATGCCTGGCATCTCGGCGGTTTCGCCGCCAACCAGCGAGCAGCCTGCCAGTTCACAGCCGGCGCCGATGCCGGTGACTACGGTGGCGGCCACGTCGACGTTCAGCTTGCCGGTGGCGTAGTAGTCGAGGAAGAACAGCGGTTCGGCGCCGCAGACCACCAGGTCGTTGACGCACATGGCGACCAGGTCCTGGCCGATGCTGTCGTGCTTGTTCAGGTTCAGGGCCAGGCGCAGCTTGGTGCCGACGCCGTCGGTGCCGGAGACCAGCACCGGCTGTTTGTAGCCGGCCGGGATCTCGCAGAGGGCGCCGAAGCCGCCCAGGCCACCCATGACTTCAGGGCGTGCGGTGCGTTTTGCCACGCCCTTGATGCGTTCGACCAGTGCTTCGCCGGCGTCGATGTCTACACCGGCGTCCTTGTAGCTCAGGGAGGGTTGCTTGCTCATTGATCCAGGCCTTTAAGAGGGAGGGATTCGTAAAAACGACCAAGACGGCCAAGGCCGGCTGGAAAGCGGCGGCTGCCTGAAACGTCAGTGGTCTGTGAAGACGCGCGATTTTATCAGGGTTGCCGTGCAGCGGCCATCCTCAGGCCGACGGGCAGGGCATGAAAATGGGCATAAATCGTGTTGCCCCCCCGGAACAACCGTAGGAGCGAGCGCAGCTCGCGATGCGCCGCCCAGGCGCCGCTCGATCTCCCGGCCACTGAACCTGTAAAGCCAAACACCTGTCAGACCCAACACATCCCCCCACCCCCTTATCTTTCACCCCTAGCGACTGGTTACCTGCTGCCCCCGTGTATAAGGTATAGGCATTGCGGTAAAAGGACAGGAATCCCCCATGCGTTCAATCACCATTCTGGCAGCCAGTTGCCTGGCCCTGATTTCGCTCACCGCCCAGGCTGAAAATGTCTCCGGGCTCTACCAGGTCCACCAACCGCTCGAAGGGCAGGGCGCCGAAGCCCGCACTGCTGCCACCGCCAAGGCCTTCGAAACCCTGGTGCTGCGCCTGACTGGCGACCCGAAGGCTGCGCAGAACCCGGCCCTGGCCGAGCTGCGCAAAGACCCGCAGCGTATCGTCAACCAGGTCGGCACCGAAGCCGGGCCGCCAGAGGCGGTGTTGGTCGAGTTCGACCCGGGCAGCACCGAGCAGGCCCTGCGCAAGGCGGGCCTGGCCCTGTGGGGCAGCAACCGGCCGTCGATCCTCAGCTGGTGGCTGAACGACAGCGCCGAGGGCAGTAACCTGGTCGGCGATGGCCAGGCCAGTGCCCAACCGCTGCGCCACGCCGCGCAGCACCGTGGGTTGCCGTTGCGCCTGCCGTTGGCCGACCTGCAGGAGCAACTGGTGGCTAATGCCAAGCAGCTCGAAGGCAACGACCCCGCGCCCCTGCGTGAGGCGGCCGAGCGCTATGGCGCCGATGCCCTGCTGGCTGTGCATGCCCAGCAAGCCGATGGCAAGTGGCAGGGCAAATGGCAGCTGTGGCTGGGTAACCAGCGTGAGCAGGGCACTGCCGAGGGCGCCGACCAGGCGGCCCTGGCCGATGCGGTGATGCTGGCGGTGAGCAACCGCCTGGCGCCACGCTACGTCACCAAGCCCGGCAGCAGCGGCCAGGTACAACTGCAGGTACAAGGCATGAACCTGCAGCGCTATGCCGAACTCAGCCGCGTGCTCGAACCCTATGGCCCACACCTGCAATTGGCCGAGGGTGGCACCCTGACCTATGCCGTCAGCGGCAGCCCTGAGCAGTTGCGTGCCCAGCTTGGCCTGGCCAAGTTGCAGGAAGTGCCGGCCGCCCCAGGGACAACGCCTGGCACGAACCCGCCGCCCGCCGCGGCCAAGCCGTTCGACGGCCTGCGTTTTCACTGGTAAGGAGTACCGTTGGTGACTGATATGCGCCGCTGGATCTTGCTCGGCACGGGTTTGCTGGTACTCGTGCTTCTTTATAGCCTGCACAACATCCTCACCCCGTTCCTGGTGGGCATCCTGCTGGCCTACATGGCCGACCCACTGGTCGATCGCCTGGAGCGCCTGGGCCTGTCGCGCACCTGGGGCGTGGTGGTGGTGTTCGGGTTGATCACCCTGGTACTGATGGCACTGCTGCTGGTGCTGGTGCCGATGCTGGCCAAGCAGCTGGTGCGCCTGTACGAGTTGGCGCCGCAGATCCTCGACTGGCTGCAGCACGTGGCCTTGCCCTGGGTGCAGCACAAGCTGGGCCTGGCCGATGGCTTCTGGAAGTTCGACAAGATCAAGGCCGCCATCGGCGAGCACATGGGCCAGACCACCGACATCGTCGGCGTGGTGCTGTCCCAGGCGACCGCGTCGAGCCTGGCATTGATCGCCTGGCTGGCGAACATGGTGCTGATCCCCGTGGTGGGCTTCTACCTGCTGCGCGACTGGGACCTGATGATGGCCAAGCTGCGCAGCCTGCTGCCGCGCCAGCGGGAGGAGCAGGTGGTGAGCCTGGCGGGCGAGTGCCACGAGGTACTGGGGGCGTTCGTGCGTGGGCAACTGCTGGTGATGGTCGCCCTGGGCATCATCTATTCGGCAGGCTTGATGCTGGTTGGCCTGGAACTGGGGCTGTTGATCGGCATGCTGGCGGGGCTGGCGGCCATCGTGCCGTACATGGGCTTCATCATCGGCATTGGCGCGGCGTTGCTGGCGGGGCTGTTCCAGTTCGGCGGCGACCTGTACCCGATGCTGGGCATCGTGGCGGTGTTCATGGTCGGCCAGGCGCTGGAGGGGATGGTGCTGACCCCGTTGCTGGTGGGCGACCGCATCGGCCTGCACCCGGTGGCGGTGATCTTCGCCATTCTTGCCGGTGGCGAGTTGTTCGGCTTCACCGGCGTGCTGCTGGCGCTGCCGGTGGCGGCGGTGATCATGGTGTTGCTGCGGCATGTGCACGATCTGTACAAAGAATCGGACATGTATGCGGGTGATCCTGACCCGGATCTTTGATGACAGCAGGGGCCCGAGGTGAAATCTTCAACGCCCAGGCCCCTCGCCACACACCGCAACTCGTTGATTTTCCTTGCGCTATCTGCCTGCGTGATTGTGCGCCCCGCAATGCGGGTATAGACTTTGCACATTGTTCACCAAAGGCCCCCTGCGGTCGTCCCGACTGCCCGCGAGCATGAAACCACCGATCCAGTTGCCCCTGGGTGTGCGCCTGCGCGATGACGCCACCTTCATCAACTACTATCCGGGCGCCAATGCCGCGGCGTTGGGCTATGTCGAGCGGCTATGCGAAGCCGATGCCGGCTGGACCGAGAGCCTCATCTACCTGTGGGGCAAGCAGGGCGTTGGCCGCAGCCACCTGTTGCAGGCCGCCACCCACCGCTTCCAGCAACGCGGCGAACCGGCCGTGTACCTGCCGCTGGCGCAACTGCTCGACCGCGGCGTGGAACTGCTCGACTACCTGGCCCAGTACGAACTGGTGTGTATCGACGACCTGCACGTGATCGCCGGCAAGGCGGATTGGGAAGAGGCCATGTTCCACCTCTTCAACCGCCTGCGCGACAGCGGCCGGCGCCTGCTGCTGGCGGCCTCGGCCTCGCCCCGCGAACTGCCGATCAAACTGCCCGACCTCAAGTCGCGGCTGACCTTGGCCCTGGTCTTCCAGATGCGCGGCCTGTCCGATGAAGACAAGCTGCGCGCCCTGCAGCTGCGCGCCTCGCGCCGTGGCCTGCACCTGACCGACGAAGTCGGCCATTTCATCCTTACCCGTGGCACGCGCAGCATGAGCGCGCTGTTCGACCTGCTCGAACGGCTCGATCAAGCCTCACTGCAGGCACAACGCAAGCTGACCATCCCGTTCCTGAAGGAAACCCTCGGCTGGTAAAGCCCGTAAACACTGGGCTCTGAGGGGCAAAACGAAAAAGTCACATCTTTTTCGATAAAATTTGCAAATGGCCGTGATAGAGGGCATAGTTTCCCCCTTCTAAAGGATTACAGACACGGTCGTGCCCATGCTGAAGCGCTTCGCACCCCTCGTGCCCCTCGCACTCGTGACCCTGCTTTTTGGCTGCGCGGCCCAAGGCCCGGTTTCCCAGCCTCAGGATCACACCCCGGTTGCCTCGCAATCGGTTACCAAGGCCCATGCTTCTGCTTCTTCCGTTTTCGGCGAAGAAGAACAGGCCACCGAAGATGACCTGGAGGCCTTCTCCAGCAGCAAGCCTTATCAGCTCCCGGTGCTGGCCGACAGCATCCTTGAGCGTGGCATGTCTCTGATCGGCACCCGCTACCGCTTCGGTGGTACCTCGGAAGCGTCCGGTTTCGACTGCAGTGGCTTCATCGGCTACCTGTTCCGCGAAGAGGCCGGCATGAACCTGCCGCGCTCCACCCGCGAAATGATCAACGTCGATGCGCCCAAGGTAGCCCGCAACAAGCTCAAGCCGGGTGACCTGCTGTTCTTCAGCACCAATGGCCGTGGCCGCGTCAGCCATGCCGGCATCTACCTGGGTGACAACCAGTTCATCCACTCCAGCAGCCGCCGCAGCGGCGGTGTGCGCATCGACAGCCTCGGTGACCGCTACTGGAGCAAGACCTTCATCGAAGCCAAGCGCGCCTTGGCCATGGCGCCGACCACCAATATCGCGCGCAACTGATATCAAAATGATGTACCCTGCCACGGCGGCGTAGCTGAAAAAGCTCGCCGCCGTGCGCATTTACAGAAAGCGTCTAATCTAAATTCTCAACTCTTTTTCGGCTGCGGCCCTGCGGTCTCAGACAGGATGTTCTGGCCATGGCGATGATGGCGCGCTTCGCATTCCTTTCCCTGGTGGCACTGCTTGCCGCCTGCTCCAGCCGTGCCCCGGCGCCGGCCCCCGTGGTGCAGCCACGCATTACCTATAGCCAACCCGAAGGCTCGCCCCTGGCAGACGATGTGCTGATCCGGGCGATTGGCCTGGTCGGCACGCCATACCGCTGGGGCGGCAACACCCCGGACTCGGGCTTTGATTGCAGCGGCCTGATCGGCTACGTGTACCGCGACGCGGCCGGCATCAGCCTGCCGCGCTCCACGCGGGAGATGATCGTGATGCGCGCTCCAACCGTGGACATCAACGCGCTGCAGTCCGGCGACCTGGTGTTCTTCGCCACGGGCGGTGGTTCACAGGTCAGCCATGCGGGCATCTACGTGGGCGAGGGGCGCTTCGTGCATGCGCCTTCCACCGGCGGCACGGTGCGCCTGGACTACCTGTCCAACAGCTATTGGTCCAAAGCCTACCTTCAGGCCAAGCGCGTGATCCCGCAGGGTAACCTGGCGCAGAACCGCTGAAACACTGCCCGGCTCACGCCTGCTTGAGCAGCAGCGCCACGCCGGGGTAGTACTGGCCCATCTGGTTGTGCAGCTTGCGGTAGGCATAGGGGAAGTACCAGGCGATGGCGCAGGCGTTGTGCTTCTGCAGGTCTTCCACCAGGTCTTGCAGTTCCTCGGGGCTGGCGTGTTGGCCAACTTTCCACGGGGTGATGAACAGCGCACCGGCGCGCAACTGGCTGGCGTAGGCCATGTGCCGGGCGATGCTGGTGGTTTCCTGCAGGGCTGCGGCCATGTCCAGGCGCGCGACCTTCGGCCAGCGCTGGCTCACGCTCAGGTACAGCGCCTCCTCGGCGCTGCAGATCGACAGGTCGCAGCGCCCCTCCAGCTCACCCTCGTCGCGCTGCTTGTTGCTGGCAAACTGTTGCAGGGTGGCCAGCTCGGCTTGCCAGGCAGCGGCGGCGAGCATTCCGGTGTTGGTCTGGATGCCGTGCCAGTAGGGTGCTTCGGCATCACCGTTGAACTGGTTGAAACGGTCGATGCAGTCGACCCAGCGCTCCAGTACCGGGCTTAGGAACTCCAGGCGTGGGTTGTTGATGATCTGGCCTTGCATGCGGCGCACTCCTGTTGTCGTTGTGATCGCGTCGTGCCGAAAATGATGGCTATGTGATATCACCTTGCTCAGTGTGGCACAAGCCGACGGATCGGCCATTGATCCAGGCCACTTTTGCCAGTGCGCGGCGGCGGGGTTCGATTGACGGTCCCGGTGCAACCCTCTAACCTTCGCGCGTGTTTCAGGTGCCCTGCCAGCCCCCACTTGGCAGGGTGAAACTGGGAAGCCGGTGGCCGCCAACAAGGCGCGAATCCGGCGCTGCCCCCGCAACGGTAGGTGAGTCGAAGCTGCGCACAGCCACTGGGTGAACCCCTGGGAAGGCGCGCAGGCTCCGGGCCAAGGCCCGCTCACAAGCCCGGAGACCGGCCTGAAACTGCCAACGGCATCACGGAGGGTGATGCGCGGTGCACCGTGGCTTGTGCCATTGCTCCTGCGCGTTCTCCGTTTGCCTGCCTTTTACCTGCCGTCGCTGTTCACGCGGCGCCAGCCTGCGGAGAACCCTTCATGAGCGAACCCACCGAACGCGACGAACGCCACCTGGCGCGCATGCAGCGCAAGAAGGCGATCATCGACGAGCGCATTGCCAATTCCCCCAACGAATGCGGCCTGCTGCTGGTGCTCACCGGCAATGGCAAGGGCAAGAGCAGCTCGGCCTTCGGCATGCTCGCCCGCGCCCTGGGCCACGGCATGCACTGCGGCGTGGTGCAGTTCATCAAAGGCCGCAACAGCACCGGCGAGGAGCTGTTCTTCCGCCGCTTCCCCGAGCAGGTGCGCTACCACGTGATGGGCGAAGGCTTCACCTGGGAAACCCAGGACCGCCAGCGCGACATCGCCGCTGCCGAAGCTGCCTGGGCGGTTTCGCGCCAGTTGCTGCAAGACCCAAGCGTGCAGTTCGTGGTGCTCGATGAACTGAACATCGCCCTCAAGCACGGCTACCTCGACCTGGACCAGGTGCTGAGCGACATCCAGGCCCGCCCACCGATGCAGCACGTCATCGTCACCGGCCGCGCGGCCAAGCCCGAAATGATCGAACTGGCCGATACCGTGACTGAAATGGGCATGCTCAAGCACGCCTTCCAGGCCGGTATTCGCGCGCAGAAGGGCGTTGAGCTGTGAGTGAAATGCGCAGCTGCCCGGCAGTGCTGATCGCAGCACCTGCCTCCGGCCAGGGCAAGACCACCGTCACCGCCGCCCTGGCACGCCTGCACCGCAACCTCGGGCGCAAGGTGCGGGTGTTCAAGTGCGGCCCGGACTTTCTCGATCCGATGATCCTCGAACGGGCCAGCGGCGCGCCGGTGTACCAGCTCGACCTGTGGATGATTGGCGCCGAGGAAAGCCGTCGGCTGCTGTGGGAAGCGGCAGCCGACGCCGACCTGATTCTTATCGAAGGGGTGATGGGGTTGTTCGACGGCACCCCGTCCAGTGCCGACCTGGCGCGCCACTTCGGTGTGCCGGTGCTGGCGGTGATCGACGGTACGGCGATGGCCCAGACTTTTGGCGCCCTGGCCCTGGGGCTGGCGCGCTACCAGGCCGACCTGCCGTTCGCCGGGGTGCTGGCCAACCGGGTCGGCAGCCTGCGCCATGCGCAGTTGCTCGAAGGCAGCCTGACCGAGGGCCTGCGTTGGTATGGCGGGCTGTCGCGTGAGCGTGGCATCGAACTGCCCAGCCGCCACCTGGGGCTGGTTCAGGCCAGTGAACTGAATGACCTGGATGCCCGCCTGGACGCCGCGGCCCAAGCGCTGGGCGCCAGTTGCGATGCGGCGCTGCCACCGCCGGTAGCCTTTGCTGCACCTGCGCCGCAGCAGGGCAGTGCTGCCTTGAGTGGCGTGCGTATCGGCGTGGCACGGGACGAGGCGTTCGCCTTCACCTATGGCGCCAACCTCGACCTGCTGCGCAGCCTCGGCGCGCAGTTGGTGTTCTTCTCGCCGTTGCACGACCGTGAACTGCCTGCAGTAGACAGCCTCTACCTGCCAGGCGGCTACCCGGAGCTGCACCACCACGCACTGGCCGCCAACGCGCCCATGCTCGAAGCGATCCGCGCCCACCATGCCCAGGGCAAGCCGCTGCTGGCCGAGTGTGGCGGCATGCTGTACCTGCTCGATGCACTCACCGATGTGGCCGGCGAGCGCGCCGCGCTGCTGGGCTTGCTGCCGGGCGAGGCGACCATGCAGAAGCGCCTGGCGGCCCTGGCCCTGCAAGCGGTGGAGCTACCGGAAGGCACCCTGCGCGGGCACACCTACCACCACTCGCTGACCAGCACCGAACTTGAGCCCATCGCCCGTGGCCTGAGCCCCAACGGCGGGCGTGGCAACGAAGCGGTGTACCGCCTGGGCCGGCTGACGGCCTCCTATGTGCACTTCTATTTCCCTTCCAACCCAGGCGCGGCGGCGGCGCTGTTGCGGCCATGAGCGAACACGCCTACAGCGCCGCCGAGCGCGCCGCGATTTACCGTGCCATTGGCGAGCGCCGCGACATGCGCCACTTTGCCGGTGGCAGCGTAGCCCCCGAGCTGCTTGGCCGCTTGCTGTCGGCGGCGCACCAGGCGCCCAGCGTCGGCCTGATGCAGCCCTGGCGCTTCATTCGCATCAGCCAGCGGGCATTGCGCGGGCGCATTCAGGCGCTGGTCGAGGAGGAGCGGGTGCGCACGGCCGAGGCCTTGGGCGAGCGCTCCGACGCCTTCATGAAGCTCAAGGTTGAAGGTATCGATGACTGCGCCGAAGTGTTGGTGGCGGCGCTGATGGACCACCGCGAAGCACACATCTTCGGCCGCCGCACCTTGCCGGAAATGGACCTGGCCTCGCTGGCCTGCGCCATCCAGAACCTGTGGCTGGCCGCACGCGCCGAGGGCCTGGGCATGGGCTGGGTGTCGCTGTTCGACCCGCAGGCCCTGGCTGCCTTGCTGGGCATGCCCGCCGGGGCCAAGCCGGTGGCGGTGCTGTGCCTGGGGCCGGTCACCGAGTTTTACCAGCAGCCGATGCTGGTGCAGGAAAACTGGGCGCAGGAGCGGCCCTTGAGCGAGATGCTGTTTGAAAACCAATGGGGAGAGCGCCCATGAGCGTGGCCTTGCTGACCGTGGCCGGGGTGGCCCTGGACGCTTTGCTGGGTGAGCCGCGCCGCCGCCACCCGTTGGTGGGCTTTGGTAACCTCGCAGCCGGCCTGGAGCGGCGCATGAACCCTGGCGGCCGTGGCTGGCGCAGCCATGGCGTAAGCGCCTGGTTCATTGCCGTGGTGCCGTTGACCCTGGTGGCGCTGATGCTGTCATGGCTGCCCTATGTGGGCTGGCTGGTTGACGTGCTGGCGCTGTATTGCGCCCTGGGCCTGCGCAGCCTGGGCGAGCATGTGCTGCCGGTGGCCAATGCCCTGCGCCAGGGCGACCTGGAGCAGGCGCGGCGCCGTGTGGGTTACCTGGTCAGCCGGGAAACCCGCGAGCTGGATGAGCCCGCTGTCGCCCGTGCGGCCACCGAATCGGTGCTGGAGAACGGCAGCGATGCGGTGTTCGCGGCGCTGTTCTGGTTCGCCGTGGCCGGTGCGCCGGGGGTGGTGCTGTACCGCCTGAGCAATACCCTGGATGCCATGTGGGGCTACCGCAACGAGCGCTTCGAGCGCTTTGGCTGGTGCGCCGCGCGCATCGACGATGTGCTGAACTATATTCCCGCAAGGCTGGTGGCGCTGACCTACGCGCTGCTTGGAAAAACCCGCCTGGCCCTGGCCTGCTGGCGCAAGCAGGCGCCCCTGTGGGACAGCCCCAACGCCGGGCCCGTGATGGCCGCCGGAGCCGGTGCGCTGGGCGTCGAGCTGGGCGGCCCGGCGGTGTACCACGGTGAATTGCACGAGCGCCCGCGCCTGGGCGAAGGGCCCATGGCCGATGCCGACGCCATCGAGCGCGGCTGGGGCCTGGTGCAGCGTGGCGTGTGGTTGTGGGTGCTGTTGATCTGCCTGGGAGCCTACCTGAATGCTTGAGCACGGTGGCCGCCTGCTGCGTGCAGTGCAGCAATACGCAATCGCCCGGGAAGACTGGCTCGACCTGTCCAGCGGCATCGCGCCGTGGCCTTACCCGATACCGCCCATCCCGCTGGATGCCTGGGCACGCTTGCCAGAAGTCGAAGATGGCCTCGAAGCCGCGGCGCGGCGCTATTACGGTGCCTCGCACCTGTTGCCGGTGGCCGGCTCGCAAGCGGCCATCCAGGCCCTGCCCACGCTGCGCCCACGCGGGCGAGTGGGCGTGTTGTCGCCTTGCTATGCCGAACACCCCCACGCCTGGCAGCGTGCCGGGCATCAGCTGGTGGAGCTGGATGAAAGCCAGGTTGAGGGTGCCCTCGACAACCTCGATGTGCTGGTGCTGGTCAACCCGAACAACCCCACCGGCCTGCAGGTTTCGCGCGAGCGCCTGCTGGCCTGGCACGCGCGGCTGGCTGCGCGCGGTGGCTGGTTGCTGGTAGACGAAGCCTTCATGGACAACACCCCCGAACACAGCGTGGCCGATTGTGCCGAGCGCCCGGGGCTGATCGTGCTGCGTTCGTTCGGCAAGTTCTTTGGCCTGGCCGGTGTGCGGCTGGGCTGCGTCCTGGCAGCGCCACCACTGCTGCAGCGCCTGGGCGAACTGCTGGGGCCCTGGACCGTCAGCGGCCCGACCCGTGTGCTGGCCCAGGCCTGCTTTGCCGACGCGCCCGCGCACCTGGCGCAGATCGCGCGTTGTGCCCAGGCCAGCCAGCGCCTGGCCGGCCTGCTGGCCAGCTTCGGCCTGGCGCCCAGCGGCGGCTGCGACCTGTTCCAGTACGTGCGCAGCGCCCGCGCCGCCCACTTGCATGACTTCCTGGCCCGCCGTGGCATCCTCGTGCGCCTGTTCGCCGAGCCTGCCGCCGTGCGCCTGGGCCTGCCCGCCTGCGCCGCCGATGAACAGCGCCTGGCCCAGGCCCTGGCCGATTATCAGAAGGAAACGGCATGACCACCCTCATGGTGCAAGGCACCACCTCCGATGCCGGCAAGAGCACGCTGGTCACCGCCCTGTGCCGCTGGCTGCTGCGCCAGGGCGTTGGCGTGGTGCCGTTCAAACCGCAGAACATGGCGCTCAACAGTGCCGTGACCGCCGACGGCGGCGAGATCGGCCGTGCCCAGGCCGTGCAGGCCCAGGCTTGCCGCCTGGCGCCGCACACCGACATGAACCCGGTGCTGCTCAAGCCCAGCAGCGACACCGGCGCGCAAGTGATCATCCATGGCCGTGCGGTCACCAGCATGAACGCGGTGGCCTACCACGACTACAAGGCCATCGCCATGCAGGCCGTGCTGGCCTCGCACCAGCGCCTGAGCGCTGCCTACCCGGTGGTGATGGTCGAAGGCGCAGGCTCGCCGGCCGAGATCAACCTGCGTGCCGGTGACATCGCCAACATGGGTTTTGCCGAGGCGGTGGACTGCCCGGTGATCCTGGTGGCAGACATCAACCGTGGCGGGGTGTTCGCCCACCTGGTCGGCACCCTGGAACTGCTGTCGCCCAGCGAGCAGGCGCGGGTCAAGGGGTTTGTCATCAACCGCTTCCGGGGTGACATCGCCTTGTTGCAGCCAGGCCTTGACTGGCTGGAGCAACGCACCGGCAAGCCGGTGCTGGGGGTGTTGCCCTACGTCACCGACCTGCACCTGGAGGCCGAGGACGGCATCGACCGGCGCCAGGGCAGCAAGCACGCGCGCGTGCTCAAGGTGATCGTGCCGGTGCTGCCGCGCATCAGCAACCACACCGACTTCGACCCGTTGCGCCTGCACCCGCAGGTGGACCTTCAATTCATTGGCCCAGGCCAGCCGATTCCGCCGGCCGACCTGATTATCCTGCCAGGCTCGAAGAGCGTGCGCGGTGACCTGGCGCAACTGCGCGCCCGTGGCTGGGACCAGGCCATTGCCCGGCACCTGCGTTACGGTGGCAAGCTGATCGGTATCTGTGGTGGCCTGCAGATGCTCGGCAGCGAGGTGCACGACCCGCTGGGCCTGGAAGGCCCAGCAGGCTCCAGCCCGGGGTTGGGGTTGTTCGACTATGCCACGGTGCTCGAAGCCGACAAGCAATTGCGCAACGTCGCCGGCACCCTGAACCTCGAAGCTTCGGCGGTAGCCGGTTACGAGATCCATGCTGGGGTCACCACGGGCCCCGCGCTGCAGCACCCTGCCGTACAGCTGGCCGATGGCCGCAGCGATGGTGCCATCAGCGCCGACGGGCAGATCCTCGCCACCTACCTGCACGGCCTGTTCGAAGGCAGCCAGTCGTGCGCCGCGCTGTTGCGTTGGGCGGGCTTGGAAGATGCCCTGACCATCGACTACGAGGCGCTGCGCGAACGGGATATCGAACGCCTGGCGGACCTGGTGCAGCAACACCTGGACACCGCGCACCTGCGCACCCTGTGTGGAGTCGCCTGACATGCTCAACCTGATTCTCGGCGGTGCCCGCTCCGGCAAGAGCCGCCTGGCCGAGCAACTGGCCAGTGACAGTGGCCTGCCTGTGACCTATATCGCCACCAGCCAGCCGCTGGACGGCGAAATGAACGCCCGTGTGCGCCTGCACCGCGAGCGTCGCCCGGCTGACTGGGGCCTGATCGAAGAGCCGTTGGCCCTGGCCCGCGTACTGCGCGCCGAAGCCGCCGCTGGCCGATGCCTGCTGGTGGACTGCCTGACCCTGTGGCTGACCAATTTGCTGATGCTCGACGACGACCAGCGCCTGGCCGATGAGCGCGATGCGCTGCTGGAGTGCCTGGTGCAGTTACCCGGCACGGTGATTCTGGTCAGCAACGAAACCGGCCTGGGCGTGGTGCCCATGGGCGAGCTGACTCGGCGCTATGTCGACCTGGCCGGCTGGCTGCACCAGGCCGTGGCCGAACGCTGCCAGCGCGTGGTGCTGACCGTTGCCGGCCTTCCTCTTATGCTCAAAGGACCTGCTCTATGACAATCGCCTGGTGGCGTGATGCCTGCCAACCCCTCGACCTCGCCGCCATGGACCAGGCCCGCGCCCGTCAGCAGCAGCTGACCAAACCCGCCGGCTCGCTGGGCCAACTGGAAGGGCTGGCCGAGCGCCTGGCCGGCCTGCAGGGTTGCGAACGCCCCAGCCTGGAGCGTGTCGCCATTACCATTTTCGCCGGTGACCACGGGGTGGTGGAGGAGGGCATCTCGGCCTATCCGCAGGCGGTGACCGGGCAGATGCTGCGCAACTTCGTCGGCGGCGGCGCGGCAATCAGCGTGCTGGCGCGCCAGCTGCAGGCCAGCCTGGAAGTGGTTGACCTGGGCACCATCGACCTGGCGCTGGCGCTGCCTGGGGTACGCCACTTGCACCTGGGTGCCGGCACCGCCAACTTCGCCCGCGAGCCGGCCATGACCGATGAGCAACTGCAGGCCGCCTTGCAGGCTGGCCGTGACGCGGCATTGCGCGCGGCGGCGGCCGGCGCACAGCTGTTCATCGGCGGTGAAATGGGCATTGGCAATACCTCTGCCGCCGCCGCGCTGGCCAGCACGCTGCTGGAGTGCCCGGCACGTGAATTGAGCGGCCCCGGCACCGGCCTGGACAGCGCAGGGGTTAGCCACAAGGCTGAGGTGATCGAGCGTGCGCTGGCCTTGCATGGCCTGGAGCGTGATGACCCGTTGCGGGCCTTGGCCTGCGTCGGCGGCTTCGAGATCGCCGCCCTGGCCGGGGCCTACCTGGCCTGCGCCCAGCAGGGTATCGCGGTGTTGGTGGACGGCTTCATCTGCAGTGTCGCCGCGCTGCTGGCCGTGCGCCTGAACCCGCAGTCCCGCGACTGGCTGCTGTTCGCTCACCAGGGTGCGGAGCCTGGGCACAAGGCCTTGCTGGCTGAGCTGCAGGCCCAGCCGCTGCTGGCCCTGGGCCTGCGCCTGGGCGAGGGCAGCGGCGCCGCCTTGGCCGTGCCGCTGCTGCGCCTGGCCTGTGCCCTGCACGGGCAGATGGCGACCTTTGCCGAGGCCGCCGTGGCGGACCGCCCGGCATGATCCTCGACCTGCTGCGCCATGGTGAAACCGAGCAGGGCGGTGGCCTGCGCGGCAGCCTCGACGATGCCCTGACCGCCAAGGGCTGGGCGCAGATGCACGAAGCCGTGGCCGCTGCCGGCCCCTGGGATGTACTGGTCAGCTCGCCGTTGCAGCGTTGTGCACGCTTCGCCCAGACGCTGGGGCTGCCCGTTCAGCTGGAGGCTGATCTGCAGGAATTGCATTTCGGTGAATGGGAAGGCCGCAGTGCCTTGCAGATCATGCAAACCCAGGCCGAGGCCCTAGGGCAGTTCTGGGCCGACCCTTACCGCTTCACGCCGCCAGGGGGCGAGCCGGTCAGTGCCTTTGCCGATCGCGTGTTTGCCGCGGTCGAACGCTTGCAGCAGGCGCATGCCGGCAAGCGCGTGCTGCTGGTCACCCATGGTGGCGTGATGCGCCTGCTGCTGGCGCGCGCCCGTGGTTTGCCCCGGGAGCAGTTGCTGCAGGTCGAGGTCGGCCACGGCGCGCTGGTGCGCCTGGTAATGGGGGAAGACGGCGTGCTGGGCGAGGAGGCTTGAGATGCTGCCGTTCTGGATTGCCCTGCAATTTCTAAGCAGCCTTCCGGTTAGCCTGCCGGGCATGCCCGAGCCACGGGAAATGGGCCGCTCGCTGTTGTGCTATCCGCTGGTAGGGCTGCTGTTCGGCCTGCTGCTGTGGCTGGCCAGCCTTGGCCTGCAGGGCACCGCAGCGCCGCTGCAGGCGGCCCTGTTGCTGGCGCTGTGGGTGTTGCTCAGCGGGGCGCTGCACCTGGACGGGCTGGCCGACAGTGCCGATGCCTGGCTGGGGGGCTTTGGCGACCGCGAGCGCACCTTGCTGATTATGAAGGACCCGCGCAGCGGGCCGATTGCCGTGGTTACCCTGGTCGTGGTGCTGCTGCTGAAATTCTGTGCCCTGTGGGTGCTGGTGGAGCGGGGTGCAGGTGCCTTGCTGGTGCTGGCGCCGGTGGTGGGGCGGGCGGCGATGCTGGGTTTGTTCCTGAGTACGCCTTATGTGCGCAAGGGCGGCTTGGGGCAGGCGTTGGCCGAGCACCTGCCGCGGCGTGAGGCTGGCGGGGTGTTGCTGGCGTGCGCAGGGCTGTGCCTGGTGCTGGGTGGCTGGCAGGTGGTATGGCCGCTGCTGGCGGCGCTGGGGGTGTTTTGCGGGTTGCGGCGGATGATGTGCCAGCGCCTGGGCGGCACGACCGGGGACACGGCGGGGGCATTGCTGGAGTTGCTGGAACTCACTGTGCTGGTGGGTTTGGCTGTTTGACCTGTGCTGGCCTCTTCGCGGGGCAAGCCCGCTCCTATGTATGGACTCGCCAACATTGTCTAGCTGCTTTTGAACATGGTTACCCGGTTGCATCTATGTATCAGGCCTGTTCGAGGAAGCTATTCGCTTC
>NZ_VWXK01000034.1 GCF_011752565.1 Pantoea sp. Ap-967
CGAGTACATCCATTACTACAACCACGAACGAATCAAAATGAAGCTCAATGGCCTGAGTCCTGTGGCTTACAGGACTCAGGCTGAGGTAGCCTAGCTTCGACCGTCTAACATTTGGGGCGCAGTTCACCTGCACAACCCCGCCCGGTAGGAGCGAGCGCAGCTCGCGATCACCGGCAGCGCCGGTGGCAGGCCTTCACATACTCAACCGCAGCGCCAGGGCCGCCAAGGTCACCAGCAGCACCGGCACGGTCAGCAGTACCCCGACCTTGAAATAATACCCCCAGCCAATCTGCACGCCCTTGCGCGCCAGCACATGCAACCACAGCAAGGTCGCCAGGCTGCCGATCGGGGTGATCTTCGGGCCCAGGTCGCAGCCGATCACGTTGGCGTAGATCATCGCCTCGCGTACCACGCCCTGGGCGTCGCTGGCATGGATCGACAGCGCACCGATCAACACGCTGGGCAGGTTGTTCATCACCGACGACAACAACGCTGCAATCAGCCCGGTGCCCAGCGAAGCCGCCCACACGCCATGACCGGCCAGGCCATTGAGCAGGTGGGTCAGCGAGTCGGTGAGGCCGGCATTGCGCAGGCCATACACCACCAGGTACATCCCCAGGGAAAACACCACGATATGCCAAGGTGCCTCGCGCAGCACGCGGCGGGTGCTGATCACGTGCCCCCGCGCCGCCACGGCGAACAGCACCAGTGCCCCGGCGGCGGACACCGCGCTCACCGGAATGCCCAGCGGCTCCAGCACGAACAACCCGGCCAGCAGCCCCACCAGCACCACCCAGCCCACGCGGAACGTCGCGCGGTCACGGATGGCCAAGGCGGGTTGCTTGAGGCCCGCGCTGGCATAGCGGGCCGGAATGTCGCGGCGAAAATACAGCCACAGCACCAGCAAGGTGGCCGCCACCGCCACCAGGTTCACCGGCACCATCACCGCCGCATAGGCATTGAAGCCCAGGCCGAAGTAGTCGGCCGAAACGATGTTCACCAGGTTCGACACCACCAACGGCAAGCTGGCGGTGTCGGCGATAAAGCCTGCGCCCATGACGAAGGCCAGGGTCGCGGCGGCGGAGAAGCGCAACGCCAGCAACATCGACATCACGATCGGGGTGAGGATCAGCGCCGCGCCATCGTTGGCGAACAGCGCCGATACCGCCGCGCCCAGCAGCACCATGAAGGCGAACAGCCGGCGCCCGTCACCCCGCGCCCAGCGCGCCACATGCAGCGCCGCCCACTCGAAGAACCCGGCCTCATCCAGCAGCAGGCTGATGACGATCAGGGCGATGAAGGTGGCGGTGGCGTTCCAGATGATCGCCCACACGGTGGGTATGTCGTGCAGCGAAACCACGCCGAACACCAGCGCCAGCAGCGCACCCAGGCAGGCGCTCCAGCCAACGCCGAGGCCTTTGGGCTGCCAGATGACCAGGGCCAGGGTAAGCAGGAAGATCGACGCGGCTGGGAGCATGGGCAAGGCTCTTGGGGGGCCGGATTAATGAACGCGGGCGGCGACTTGGAACATGCGTGGGTCATACATGAAGTCGTAGACCTCCACCACCTGGATTCGGCTCACCGCCGGGTGCGCAGGGTTGATGACGATGTTGCGTTCCAGCGGCAAGATGGCCGAAGGGACGATCAGGCCCAGGTGGCTGTTGGCTTTCAGCCAGGCGCTGCCGAAGGCCATGCTGGGGCGGTCGGCAGGCAGGCTGGCCCAGCCTTCAGGCAGCCCGGATGCGTCGACTTCAAGGTACAGGGCAGCCTCCGCGGGCAGCTCGAAACAGGTAATCTTCAACGGGTAGGTCGGCTCGCCGTCGGCATGCACGAAGGTTTCCAGGCAGCAGATGGCCGGCGTCAGGCCCATGTACACGGCTGGCAGGTCCTGGTCATTCCAGCGTCCCCCTTCGATGGCGGCGCCCCTGCCGGTGAGGTCGGTGGCGCGCTTGGCCTTTGCGATTCGCCATGCCCGCATCAGGCAACCCCGCCCCAGTCCAGCGCGTGCAGCACCCGGCGAACCTGCTTGGCGCCGATTTCGGTTTCGCACAACAGAATGGGGGCGACATTGCCCAGGGCCTTGTTCGGCCGGGACAACCACTGCGCCGCTGCCTCGCGGTTTTCAAAGACTTCCTCGGCCAGGTGGGAAACCACGGCAATGCGGTCCAGGCGTTCGGAGGCAACGGTGTCGAGGGCTTCCTGTTCGCGAACCCGGCGCTCTAGGGTAGAGATCGACGCATTGAGCAGCAGCGCCAGGGTCAGGTCTTCAAGGTTGAAGGTGTAGCGGACCGCACGGAACAGGTGCGCGGCGAAGCCTTGCTTGATCTGCAGCAGCCGCTCGGACTCGTTCAGGGCATAGCGGCCGGCGCTGAATGCCCAGAATTCCTGGACGCTCACGCTGCGCAGGTCTTCTTTGTTACGTTGGGCGATTGAAGTGCTCATCACGCCTCCGTCAATTGACTTGGATTTTTCGTCAAATGAAGTATAGGCCTGTGCAGCGTGAAACGGCACTACCTTTCGGCAGGGCCACGCCTGCGCCCGGGAGGCGTGGCCGCCTGGTTCAACCTGCAGTCACGGCGGCAAAGGCCTCGCGGAACCGCGCCATGTCCTGCTCATCGCCCACGCTCACGCGCACCCAATTTGGCCAGCTAGGCCACACCCGCCCCACCAGCACCCCGCGCTTGGCCAGCCGTTCCACCACCGGTTGCGCCGGCCCGCGCAGGTCGATCATGAAGCAGTTGGTTTGCGAGGCCGTGCACCGGAAGCCCCGTTCACCCAGCCAGGCGATGGTCTGTTCGCGCAGCTGCGCGGTGTCGGCCTTGCGCTGCGGCACCAATTGCCGGTCGCGCACGCTGGCCAGTGCCGCCAGCAGGGTTGGTGCAGCGGCCACGTTTTCCCCGTCGTACACTTCCAGGCGTTGCAGCAACGCGGCTTGGCCAATGGCCAGGCCCAGGCGTGCGCCTGCCATGCCGTAGAGCTTGGAGAAGGTTTGCAAGACCAGCAGCTCGGGGTGTTCCTTGACCAGGCCGATGCAGCTTTGGGCATCACTGAAATGGATGTAGGCCTCATCCACCAGCACCACGGTACCTGCGGGTTTGTGCTTGAGCAAACGCTCGATGTCGCTGCGCGGGGTCAGGGTGCCGGTGGGGTTGTTGGGGTTGCACAGGTAGATCAGCCCAGGGGCATGGTCGGCCGCCAGCATCGCGTCTACGTCATGGGCATGGCGGGCATCCAGGGCAATGTTGTGCACCGGCACGCCGCGGGCCTCGGCCGCCTCTGCGGCCGCTTCGTAGGAAGGTTCTGCCAGCACCAGGCTGCGTGGCCCGGTGAACGCCACCACCGCATGCTGCAGGGCCAGCTTGGAGCCACAGAACACCTGTACCTGCCCGGCCTCCAGGCCGTGCTGGGCGGCGAACACGTCGATCAGTTCGTATTGGGCATCATAGGGGTAGCGCCCGCACAGCTCGATGCCTTGGCGCATCGCCTCGCGCGCGCCCGGGCTGGGGCCCCAGGGGCTTTCGTTGTAGTTGATGCGCACGGGGCTGCTGCGCGAAGGCGGCGCAGGGGTGGCAGCGTTGGCCCAGCTGAACTGGCCGAGCAGGGGCAGGGCAACGCCCAGGCCCACCAACGAGCGACGTGTCAAATCGGTCATGGAGCAGCTTCCTTGTTGTCATGGGATACAGCAAGGGACGAGGGGCAACGCCGCCGATTAATGATGGCAAAACGCCCGATTTGCCTGGCGAGTGCGCTAGATCAGCACGTTGCGCTGGCCGAGCCAGGCTTCGAACAGCTGGAACGTGGCCACTGCTGCCTGCACGCTTGCAGCCTGTGCCGCAGCGCTGGCCGGCGCCTGGCCCAGGCGTTCGAGGAAACTGCGCCAGTAGCTGGCAGTGCGCTCGCCGTAGACATCGAGGAAGCCGGCGCCGTTGTCTGCGCCAATCCCGAAGCGTTCGGCCATGGCCTTCTTCAGCACCTGGCCACCCAGGGTCGAGCCCTCCAGCACGTACATCACCCCCAAGGCGCTGGCTTCGTCGTGCACGCTCGGCAGGGCCTGGCACAGGGGCAGGGCGTCGATATCGGCAGGGCTGAGGTTCAGGGCTTGCAGGTCCAGGCTCAGGGCGGGCAGTTTGACGCGGCCCGGTTCCTGGTAGCTGGCCAGGCGTGCCTCCAGTGGTGCATGGAAGCCATAGTACGCCTGCAGCAGGCAGCTGTAGGCTGCGGGGTCGAAGCCTGGGCTGAAGAACGGCAGGCGTGCCTCCAGCGCCTTGTGGCAATCGCGGGTGCCTTCGCGCAGGGCGAGGAGCAGGGGGCTGGGCGTGGTGGTGCGGGTGGGCATCGGTCGGGCTCTGCTGGCTATTTGCCTGGGTTGGCTAGCCGATGCTAACCCGGCACTGCCCCTTGGCGTGACTTTTGTTGCAGTAAAAGTGCAGCCGGCGTGGTAAACCGGTGACTTCGTTTCGCAACCATGAGCCTGCCGGTGAAAGCCATTCGCCTGATCCTGATCTGCCACGCCCTGACCCATGCCCAGAAAACGGGCTGCCTGGCACACCCTGACGACGGCATCCTGCCGCTCAGCGGGCCGCCTCCGGCCCTTGAACCGGGCGTGCGCGTGTTGGCCGCACCGGAGCGGCGAGCCAGGGAAACGGCGGCCTGGTTGTCTGCCCAGGTGCAGGTCGAACGGGCATTGGCTGATTGCGACCTGGGGCGTTGGCAGGGCATGCCGCTCAAGCAACTGCAGGCCGAGCAGCCGCAGGCGCTGGCGCAATGGCTGGAAGATCCGCACAGCGCGCCCCATGGTGGGGAATCGTTCGTTGCGCTGAATGAGCGGGCCGGTGCCTGGCTGAAGGGCTTCGACAGGCCCGGCGATTGGCTGGCGGTGACCCACCCGTGGGTGATGCGTGCCGTGTTGGGGCAGGTGCTGGGGTGTTCGTTGGCCGGGGCGCGGTGCATCGATGTGTTGCCGTTGGCGCGGGTGGAACTGAGCTTTACCGGGCAGTGGCGCTTGCGTCTGGGCTGACGGGCGCCACGCTGGGGGTCAGAACGCCAGCTTGTAGCCGATCAGCAGCAGCATGCCGGCCAGGCACGGGCGCAGCACGCGGTCGGAAATGCGCCCGGTGAGGTGGCTGCCCAGGTAGATGCCCGGCAGCGAGCCCAGCAGCAGGTAACCCAGCAGCGACCAGTCCATGTTGCCCATGCCGGCGTGGCCAATACCGGCCACCAGGGTCAGCGGCACGGCGTGGGCGATTTCGGTGCCGACCAGGCGGCGGGTGGCCAGGAACGGGTAAAGCAGGAACAGCGCCACGGTGCCCAGGGCACCGGCGCCGATGGACGTCAGGGTCACCATCACCCCCAGCACTACGCCGGTGAGCACGGTCAGGGTGTTCAGGCTGCGGTCGCTGAGGTGGTAGTGGTCACCGGCATGGCGGTTGGCAAACGCCTGCAGGCGGGATTTGAACAGGATCGCCAGGGCGGTAAGGATCAGCACCACGGCCAGGCCTTGCTTGATGATGCCGTTAAGCGCCGTGGTGTCGGTGTGCAGGGTGCTGAGGAACCACAGGGTCAGGGCAGCGGCCGGCACACTGCCGAGGCTGAGCATGCCGGTGATTTTCCAGTCGATGTTCTTGTTGCGGGCATGTACCCAAACGCCACTGCCCTTGGTGATGGCGGCGTAGAGCAGGTCGGTGCCCACGGCGGTGGCCGGGTTGATACCGAACCACAAGAGGATTGGCGTCATCAGCGAGCCGCCACCGACGCCGGTCATGCCGACGATGAAACCCACAACCAGTCCGGCAATGGTGAAACCGAAAGAACCTACATCCATACGCTACTCGACTGCCCAGCTTTGCCCGTTATCGGATGGAGCCAGCATATAGATTTTTTTATAGCCAAATAGACTTGTTCGTTATTAGGTTATAACCGGGGTTGTTGCTGCGGGTGTAGGGATCGGGGGGTGGTGGTGCCTGTGAGATCGAGCGCCGCCCGCGCGGCGCATCGCAGGCAAGCCTGCTCCTACATTTCCAGCGAGAACCAACAAGGCGGTCGCGCGCGATGGCGCAGGCGTAACTGGCCCGAAACAGATGTAGGAGCAGGCTTGCCTGCGATGCGCCGCGCGGGCGGCGCTCGATCTACGCCCCAACAAACACCTCAACCCCTACACCCAGGCCGTGGCGTCAAATCCTGAAACTGCCCACCAGCTGCTTCAAGCGCCCGGCCTGCTGGGCCAGGGCGTCGCAATGCTGCAGCGTCTGGTTGAGGTTCTGCACCCCTTGCTGGTTGAGCGCGTTGATCTGGGTGATGTCCAGGTTCAGGCTCTCGACCACGGCGGTCTGCTCTTCGGTGGCGGTGGCCACCGATTGGTTCATGCCGTCGATTTCACCGATACGCTGGGTCACGCTGGCCAGGCGCTCACCGGCCTGGTTGGCCACCTGCACGGTCTGCTCACTGGACACCTGGCTGGTGTTCATGGTGTGCACCGCCTCGCGTGAGCCCACCTGCAGGCTGGTAATCATGCGGTGGATTTCCTCCGCCGACTCCTGGGTGCGGTGTGCCAGGTTGCGCACTTCGTCGGCCACCACGGCAAAGCCCCGCCCAGCCTCGCCAGCACGTGCCGCTTCGATGGCCGCGTTCAGCGCCAGCAGGTTGGTTTGCTGGGAAATGCCCTTGATCACGTCGAGAATCTTGCCGATCTCGTCGGTGCTGGCATTGAGGGTTTCGATCTGCTCGCACGACTCGCTGATGCGTTGCGACAGGGCCGTCATGGCGCTGATGGCCTGCTCGACCACTTCGCGCCCGCCATGGGCCTGTTCGCTGGCACCGCTGGCGTGTTGCGAGGCGTCGGCAGCGTTACGGGCAATTTCCTGGGTAGCGGCGCCCAGCTGGTTGATGGCGGCCGCCACGCTGTTGGTGCGCATGCTTTGCTCTTCCGAGCCGATGATCGAGGCGTTGGAGGCGTTGACCACTTTCTCCGACAGGTCGTGGACCAGGCGGGTGGCCGAGGACACTTCGCTGATCGAGGTGTGGATACGTTCGACGAAGCGGTTGAACGAGCCGGCCAGTTCACCGAACTCGTCCTTGTGCTGCACGTCCAGGCGGCGGGTGAGGTCGCCTTCGCCCTCGGCGATGTCACGCATGGCGCGGCCCATGGTGGTCAGCGGGCGCATCAGCAGCGGGATCAGCAGCCCCAGCAAGCCGGCGATGGCGGCCACGGCAATGACCATGGCGATGATCGCCGAGGTACGGAATTGGCTAAGCGCGGCGTAGGCTTTGTCCTTGTCGATCGACAGGCCGATGTACCACTGCGCCGACGGCAGGCCGTTGACGGGGGCGAACGAAATCAACCGTTCCTGGCCGTCGAGGGTAACGTCCTGCATGCCGGTGGCCACCCGCAGGTTGCTGCCGGGGTAGATGTCCTTGAGGTTTTTCATCGCCTGGGTCTTGTCGGGGCTGACGATGACCTGGCCGTTGCTGTCGGCGAGGAAGGCGTGGCCCAGGCCGCCGAAGTCCACCGAGTTGATGATCTCGACCAGGGTGTCGAGGGTCAGGTCACCACCGACCACGCCGATCAATTCGCCGCTGGCTTGGTTTTTCACCGGTGTGGCGATGGTTACCATCAGGCCGCCGACGGCGCCTTGGTAAGGCGCGGTGAGTACGGTCTGGCCTGCGCTGGCGGCGGTGCCGTACCAGGGGCGTTGGCGTGGGTCGTAGCCGGCGGGCATCTGCGCGTCGGGGCGCTGGGTGAACACGCCGTTGGCCTGGCCCAGGTAGGTGAAGAGGAAATTTCGCGTGTAGGAAGGCTGCTCGATCAGCCCGGCCAGGGTGTCGCCTGCACCTTGCTTGGCGATGTCCTGGGCCAGGTTTTCCAGCACCAGGATGCGCCCGCTCATCCAGTTCGACACGCTGCTGGCTGTCAGCGCGCCGGATTGTTGCATGGACGATTCGATGTTCTGGCGCAGGGTGTTGCGTTGCAGGTAGTCGTTGTAGAGCGTGAACAGGGCAAACGCCAGCACCACGACACCGCAGGCGCTGAGGAGAATCTTGTGGCGAAATTTCAGGTTCATGTTTCGAGACCTTGAGCCAGGGAGGGGAGGCCGCCGCGTGCTTGTGGCGCGAGGGTAGCCTGTCCCCTGGGATATCGGCTCAAGGGGTAAAAAATTGAAGCACTTGCATCACTCACCTGAGGCCATTTCGACGGACGGTGACGCCAGCTTTTCTATCAGCAGGCGGGCGGCCTGGCGCACCGGCTGCTGCTTGCGCCAAAGGACGTGAAGCGGCAGTTCCAGTGCGTTGCGGGTGTTGCCGAAATTCAGGCGCACCAGGCGCCCCTGGGCGATCAGCGGCGCGACCCGGGCCAGTGGCAGGTCACCCCAGCCGAGCCCGGCTTCAACCATTTGCAGGGCCAGGTCGAAACTGTCGGTGGACCAGTGGCTGGCGCCGATCAACGAGCGTGGGTCGCTGATCGGCAGGTCGCGGCTGCAGACCAGGATCTGGCGCACGTTGACCAGGTCTTCCAGGTTATGGATGCGCCCGGCACGTAGCGCCGGGTGGGCCGGTGACAGGGTAGCCACCAGCAACTCGCTGCCAATGTGCTGGAAGCCGCGCAGGGCATCGACCTGAAGGCCGGCGAACGCCACGCACAGGTCGGCGCGGCCGCTGTCGAGCAGTTGCAGGGCGTGCTCCTGAGGGGCGCTGAGCAGCTGGATATCGAGCAGTGGGTAACGCTCGCCAAGCACGGCGATGGCAGCCAGCAGCGGGCGATGGTCGATGTCTGGCACCACGGCCACGGTCAGGCTGCTTTCCAGGCCCTGGGACAGTTCCAGCGCATGCACCTGCAACAGCCCCAGTTGCTCGGCGATCAACCGTGCATGGGGTTCCAATGCCAATGCCTGGGCCGTGGCGCGCACTTCCCGCGAACCCCGTTCGAACAGGGCATAGCCCAGCTCGGCTTCCAGGTTGCCGATGGCCATGCTGACGGCCGAAGGCACCCGATTCAGGGCGCGCGCAGCGGCAGAAAATGAGCCGCGGTCAAGTACGGCGAGAAACAGCTGAATATTGTCGCTGGAAAAGTTCATGGTAGCCTCCTGTCAGATAATCTGAAAGCTGCTGACTTTTCCTGTCAAGCGTGTTGAATCATCCTCCTGGCATCGTGCGATTCGACACATGAGGAAACCCGGTGCAAGGCATTAAACGCAAACTGGTCTATGTGACCTTCTATGAATTGATCGGCCTGTGCATGTCGACCTTGGGGCTGGCCTACCTGTCGGATACCCAGGCGTCCCACACTGGGCCGCTGGCGGTGATGATCACCACCATCGCGATGCTCTGGAACCTGGCCTACAACAGCCTGTTCGAGTGTTGGGAGCGCCGCCAGGCTACGCGCGGGCGCAGTGTGGGGCGGCGGGTGGTGCATGCCGTGGGGTTTCAGCTGACCCTGGTGGTGTATCTGATTCCGCTGATTGCCTGGTGGCTGGGGATGAGTTTGGTAGAGGCGTTCCTGGTGGACCTGGCCTTTATTGTGCTGGTGCCGTGCTACACCTTTGCCTATAACTGGGCGTTCGACCAGATTTTCGGGTTGCCGACGTCGGCCATGGCGAGCGCCTGAGTTCGGCAGGCCTGGCCCCTTCGCGGGCAAGCCCGCTCCCACAGGGAAATCATTGCCTTCGGGCCTTGTGATGTCCCTGTAGGAGCGGGCTTGCCCCGCGAAAGGGCCGGTGCAAGTCAAGGCGGCAGGCGAATCAACAACGATTCCTGCGACTGCGACTGCGACTGCGACTGCGACTGCGACTGCGACTGCGACTGCGACTGCGACTGGGGCACCGTACCCAGCAAGCTGTCTTCCACCTGCCCCGACAGGTAATACACCCCGGCCATGGCCCCGCTCTGGCGGTTGTCCATCAATTCCTGCCATTCCTGGTTCAGCGCCACATTAAGAATCACCCGCAATTGTTCGACCTTCTGTGGCTGTTCCTGGTTGTGGCTGATCATCCCGTAACCGGCCGCCGCCACCGAGATCATCGCCCCGGCCACTTTGCCCACCGCGCTCGCCACTGCACTGGCGACACCCCGTGGGGCGAGGGTGGCTGCCAGTTTCTCGCTGGCATCGGAGGCGACCGAGGACAGCCCCAGGTCAGTTCTGCCCGGCCCTTGGCCCGCCTGCTGGTGCAGGTGCTCGCGCAAGGCCAGCCAGGCCGGCTGTTGCGCCAGTGGCTTGGCACGCAACAACTGGTACAGCGTGGCATCACGGGCGGGCGGTGGCCCAAGGTGGATCGCGGGAATGCGGTTCAGGCGCTGGCTGACCTGCTCGGGCGGTGCGTTGAAGCGCTGGATGATGCCAGGCAACTGCTGGCCAAGCAGCTGCAGGTAGATTTCGCTGGCGCGGTCGCGGATACCTTCGGGGTCGATCTGCTCTGCCACCGGCTCGATCACCCGTTGGTGATACTGCTCCTGCAGGTACAGGGCCAGGCGCTTTTCGGCAGGCTCATGGCCTTCGCCGCTGTTGAGCTTGTACCAGGCTACCTTCATGGTCAGCCATTGCTGGGTCCAGTAGCCGGTGAACCAAGGGATGAAGTCGCTTTCGGTGCGCTGTTGCACCTGCTCTTTCCACACCCGCATCGAGCGCCGGGCGTAATCGTTGGCAGCGCCGGCGGCGCCGGTGGACGCTTCGATCAGCGCCTGGTCGATGCCCTGCCAATCGGCAGCGGTGAGCACCGCGGGCGGCGGCGAGGCAGGCGTACGAGAGCCTGCGCAGCCGGCGAGTGCCAGCAGCAGGCAGGGCAGTATCAAGGATCGCGGGCGCACTCGGTGCCTCCTCAACATAGAGGCTGGGCTTACCCGAGTATAGGGCGGCCCTGGCGGGGCTGCCGCGTGGTTCAGCCCAGGTCGAGCTTGTCCTCAAGGCGGTCGAGGTGTTCATGCATCAACGCCAGCGCCGCCTGCGCATCGCCGGCTTCCACCGCATCGATGATCGCCGCGTGCTCTTCCCAGGCGCAGTGCTCGCAGCAGGGCGACTCGTAGCGGGCGATGATCAGCGAGGTCATCGGCACCAGGCCATTGAGAAAGCGCGCCAGCGGTGCATTGGCCGCCACTTGCGCCAGCTTGAGGTGAAACTCGCCGCCCAGGCGGATCGCCGCGCAGCGTTCGCCCCGCTCATGGTGCTGGCGCTCGCGTTCCACCAGCTGGCGCAACTGGCGGATTTGGGTGGGCCGGGCACGCTGCGCGGCCAGGCTGATCAGCGTGGTTTCGGCCAGGCGCCGGGCGCTGAGCACCTGGCGCGCCTGCTGCGGGTCGGGCGCGGCCAGGTGCGCGGTGTGGCTGGGGCGCTGTACCACTACCTGCTGGTCGGACAGGCGCCCCAGCACCCGGCGGATCACCGTGCGGCTGACACCGAAGGCGGTGCCCAGCGCCTGCTCGGGCAGCGGGCTGCCAGGCGGCAGGCGTTGCTCAAGAATGGCGTCGAACAGCCGTGGGTAAATTTGCTCGGCAGACAGCCGAGTTTCCCCGGTGGCGAGCAGGGCAGGCAGGCGGGAGGCGGTCATGGTCGCGTTCCTGGGGTCATGGGCCGGGATGTTCGTCCGGTATGTTGAGGTGAATGCCCATGCGCTGGCCTTCGGCAAGGATGTGCTGGCGCATTTGGGCGCTGGCCTGGGCGCTGTTGCGGTCACGAATGGCGCGGACCACGGCTTCGTTTTCCTTCAGCCGTGCGGCCAGGTGCTCGGGCGAGTTACGCAGCATGCCGGCGCTTTGCTTGAGGGCATTGCCGGTCTGCTGCACCACGCTCTGAAAAATCGGGTTGGTGGTGAGGGCGAACAGCGCTTCGTGGAAGGCGATGTAGGCCTTGGCACCGGCGTCGTTGTCGCCGGCCTCCTGGGCTTCGCGCATGTCCATCAGGGTGAGGCGCAGTTGGCCGATGTCCTGGCTGTTGGCCGATTGCGCCACCAGCCCGACGATGAACGGTTCGAGGGTGTAGCGCAGTTCCAGCACGTCCGCCAGGCTGGCCGGTGCGGCGCTGTCGGCTGCCGGCTCCTGGGCCGCCGCCTCGGCGTCCAGCACCAGCACGCCCTTGCCAGGCAGCGCGCGCACCAGGCCGAGGGTTTCCAGCACGGTGACCGCTTCGCGCAGGCTCGGGCGGCTGATGCCCAGCTGTTCGGCCAGCTCGCGCTGGCCCGGCAACATGTCGCCGCTGCGCCACTGGCCACGGGCCAGGGCTTTGCGCAGTTTGTCCACCACGGCGTTGACGACGGTCGATGAGCTGATCACGGTTTGCTCCTGAAAGGGCCGGCGTGTGCGCCGGCCACATGGGCTTCAGAATTCCTGTTGATGAGCGCTGGCCTGTTTGCGCGGCAGCGGGGCAAAGCCAGGCTTGCCATCGAGCACGTTCTGCGCGCGTTCCAGGTCGATGTCCTTTTCCCAGCGGGCGATGGCCACGGTGGCCACGCAGTTGCCGATGAGGTTGGTCAGGGCGCGGCCGATTCCCATGAACCAGTCCACCGCCAAGACCAGTACCAGGCCCACCACCGGGATCGCCGGCACGGCAGTCAGGGTGGCGGCGAGGATCACCAGCGCCGAGCCTGGGATGCCATGAGCGCCCTTGGAAGTCACCAGCGACACCAGCAAGATGGTCAGCAGGTCGGTCATTTCCAGCGGGGTGCCGGTGGCGTTGGCGATGAACACGATGGCCAGGGTCAGGTAGATCGAGAAGCCATCGAGGTTGAACGAGTAGCCGGTGGGAATCACTAGGCCCACGGTGGACGTGCCGATGCCCAGGTGTTCGAGCTTGCGCATGACCTGCGGCAGCACGGCATCGGACGAGGCGGTGCCCAGCACGATGGTCAGCTCTTCGCGCAGGTACTTGATGAACGGCAGCAGCTTGAGCCCCGATACGCGCATCACCGTGCCCAGCACGATCAGCACGAAGCCGGCGCAGGTCAGGTAGAACAGCGCGACCAGGCCGCCCAGGTGCTGCAGCGATTCCAGGCCGTACTTGCTGGTGGTGAAGGCGATGGCGCCAAACACGCCGATGGGCGCCAGGCGCACGATCATGCCCATGATGCGGAACACCACGTGGCTCAGTTCGTTGATCAGCCGCGAAATACCGGCAGCCGAATCACCCACCAGGTTCAGGGCGCTGCCGAACAGCACCGAGAACAGCAACACCTGCAGGATGTTGTTGTCGGCGAAGGCGCCGATCACCGAGGTCGGGATCAGGTCCATGAAGAAGGCGGTGGCACCGTGGATGTGCTGGCCGCGCTCGGCCAGGCTGCTGGCGTCGGCGCTGGACAGTTGGTCGAGGTGGATGTTGGCGCCGTTGCCGATGCCGCTGCTGAAGGCGAACACCAGGCCGATGACCAGGGCGATGGTGGTCAGCACTTCGAAGTAGATGACCGACTTGAGGCCGATACGCCCGACCTTCTTCAGGTCGCCAGCGCCGGAAATGCCGCTGACCACCACGCAGAAGACGATCAGGCCGATCAACATCTTGATCAACTTGATGAAGCCGTCGCCAAGCGGCTTGAGCTGCAGGGAAAGGTCGGGGAAGCTGAGGCCGCAGGCTATACCGAGGGCCAGGCCCAGCACGACTTGCAGGAAGATCGAACGCGAGCACCACTTGAGCATGGGGGAGATCTCTTGATCGGTGTCCTTGCTTCGGTAGCCGCACGGGGCGAAAGAGCGCAGGACTTATATTATTGTGGTCTTACCGGTTTGTTCAGCGCAGGCCCATAAAACCCCGAAACATCCTGCAATGCAAGAGATTTTGGCCTTACCGGTCTGACCAGTTGTCACCTACCGTCCCGAGCCCCCGTAGGAGCGAGCAAAGCTCGCGATGCGCCGCCCCGCGGCGCCCTTGTATGCCAGCAAAAAAAAACGGCACCTGCCAAAGGTGCCGTTTTTTTCACATCAAGCGCTGTTACTTGTGCAGCTCTTCAGCAGCATACAGCGTGTTCTCCAGCAGGCAGGCACGGGTCATTGGCCCGACGCCGCCCGGCACCGGCGTGATCCAGCCGGCGCGGGGCAGGGCCGTCTCGTAGACCACATCGCCGACCAGCTTGCCGTCTTCCTGGCGGTTGATGCCGACGTCGATGACGATGGCGCCTTCCTTGACCCACTCACCCTTGACCAGGCCCGGCTTGCCGGCGGCCACCACCACCAGGTCGGCGCGCCCGACATGGCCGGCCAGGTCCTTGGTGAAGCGGTGGCACACGGTCACGGTGCAGCCCGCCAGCAGCAGTTCCATGGCCATCGGCCGGCCAACGATGTTGGAGGCGCCGACGATCACCGCGTTCATGCCGTACAGGTCCTGGCCGGTGCTTTCCAGCAGGGTCATGATGCCTTTGGGCGTGCAGGGGCGCAGCAGCGGGATACGCTGGGCCAGGCGGCCGATGTTGTAGGGGTGGAAGCCGTCGACGTCCTTGTCCGGGCGAATGCGCTCAAGCAGCAGGGAGGCGTCAAGGTGTGCCGGCAGCGGCAGTTGCAGCAGGATGCCGTCGACGGCTGGGTCGTCGTTGAGGCGGTCGATCAGCTCGGTCAGGGCTTGCTGCGTGGTATCGCTGGGCAGGTCGAAAGCCTGGGAAATGAAGCCGACCTCTTCGCAGTCCTTGCGCTTGTGCGAGACATAGACTTGGGAGGCGGGGTCGGTGCCGACCAGGATCACCGCCAGGCCAGGCGTGCGCAGGCCTTGCTGGCGACGCTCCTCGACACGTTGAGCGATCTGCTTGCGCAGGTTGGCGGCGATCGCCTTGCCATCGATTAGGTGTGCAGTCATAGACGGGTGATTAACCATCGAGAAAGGAACAATAAAGAGGGCGCATTCTCGCACGACACGGCCCAAGGGCAAAGGCGGGTGGTCGGGCAAATCCCCTAAGCCCTTAAATAATTTAAATTTTTTTGAAAAAGGTGTTGACGACTTTCAGGCTCGCCTATAAGATTCGCCGCACTTGTCGGGCACAGCCTAGCACTGGTTGGCTAAGTCGGGCAGAATGAGTGGTTTAGCAGTTATCTGTTAACGTCTTGTTCGGTTAGGCTTTGTAGCTTAAGCGCCCGTAGCTCAGCTGGATAGAGCATCCGCCTTCTAAGCGGATGGTCGCAGGTTCGAGTCCTGCCGGGTGCGCCATTTAGGCAGCTTGGGCAAGCAAGTAAGGCTGTAATGCAATATGGTGGGCGTAGCTCAGTTGGTAGAGCGCTGGATTGTGATTCCAGTTGTCGTGGGTTCGATTCCCATCGTCCACCCCATATTCAACGAAGGCGCCTTGATAGTCATCTGGCGCCTTTGTTTTAAGCGTTACGCGGACGTGGTGAAATTGGTAGACACACTGGATTTAGGTTCCAGCGGCGCAAGCTGTAAGAGTTCGAGTCTCTTCGTCCGCACCATGCTTCTGTAAGGTTGTAGCGTAACACCGCATTATGGTGGGCGTAGCTCAGTTGGTAGAGCGCTGGATTGTGATTCCAGTTGTCGTGGGTTCGATTCCCATCGTCCACCCCATATTTTTCAAAGGCGCCTTGGTCGTGAGACCGGGCGCTTTTGTCGTTTTTGCGCCCGGCGGTTTTTTGGCTGCGTCACTGCAGGCGCGCGAGTGGGTGTGCGCTTTGTGTTCTGGATGGTCATTTGGTTGGCGCGCCGGCTGTGGGGCGCTTGAGCCAAAGGCGCCGCCGGCTGGCGTTTTGATGCCTTTTTTGGTCAGGTGGTCGGTTTCTTGCTTGCTACGCGCTGTCGTGTCGCGTGTGGCGCAAGCCTGCGTGCCACCTTCCCATGAAAAAGGATGTCCCATGAAAGTCTGCTGTACACATCGAGTAAACCTGTACCACGTGTTGGGTGCAGTCTATGGCGCGCTGGACAAGCGCCCCGTAGTGGCTGAGGTAGGCGTTCTGCGCGGGGAGAATGCGCTCAAGTTGCATGCGGCGCTGTCGCCTTCGCGCATGGTGTTGGCCGATAGCTGGAGCAAGGATGCCAACAAGGCCTACAGCCCGTTCGACCAGCTGCCGCCGTGGGTATCGCCGGTGGACGATTACGAGTATTACTACGGCGGGTCGCTGCACGATGACGCCACGTGGGAGCGTTTGTACCAGGAATGCCTGGCTAAGTTCGTCGACATGCCTGAAGTGGCCGTGATTCGCGCTGACAGCATCAGTGCAATCGAGAAAATTCGTGAGCAGACGGGTATCGAGCAATTCGACCTGGTGTACGTGGATGCCAATCACCAGTACGAGTACATCCTGCGCGACATGATGTACTACCAGGAACTGCTGGGGCCGGATGGCGTCATGATGCTCAATGACTGCTGCCACAGCCAGATGGGTACCCGGCAGAACCTTGGGGTGCTTGAGGCGCTGGGTAGTTTCATGAAGCGCTCGGACTTCATTCCGGTGGCCATGACCAATACCGATTGGTCTGACGTGATTCTTGTGCGCCGTGATTCGGTCATGGTGAAGCTTATCGATATGGCATTGAGCAATTCCGATGTGCCTTATGTTGAGCTGCCGCATCAATTGGTCACGGCTGCTCGCGTAGTGCATGGGGCTCAGCGGCCCAACATCAGTTTTGTCTGATTGAAGTCTGCCTTAGTGCATCGCGAGCTGTGCTCGCTCCTACAGGTTTTTCAGGGCCTGGTAGGGGCGAGCGCAGCTCGCGATGCGCCGCGCATGCGGCGCTCGTTCTCACAAGCATCAATTGGCTCACCCCCCCCTTGTAATCCTCTGGTACCACCCCAATAAAAGCTGTTAGATTTCAGCCGGTTGAAACACCGGCCCCGTTGGCTGGCAGAGGAACACCCCAATGATCGCAAAAGAAGCCCGCCAGGCCCTGGCGTTGCAGCGCTTCGCCGAAGCCAATCCGCAGTTGCTCGAAGAAATTCGCGAGCTCGACGCGCGGGAGCAGGCCCAGCAGATTGAGTGGGCCTTTGAAGATGCTGCCGACGAGCAGGGCCTGCAGCCCTGGGAGCTGGCGCTGCAGTTGATCGCTGAAAGCCCCGAGCAGCTCAAGGCCATGCGCTTGGAAACCCACCGCGAAGTGGCTGAGGCGCTGGGCCTTGAGTGGGATGAGTATTGCCAGTTCAACGAGATCGACCCGGAGTAAGCCGGTGTCGCTTTTGGGCGGGTAGTTGTTTGACAAGGTATTTCGGTTGCGTGCTGCCTCGGGCATTGCGCGGCCTTCTTTATATAGGGGCCCGACGGGCCTTGGAAACTAATCGACCGGCGTGGTTTCCCGTCGTCCCGGGTGGGGTGACTTCTGGTGCGTGACTCACTAGAATGTTTGCCCTTGATTCTGGAGTCGGGCTATCGCCGGCTAACGTCTGTGCAACGAGGAATATCCATGCAAGTTTCTGTTGAAAACACTTCCGCTCTTGAGCGCCGCATGACCATCGCCGTTCCGGCCGAGCGCGTCGAGAACGAAGTCAACAAGCGTCTGCAACAGACTGCCAAGCGCGCCAAAGTCGCGGGCTTCCGCCCAGGCAAGGTGCCAATGAGCGTGATCCGTCAGCGTTTCGAGGCTGATGCCCGTCAAGAAGCCTTCGGTGACCTGGTTCAGGCTTCCTTCTACGAAGCCATCGTCGAGCAGAAGCTGAACCCAGCAGGTGCCCCGGCCGTTGAGCCAAAGTCCTTCGAAAAAGGCAAGGACCTGGAATTCGTCGCCATCTTCGAAGTGTTCCCTGAGTTCACCGTTGCCGGTTTCGACTCGATCAACGTCGAGCGCCTGAGCGCCGAAGTGGCCGACGCCGACCTGGACAACATGCTGGAAGTGCTGCGCAAGCAGAACACCCGTTTCGAGGCCGTCGAGCGCGCTGCGCAGAACGACGACCAGGTCAACATCGACTTCGTTGGCAAGGTCGACGGTGAAGTGTTCGCCGGTGGTTCGGCCAAGGGCACCCAGCTGGTGCTGGGCTCCGGCCGCATGATCCCAGGCTTCGAAGACGGCCTGGTAGGCGCCAAGGCAGGCGAAGAGCGCGTTGTCAACGTGACCTTCCCTGAGGACTACCAGAACCTGGACCTGGCCGGCAAAGCCGCCGAGTTCACCATCACCGTCAACAGCGTTTCGGCCCCACAGCTGCCAGAACTGAATGAAGAGTTCTTCGCCCAGTTCGGCATCAAGGAATCGACCCTGGAAGGCTTCCGCGCCGAAGTTCGCAAGAACATGGAGCGTGAACTGCGCCAGGCCATCAAGACCAAGGTGAAGAACCAGGTCATGGACGGTCTGCTGGCCGCCAACCCGATCGAAGTGCCGAAAGCCCTGCTGGAAAACGAAGTCAACCGCCTGCGCGTCCAGGCCGTTCAGCAGTTCGGTGGCAACATCAAGCCTGAGCAACTGCCGGCCGAGCTGTTCGAAGAGCAAGCCAAGCGCCGCGTTGTGCTGGGCCTGATCGTCGCCGAAGTGGTCAAGCAGTTCGAACTGAAGCCAGACGAAGGCAAGGTTCGCGAGATGATCGAAGAAATGGCGTCGGCCTACCAAGAGCCTGAGCAGGTCATCGCCTGGTACTACAAGAACGACCAGCAACTGAACGAAGTGCGTTCGGTTGTGCTGGAAGAACAAGTTGTAGATACTGTTCTGCAGAAAGCGACTGTGACCGACAAGTCGGTCTCGTACGAAGACGCCGTTAAGCCAGCACAGGCACCTGCCGACGCTGAGTAACAGGCTACTCTCGTAGGAAACCCCCACAAGCCAGCCTTCGAGCTGGCTTGTGCGTATTCAAGCCATGACTATTTGGGAGTGAGCGCAGGACATGTCCCGCAATTCTTATATTCAGCAGAGCTCTGACATCCAGGCCGCAGGCGGCCTGGTCCCGATGGTTATCGAGCAGTCCGCCCGTGGCGAACGCGCCTATGACATCTACTCGCGCCTGTTGAAGGAGCGTGTGATCTTCCTGGTTGGCCCGGTAGAGGACTACATGGCCAACCTGGTGGTGGCGCAGCTGCTGTTCCTTGAAGCGGAAAACCCGGACAAGGATATCCATCTGTACATCAACTCCCCGGGCGGCTCGGTAACGGCTGGCATGTCGATCTACGACACCATGCAGTTCATCAAGCCAGACGTCTCGACCATCTGCATCGGCCAGGCCTGCAGCATGGGCGCCTTCCTGTTGGCCGCCGGTGCCAAGGGCAAGCGTCACTGCCTGCCGAACTCGCGGGTGATGATTCACCAGCCACTGGGCGGTTTCCAGGGCCAGGCGACCGATATCGAGATCCACGCCCAGGAAATTCTCAACATCAAGGCGCGCCTGAACGAGCTGCTGGCCTACCACACCGGCCAGGACCTCGAGACCATCAAGCGCGACACCGAGCGTGACAACTTCATGAGCGCCTCGCGCGCGGCCGAGTACGGCCTGATCGACTCGGTCTACGACAAGCGGCAACTGGCCTCCTGAACCAGGGTGCCGGAGCAGGTAGGCGCGCAGCGCGCCTACCTGCGGACTTGAAAAAGCCCGCAATTGCCTTCATCTTGTGTTGCAAGCCTACCGGATTGGATCGATCGAATGACTGACACCCGTAACGGCGAGGACAGCGGCAAATTGCTTTATTGCTCCTTCTGCGGCAAAAGCCAGCACGAAGTGCGCAAACTGATTGCCGGGCCCTCGGTATTTATCTGCGACGAGTGCGTCGACCTGTGCAACGACATCATCCGTGAGGAGGTGCAGGAAGCCCAGGCCGAGAGCAGCGCGCACAAATTGCCTTCGCCGAAAGAAATCAGCGGCATCCTGGACCAGTACGTCATTGGTCAGGAGCGCGCTAAGAAGGTCCTGGCGGTAGCGGTGTACAACCACTACAAGCGCCTGAACCAGCGTGACAAGAAGGGCGACGAGGTTGAACTCGGCAAGAGCAACATCCTGCTGATCGGGCCAACCGGCTCGGGCAAGACCCTGCTCGCCGAAACCCTGGCACGCCTGCTGAACGTACCGTTTACCATTGCTGACGCCACCACCCTGACCGAAGCCGGTTACGTGGGTGAGGACGTCGAGAACATCATTCAGAAACTGCTGCAGAAGTGCGACTACGACGTGGAAAAGGCCCAGATGGGGATTGTCTACATCGACGAAATCGACAAGATTTCGCGCAAGTCGGACAACCCGTCCATCACCCGTGACGTTTCGGGTGAGGGCGTGCAGCAGGCGCTGTTGAAGCTGATCGAAGGCACCGTGGCTTCGGTTCCGCCGCAAGGTGGCCGCAAGCACCCGCAACAGGAATTCCTGCAGGTCGATACCCGCAACATCCTGTTCATTTGCGGTGGCGCCTTCTCCGGCCTGGAAAAGGTCATCCAGAACCGCTCCACCAAAGGTGGCATCGGCTTTGGCGCCGAAGTACGCAGCAAGGAAGAGGGCAAGAAGGTCGGTGAATCGCTGCGCGAAGTGGAGCCAGACGATCTGGTGAAATTTGGCCTGATCCCCGAGTTCGTTGGCCGTCTGCCGGTTCTGGCAACCCTCGACGAGCTGGACGAGGCTGCACTGATGCAGATCCTCACCGAGCCGAAGAACGCCTTGACCAAGCAGTACGCCAAGCTGTTCGAAATGGAAAGCGTGGACCTTGAGTTCCGCAGCGACGCCCTCAAGGCCGTTGCACGCAAGGCCCTGGAGCGCAAAACCGGCGCCCGTGGCCTGCGTTCGATCCTTGAAGGCGTGCTGCTCGACACCATGTACGAGATCCCTTCGCAGAAGGATGTCAGCAAGGTGGTTATCGACGAGAGCGTTATCGAGGGCACCTCGCAGCCGCTGATGATCTACGAAAACAGCGAGCCGCACGCCAAAGCCGCACCCGACGCCTGATCCAGGCGGTTGCCGGGCAATGGCAGCAAGTCAGTAAGGGGCCTACGGGCCCCTTTCTGCTTTTCCTGCACAAGCGCTTGTAATTTGCCAAGCGTGCCCCCACATTAGGTCCAGGCAACATTTCCACCGGTTTCCGGCCATAAGGCCGCTGTAGAGGCGAAATCATGAAGACCACCCTCGACTTGCCTCTTTTGCCATTGCGCGATGTCGTCGTTTATCCGCACATGGTCATCCCGCTGTTCGTGGGGCGTGAAAAGTCCATCGAGGCCCTTGAGGCTGCGATGACGGGCGAGAAGCAGATCCTTCTGCTGGCCCAGAAGAACCCCGCCGACGATGATCCAGGCGAAGACGCCCTGTATCGCGTGGGCACCGTCGCCACTGTGCTGCAACTGCTGAAGCTGCCTGATGGTACCGTCAAGGTGCTGGTCGAGGGCGAGCAGCGGGGCGCTGTGGAGCGTTTCACCGAAGTTGAAGGGCACATCCGTGCCGAAGTTTCCCTGATCGACGAAACCGACAGCGCCGAGCGCGAGTCGGAAGTCTTCGTGCGCACGCTGCTGTCGCAGTTCGAGCAGTACGTGCAGCTGGGCAAGAAAGTCCCGGCCGAAGTGCTGTCGTCGCTCAACAGCATCGAAGAGCCCGGTCGCCTGGTCGATACCATGGCCGCGCACATGGCGCTGAAGATCGAGCAGAAGCAGGAAATCCTCGAGATCGTCGACCTCACCGCCCGCGTCGAACACGTGCTGGCGCTGCTGGATGCGGAAATCGACCTGCTGCAGGTCGAGAAGCGTATCCGTGGCCGGGTCAAGAAACAGATGGAGCGCAGCCAGCGCGAGTACTACCTGAATGAGCAGATGAAGGCCATTCAGAAGGAGCTCGGCGATGGCGACGAAGGCCACAACGAAGTCGAAGAGCTGAAAAAGCGCATCGAAGCCGCTGGCCTGCCCAAAGATGCCCTGGCCAAGGCCCAGGCCGAGCTGAACAAGCTCAAGCAGATGTCGCCGATGTCGGCCGAGGCCACCGTGGTTCGCTCGTACCTCGACTGGCTCGTGCAGGTGCCGTGGAAGGCCCAGAGCAAGGTGCGCCTGGACCTGGCCAAGGCCGAGGAAATCCTCGATGCCGACCACTACGGCCTGGAAGAGGTCAAGGAACGCATCCTTGAATACCTCGCCGTGCAGAAGCGGGTGAAGAAGATCCGCGGCCCGGTGCTGTGCCTGGTTGGCCCGCCTGGCGTGGGTAAAACCTCGCTGGCCGAGTCGATCGCTGCCGCCACCAACCGCAAGTTCGTGCGCATGGCCCTGGGCGGCGTGCGTGACGAGGCCGAGATTCGTGGCCACCGCCGGACCTACATCGGTTCCATGCCTGGCCGGCTGATCCAGAAAATGACCAAGGTGGGCGTTCGCAACCCGCTGTTCCTGCTCGATGAAATCGACAAAATGGGCAGCGACATGCGCGGCGACCCGGCGTCGGCGCTGCTGGAAGTGCTCGACCCCGAGCAGAACCACAACTTCAACGACCACTACCTGGAGGTTGACTACGACCTCTCGGACGTGATGTTCCTGTGCACCTCGAACTCGATGAACATTCCGCCGGCGCTGCTCGACCGCATGGAAGTCATCCGCCTGCCGGGTTACACCGAGGACGAGAAGATCAACATCGCGGTCAAGTACCTGACGCCCAAGCAGGTCAAGGCCAACGGTTTGAAGAAGGAAGAGCTGGAGATCGACGTCTCGGCGATTCGCGACATCATCCGTTACTACACCCGTGAAGCCGGCGTGCGTGGCCTGGAGCGGCAGATCGCCAAGGTGTGCCGCAAGGTGGTCAAGGAACATACCGGGCACAAGCAGGTCAAGGTCAAGGTCACTGGCGAACAGCTCGAGCACCTGCTCGGCGTGCGCAAGTTCCGTTATGGCCTGGCCGAGCAGCAGGACCAGATCGGCCAGGTCACCGGCCTTGCCTGGACCCAGGTGGGCGGCGAACTGCTGACCATCGAGTCGGTTGTCATCCCCGGCAAGGGCCAGCTGATCAAGACGGGCTCCCTGGGCGATGTCATGGTCGAGTCGATCACCGCCGCGCAAACCGTGGTGCGCAGCCGCGCCCGCAGCCTGGGCATTGCTGCCGACTTCCACGAGAAGCACGACGTGCACATCCACATGCCCGAAGGCGCCACGCCCAAGGACGGCCCGAGTGCCGGTATTGGCATGTGCACCGCGCTGGTGTCGGCGCTGACGCAGATTCCGGTACGTGCCGATGTGGCCATGACCGGCGAAATCACCCTGCGTGGCCAGGTGTTGGCCATTGGTGGGCTGAAGGAAAAACTGCTGGCGGCACACCGTGGCGGGATCAAGACCGTGATCATTCCCGAGGAGAATGTTCGCGATCTGAAGGAAATTCCGGAAAATATTAAACAGGATCTGCAGATCAAACCGGTCAAATGGATTGACGAAGTCCTGCAAATTGCGCTGCAATACGCCCCGGAGCCCTTGCCAGATGTGGCTCCTGAGATTGTCGCGAAAGATGAAAAGCGCGACGGCGATGCTAAGGAAAGAATCAGCACGCATTAGTAGTTTTTGGTTGGGGGGCTTTCCTTGACAGTTTTTTCGGGGCCTTGCTATAAAGCGGCACGCGATTGTCAACAGGCCACCCAGCGCACGTTTCATAAGCTTTTCATTACATACTTAGAAACAAACTCAATAGAGATATAAGGGGACTTAGAGTGAACAAGTCGGAACTGATTGACGCTATCGCTGTATCGGCTGACATTTCCAAGGCTGCCGCCGGCAAAGCTCTGGACGCTGTGATCGACTCCGTAACTGGCGCCCTGAAAGCAGGCGACGACGTCGTTCTGGTTGGCTTTGGCACCTTCTCGGTCAAAGACCGCGCCGAGCGCACTGGCCGTAACCCGCAAACCGGCAAGGCGATCAAGATCGCTGCTGCCAAGGTTCCAGGTTTCAAGGCAGGCAAAGGCCTGAAAGACGCCGTCAACTAAGTCGTCTTTCAGCCGGACCCGGCCAGGCCTGGTCCGAGCACGGTGACGGCGGGGCGCAAACGTTCCCGCCTGACACGTTTGCTAAGCAAAGGCGCATCCTCGGATGCGCCTTTCTTTTATCAGGATTCTACCCACGCTCCGCGGTTGTCGACGCAGTGGTACAACCGTTTCTGGGGGACGCATGCTGCAAAATATCAGGGACAATTCACAAGGTTGGATTGCCAAGACCATCATCGGCCTTATCGTCGTGTTGATGGCGTTGACCGGCTTCGATGCCATTTTCAAAGCTGCCACCCATAGCCAGGACGCGGCCAAGGTGAACGGCCAGACCATCAGCCAGAACGAGCTGGGCCAGGCCGCCGACATGCAGCGCCGTCAGCTCATGCAACAGCTGGGCAAGGACTTCGACCCGGCGCTGCTGGACGAAAAGCTGCTGCGCGATGCTGCCCTCAAGGGCCTTATCGATCGCAAGCTGCTGCTTGAAGGTGCCCAGGACGCCAAGTTCGCCTTCTCCGAGGCTGCGCTGGATCAAGTGATCCTGCAAACCCCGGAATTCCAGGTGGACGGCAAGTTCAGCGCTGACCGTTTCGACCAGGTCATTCGCCAGATGGGCTATGGCCGGATGCAATTCCGCGACATGCTCGCCGAGGAAATGCTGATCGGCCAACTGCGCACCGGCATTGCCGGCAGCAGCTTCGTTACCGACAAGCAGGTGGACGCCTTCGCACGCCTGGAGAACCAGACCCGCGACTTCGCTTCCCTGACCTTCAAGGCCAACCCGGCCGCGGTCAAGATCAGCGATGACGAGGTGAAGGCTCACTACGACCAGCACGCCAAGGAGTTCATGACCCCTGACCAGGTGGTTATCGACTACATCGAGCTGAAGAAATCGGCGTTCTTCGACCAGGTCAAGGTCACCGACGACGAGCTCAAGGCGCAGTACGAGAAAGACATCGCCAACCTTGCCGAGCAGCGCCGCGCCGCGCACATCCTCATCGAGGTCAACGACAAGGTCACCGACGCCCAGGCCAAGGCCCGTGCCGAAGAGATCGAGCAACGCCTGGCCAAGGGCGAAGACTTCGCCAAGCTGGCCAAGGAGTTCTCCCAGGACCCAGGTTCAGCCAGCAATGGCGGCGACCTCGGCTTTGCAGGCCCGGGCGTGTACGACCCGGCCTTCGAAAGCGCCCTGTACAAGCTCAACGATGGCCAGGTGTCGGCACCGGTGCGTACCGAGTTCGGCTACCACCTGATCAAGCTGCTGGGCAAGCAGGCGCCGGAAGTGCCGAGCTTCGCCAGCCTGAAAGACAAGCTGACCCGTGACCTGAAGACCCCGTTGGTCGAGCAGCGTTACGTCGACGCCGCCAAACAGCTGCAGGACGCTGCCTACGAGGCTTCCGACCTGGCCCAGCCGGCCCAGGACCTGAACCTCAAGGTGCAGACCTCCAAGCCGTTCGGCCGTGAAGGCGGCGAGGGCATCACCGCCAACCGCGGCGTGATCCAGGCGGCGTTCTCCGAGGAAGTGCTGGATGAAGGTGCCAACAGCACCGCCATCGAGCTGGACCCGGAAACCACCGTGGTGCTGCGCGTCAAGGAACACCGCAAGCCTGAGCAGATGCCGCTGGAAACCGTGGCCAAGAACATCAGCGAACACCTGGCCAAGGAGAAGGCAACTGCCGAACTCAAGGCCAAGGCGGACAAGCTGATCGCTGGCCTGCGTGATGGTTCGATTGCCGCCGCCGGTGCCCACGACGGGCAAACCTGGCAGGCGCACGAAGCGGCTACCCGTGGCCAGGACGGTATCGACCCGGCCGAACTGCAGGCGCTGTTCCGCCTGGCCAAGCCGCAAGCCAAGGACAAGCCGGTATACGGCAGCGTGGTCCTGGCCGATGGCAGCCTGGTTGTGCTGCAGCTCAAGGGCGTGAACGAAGGTGCCGCGGCCAGCGATGACGAGAAGCAGCAGATCCGCCGCTACCTCGCCTCGCGTGCCGGCCAGCAGGACTTTGCGGCGTACCGCAAGCAGCTCGAAGGCAGTGCCGACATCACCCGCTACTGAGTGATGGGTGCATGACGAAACAGGCCGCCTTGTGCGGCCTGTTTCATTTGTGTTGCAGGAGATAACCCAGCCCTCGCGGGCTGCGCTGTCGCGCAGGGTGCCCGACAATGCGACACGCGAACACCGGCGCTTGACCTACACCACAACCCTGGGCTGCCGATCAAGCGCCCATCTCCAGGCCAGCGCCGCCCCCGGTAGGAGCGAGCGCAGCTCGCGATGGCGCGCGCAGCGGCCCCAGGGTTTCAGCCTCGCGGCTCATAGTGCTGGGGCTGCTTTGCAGCCCATCGCGAGCTGCGCTCGCTCCTACAGGATTGTCGGTTAAATCAGATAGTTATGTTTTGTTCCATGAGGGCGGGCTTGCCCGCGAATAGGCCCACCCAGGCTAGCGCTTCACGCCCTCATAGTTGTCCAGCGTATCCCGCGCAATTTCCCGCCCCAAGGCGATCAACTCCGGCGCCTTGTAGAACTCGAAGAACCGGCACACCCGCTTCGGCACGTTGATCAGCACATCCGGCGGATACCCGGCGATCTTGTACTGCGCCAACGACGTCTGCATCACCTCGAAGCTCTGGTTGATCAGGTCCAGCAGCGACGCCGGCCCCACGTTGTCGATGATGAACGAGCCGGTGGCCGACTTCGGTGCCCCTTCACGTTCCGGCGCTGCAGCCGGTTGCTGGCTCTCGGGGCTGGCCGCGTCGGCCAGCCACGGGTTGGGCGGCGCCAGGGCCTCGGCGACGATTTCCTGTTCGATACGCACCAGCTCCTCGGCGGGCTTGCGGCGAAACGGCAGGCGCGAGCCCAGCGAGCTGAGCAGGGCATCGAAGCGCATCTTGAAGGCTGCCGGGCGCTCGATCACCGGCAACTGGTATTGCTTCTGGTTGGTGGCGTTGAGGTTGACCGCGATAATCAGGTCGCAGTGGCTCGACACCACCGGCACGATCGGCAACGGGTTGAGAATACCGCCGTCGACCAGCATCCTGTTGCCCTGCATCACCGGGGTGAACAGGCTGGGAATGGCCGCTGAGGCACGCATGGCCTGGTGCAGGCAGCCTTCCTGGAACCAGATCTCCTGCTGGTTGGTCAGGTCCGTTGCCACCGCCGTGTAGGGGATACGCAGTTGCTCGATGTTCATGTCGCCAACGATCTTGCGGATTTGCCCGAACACCTTGTCGCCGCGGATGGCGCCGAGGCGAAAGCTCACATCGACCAGGCGCAACACGTCCAGGTAGTCCAGGCTCTCGATCCAGTTGCGGTAGTCGGCGAGCTTGCCCGCGGCGTAGATCCCGCCAATCACCGCCCCCATCGAGCAGCCCGCCACGCAGGCTATGTCATACCCGCGCCGCTCGATTTCCTCGATCACGCCGATGTGGGCATAGCCGCGCGCTCCCCCCGATCCCAACACCAGTGCCACGCGTTTGCTCATGAATGTTCCCCCGGCTGATGTAACCCTCTTCCTACAATGCACCCATGGCCGCCTGTGCTTCAATGTAGACCGCGCTGAACTAAGCTGAGAGCATCTGCGCAAAGCTTTTCAGGCGCGGCACTTTTGCTTGGCCAATGCGTCGAACAGCCACTCTTCACTCTTTTGAGGTAACACCCATGAAAGCCTGGATCTGCCTTCCTCTGATTGCCCTGGCGCTGGCTGGTTGCGCGGGCAAGACGGCCTACCGTGACAGCTGCGCCTCCCAGCTGGACGCTGCCTGGAAGGAGCTGGACCTGGCCAAGGCCGAAGGCTTCGCCGGCACCGTCAGCTATTCCAAGGCGCTGTCGCTGCTGACCGGGGCCAAGACCCAGCAGCAGTTCGAAGGCTACGAGGGTTGCACCCGCAAGTCTGAGAAGGCCCGTTTCTACATTCGTGAATCCCGCGCAGGCCGTTGACCAGAGGGCACCCTATGTCTGCCATGCTCGATCATGTGGTTGCCCAGTTGCTGACCCTGCAGGTGCGCCTGTTGGCCTGTCGCGAACGTTTGGCGGCCGATACCGACAGTGAGGCGCTGCATGACCTGCGCATCAGCCTGCGGCGTTTGCGCAGCCTGTTGCGGCCTTTGCGTGGCTTGCCGGGGGTGGAGCAACTGGAGCATGCCGCCCAGTCGCTGGGCACCCTGACCACGCCGTTGCGCGACCGCGAGGTGCTGGCGGCGGAGTTGCTTGCTCGTGGCCAGGCAGAGGCCGGGCAGCGTCGCCTGCAGGGGCGTGCGGGCACCTTCGCCAGTGTAGCTGCCAGCCCGCAACTGACCCGGGTGCTGGCGATCGTCGATGCCTTTCCGTTGTTTTTGCGTGCGGCAGATCGCGAAGGGTTGGCCAGGTCGCTGGAGAAGCGCATCGACAAGCGCCTGGTCAAGCAGTGGGCCAAGCTGGGTGAAGCCCTCAAGGACCCCGCGCATGACCGCCACCGCCTGCGCCTGCTGATCAAGCGGGCGCGCTATGGCGACGAGGAGTACCCGCAGCTCGACCATGCCGGCAAGCCGTTGCGGCGCCTGCTGAAGGCGGCCCAGGCTGACCTGGGCCATTGGCACGACCGCCTGCAATGGCTGCTGCAGGCACGCGATCATGCCGACCTTGCGCCCTGCAAGGTCGACTGGGAGCAGGAGCTGCATGAGGCTGAGCGCCAGTCCGACGCCACGTTGGAGGCGTTACAGGCGGCGCTGGCGCATCGCCAGCCCGGCAAATGACCGATATGCGGGCTGATCGGTGTTGCTTTGCTGGCTAGTATGGGCAAACACCCATCGCTGCCCGCAGGAGCTGGCCCATGAATTTCGATCAACTGCTCGACGCCGTGCGGGCCAACCCCGAGGCAGTCAGCATTCCGCCAGATTGGGCCCAGGGGCGTGCGGCCTTTGGTGGCCTGATGGCCGCCATGGCCTTGGAGGCCATGCGCCTCAAACTCACTGACGACCGCCCGGTGCGCTCCCTGGCCATCAGCTTCGTTGCCCCGGCCGCCGCCGATGTGCCGACCCGCTTCGAGGTCGAGGTGCTGCGCGAGGGCAAAGCGGTGAGCACGCTGCTCGGGCGTGCCGTGCAGGATGGCCAGGTGGTGACCCTGGTGCAGGGCAACTTCGGGGCGGGCCGGCCTTCGGTGGTGCAGGTGCCAGCCTTGCCGGCCATGGAAATGAAGGCGCTTGAAGACGCCGCCCCTGAGTTGCCTCATATTCCCGGCGTTACCCCGGAATTCATGCGCCATGTGGCGTTGCGCTGGGCGGTGGGCGGGTTGCCGTTCAGTGGCAATGCATCGCGCCGGATGGGCGGTTGGGTGCGCTTGCGGGATGTGGCCCAGGTGCAGGTCAACGAGGCGCACCTGCTGGCCTTGGTCGATGCCTGGCCGCCGAGCCTGATGCCGTTTCTCAAGCAGCCTGCTGCAGGCAGTACCCTGACCTGGACCATCGAGTTCATCCAGCCGGTGGCGCCGCTGACGACGGTGGACTGGTGCCGGTATTGCGTGGAAACCGAGCATGCCCGTGATGGCTATGGCCATGCTGCGGCTTCGCTGTGGACGGCGGAGGGGGAATTGCTGGCGCTGAGCCGGCAGACTGTGACGGTGTTTGCCTAGCTGTGTAGGAGCGGGCTTGCCCCGCGAACACCGGCGAAGCCGGTGCCATGCACTGCGCTGCCTGCTTCGCGGGTCAAGCCCGCTCCTACAGGGATTTGTAAATCAGCTAGTGGTGATTTTTCCGCCTAAGCATCTCCAGCGTTCAGTGACGATGCCTGTGCCGTTCCCGCCAGGCCTTCCACCACGACCCGCTCAACAAGAAGCGCGGAAAGGTGATGAACTGTTCGGTCAAAAGCCGCTGCACGGCATCCTTGCGGTTGGCGAACGGTTCCGGCTGTTCAGCCTCCAGGCGGTGCCCATGGCGCTGCAGGCCGAGCCCGGCAATCAGGGCGATGACGCCCACCGCTAACTGCCCCAGGTCCAGGCCGAACAGGCCCGACAACACCAACAGCGCGCCGAGGATGAACAGCGGCACGGCAATCAGGTGCAGCACCAGGTTGGTCGGGTGACGATGGTTGTGATGGTAGCCACGCCATTGCCAGGCGTGCAGGTTGGGCAGACGTTTGCTCATGGGCAATTCCTCGCAGTCATGCCCAAAGCTTAGTGCGGCCCCGGGGATGGGGCCAATCGAGGCTGGCTATGGTGACTATAGCTTCAGCTGGCCTATCACCTTGTTTAGCTCGCCGGCCAAGGTCGCCAGCTCGCTGCTGGTGGTGGCCGAGCCGACGGTTTGCTGCACGGTGTCTTCGGTGACGTCGCGGATGCTCACCACTGCGCGGTTCATTTCCTCGGCCACCTGGCTTTGCTGCTCGGCGGCCACGGCGATCTGCGTGTTGCTCTCGCGCATCTGCGCCACCGCATCGGTGATCTCGGCCAGGGCGGCGCCCGCTTCCTGGGCCTGCTTGACACAATCGTCGGCCTTGTACGAGCTCTCCTGCATGAACTCCACGGCATCGCGGGTGCCGGCCTGCAGGTCGGCGACCATGTGGGTGATTTCATCCGTGGAGGTTTGCACGCGCTTGGCCAGGTTACGCACCTCGTCGGCCACCACGGCGAAGCCACGGCCCAGGTCGCCGGCACGGGCCGCCTCGATGGCGGCGTTGAGGGCCAGCAGGTTGGTTTGCTCGGCGATGCTGTGGATGACCCCCACCACACCGTTGATCTTCTGGCTGTCCTCGGCCAGCTGGCGAATCATTTCGGCGGTTTGCTGCACGCCGCTGGACAGCCCGGCGATCGAGTCCTGCACGCGGCTGACCACGTGCTGGCCGCTACCGGCCAGGGTGTCGGCTGTCTGCGACAGGTCGCGGGTGGCGCCGGCGTGCTGGGCGATATGGTGCACCGTGGCGGTCATCTCGTTGATGGCCGTGGCGGCCTGGTCGGTTTCGCTCTGCTGGCCGAGCATGCCGTGGCGCACGTCGTTCATGCTGGCTGCCAGGCGCGCGGCGCCCGAGTCGAGCTGCGCGGCGGTGTGGGCGACCGTGCTGACCACGCGGTGGTAGGTGGTCTGCATGGCGTTGAAGGCGCCGGCCATCTGGCCGACTTCGTCGCCGCAGGCCAGGGGCACGCGGGCCGACAGGTCGCCGGTTTTCTCCACGTGCAGCATCACATCCTTGAGGGTATTGAGCTGGCTGAGCAGGAAGCGGATCAGCAGTTGCGAGGCGCCGAGCATGGCCAGCATCAGGATCAGCACGCACACCGCATAGTTGCCGAAGCGTTCGAGGAATACTTGGCGCAGGCTCGGGGCCTGGGCCAGTACCGCCACCTGCTGGTCGCCGTGGCGCAGCACCTGGGCACCGTGCAACGGGTTGTCGCCGAGCAGGGAACTGGCGGGCAGTTCGACCCAGCCCTGGGCGTTGCCCAGTGCATCCAGGCGCTCGCCGGCAAAGGTCGGCGTTTGGCCGGGTTGCCAGGCAATCACGTTGGCCTGGCGCGGCAGGGCTTGCCCGGCGGGCCAGGCCGCCAGCAGCTCGGCCTGGGCTTGCGCCTGGGCCTGGGCGGCCTCGATGCGGGCGCGTTGCTCCAGGTGCACGGCATACAGCACCAGCAGCAGGGTGGTGACGAAGGCCACCGCATTGACGGCCCAGAATTTGTACTTGAGGGAAATATTGCTAAGCCAGGCACCCATGGGTAGGTCTTCTCTGAGTTGAGCGGAAACAGTATTGGCAAGGTGCCATCATTGTGCCCGCTGCTTTGAGAAGCCGTCATGACATGGGTCAAGTTAACTGGAAGAAGGCCTTTGCCGTGGCGGTGGTGTGGGCGGCGCAATGCTCCAGGCTTTCACCACGGTGCAGGGCCACTTCGCGCAGCACTTCACCGAGGAACGCCGGCTCGTTGCGACCATTTTTCGGTTTTGGCCGCAGGCTGCGTGGCAGCAGGTAGGGGGCATCGCTTTCCAGCATCAGCCGGCCTTCGGCGATGTTGCCCACCAGCGGGTGCAGGTGCGTGCCGCGGCGTTCGTCGCAGATCCAGCCGGTGATGCCGATGTGCAGGTCCATGTCCAGGTAGGCGAACAGTGCCTCGCGCTCGCCCGTGAAGCAGTGCACCACGGCGGCGGGCAGGTGGTCGCGGTATTCCTTGAGGATGGCCAGCAGCCGCTGGCTGGCGTCGCGTTCGTGCAGGAACACCGGCAGGCGCAGTTCGGCGGCCAGGGCCAATTGCGCTTCCAGGGCTTTTTCCTGCAGTGGGCGAGGGGAGAAGTCGCGGTTGAAGTCCAGGCCGCATTCGCCCACGGCGCGTACCCGGGTTTCAGCCAGCAGCTGGCGCAATTGCCGCTCGCTATTGCCATCCCAGGACGTGGCATCGTGGGGGTGCACCCCGGCGGTGGCGAACAGGTGCTGGCCGTCGCCGTCGAGTTGTTGGCACAACTCAAGGGCCTGTTCACTGACCGCAAGGCTGGTGCCGGTGAGCACCATCTGCGTCACGCCAGCCTCGATGGCGCGCTCGACGATGGCCGCCTGTTGGTCGTGAAAACTGCTGTTGGTCAGGTTGACGCCGATATCGATCAGTTGCATGGTGCTACCTCGTGCCGCGGGGCGGCCAGCATAGCAAAAAGCGTGATAATCGGAAAAAACCAAGAACTTCAGCCGGTTGCCGAGGTCATTTACGGTCTTTTCGAGAAAATGCACGTCCCACCATGGCTGCCGCCCACCGACCACGGACACGAATCCGCATGCTGCGATACCTGGCGACCCTGCTGCTGATGCTTGGGCTGATGACCGTCGGTCCGGCCTTTGCACGCCTGCCAGGGCCGCAACAGGCCATGCCGGCGAGCAAGGCCCGTGACCTGGAGCAGATCCGCAGCAGCAAGGTGCTGCGGGTGCTGGTCAACCAGAGCCGCAACAGCTCCGGGGAGATCAAGGGGGAGCCGGTGGGCATCGAGTACTACCGCCTGCGTGGCCTCGAACACTACCTCAACGCCCGCGCCGGTGACGGCCAGCAGATCCGCCTGAAGATCATTCCACGGGCCAAGGAACAGTTGCTTGGTGCCCTGCAGCGTGGGGAGGGCGACCTGGCCGCGCCCGGCGAATTGCTCGACCCGGCCGTGGTGGGTGCGGTCAGCAGCAGCGCGCCGGTGCTGGACCGGGTGCCGTTGCTGCTGGTGGGGCAAAAGGGCGGGCGCAGCTATACCCGGGTCGAGCAGCTGTCTGGGCGCACCATCGCCTTGACCAGCGCCAGTGCTGCGGGCGCGGTGATCCAGCAGATCAACCAGCAACTGGCGTTGCGCAAGCGCCCGCCCATCAAGATCGAGTGGGTCGATGCCACCCTGGCGGTGGAGGATGTGCTGGAGATGGTGCAGGCCGGCATCTACCCACTGACCGTGGTGGAGCGGCCGATTGCCCAGCGCTGGGCCCGGGTGATGCCCAAGCTGCGCCTGGACACCCGCCTGCAACTGGGCCAGCCGCAGGCCATGCGCTGGTATGTGCGGCGTGATGCGACGATGCTGCTGGCCACGGTCGACCGTTTCCTGCAGGGCTACCGGCCCCCGGAGAACCAGGATGCCGCCTTCGAGCGTATCTACCGGCGCCAGTACCGCGTGCACAACCCGTTGGCGCACAAGGACCGCCAGCGCCTGAGTTTGCTGCGCCCGGTGCTGCAAAAGCATGGCGCGGCGCAGCAGATCGACTGGCTCAACCTGGCGGCGCTGGCGTTCAAGGAGTCCACCCTGGACCCTGCAGCGCGCGGCAGTGGCGGCGCCCACGGCCTGATGCAGATCACCCCGTCGGCGGCGCAGCGGGTTGGGGTGAGCAACACCGCCACGGTCGAGGGCAATGTCCAGGCCAGCGCACGTTATCTGGCGCTGATTCGCCGCAAGTTCTTCTCCAGCCCGCAGATCAACGAGCGTGAGCGCATGGCGTTCGTGCTGGCCGCCTACAACCTTGGCCCGGAGCGGGTGCAGGCCATCCGCGCCGAGGCTCGCAAGCGCGGCCTCAACGGCAACCAGTGGTTCTTCCAGACCGAGCGGGTGGCCATGGAGCAGGTCGGCATGGGGCCGGTCAATTTCGTCAACAGCGTCAACAAGTACTTTTTGGCGTTCAACCGTGAACGCACGGCACTGGAGCGTGTGGCCAAACGCTGACAAATCGATTTTGTCGATTGTTATGTTGGGTTTTTTGCGATTTTCATATCTATCAGATTGATTATGATGGCGCCCATCCCAACACAACTTCTCAGTTTCAAGGACGCTTCCCCATGAACAACGCAATCTCCAACATCCTTTCCACCCGCGCCGGCAGCGGCCTCAGCGTGATACGTATCCTGGTGGGCGTGATCTTCATGGCCCACGGTGCCCAGAAGCTCTTTGGCCTATTCGGCGGCTACGGCCTGGAAGGCACCGGCCAGTGGATGGAAAGCATCGGCCTGGCACCGGGCTACCTGATGGCGCTGTTGTCCGGCAGCGCCGAGTTCTTCGGCGGCCTGGCCCTGGTGATCGGCCTGCTGGCCCGCCCGGCGGCCCTGGCATTGAGCGTGACGCTGGTGGTTGCGATCTTCTCGGTGCACATCCATAACGGCCTGTTCATGTCCAACAATGGCTATGAGTTCGCCCTGGCCCTGCTGGCGGGCACCGTCGCGGTGATGATCGAAGGCGCCGGGCGCTTCTCCCTCGACCGCTTGATCGCTCGCTGAGCAGCAACAAGCTGCACGTCGCAAGCTGCAAGCCTCAAGCCGATCACTTTCAGCTTGGGGCTTGCAGCTTGCGGCGTGTCGCTCTAGCATACCGCCTGCGCCGATTTAAACAGCTACTTGCGGGGCGCGGGACGGCTCCGATCGTGTGCCCTCCGAAATACCGCTAAAGCGCTGGTTCGGTGACGCCTCCCACCGCTGCCCAGCGGGATTCGCGAGGCGGAGAAAACCTCCATGAGTTGCCCACGTACCAGTGTCTGCTTGAGCCCATTGCCTGCCAGCCAGGCCTCCCGCACACCGCGCATCCTGCTCGGTGGCCAGCATCAGCCCACGCTCCTGCGCCATCTTGAAGGCTTGTCGCGCCGCAAAGGCCAGGCCCGCGCCTTTCTGATCCAGTTCGCCGAAGCCGGCTGCCACCTTGAACCCTACGCCAATGACCGTTTCGACCTGGCCGTCATCCAGGCGCCCGCGCGGGAAGATGCGGCGCGGGTGATTGGCCAGCTGACCCGCATCGCACGCCAGGGCCTGATTACCCGACGCTGAGGAGCGCGCCGTTGAGCACCAACATCATCACCCAGGAAGGCCACGAAGCCCTGAAGAAGGAGCTGGACCACCTGTGGCGGGTGTACCGCCCGGAAATTACCCAGAAGGTCACCTGGGCCGCGTCGCTGGGCGACCGCAGTGAGAACGCCGACTACCAGTACAACAAGAAGTTGCTGCGCGAGATCGACCGCCGGGTCCGCTACCTGCGCAAGCGCCTTGAGGACGTGAAGGTGGTGGCCTATTTGCCGCAACAGGAAGGCAAGGTGTTTTTCGGGGCCTGGGTCGAGATCGAGAATGACGAGGGCGAGACGTTGAAGTTTCGCATCGTCGGGTATGACGAGATCTATGGGCGTAACGACTACATCTCGATCGACTCGCCCATGGCGCGGGCCTTGCTCAAGAAAGAAGAGGGCGACGAGGTGCTGGTGCGCACACCGACCGGGGAAGCGACCTGGTACGTGAACAGCATTCATTATGGCCAGTGAGTGTGTGTTGCCAGTGCCGGCCTCTTCGCGATACTAGGCCTACAGGAAATTGCGTTCCCGCCGTTGACGGTGAGCTGAATACCTGGGGCCGCTGCGCGCCCCATCGCGAGCTACGCTCGCTCCTACCAGGTCGGCGCGGCCTATGTCGGTAACCTCAACTCCGGGCCTCTTGGCGACACTATGCCCACAGGAAATCGCGTTCCCACCGTTGACGGTGAGCCCGGTAGGAGCGAGCGCAGCTCGCGATGGGCTGTAAAGCAGCCCCGGCGTGATGAGCCGCGAAGCTGAAAGCCTGGGCCGCTGCGCGCCCCATCGCGAGCTACGCTCGCGCCTACCAGGTCGGCGCAAACCCTCAACTTTCGCGCAACACCGCCAACGGGCTGGCATTCAACGCCCGCCGGGTGCCCAGCACCCCAGCCCCGCCCACCAGCAGCGCACCCACCAGCGGCAATACCAGCAACCACGGGTGCGGGCTCCACTGCAGGTCGAAGCCATAGCGGTACAACACCAGGGTAATCAGCTCGCAGCCCAATGCCGCCAACGCGCCACTGGCAGCTCCCAGCAAGCCGAACTCGATCCGCCGCGCCCGCACCAGCAAGGGCCGCGCCGCGCCCAAGGCGCGCAACAGGGCGCCTTGGCGAATGCGCTCATCCAGCGTTGCCTGCAAGCCGGCAAACAACACCGCAAGCCCCGCTGCCAACACGAACAGCAGCACGTACTCCACCGCCAGGGTGACCTGGGCGAGGATGCTGCGCAACTGGTCGAGCAGGGCATCCACCTGCAGGATGGTCACGGCCGGGAACGCCCTGGACAGCGCCACCACATCAAGGTCATGGCCCGGCGCCAGGTAGAAGCTGGTCAGGTAGGTGGTCGGCAACCCCTGCAGGGTGCCGGGTTGGAAGATCATGTAGAAATTCGGCTGGAAGCTGTCCCAGTGCACGCTGCGCAGGCTGCTGACCTTGGCCTGGCGCTGCTCGCCACCGATGTCGAAGGTCAGCAGGTCGCCCAGTTGCAGCTTAAGGCTGTCGGCCAGTTGCGCCTCCACCGAAACGCCGGGAATGTCCTCGGCCCCCGGCAGTGCCTGCCACCAGCTGCCGGCAGTGATGCTGTTGCCCTCGGGCAGGTCGGCGGCCCAGGTCAGGCTCAGGTCGCGCTGCACCGCACGTTCGCCTGCCGAATCCTTGCTCACCAACTGCTGCACGGGTTCGCCGTTGATCTGCGTCAGCCGGCCGGGTGTAACGGGATACAGCGGCGCCGAACTGGCATTCACCTCGCGCAGGTGCTGGGCGAAGGGTTCGCGGTCATCGGGCAGGATGTTCAGGGCGAAGTGGTTGGGCGCGTCCTTGGGCAACTGTGCCTGCCAGGTGTCGAGCAGTTCTGCGCGCAGCAAGGCGACCAGGGCCATGGCCAGCAGGATCAGGCCGAACGCCAGGGCTTGCCCGGCGGCGGCGGTGGGATGGCGCAGCAGTTGGCCGAGGCCCAGGCGCCAGGTGAGCGGCGCGCCGGCCAGCGCCTTGCGCAGGCTCTGCAGGCCAAGCAGCAGCAGGCCACCGAGCACCAGCGCAGCCACCAGGCCGCCGCCGAGCAGGGCGAACGTCAGCAGCAGGTCCAGGCTCAGGCGCCACATGATCAGGCCCAGGGCAAACAGGGCGGCGCCATACACCAGCCAACTGCTCGGTGGCACCGGCAGCAGGTCGCGGCGCAGTACCCGCAGCGGCGGCACTTGGCCCAAGGCGGCCAGCGGCGGCAAGGCGAAACCGGCCAGGGCGACCAGCCCGGTGGCCATTCCGGCCAGCGCAGGGAGCAGGCCGCCGGCGGGTACTTCGCTGGGCAGTAACCCTTGCAGCAGGCGGAACAGGCCCAGTTGCGCCAACCAGCCAAGCAGGGCGCCCGCCACGGCGGCGACCACGCCGAGCATGGCCAGCTGCAGGCAGTACAGGCCCAGTGCCTGGTGCCGTGACAGGCCCAGGCAGCGCAGCAGGGCACTGGCATCCAGGCGGCGCGCGGCGTAACGGCTGGCCGACAGGGCCACCGCCACCCCGGCCAGCAGTACGGCCACCAGGCTTGCCATGTTCAGGTAACGCTCGGCCTTGCCCAGGGCACCGCCGATCTGCCGGTTGCCGTCGCGGGTGTCGAGCAGGCGCTGGTTGGCCGCAAGCTTGCCCTCCAGGCCCTGGCGGTAGCGGGTAAGCGGCTGGGCATCGCCACGCCACAGGTCGCGGTAGCTGACCCGGCTGCCGGGCTGGATGACACCGGTGGCGGGCAGGTCGGCCAGGTTCATCATCACCCGGGGGGTCAGGCTGTAGAAGTTGTTGGCGCGGTCGGGCTCGTAGGTCAGTACGCGGCTCATGCGCAGGGTTTTCATGCCGACGTCGATGTTGTCGCCAACCTTCAGGCCAAGGGCGGCCAGCAGGCGGGGCTCGACCCAGGCTTCCCCCGGCGCCGGGCCACCGCCGGGCGTTTCCTGCCCATACGGGGCAGGGGCGCTGCGCACCTGGCCGCGCAACGGGTAGGCGCTGTCGGCGGCCTTGATGCTCGACAGCTGGATGCCGCTGTCACCGCCTACCACGCTGGTGAATTCCACCACCTGGGCATGGCGCAGGCCCAGGGCCAGGCCTGCACTGACCTGCTCGTCGCGGGCGGGCGCGCTACCTTGCAGTACCAGGTCGGCCCCCAGGAACTCGCTGGCGCGCAGCTGCATGGCGCCATTGAGGCGGGCGCCGAAGTAGCCGATGGCGGTGCTGGCGGCAACCGCCACCAGCAGCGCGAAGAACAGCACGCGCACTTCGCTGGCGCGGATGTCGCGCAGCAGCTGGCGCAGCGCCAGGCCGCACAGGCGGGACAGCGGCATGTGGGTCATCAGGCCTCCACCGGCGCCACCAGGCGCCCTGCGTCCAGGCGGATGTGCCGGCGGCAGCGCCGGGCCAGGCGTTCGTCGTGGGTGACCAGCACCAGGGTGGTGCCGCGCTCCTTGTTCAGCTCGAACAACAGGTCGCTGATGCGTTCGCCGGTGTGGCTGTCGAGGTTGCCGGTGGGTTCGTCGGCGAACAGCACCGCCGGTTGTGCGGCAAAGGCGCGGGCAATGGCCACCCGCTGCTGCTCGCCGCCGGACAACTGGCGCGGCGTGTGGGCCAGGCGCTTGCCGAGGCCCACGCGCTCCAGCAGGGTGCGGGCCTGCTCACGGGCGTCGCGGCGGCCATCGAGCTCCAGCGGCAGCATCACGTTTTCCAGGGCATTGAGGCTGTCGAGCAACTGAAATGACTGGAATACGAAACCCACATGCTCGGCGCGCACCCGCGCCCGTTGGTCCTCGTCCAGCGGGCCGAGGTCGTGCCCGGCCAGGATCACCTGGCCGGCGCTGGGCCGGTCGAGGCCGGCAAGCAGGCCGAGCAGGGTCGACTTGCCCGAGCCCGAGGCGCCGACGATGGCCAGGCTGTCGCCCTGGGCCAGGTCGAGGGAAAGGGCGTGCAGGATGGTCAGGTCACCTTCCGCGCTGGGGACCACTTTGCTAAGGTTCTGCGCAACGAGAATGCTGGGGCCCATGGAGAATCCGATGCGAGTGTGGTGGTTGAGTGCCGGCCTGGCCCTGTATTGCCTGGCCCAGAGCGCGGCGGCGGGAACGTTGCTGGTTGTTGGCGATAGTATCAGCGCCGGTTTTGGCCTGGATAGCCGTCAGGGCTGGGTGTCACTGTTGCAGACCCGGCTCAAGGACGAAGGTTTCGACGATCAGGTCGTCAATGCCTCGATCAGTGGTGACACCAGTGCAGGTGGCCAGGCCCGGCTGCCGGCGCTGCTTGCAGCGCACAAGCCGAGCCTGGTGGTGTTGGAGCTGGGCGGCAACGATGGGCTGCGCGGCCAGCCCCCCGCGCAATTGCAACAAAATCTTGCGTCGATGATCGAGAGTGCGCGCGGCGCCGGTGCCAAGGTGCTGCTGCTGGGCATGCACCTGCCGCCCAACTATGGGGTGCGCTACACCACTGCCTTTGCCCAGGTGTATGAACAGCTGGCAGCGGAAAAACAGGTGCCGTTGGTGCCGTTTTTCCTTGAGGGGGTAGGTGGTGTGCCAGCGCTGATGCAGGCCGATGGCATCCACCCGGCCCAAGGTGCCCAGCAGCGCTTGTTGGAAAATGCCTGGCCGGCGATAAAACCCTTGCTGTGACGCTTTAAACGGGGGCAGCTTTCGGCTAAGGTTGCGCCCCCCGTTTCGAGTGCCCCCGATGCCGCGCCCTGCCTGGTCCTTGCATGCCTACCAATTGATCGAGCCCGATGAACAGCTCGACCTGTTCGCCTGCCAGGAAATTCGCGTTCACCTGGTCGCCCGTCAGCTCGAATTGGGCGTGCCGGTCGACCGTACCCTGTGTGGCGGCTTGTTGCCGGCGCAGCCGCGCTGGTCGGGGGTTGCGCGTGCCATCTACCGCGACGAGCGCCTGTGCGACCTGTGCCGGGCGATCCTCGATGCCCAGCGCCGCGGCATGCGGCCGGTCTGGCCGGAGCTGTAACGCGCCTGGCGCGGAACTACGCTCACCTTTCATCATCTGAAACGCATGGAAACCGCCAATGCCTCCCGCTGGCAGCGAGGCGGGTGTACAATCGTGCCTCTTGTCCCACCTTTCGAAGGATTTACCGGATGTTGCCGCGCTTTCCCGCCGTCACCCGTTGCCTGACCCTGGCCGCCATGCTGGCAGCAGGCCCCGCCGTTGCGCTGGAGCTGCCGCTGCCCCCTCCTGGTGAAGACGTCGTCGGCCAGGTTCACACGATCAAGGCCAAGTACGAAGACACCTTCGCCGACATCGGCACTGCCAACGACCTGGGCTACCTGGAAATGATCGCCGCCAACCCCGGCGTCGACCCCTGGTTGCCGGGCGCGGGCACCGAGATCATCCTGCCCACCCGCTACATCCTGCCACCGGGGCCGCGTGAAGGCGTGGTGATCAACCTGGCCGAGTACCGCCTGTACTACTACCCGAAAGGGCAGAACGTGGTGTACACCTTCCCGCTGGGCATTGGCCGTGAAGGTTGGGGTTCGCCCATCGCCAACACCAAGATCACCGCCAAGACGCCGAACCCCACCTGGACGCCGCCGGCTTCCATTCGCGCCGAGCACGCCGCCGATGGCGACATCCTCCCGGCCGTGGTGCCCGCGGGTCCCGACAACCCGCTGGGCCCGTTCAAGTTCACCCTGGGCGTGCCGGGCTACCTCATCCACGGGTCGAACAAGAAGTTCGGCATTGGCATGCGCACCAGCCATGGTTGCTTCCGCATGCTTAACAACAACGTGCTGGAGTTGTCGAAACTGGTGCCGGTCGGTACCCCGGTACGCATCATGAACGAGCCGTACAAGTTCGGTATCAGTGGCGGCAAGGTTTACCTGGAGGCGCATACGCCGCTGGACGACCAAGGCAACCCGTCGGTAGTCGATAAGCACACTGCCGTTATCAATGCCTTGCTCAAGCGTGAAGACCTCGCCAACAACCTGCGCATGAACTGGGACATGGTGCGTGACGTGGTGGCCGCCGAAGACGGCATGCCTGTGGAAATTGCCGTACCGGTCAATAATCCGGGTGCCGAAACTACCGTGTCGAGCATTCCTGCCGAACTGCAGTAAGGCGTTCTGCGACACACCTGGAGCCCGCTCAGGCGAACCGCCTGGGCGGGCTTCGTCGTGTGTGGACCAAGGCTTTTCGGCAGGCAATAAAAAAGCCGACCCACAAGTGGGTCGGCTCCATAACAATCCGGGAGGATTATTACTTGCGGCTGGCTTTGTCCAGCATACGCAGAGCGCGCTCGTTGGCTTCGTCAGCAGTTTGCTGAGCCTTCTGAGCAGCGGCCAGAGCGTCGTCAGCCTTACGGTAGGCTTCGTCAGCACGGGCTTGAGCGCGAGCTGCTGCGTCTTCAGTCGCAGTCAGACGAGCTTCGGTTTCTTTGGATACGCTGCTGCAACCGGTAGCCAGAACTGCGGCCAGAGCCAGAGCAGAGAATTTCAGAACGTTGTTCATCGTGTTCCCCTTCAAGGACTTTCTATTAAATAGCCATCTCTCGGAAAAGAGAAACTGGCCGGCGTACATAGTACCCATTACTTGTAGTAAGTAAACTGACCGAGCGCAAGAACTGCAAAAAAATATGTTGCAAGGAGCGGTGGTCGACAGAAATTGTAGGGCAAATGTGAAAAAAGCGTGCGACGCTCGCAAGCGGTTGTAGTGCGGGAACTTTTTGTTGAACTAACGGTGACTTTAACTGTCCTTCGGCGTCTTAAGGTGCAGAACATCCGCCTGCTCTTGCCAGGTTGCCCAGCATCACGCCGGGCGCGGGTTGGCGCTACTTTTTAAGCGTTGACTGCTTGAGTAATCCCGCTTGCGGTGCCTACTATTTGGGAGTGCCCGGCCCGGTCGAACGTTTGCCGTCGGCCCGGGGTCCAAGGGGCAAGAGGTGGCGTTGAGGTTCCTCCGCCGGATCAACCACCATCGGTTAAGGTAAGGGTCTGCCAAGAAGACCTGCGAGGAGTAGTGATGAGTGAAGCGCTGACCATCCACCATGACCAGGCCGGTCATCAGTTCGAGACCAACGTGGACGGTCATCGTGCCTACCTGACGTACATGGACCTGGGCAAGCAGACGCTGGATATCTATCGCACCTTCGTGCCCAACGCCCTGCGTGGCCGGGGGATCGCTGCAGCGTTGACTGAAAAGGCCCTGGAGTACGCTGAACAGATGGGTTACACGGTGATCCCTTCCTGCTCGTACGTGGAGCGCTACATGGAGCGCCAGCAGCGCCATTCAAGCAAAGCCTGAACGGGCGCCCGCTCACACCAGACACAAAAACGCCGGGCAATGCCCGGCGTTTTCTTTGGCTGCATCCTTAGCTGCGCTTGCGCTGTGGCAGCACATCCTTGAGCTTGGCATGCATGCTGCGCAGGGTGTTCTCGGTCGCCGACCAGTCGATGCAGGCGTCGGTCACCGACACGCCGTACTGCAGTTCGTCGAGGTTCTTCGGAATCGACTGGCAGCCCCAGTTCAGGTGGCTTTCCACCATCAGGCCGATGATCGACTGGTTGCCTTCGAGGATCTGGTTGGCGACGTTCTCCATCACCAGCGGCTGCAGGGCCGGGTCCTTGTTGGAGTTGGCGTGGCTGCAGTCGACCATGATGTTGGCCTTGATCTTGGCCTTGGCCAGGTCTTGCTCGCACAGGGCGACGCTGACCGAATCATAGTTAGGCTTGCCGTTGCCACCGCGCAGTACCACGTGGCCGTAAGGGTTGCCCTTGGTGGTGACGATCGACACGCCGCCTTCCTGGTTGATGCCGAGGAAGCGGTGCGGCTTGGACACCGACTGCAGGGCGTTGATGGCCACGGTCAGGCCGCCGTCGGTGCCGTTCTTGAAGCCAACGGCCGAGGACAGGCCCGAGGCCATCTCGCGGTGGGTTTGCGATTCGGTGGTACGGGCGCCGATGGCCGACCAGCTGATCAGGTCCTGCAGGTACTGCGGGGAGATCGGGTCGAGTGCTTCGGTTGCGGTCGGCAGGCCCATTTCCGCCAGGTCCAGCAACAGCTGGCGGCCGATGTGCAGGCCGTCCTGGATCTTGAACGAGTCATCCAGGTACGGGTCGTTGATCAGGCCCTTCCAACCCACGGTGGTACGTGGCTTCTCGAAGTACACGCGCATCACCAGGTACAGCGTGTCGGACACTTCCTCGGCCAGCACCTTCAGGCGCTCGGCGTATTCGTGGGCGGCCTTGATGTCGTGGATGGAGCAGGGGCCGACCACCACGAACAGGCGATGGTCCTTGCCATCGAGAATATTGCGCACCACTTCACGGCCGGCAGTTACGGTCTGCAGGGCCTTGGCGCTGAGGGGGATTTCCTTCTTGAGCTGATCGGGGGTGATCAAAGTCTCGTTGGAGGCAACGTTTAGGTCGTCGATCGGTAAATCAGCCATCGTGTTACTCGTCAGGTCACGGGTGCCGGCCGCCAGCAATCCCCGTGCGGCCCAGCAGCAAGAATGTTCGCAGCGGGGAGCGGAACCTTAGCGCGTTACAGGGGGCGCGACAATGGGCTTGGGCATGCGCAGATACACTTGCCGGTTCATCCCGGGGCGTGGAAGGGTGTAAAAAGGCCTGTCGACATTCCAAGGAGATTCGCATGACCCGTGGCAAACCTCGTATCGGCATTATTGGCAGCGGCGCCATCGGCGGCTTTTACGGGCTGATGCTGGCGCGTGCAGGGTTCGATGTGCACTTTCTGTTGCGCAGTGAATACGACGTGGTGCGCCAGCAGGGCTTGACGCTGGACAGCGCCGTGCACGGGCAACTGCAGATGCCGGTTCAGGCCTACGCCGGCGCGGCCGACATGCCGCCCTGCGACTGGCTGCTGGTGGGCGCCAAGGCCACCAGCAATGCCGAGCTGGCACCGCTTATCAACCAGGCTGCGGCGGCCGATGCCAAGGTGGTGCTGCTGCAAAATGGCCTGGGTGTCGAGCAGCAGCTGCGCCCACGATTGCGCAGCGACCTGCACCTGCTCGGCGGCCTGTGCTTCATCTGCGTCAACCGCCAGGCTCCTGGGGTCATCCGTCACCAGGCACTGGGTGCGGTCAACCTCGGTTACCACAGTGGCCCGGCGGGTGATGGCGGGGCGGCCATCGTCGAGCAGGGGGCAGGGCTTTTCCGTGCTGCGGGCATCGACTCCCAGGCCATGGCCAACCTGGGCCAGGCGCGCTGGCAGAAGCTGGTGTGGAATGTGCCCTACAACGGCTTGTCGGTGTTGCTCAATGCCAGTACCACGCCACTGATGGCCGATGCCGATAGCCGCGCGCTGATCCAGGCGCTGATGGCAGAAGTGGTGCAGGGCGCCGCCGCCTGTGGCAACCTGCTGCCCGATGGCTATGCCGAGCACCTGTTCCGGGTTACCGAGCAGATGCCCGATTACTGGCCGAGCATGTACCACGACCACGCCCAGCAGCGCCCGCTGGAGCTTCAGGCGATCTATGCCGAGCCGCTGGCCCAGGCCCAGGCGGCCGGTTGCAGCCTGCCGCGCATGGCCATGCTGCACCAGGCACTGGCCTTTATCGACCGCGCCAACCGGCCTGGCTGAAACCGCTGCAGCCCGCGGCAGCAGTGCGCCGGACGGCAAAGCGTGTATCCGGCGCGCTGCTAAGCTCAAGCTTGCTCTGCCGCAGCGGCAGTCGAGGAGGTCGAATGATCCGCTCCATGCTGTACGCCACCGACCTCGGTGTGTACGCGCCCTTCGTCATGCAGCATGCCCTGACCCTGGCTCGCACGTTCAATGCCGAGCTGTACGTGATCCACGCGGTGGAGCCCATGGGGCAATTCGCCGAATCCCTTTTGCAGAGTTACCTCGACGAGCAGACCCTGGACGCGCTGCACAGCGAGGGTGTCAACACGGTGATGGCCAACATCGAGCAGCGGGTACTGGAGAACTTTCGCGATGAGCTGGGGGAGGATGCCGACCTGGCCCTGATAAAGGCAGTGCGGGTGCGCCAGGGCGACCCGGCGCAGGTGATTCTCGAACAGGCGCAGCGGCTGTGCGTCGACCTGTTGATCTTCGGCAGCCACAGTGCCGGGGCTGGGGTGGATGTGCCGCTGGGGCGCACGGCGGTGCGCCTGCTGCAGCTGGCGCCCGTGCCGGTGTACATGGTGCCGCTCTCCCAGCACCTCGGGCGTAGGAAATCGTAAGGCTGTTTGTAGGAAATGTCGGAAGCGCGTGTAACAAAATAGTTCTAGTTTTATTTCGAGAACCACTAATATAGTTATATCTCGTCGCTGCCTGCTGCCGCTGACCTACCGCCGATTCGAGGGAAACCTATGAAGCTTCAACAACTGCGCTACATCTGGGAAGTAGCGCACCATGACCTCAACGTCTCCGCGACGGCGCAGAGCCTGTACACCTCGCAGCCGGGGATCAGCAAGCAGATCCGCTTGCTTGAGGATGAACTGGGTGTTGAGGTCTTTGCTCGCAGTGGCAAGCACCTGACCCGCGTAACCCCAGCCGGTGAGCGCATCATCACTACCGCTGGCGAGATCCTGCGCAAGGTCGAAAGCATCAAGCAGATCGCCCAGGAGTTCTCCAACGAGAAGAAGGGTACGCTGTCCATCGCCACCACCCACACCCAGGCGCGTTATGCCCTGCCGCCGGTGATCAGCAACTTCATCAAGCAGTACCCGGAAGTGGCCCTGCACATGCACCAGGGTTCGCCCATGCAGATCGCCGAGATGGCGGCTGACGGCACCGTCGATTTCGCCATCGCCACCGAAGCGCTGGAGCTGTTCGGCGACTTGATCATGATGCCGTGCTACAAGTGGAACCGCTGCGTGGTGGTGCCCCAGGGGCACCCGTTGGCCAAGCTGCCGAAGCTCACCCTGGAAGCAGTGGCCGAGTACCCGATCGTGACCTACGTGTTCGGTTTCACCGGCCGTTCGAAACTCGACGAAGCGTTCAACCACCGCGGCCTTACGCCGAAAGTGGTGTTCACCGCGGCCGACGCCGACGTGATCAAAACCTATGTGCGCCTGGGCCTGGGCGTGGGCATCGTGGCCAAGATGGCGGTCGACAGTAAGCTCGACAGCGACTTGGTGGCCCTGGATGCCAGCGAGCTGTTCGAAGCCAGCATCACCAAGATCGGCTTCCGCCGTGGCACGTTCCTGCGCGGCTTCATGTGCGATTTCATCGAGAAATTCGCCCCGCACCTGACCCGCGAAGTGATGGCCAAGGCCATTCAGTGCCATAACAAGCAAGAGCTCGAAGAACTGTTCGAAGGCGTCGAGCTGCCGGTGCATTAAAAGCACCGCGAGCTGCGCGGCCTCCTGTAGGAGCGAGCGCAGCTCGCGATGGCTGCAAGGCAGCCCGGCATAATCACTTGCGAAGCTGAAACCCTGGGGCCGCTGCGCGCCCCATCGCGAGCTACGCGCGCTCCTACCGGGGCGGCGGCGGCCTGGAAATGGCGGCAGCGGCCTAATCAGGCCTTGCTGATCAGGTTGCCAGCGTGCAACCCGCATTCCTTCTGGGTCGACTCTTCCCACCACCAACGCCCTTCGCGCTCGTGCTGGTTCGGCAGTACTGGCCGGGTGCACGGCTCGCAGCCAATGCTGATGAAGCCACGTTCGTGCAGGCTGTTGTACGGCAGCTCCAGCATGCGGATGTAACCCCACACTTCCTCGCTGCTCATCTGCGCCAGCGGGTTGAATTTGTACAGGGTGCGTTCAGGGGTGGAAAACGCGCTGTCGATCTCCAGTGCGGCTACCTGGCTGCGGGTGCCTGGACTCTGGTCGCGGCGCTGGCCGGTGGCCCAGGCGCTGACGGTGGCCAGCTTGCGGCGCAGTGGCTCGATCTTGCGAATGCCGCAGCACTCGCCGTGGCCGTCCTTGTAGAAGCTGAACAGGCCCTTGTCCTTGACGAACGGGTCGAGCTTGGCCCGGTCCGGGCTGAGAATCTCGATCGGCAGGTTGTACTGCTCGCGCACCTGGTCGATGAAGCGGTAGGTTTCCGGGTGCAGGCGGCCGGTGTCGAGGCTGAACACCTTGACCTGCTTGTTCAGCTTCCAGGCCATGTCCACCAGCACCACATCCTCGGCGCCGCTGAAGGAGATCCACAGGTCATCGCCGAAGTGTTCGAAGGCGAGCTTGAGGATGTCCTGTGGGGACTTGTTGGCGTAGGTCGCGGCCAGGGCGGCGACGTCGAAGGGTTGGCTCATCAGGCGGTTTCCATCTTGGCTGTGGCGCTGTGCGCTCGTAATGGGGTGATGGTAACAAAAAACGGCGGGGTAGACGGGCTGATCACAAGCTCTGCAAGGTCTCCATCAGCACCCGCACCTTGGCAATCGATTCCTCGTATTCGGCCTGCCAGTTCGAGTCGGCCACCACTGCGCCGCCGCCCCAGCAACTGACTTGGCCATCCTTCACCAGCAAGCTGCGGATGGCGATGGAGCTGTCCATCTCGCCACGCACGTCCACGTACAGCAGCGAGCCGCAGTACAACGCGCGGCGGGTGGGTTCCAGCTCGTCGATGATCTGCATGGCGCGAATTTTCGGCGCGCCAGTGATCGAGCCGCCGGGGAAGCTGTCGCCGATCAGGTCCAGGGCGTCTTTGTCGGCGGCCAGTTGGCCGGTGATGCTGCTCACCAGGTGGTGGACGTTGGGGTAGCTTTCCAGGCTGAACAGCTCTGGCACCCTCACCGAGCCGATTTCGCAGGTGCGGCCCAGGTCGTTGCGCAGCAGGTCGACGATCATCAGGTTTTCCGAGCGGTCCTTGGCGCTGTGGCGCAGCTCCTGGGCATTACGCGCGTCCTCGGCAGGGTCTGCCGAGCGTGGGCGGGTGCCCTTGATCGGGCGGGTTTCCACCTGGCCCTGGCTGACGCGAATGAAGCGCTCGGGGGAAAAACTCAGCAGCGTGCTGCCGTCGGCCAGTTGCTGGAAGCCCGAGAATGGCGTTGGGCACGCCAGGCGCAGAGCCTGGTAGGCGTGCCACGGGTCGCCCTGGCAAGGCGCACGAAAGCGCTGGGTGAGGTTGATCTGGTAGCAGTCGCCGGCCTGGATGTAGCGCTGCACCTGGTCGAAGGCGGCCTGGTACTGCGCAGGTTGCAGGTCGCCGCGCATGGGCGCAAGCAACTGGAACGGGCCGCATGGCGCGGTGTCGGCAGCCTCGAACAGGGCAATCAGGCGAGCCTGTTCGTCATGGCCGAGGCTTGGGTGGAACACCAGTTGGCTGGTGCCAAGCAGGTGGTCGGTGGCCAGTGCCCAGGCATACAGGCCCAGCTGTGCATCGGGCAGGCCGAGGTCATCGACGGCCAGGCTTGGCAGCTGTTCCAGGCGGCGGCCGAAGTCGTAACTGAGGTAGCCGATCAGGCCGCCGGCGAACGGCAGTTCGGTGCCGGCGGGCAGTTGCGCCTCACCCAGTTGCTGCAACCCTTCGCGCAGGCGCTGGAGGAAGGCACGGCCTTGCTCGTCTGGGCCGGCTTGCAGCTGCTGCACGGGCCAGGCGCTGAGCAGGTCGAAGCGCCCGCGCACTGCGCCGGGGCGGGCGCTGTCGAGCAGGATCGCGCCGGGGGCCTGGCGCAGGCGGGCGAAATAGGCGGCGGGGTCGGGCTGGTAGGGCAGGGGGTGAAGCGTGCAGGTCGGCATCAGTGTGGACGGCGATGTAAAAGCGAGGAGGGCGATTGTAGACCTGCGAAGGAAATGCGCCTAGCCCTGTGGGAACGGGTTCACCCGCGAACACCGGCGAAGCCGGTGCCATCCACCGCGTCGCCTGCTTCGCGGGGCAGGTCTAGCGCGGATGCACGTGCCCGAACAGGTTCTGGGTAACCCGCACCCGCTGCTCGGCATCTTCGGTAATACCATCCTTGGCCAGCGCCTCGATGTGCGCCTCGATGGCGTGGGTGCGCTGGGTCAGCCCGGTGTCGTTGGCAATCTGGATGTTCAGGCCTGGACGGGCGTTGAGTTCCAGAATCAACGGCCCCTTGTCCTGGTCCAGCACCATGTCGACACCGATGTAGCCCAACCCGCACAGCTCATAGCAGCCGGCGGCCAGCTTCATGAAGCCGTCCCAGTTCGGCAGTTGCACACCGTCCACCGCGTTGGTGGTGTCCGGGTGCTTGCTGATGATGTTGTTCAGCCAGGTGCCGCGCAGGGTCACGCCGGTGGCCAGGTCCACGCCCACGCCGATGGCGCCCTGGTGCAAGTTGGCCTTGCCGCCGGACTGGCGGGTGGGCAGGCGCAGCATGGCCATCACCGGGTAGCCCATCAGCACGATGATGCGGATGTCGGGTACGCCTTCGTAGCTGATGCTCTTGAAAATCTGGTCTGGCGTTACCCGGTACTCGATCAGCGCGCGGTCGCGGTGCCCGCCAAGGGAGTACAGGCCGGTGAGGATGCTCGACACCTGGTGTTCGATTTCCTCGTGGCTGATGATCTTGCCCGACACCGTGCGGTAGCGGTCCTCGAAGCGGTCGGCGATCACCAGGATGCCGTCACCGCCGGCGCCCTGGGCCGGCTTGATGACGAAGTCGTTGCGCCCGCCGATGATCTCGTCGAGCTTTTCGATCTGCTTCTCGGTTTCGATGATGCCGTACATTTCCGGCACATGGATGCCGGCTGCCAGTGCGCGTTCCTTGGTGATGATCTTGTCGTCGACGATCGGGTACAGGCTGCGCTTGTTGTACTTGAGCACATAGTCCGCGTTACGCCGGTTGATCCCCATGATGCCCCGGGCCTCCAGGGCTTTCCACGTCTTGATCAGGCCAAACATCAGGCGTCAGCCTTCTTCAGGAATGCCTTGAAGCGCACGAGCTCGGTCAGGCGGTAGCCGCGGTAGCGGCCCATCGCCAGCATGAAGCCCACCAGCACCAGCAACACCGCCGGGAAGGTGAATACGAAGTACACCAGCTCCGGCACCATCATCAGCAGGTGCGCCAGGGAGGCGGCGAACAGGGTGCCGATTGCCACTTTCATGGCATGGCCGCCGCCGCGCTCTTCCCAGGTGATCGACAGGCGTTCGATGGTCATGGTCAGAATCACCATCGGGAACAACGCCACCGACAGGCCGCGCTCCAGGCCCAGCTTGTGGCTGAACAGGCTGATGGCGGCAATCAGTACCACGACGAAGGTCAGCACCACCGACAGGCGCGGCAGCATCTGCAGCTTCAGGTGTTCCAGGTACGAGCGTAGCGACAGGCCCAGCGCGGTGATCACCGTGAACAGCACGATGCCGAAGCCCAACTGGGTTTCGCGGAAGGCCAGGGCGATCAGCACCGGGGTGAAGGTGCCGAGGGTCTGGATACCGATGAGGTTGCGCAGAATCAGGATCACCAGCACGCCGATCGGGATCATCACCATGATCATGAAGGTTTGCTGGGTTTGCAGCGGCAGGCCGTACAGCGAGTATTCGAGGAAGTCGGCGTCGGTGTTCTCGTCGGTCAGCTTGGCCAGGCGGATGGCGTTCATCTCGCTGTTGTTCATGCTGAAGGTGACGTTGGCTTTCTTGCCGCCATCGACGGTGATCAGGTTGTCGTCACCGGTCCACCACAGCAGGCGGTCAGCTGGCAGGCCCTGCTCGCCGGTGTCGGGGTTGAAGTACAGCCAGTCGCTGCCATTGAAGCTGCGCAGCCACAGTTCGGGGGTTTGCGGGGTGTCGGCCACCAGGCGAATGGTGTGGACCTTTTCCATCGGCACATGGGCAATCGACAACAGCAGGTCGATGACCTGGGCTTTCTTCATCGGCGACGTGTCGCCGGCCAGCAGCAGCTTGGCGTTGTCGTCGTTGAGGTTGTTGACCCGCTTGATCGTCTCGCTGACAAAGGTTTCGACGTCGGCCGAATGCTGGCGGATCGGCGCCATCAGGGCTTCGGCGGCGATCTTCTCGGGGCCGTCGATGGCCAGGCTGTCACGGAAGGTTGGGCCCTTGACGGTGGATTTTTCGTTGCTGTAGCGCTTGGTCAGCACCAGGCGGTAGTACAGGGTCTGGTTGCCACTGACCCGGCGCGCCGACCAGGTGACCTTGCGGTTGCCATCCACGCGGTTGACGCTGACCCCGTAGTTGTTGGAGATGAAGCTCTCGTTGAGGCTGACGTAGTCACGGTTCAGCGGCGGCACGAACATCTGGATCTTGACCGGGTCCTTGCTGCTGGCGACGAACTCGACCTTGGCGTCGATGTTCCACAGATCGTCGGTTTCGTCTTCGGTCACCGGAATGCCGAGAACGAAGATCTGATAAGCCGTGACCGCCACGCCGAGCAACACCAGCACGGTGATCAGAACTTTCAGATGGAGGGTAAGAGAGCGCATCGGGATTACTCTGCTTTGGGAGCGTCGGTGGCACAGGCAGGTTTGCCGGCCGCGTATTTAAGGCTTGGGTCGACCAGCGCGTCGAAGTGCTTGAGCGCCTCGGAGCCGATCAGCAGCGGGAACTGGAATGCGCTGCGGTCGGTGAGGTTGACTTCGATGGTGCGCAGGGCCTGGCCCATGCAGATTTCAAGTTCGATGACCGGGCGTGCGGTGTAGGCCTTGCCCGAGTCCACATCGTAGTCGCCGGCGCGGCGCTTGATCTTGCTCACTCGCGCCAGGGGCCGTTCGATGGGGTGTGAATGGGCGGCGTCGATGGCCAGGTAGAAGCGCACCCAGCTTTCGCCGTTGCGCTTGAAACGCTTGATATCGCGGGCGCTGAGCGATGCAGTCTTGGCGCCGGTGTCGAGCTTGGCGGCGACCTCGAGGTCCAGGTCGCCAAGCCGGGCGTATTCATTCAGACCGTACACGGTCTTGCTCGCCGCCTGGCCAAGGGCCGGCAGCAGCGTTAGGCATAACAGCAATAAAACGGGTGTAAGTCTCATAGTCCTGGCGCGGTGCTGTGCAAGGTTCGGGGCAAGGCGACTGGCAACTGCTGCGCAAGCTTCCTCGTTCATCTGTCAACAACATGAATTGATGACAAATACACTATCCATACTCCGTAGGAGGCGCGGCATTCTATCACGGCGGTGCCTTGACGCCAGCGCGTCGCGATCTGACAACGCCAGCGTTGGGTAAGTTCGTTCTTAGACGATTGTCGACAATGTTCATTTTGTCTTTGACTGAAACCCTTTGATTCGCTAGTTTTGGCTTAAGCGATCGTTAAGGTGTCGACAATATGCTGGACCTTTCCACCCCCAGCCCGGCAGCATCAGACGAAACGGAAACCTTGTCCGAGCATGTTTTCCGTTCCATCCAGGCCGCCATCGTCAGGGGCGACATCGCCCCCGGCAGCAAGATCTCCGAGCCTGAGCTGGCGCGCACCTACGGCATCAGCCGTGGCCCGCTGCGCGAGGCCATCCACCGCCTGGAAGGCCAGCGCCTGCTGGTGCGGGTGCCGCATGTGGGCGCGCGGGTGGTGTCGCTCAACCATGCCGAGCTGATCGAGCTGTATGAAATTCGCGAATCCCTGGAAGGCATGGCCTGCCGCCTGGCCGCCGAGCGCATGAGCCAGGCCGACATCGACGAGCTGCGCCGGGTGCTCGATACCCATGAGCGCGATGCCGCGTTCCAGGCCGGGTTGGGGTACTACCAGCAGGAAGGCGATTACGACTTCCATTACCGGATCATCCAGGGCAGCTGCAACCAGACCCTGGTCAAGATGCTCTGCGGCGAGCTGTACCAGCTGGTGCGCATGTACCGCATTCAGTTCTCCGCCACGCCCAACCGCCCACGCCAGGCATTTGCCGAGCACCACCGCATTCTCGATGCCATCGACGCCCGTGACGGCGAGCTGGCCGAACTCCTGATGCGCCGCCACATCGGCGCCTCAAAGCGCAATATCGAGCGTCACTACCTGGACGCCAACAACAACAGCCCACGAGGTGAGAAATGACTGTGAAGAGCACACCCGGCCAGCGTTTTCGCGATGCCGTTGCCGCCGAGCACCCGCTGCAGGTGGTTGGCGCGATCAATGCCAACCACGCCCTGCTGGCCAAGCGCGCTGGTTTCAAGGCCATCTACCTGTCTGGTGGCGGGGTGGCGGCGGGGTCGCTGGGCCTGCCTGACCTGGGCATCAGCAACCTGGATGACGTGCTGACCGACGTGCGCCGCATCACCGACGTTTGCGACCTGCCGTTGCTGGTGGATGTCGACACAGGCTTTGGCGCCTCGGCGTTCAACGTTGCCCGCACGGTGCGCTCGATGAGCAAGTTCGGCGCGGCCGCCATCCATATCGAGGACCAGGTGGGGGCCAAGCGCTGTGGCCACCGGCCGAACAAGGAAATCGTCTCGCAGCAGGAGATGGTCGACCGTATCAAGGCGGCGGTGGATGCCCGCAGCGACGACAGCTTCGTGATCATGGCGCGTACCGATGCGCTGGCGGTGGAAGGCCTGAACGCTGCCCTGGACCGTGCGGCGGCGTGCATCGAGGCCGGTGCCGACATGATCTTCCCGGAAGCCATTACCGAGCTTTCGATGTACAAGACCTTCGCCGACCGGGTGAAGGCGCCGATTCTGGCCAACATCACCGAGTTTGGCGCCACGCCGTTGTACACCACCGAAGAGTTGGCGTCGGTCGACGTGTCGCTGGTGCTGTACCCGCTGTCGGCGTTCCGCGCGATGAACAAGGCGGCCGAGAATGTCTACACCGCGCTGCGCCGTGACGGTACGCAAAAGAACGTGATCGACACCATGCAAACCCGTATGGAGCTCTACGATGCCATCGGCTACCACGCCTTCGAGCAGAGCCTCGATGCGTTGTTTGCCCAGAAAAAGGCTTGAACCAGTGCCGGCCCCTGCGCGGGGCAAGCCCGCTCCTACACTGAGCGTGACCGCGTCGCATTCCCTGTAGGAGCGGGCTTGCCCGCGAAGAGGCCGGCCCAGGCAACCCCGATTAGCCCGTTTTCCATAACAAATTCAAGAAAGGAGAAACACCATGGCCGAAGCAAAAGTACTCAGTGGCGCAGGCCTGCGCGGCCAGGTGGCCGGCCAGACCGCGCTGTCCACCGTCGGCCAGGCCGGTGCCGGCCTGACCTACCGCGGCTACGACGTGCGTGACCTGGCCGCCGGCGCCGAATTCGAGGAAGTCGCCTACCTGCTGCTCTACGGCGAACTGCCGGGCAAGGCGGAACTGGCCGACTACAAGCGCAAGCTCAAGGGCCTGCGCGACCTGCCCCAGGCATTGAAGGAAGTGCTTGAGCGCATTCCCCGCGATGCCCACCCAATGGACGTGATGCGCACCGGCTGTTCGGTACTCGGCACCCTGGAGCCAGAGCTCACCTTCGAGCAGCAGCGCGACAAGACCGACCGCCTGCTGGCGCTGTTCCCGGCGGTGATGTGCTACTGGTACCGCTTCACCCACCATGGCGTGCGCATCGATTGCACCAGCGACGAAGACACCCTCGGAGGCCACTTCCTGCACCTGCTGCATGGCAAACCGCCGAGCGCGCTGCACGTCAAGGTGATGAACGTGTCGCTGATCCTGTACGCCGAGCACGAATTCAACGCCTCGACCTTCACCGCGCGGGTGTGCGCCTCGACCCTGTCCGACCTTTACTCCTGCGTCACCGCCGCCATCGGCTCGCTGCGTGGCCCGCTGCACGGCGGCGCCAACGAGGCGGCGATGGAACTGATCGAGCGCTTCCAGAGCCCACAGGAAGCCACTGCCGAGCTGCTGCGCATGCTGGAGCGCAAGGACAAGATCATGGGCTTTGGCCATGCCATCTACAAAGAGTCCGACCCGCGCAATGAGGTGATCAAGGGCTGGTCGAAACAGCTGGCCGACGAGGTGGGGGACACTGTGCTGTACCCGGTTTCCGAGGCCATCGACAAAACCATGTGGGAGCAGAAGCGCCTGTTCCCCAACGCCGATTTCTACCATGCCTCGGCGTACCACTTCATGGGCATCCCGACCAAGCTGTTCACCCCGATCTTCGTTTGCTCGCGCTTGACCGGCTGGGCTGCGCACGTGTTCGAGCAGCGCGCCAATAACCGCATCATCCGCCCCAGCGCCGAGTACGTTGGCGTAGAGCAGCGCCAGTTCGTGCCGATCGAGCAGCGCTGACAGTGTAGGAGCAGGCTTGCCTGCGATTGCGTTCGCAGCACCTGCACGGATGCCAGATATGGCGCCATCGCAGGCAAGCCTGCTCCTACAACGTGGCAACCTAACCGTGACCGAGCCTGATAACGATATGAACAGCGCATACCGCAAACCCCTGCCAGGCACCGCCCTGGACTATTTCGACGCCCGCGCCGCCGTCGAGGCGATCAAGCCCGGCGCCTACGATGGCCTGCCGTACACCTCCCGCGTGCTCGCCGAAAACCTGGTGCGCCGCTGCGACCCGGCGACCCTCGATGCCTCCCTGGGCCAGCTGATCGAGCGCAAGCGCGACCTCGACTTCCCGTGGTTCCCGGCCCGGGTGGTGTGCCACGACATCCTCGGCCAAACCGCGCTGGTGGACCTTGCCGGCCTGCGCGATGCCATCGCCGACAAGGGCGGCGACCCGGCGCAGGTGAACCCGGTAGTGCCGGTGCAGTTGATTGTCGACCATTCCCTGGCCGTGGAGTGCGGCGGCTTCGATCCCCAGGCATTCGACAAGAACCGCGCCATCGAAGACCGGCGTAACGAGGACCGTTTCCACTTCATCAACTGGACCAAGAAGGCCTTCAAGAACGTCGATGTGATCCAGCCTGGCAACGGCATCATGCACCAGATCAACCTGGAGAAGATGTCGCCGGTGATTCACGCCGAGCGCGGCGTGGCCTACCCCGACACCTGCGTCGGCACCGACAGCCACACACCGCATGTCGATGCCCTGGGCGTGATCGCCATTGGCGTCGGCGGCCTGGAAGCTGAAAACGTCATGCTCGGCCGCGCCTCGTGGATGCGCCTGCCGGAAATCGTCGGCGTCGAGCTGACCGGCAAGCTGGCACCGAACATCACCGCCACCGACCTGGTGCTGGCCCTGACTGAATTCCTGCGCAAGCAGAAAGTGGTCGGCGCCTACCTCGAATTCCATGGCGAAGGCGCGCGCGCCCTGACCCTGGGCGACCGTGCCACCATCTCCAACATGGCCCCGGAGTACGGTGCCACCGCTGCGATGTTCGCCATCGACCAGCAGACCATTGATTACCTCAAGCTGACCGGCCGCGACGACCAGCAGGTGCAGCTGGTGGAGACCTACGCCAAGGCCGCCGGCCTGTGGGCCGACAGCCTGGTCAAGGCCGAGTACGAACGCACCCTGAGCTTCGACCTGTCGAGCGTGGTGCGTAACATGGCCGGTCCGTCTAACCCGCACGCCCGCGTCGCCACCAGCGACCTGGCGGCCAAGGGCATTGCCGGTGCCTGGGATGACGTGCCGGGGCAGATGCCCGATGGTGCGGTAATCATTGCCGCCATCACCAGTTGCACCAACACCAGCAACCCGCGCAACGTGATTGCTGCCGGCCTGATTGCGCGTAATGCCAACAAGCTCGGGCTGGCCCGCAAGCCGTGGGTCAAGTCGTCGCTGGCACCTGGTTCCAAGGCGGTGCAGCTGTACCTGGAAGAGGCGGGGCTGGAGAAAGAGCTGGAGCAGCTCGGCTTTGGCATCGTCGCTTTCGCCTGCACCACCTGCAACGGCATGTCTGGCGCGCTGGACCCAGTGATTCAGCAGGAAATCATCGACCGCGACCTGTACGCCACCGCCGTGCTCTCGGGCAACCGCAACTTCGACGGGCGCATTCACCCCTATGCCAAGCAGGCGTTCCTCGCCTCGCCGCCGCTGGTGGTGGCCTACGCCATTGCCGGCACCATTCGTTTCGATATCGAGAAGGACGTGCTGGGCGTCGTCGATGGCAAGGAAATCCGCCTCAAGGACATCTGGCCGAGCGACGAGGAAATCGACGCGGTCGTGCGGGCAGCGGTCAAGCCGGAGCAGTTCCGCAAGGTGTACATCCCGATGTTTGCCATCGAGGAAGACCGTGGGCCGAAAGTCGCGCCACTGTATGACTGGCGCCCGATGAGCACCTACATCCGCCGCCCGCCGTACTGGGAAGGCGCCCTGGCCGGTGAGCGCACCCTGCGCGGCATGCGCCCGCTGGCGGTGCTGCCGGACAACATCACCACCGACCACCTGTCGCCGTCCAACGCCATCCTGCTCGACAGCGCCGCTGGCGAATACCTGGCGAAGATGGGCCTGCCGGAAGAGGACTTCAACTCCTACGCCACTCACCGCGGCGACCACCTGACCGCCCAGCGCGCCACCTTCGCCAACCCCAAGCTGTTCAACGAGATGGTGCGCAAGGACGATGGCGGCGTGAAGCAAGGGTCGCTGGCGCGCATCGAGCCGGAAGGGCAGGTGACCCGTATGTGGGAGGCCATCGAAACCTACATGCAACGCAAGCAGCCGCTGATTATCGTGGCCGGTGCCGACTACGGCCAGGGTTCGTCCCGGGACTGGGCAGCCAAGGGCGTGCGCCTGGCCGGGGTGGAGGCGATCGTGGCCGAAGGCTTCGAGCGTATCCACCGCACCAACCTGGTGGGCATGGGCGTGCTGCCGCTGGAGTTCAAGCCCGGGACCGACCGCAACACCTTGGGCCTGGACGGCAGCGAGACGTATGACGTGCTTGGCGAGCGCAAGCCGCGGGCGACCTTGACCCTGGTGGTGACCCGGCGTAATGGCGAGCGTGTAGAGGTGCCGGTGACCTGCCGCCTGGACACGGCCGAAGAGGTGTCGATCTACGAGGCGGGGGGCGTTTTGCAGCGCTTTGCCCAGGACTTCCTGGAAGCGACCGCGTAGTTGCAGGGGGCTGCTGGGCAGCCCATTCGCGGGGCAAGCCCGCTCCTACAAAGAGCGGGCTTGCCCCGCGAATGGGTCGCAAAGCGGCCCCAGGGATATTCGCTTTTCATACAGGACAGCACAGCCATGGCACATGCACCTCAAATCAAGATCCCTGCCACCTACATGCGCGGCGGCACCAGCAAGGGCGTGTTCTTTCGCCTGCAAGACCTGCCCGAAGCGGCCCAGGCCCCAGGCCCGGCCCGCGACGCGCTGCTGCTGCGGGTAATCGGCAGCCCCGACCCCTACGCCAAGCAGATCGACGGCATGGGCGGCGCCACCTCCAGCACCAGCAAGACGGTCATCCTGGCCCACAGCCTCAAGGCCGGCCACGACGTCGACTACCTGTTCGGCCAGGTCGCCATCGACAAGGCTTTCGTCGACTGGAGCGGCAACTGCGGCAACCTTTCCGCCGCCGTCGGTTCGTTCGCCATCAGCAACGGCCTGGTCGACCCGGCGCGCATCCCGCGCAACGGTATCGCCACCGTGCGCATCTGGCAGGCCAATATCGGCAAGACCATCATCGCCCATGTGCCGATCAGCGACGGCCAAGTGCAGGAAACCGGTGACTTCGAACTCGATGGCGTCACCTTCCCGGCCGCCGAAGTACAGCTTGAATTCCTCGACCCGGCCGCCGACGAAGACGGCGACGGCGGGGCGATGTTCCCCACCGGTAACCTGGTGGATGACCTGGCAGTGCCGGGTGTCGGCACCTTCAAGGCGACCCTGATCAATGCCGGGATTCCCACCGTGTTCGTCAATGCCGCCGACATCGGCTACACCGGCACCGAACTGCAGGACGCGATCAACGGCGACCCGCAGGCATTGCAGCGCTTCGAAGCCATTCGTGCCTACGGCGCCGTGCGCATGGGCCTGATCGAACACATCGACCAGGCCGCCGGGCGTCAGCACACGCCGAAGGTGGCCTTCGTCGCGCCGCCGAGCGCCTACACTGCCTCCAGTGGCAAGGCCGTCGCGGCTGCCGACATCGACCTGCTGGTGCGCGCGTTGTCCATGGGCAAGCTGCACCACGCGATGATGGGCACCGCCGCCGTGGCAATTGGCACCGCTGCCGCCATTCCGGGCACGCTGGTCAACCTCGCCGCGGGTGGTGGGGAGCGCAGTGCGGTGCGGTTCGGGCACCCGTCCGGCACCTTGCGGGTTGGCGCCGAGGCGCAGCAGGTGGATGGCGAGTGGACGGTGAACAAGGCAATCATGAGCCGCAGTGCTCGCGTGCTGATGGAAGGCTGGGTTCGCGTGCCCGGCGACAGCATCTAACGCACCCCAGGCGCTCGGCTTTCGTTAGTGGGGGCCGCTTTGCGGCCCTTCGCAGGCAAGCCTGCTCCTACACATCGCACCTGTAGGGGCGGGCTTGCCTGCGAAGGGTTGCAAGGCAGCTCCATTCACAGGAGCAGGCTATGAGCGCCAACGTGGACCTGAACGACCGCCCGGACTACGACCGGGTGCTGCAAACCCTCGCCGACTACGCCCTGACCTACCGGGTCGAATCCAGCGAGGCGCTGGACACCGCACGCAATTGCCTGATGGACACCCTTGGCTGTGGCCTCCTGGCCCTGCGCTTTCCTGAGTGCACCAAGCTGCTCGGCCCCCTGGTGGAAGGCACGGTGGTGCCCAACGGCGCCCGCGTCCCCGGCACCGCCTACCGCCTGGACCCGGTCAAGGCCGCCTGGGACATCGGCAGCACGGTGCGCTGGCTGGACTACAACGACACCTGGCTGGCTGCCGAATGGGCGCACCCCTCGGACAACCTCGGTGGCATCCTTGCCGTTGCCGATCACCTGTCGCAAAAGCGCGTGAGCAGCGGCGAAGCACCGCTGCTGATGCGCGATGTGCTTGAAGCCATGGTCATGGCCCACGAGATCCAGGGCGTGCTGGCGCTGGAAAATGCCTTCAACCGGGTGGGCCTGGACCACGTGATCCTGGTCAAGGTCGCCTCCACGGCGGTGTGTGCCCGGCTGATGGGCGCCAACCGCGAGCAGATGCTCTCGGCCTTGTCCCACGCCTTCGTCGATGGCCAGGCGCTGCGCACGTACCGCCATGCGCCCAACGCCGGCTCGCGCAAGTCGTGGGCGGCGGGCGATGCTTCCAGCCGGGGCGTACGCCTGGCCGATATTGCCCTGCGTGGCGAAATGGGTGTGCCGGGGGTGCTGACCGCGCCGCAGTGGGGCTTTTACGAGGTGTCGTTCAGCCACACCAACAAGGACCTGGCGCTCAAGCCTGCCGGCCAGTACGAGCTGCGCCTGCCGCAGGCGCTGGCCAGCTATGTGATGGAGAACGTGCTGTTCAAGGTCAGCTTCCCAGCCGAATTCCATGCCCAGACCGCCTGCGAGGCGGCCATTGCCTTGCACCCGCTGGTGCGCAACCGCCTGCATGAAGTTGACCGTATCGTCATCACCACCCAGGAGTCGGCGATTCGTATCATTTCCAAGAGCGGCCCGTTGGCCAATGCCGCCGACCGCGATCATTGCCTGCAGTACATGGTGGCGGTGCCGCTGATTTTCGGGGCTTTGGTGGCTGAGCATTACGAGGATGCCTTCCATGCCAACCACCCCAGCATCGACCGCTTGCGCGAAAAAATGGAAGTGGTCGAAGACCCGCGCTTCAGCCGCGAGTACCTGGAAGCGGACAAGCGCTCGATCGCCAACGCAGTGCAAGTGTTCTTCAAGGATGGCAGCAGCACCGAGCAGGTGTTGGTGGAGTACCCGGTAGGCCACCGGCGGCGGCGCGGGGAGGGCATACCGTTGCTGGAGGCCAAGTTCAGGGGCAACCTGGCGACGCGGTTTGCGCGGCAGCGGTGCGAGCAGATTTTCGCCTTGTGCAAAGACCAGCAGGCGCTGGAGCAGACGCCCGTGCACCGGTTTGTGGAGCTGTTTGTGCTGTGAAAAATCGCGAGCTACGCTCGCTCCTACAGGATTGACGCAGGCCTGGTAGGAGCGAGCGCAGCTCGCGATGCGCCGCGAGCGGCGCTCAATCTAGCAGGTACAAAAAAGCCCCGGCATCACTGCCAGGGCTTTTGTCTACAACCTACAACTGAAGCTTACGCCTGAACCACTGGGATCTTGGCGTTGGCCGCCGCTTCACGGAACTCGGCGATCTGGTCGAAGCTCAGGTAGCGGTAAACGTCGGCAGCCATGCTGTCGATGTCCTTGGCGTACTGCATGTATTCCTCGACGGTCGGCAGCTTGCCGATGATCGAAGCGACCGCGGCCAGCTCGGCCGAAGCCAGGTACACGTTGGTCGCGTCGCCCAGGCGGTTCGGGAAGTTACGGGTCGAGGTGGAAACCACGGTCGAACCGGTCTGCACACGTGCCTGGTTACCCATGCACAGCGAGCAGCCTGGCATTTCCATGCGCGCACCGGCCTTGCCGTAAATGCCGTAGTAGCCTTCTTCGGTCAGCTGGTGGGCGTCCATCTTGGTTGGCGGGGCCAGCCACAGGCGGGTTGGGATGCCGCCCTTGACCTTGTCCAGCAGCTTGCCGGCGGCGCGGAAGTGGCCGATGTTGGTCATGCACGAACCGATGAACACTTCGTCGATCTTCTCGCCCTGTACCGAGGACAGCAGGCGGGCATCGTCCGGGTCGTTCGGCGCGCAGAGCACAGGCTCCTTGACGTCGGCCAGGTCGATTTCGATGATTTCGGCGTATTCGGCATCGGCGTCGGCCGACAGCAGCTCAGGCTTGGCCAGCCAGGCTTCCATGGCCTGGGCGCGGCGCTCCAGGGTGCGGGCATCGCCGTAGCCTTCGCCGATCATCCAGCGCAGCAGGGTGATGTTCGACTGCAGGTATTCGGCGATGGCCTTTTCCGGCAGCTTGATGGTGCAACCGGCAGCGGAACGCTCGGCCGAGGCGTCGGACAGCTCGAATGCCTGCTCGACAGTCAGTTCGTCCAGGCCTTCGATTTCCAGGATGCGGCCGGAGAAGGCGTTCTTCTTGCCTTTCTTCTCGACGGTCAGCAGGCCCTTCTGGATGGCGTAGTAAGGGATGGCATGGACCAGGTCACGCAGGGTGATGCCCGGTTGCAGTTTGCCCTTGAAGCGCACCAGGATCGATTCTGGCATGTCCAGCGGCATGACGCCGGTGGCGGCAGCGAAGGCCACCAGGCCGGAACCGGCCGGGAACGAGATGCCGATCGGGAAGCGGGTGTGCGAGTCGCCACCGGTGCCCACGGTATCTGGCATCAGCATGCGGTTCAGCCAGCTGTGGATGATGCCGTCGCCTGGGCGCAGCGACACGCCGCCACGGGTGCGGATGAAGTCTGGCAGGGTGTGGTGGGTGGTGACGTCGATCGGCTTCGGATAGGCCGCGGTGTGGCAGAACGACTGCATCACCAGGTCAGCCGAGAAGCCCAGGCACGCCAGGTCTTTCAGCTCGTCGCGGGTCATCGGGCCGGTGGTGTCCTGGGAGCCGACGGTGGTCATCTTCGGCTCGCAGTAGGCACCTGGGCGCACGCCCTGGCCTTCTGGCAGGCCGCAGGCACGGCCGACCATCTTCTGCGCCAGGGTGAAGCCCTTGCCGGTGTCGGCAGGCTGCTCTGGCTTCTTGAACAGGTCGGATGCGCCCTGGCCCAGCTCGGCGCGGGCTTTTTCGGTCAGGCCACGGCCAACGATCAGCGGAATACGGCCGCCAGCGCGAACTTCGTCCAGCAGCACTTCGGTTTTCAGCTCGAAGCTGGTAACCAGCTCGTCGCTGCCGTGGCGGCGCACTTCACCTTTGAACGGGTAAACGTCGATGACGTCGCCCATGGCCAGGTTGGTGCAGTCGAATTCGATCGGCAGGGCGCCGGCGTCTTCCATGGTGTTGTAGAAGATCGGGGCGATCTTGGTGCCGAAGCAGAAGCCACCGGCGCGCTTGTTCGGCACGTTCGGGATGTCGTCGCCGAAGAACCACAGCACCGAGTTGGTGGCGGATTTACGCGAGGAACCGGTACCGACCACGTCACCGACGTAGGCCACCGGGAAGCCTTTGGCCTTGACCGCTTCGATCTGTGCCAGCGGGCCAACCGAACCTGGCTGCTGTGGCTCGATGCCGTCACGGGCCATTTTCAGCATGGCCAGGGCGTGCAGCGGGATGTCAGGGCGCGACCAGGCGTCCGGGGCAGGGGACAGGTCGTCGGTGTTGGTTTCGCCAGGCACCTTGAACACGGTCAGGGTGTACTTCTCGGCGATGGCCGGGCGCGAGGTGAACCACTCGCCAGCCGCCCAGGATTCCAGCACGGCCTTGGCGTGAACGTTGCCGGCCTTGGCCTTTTCAGCCACGTCGTGGAAGGCGTCGAACATCAGCAGGGTGTGCTTGAGCTGTTCGGCCGCGACGGCGCCCAGTTCGGCGTCGTCCAGCAGCGCGACCAGCGTCTCGATGTTGTAGCCGCCCTGCATGGTGCCCAGCAGCTCGGTGGCGTGCTTGCGGTCGATCAGGGGCGACTTGGCTTCGCCCTTGGCCACGGCGGACAGGAAAGCGGCCTTGACATAGGCAGCTTCGTCGACCCCTGGCGGAACGCGGTTGGTGATCAGGTCTACGAGGAAGGCTTCTTCGCCGGCCGGCGGGTTTTTCAGCAGCTCGACCAGGCCTGCAGTTTGTTCGGCGTTCAGCGGCTGGGGCACGATACCCAGGGCGGCACGCTCTTCGATGTGTTTGCGGTAGGCTTCAAGCACAGTTATTACCCTCATCAGTGGTCCCTAAAGGGAGTCCGGGACGCTCATCCAGCATTCAATGCACCCATGCGCGGTCACGGCTTTTTGGGCCGCCCAGCCAGGGTCGCAAAGAATCCTTACAGAAGCTGCTTTCAAAGTTTTACGCCTGCAGAACGGGAGCTGATGAGGGCTGGCACGGGCATGCGAGGGATGCATGGCCCGGGCCAACGCCGTTCTACCGGATGAACTGTGCTCGTGACGCTTTGAAAACAGCTTCCAACGGACATTGTTGCCTTTGAAAAGGCGGGATGATTCTACGGCAAAAAAAGCCCGAAGGTAAGGCGCTGAACATGACTTTAACGGGTGACCCTGGTTAGACAAAGGGCTAACATGACCCCGTGTTCCACCGCCAAGCCGTTGTTTGCCAATGTCCAACCAGTCCATCAAGACCCCTTGCGTAGGCCTCTGTTCCACCGTTTACGGTGACACGGTGTGCCGTGGCTGCAAGCGTTTCCACCACGAAGTGATTAACTGGAACGGGTATGACGAGGCGCAGAAACGTGCGGTGTGGCTGCGCCTGGAGCAGTTGCTGGCCCAGGTGATGATGGCCAAGCTGGAAGTGTTCGACAAAGGGCTGCTGCGCCAGCAATTGCAGCAGCGCTCTATCCGCTTCGTCGAGCAGCAGTCCGAATACTGCTGGGCCTACCAGCTGATTGCCCGTGGCGCGCGCATGATCCGCGACCTCGAAGCCTACGGCATGGCCCTGCTGCCGGAGTTTCGCGACTGGGAGCTGCCGCAGTTGCGCGACGCCATCGACCGCGAGTTCTTCCTCTTGTCCGAGGCGCATTACCAGCGCTACATCGCCCCGGCGTTCCTTCAGCAAGGGATAGGGTGAGCTGCTTCCTGCTGCGCTAGGCAGCCTGGGCTACCTAAGGTACGCGCTTCTTTGGCCTGGCGAGGAGCGTCAGCATGAGCGAGTACCTGTTTTCCCCCCGTGATACCTTTCTGGCGCGCTGCTGGTGGCAAGGTGCGGGCGCACGCATCGAGGCGGCGGCCTGGGCCGAGGCGCAACCCCATCTGGCCGCCATCTGGGTCGAAACCGGCAGCCGCAAAGCCCGTGGCCACTGGGACCGCTACCTGCAATCGGAACAAAACGGCGTGCTGGAAAAGCACCTGACCCCGGACATCTATGTGTCACCCGAGCAGCGCTACTACGAGCTATTCTGGTTCGGCGCCTACACCCAGGGCAGTGTCGCGCCCGACAAACGCCGTTATTACGAGATCAGGCCGGCAGACCGGGTGGGCAGTGTGTATCGCTGGGCACTGGATTCCAGCCTGGACGCCCTGTCGGGCAATGTGGGCATCTGGGAAACCGACGAAGCGCAAGGTGTTCTGCGCAAGCCGCAAAGCGCACGGCTATGGACCATTGATGGCCTGGGCAGGCCGCTGAGTCGCGGCGACCGGCCATGCAACCTGCGCCTGATAACGCCCAGTGGCTACGCGCTCAAGCGCTTCGAGAGCCACGGCGAGCGCTTTTTCAGCAGCCGCAAGGGGGAGGAGGGGTTGGTGGCGATGGAAATACTCAGCATCCCGCATCATTTCGGCGAGGTCTGACAAAGGCCGCCGGCCCAGCGCTCCTGAAGGCGATGGGCCGGCGCACAGGCATTGTTCAGTCGCCGGTGTATTCGCAACCGCTGGTGCAGGTTTCGTGGATGCGCACCTTCGACAGTTCCGGCATCAGCGGCTTGACCTGCTCCCAGATCCACTTGGCGATCACTTCGCTGGTGGGGTTTTCAAGGCCTGGGATGTCGTTCAGGTAGTTGTGGTCCAGCTGCTCGTAGATCGGCTTGAAGATCGCCTTCACTTCGGCAAAGTCACGGATCCAGCCGGTGTGAGGGTCCAGCGGGCCGGTCAGGTGCAGGCCCACCTTGAACGAGTGGCCGTGCAGGCGGCCGCACTTGTGGCCGGCCGGAACGTTGGGCAGGCGGTGCGCCGATTCGAATGTGAACTCTTTGAAAATTTCCACGCGGTCATAACTCTGCGTCAATCAGTAATTGCAGCAGTCTACCAGCATGGCCGTTACAAGGCTTGCAGGCGTTCGTGCAGCCGCCCGGTGGCATGTAGATACTCTGTTGATGGTCAAGCTTTTCTGAGGTGTTCAGAGCTGAAAAGCTTGGCCGTATCAAATGGCTCATCCCCACGCATGCACGCCCAGATGCCTGTCAGATACTTGCGCATGACAGC
>NZ_VWXK01000035.1 GCF_011752565.1 Pantoea sp. Ap-967
GGCGGTTGGCCTGCTCGTTCAACGCGCGGTAGCTCAACTCGCCTTCTTCAGCGCGAACCGCCACCGCCTCGGGCGAACGCAGCACCTGCGCCTCGATCATCCCATGCAGGGTCTGCTCAAGGTCGTAAGCGACCGCCGTGTCGTTGAATTCCACCAGTACCCGCTGGCGCTCCTCGGCCTGCAACACCGGCAGGCGCAGCAGCAACAGCTCCGGCTCCTGCTCCAGCGCCGCAACCATGGCCTCCAGCACCTGGTTCATCTGCCCGCAGATACGCGCCGCGCCGACCTCGGCCGGGGTCATGGCCACCAGGCGGAAGCCTTCACCCAAGTCATCGACGTTCAGGCTCAGCGGGTAGTTGGTCCGCTCCTGCCCGTCCAACACCTCGATGCCTTGCCAGGCCTGGCGCTGCTCGTCGCTGCGCTCGGCGCCATGGCGGTAGTTGAGCATCGCACTGAACAGCGGCAATGGCGCCGCCACGCCGCTGCAGCGCTGGGCCAGGGCCAGCGAGGCGTGCTCATGGGCCAGCAGCGCGCTCAGGCGCTGGTGGGTGGCATGGGCAGCGTCGCGCAGGCTGACGCCCGCCAGGTCGACGCGCAGCGGCAAGGTGTTGATGAACATGCCCAGCGCCCGCTCGGCGCCTTCGCCGCCCTGCAAGCGGCCCAGCAGCACGGTGCCGAACACCACCCGGTCCTGGCCGCTGGCCGCACTCAGCAGCCGTGCCCAGGCCAAGTGGAACAAACTGGCGACGCTGATGCCCAGCACCCGGGCCTGGCGGCGCAGGCCGCTGGCCAGCTCGGCAGACAAGGGCAGCTTGGCTTCCTGCATGTCGCGGCCATCGCCCTGCACGTCATTGAGGCCGAATGGCAACGTGGGTTCGTCGATGTCGGCCAGTTGCGTGCGGAAGAATGCCTCGTGCTCGGCCTGGCTGATGCCCAGGCGGGCTTGGGCCACGTAGTTGCGGTAAGGCACCGGGGCGTGGGCCGGGGCCGGGGCGCCCTGCAGGAAGCCTTGGAGTTCTTCGCCCACCACTTCCAGGGCGGTGTGGTCGAGGACGATGTGGTGGAACTGCAGGGTGGCTTCGAGGGGGCCCTCGGTGTCGTCATGCAAGAGGCGAATCAGGGGGGCTTGGCTCAGGTTGAAATCCGCGATATGGCCTTCGCGGGGCAAGCCCGCTCCTACAGGGGGGTGTGCAACCAGTAGCAGTGGGGCTTGGCGCCAGACTACTTGCACTGGTTGTGGCAGGCCGTCCCAGAGCACGGCGGTGCGCAGTACGTCGTGGCGGGCGATGACCTGGTCCAGGGCGGCAGCGAAGGCTTGCAGGCGCGCCAGGCTGTCGAAGCGCAGGTGCGAGAACAGCACGTAGGGGTCGTGTTCGGCGGCGCTGAGGTGGTGGTAGAGAATGCCCTCCTGCAGCGGCGCCAGGGGGTAGATGTCCTGCACATTGGCAGCGCCGCCGGGTACGCTGGCGACGATGCGGTCGATGGCCGCCTGGTCGAGGTCGATCAGGCTGAGCAAGTCCGGGGTGATTTGGCTGCAGTTCGCCGGGATGCGGTTTTCCGGCACCTTGACCTGCTGGTCGGCACCCAGGGTCGCGGCCAGCGCAGCGATGGTCGGTTGGCCGAACAAGGTCCGCACATCGACTTGCAAGCCTTCCAGGCGCAGGCGCGCGGTCAGGCTGACAGCCAGCAGCGAATGGCCGCCCAGTTCGAAGAAATTGTCGTGGCGCCCTACCCGCTCAACCCCCAGCAGCTCGGCCCAGAGCTGCGCCAGCAGGGTTTCGGTGGTGCCCTGCGGTGGCTCGAAGGTGCGCGGTTGCGCGTCAGGGGCTGGCAAGGCCTTGCGGTCGAGCTTGCCGTTGGGAGTCAGCGGCAGTGCCTCAAGGTGGATGTACAACGCCGGCACCATGTACTCCGGCAATTGCGCCAGCAGGTGCTGGCGCAGGGCGTCCGGCGCCTGGGCTGCACCGGTGTAGTAGGCGACCAGGCGTGGGCCGCTGGCACGGTCGTCGCAGGCCAGTACCACGGCTTCGCGGATACCGGCGACGCGGCCCAGGCAGGCCTGGATCTCGCCCAGTTCGATGCGCAGGCCGCGGATTTTCACCTGATCGTCGTTGCGCCCAAAAAATTCCAGGGTGCCATCGGCCCACTGGCGCACCAGGTCGCCGCTGCGGTACAGCCGCTCGCCGGCCACGAACGGGCTGTCGATGAAGCGTTCCGCCTGCTGCGCCGGCAAGCCCAGGTAGCCGCGGGTGACGCCAGCACCGCCAATATGCAGGTGCCCCGCCACGCCCCACGGCAGCGGTTGGTCGGCGCTGTCGAGTACGTAGAGGTGGGTGTTGTCGATCGGCTGGCCGATGGGCAAGCTGCCGCGCGGCAACGGCGCCTGCGGCTCCAGGGTCCAGGCGCTGCAGTCGACGGTGGTTTCGGTGGGGCCGTAGACGTTGTGCAGGCGTACCCCCGGCAGGCGCTGGCGCACCAGGGCGGCCAGTGCCTCGGTCAGTTCGCCACCGCCGCAGACGATGTCGCTGAGGCTGGTGCAACCTGCGCTTTGTGGCTGGTCGAGAAATTGCTGCAGCAAGGCCGGCACGAACTGCACCACGTTGACCTGTTGCGCCTGGATCAGCTGCGCAAGGTAGTGCCCGTCACGCTGGCCGTCGGGGCGTGCCAGCACCAGGCGCAGGCCACTGCACAGCGGCCAGAACAGCTCCCACACCGAGGCATCGAAGCTGACCGGGGTCTTGTGCAGTACGCTGGCGCCTTCGCCAACGGCGCACAGGCGCCGGCTCCAGTGCACCAGGTTGACCACGTTGCGGTGCTCGACCATCACGCCCTTGGGCACCCCCGTGGAGCCGGAGGTGTAGATCACGTAGGCCAGGTGGTGCGCTGCAAGGCCCGCGACCCGTGGGTTGCTGATCGGCTGGGTGGCCCAACTGGGGTGGTCGAGGTTCACCTGAACGGCGTGGGGAGCCACGTCACGGGTTGGCGCATGCACCAGCACGGCCTGGGGCGCGCTGTCGGCGAGCATGTGGCGGATACGCTGCGCCGGGTAGCTTGGGTCGACAGGCACATAGGCGCCGCCCGCCTTGAGGATGGCCAGCAAGCCAACTACCAGCGACAGCCCGCGTTCGATGCAGATCGCCACGCGATCATCGGGCCGCACGCCCAGCGCGATCAGGTGGTGCGCCAGGCGGTTGGCCTGTTCGTCGAGTTGCCGGTAGGTCAGCTCGCCCTCTTGCGCCACCAGGGCCACGGCATCGGGTGCGCGCCGCACCTGGGCCTCGAACAGGGCGTGCAGCGGCTGTTGCAGGTCATGGGGCTGTGCCGAGGCATTGGCGGCCACCAACAGCTGCTGGCGCTCCGAAGCGGTGAGCACGGGCAAGTGCTGCAGCAGCGTCTGTGGTTGCCGTTCCAAGGCATCGAGCAGGCCCAGCAGCACGTGCAGCAGCTGCTCGCAGAGGCGCTGGGCACCCACCTGCTGGGGCACCTGGGCCGTCAGGCGCAGGCCATCGCCAAGGTCATCGATGTTGACGCTAAGCGGGTAGTTGCCATGGCCACCGCTGGGCAGCGCCTCGATCCCTTCCAGGGCTTCGCGCTGGGCCTGCCGTTCGCTGGCACTGGCGCCGTGGCGGTAGTTGAGCATGGCGCTGAACAGCGGCGTTGGCGCCGCCACGCCGCTGCAACGCTGGGCCAGGGCCAGCGAGGCGTGCTCGTGCACCAGCAGCGCGCTCAGGCGCTGGTGCACCAGGCGCACACCGTCGCGCACCTGCAGGCCGGCAAGGTCCAGGCGCAGTGGCAAGGTGTTGATGAACATGCCAAGGCCACGGTCGGCACCTGCGCCGCCCTGCAGGCGGCCAAGCAACACCGTGCCGAACACCACGCTGTCGCGGCCGCTGGTGGCCGCCACCAGCCGTGCCCAGGCCAGGTGCAGCAGGCTGGCGGCACTCACCCCCTGCTGCTGGGCGTGTTGGCGCAGGCGCTGGTAGTGGGTGGGGTCGAGCTGGACCGTGGCCAGCTCGAAATCGCAGGCCTTGCCCTGCAGGTCGGCCAGGCCGTATGGCAAGGTTGGCTCGTCGATATCGCCGAGTTCAGCGCGGAAGAAGGCTTCATGTTCGGCCTCGCTGATGGCCAGGCGGGCCTGGGCCACGTAGTTGCGGTACGGCACGGGCGGCTGGCTGGGTTGCTCGCCGCGCAGGTGATCGCGGATTTCGTGCAGTACGGCCTTCATCGCGGTGTGGTCGAGGGCGATGTGGTGGAACTGCAAGGTGGCGTTGAGGGGGCCGGCCGTGTCGGCATGCACGAGGCGGATCAGCGGGGCCTGGCTGAGTTTGAAATCGGCGGTGTCGCCTTCGCGGGGCGAGCCCGCGCCTGCCGAAGGTTGAGCAATGACCCGCAGCGGAGCGTGGCGCCAGACCACTTGTACCGGTTGTGCCAGGCCGTCCCAGAGCACGGCAGTGCGCAGCACGTCGTGGCGGGCGATGACCTTGTCCAGGGCGGCGGCGAAGGCTTGCAGGCGCGCCGGGCTGTCGAACACCACCTGCCATTGCAGCAGGTACGGGTCATCGCCGCTGGCACTGAGGTGATGGTAGAGGATGCCTTCCTGCAGCGGCGCCAGCGGGTAGATGTCCTGCACGTTGGCGGCGCCGCCCGGCACCGTGGCGACGATGCGCTCGATGCTGGCGGGGTCGAGGTCGATCAGCGTCAGCATGCCCGGGGTGATGTGCTGGCAATCATCGGCAATGCCATTGGTCGGCACTTCGAACTGGCGGCCGCTGCCCAGCGCTGCAGCCAGCGCGGCGATGGTCGGTTGGCCGAACAGCACGCGCACGTCGGTGTTCAGGCCCTGTTGGCGCAGGCGCTCGATCAGGGTCACGGCCAGCAGCGAGTGGCCGCCCAGCTCGAAGAAGTTGTCGTGGCGCCCTACCCGCTCAAGGCCCAGCACCTCGGCCCAGATGGCCGCCATGCGGGTTTCGGTTTCGCCCAGCGGGGCGACATGGCCCAGCTGCGCCAAGTCAGGCTCGGGCAAGGCGCGGCGGTCCAGCTTGCCATGGCTGGTCAGCGGCAACTGCGCAAGGCGCATGAAGGCGTGCGGCAGCATGTACGCCGGCAAGCTGGCGTTGAGGGCCTGGCGCAGGGTGTCGAGGTCGACCGGCGCGGTTTCAGTGAACCACGCCAGCAGGCGCTCGCCGCGCACCAGCACCACGGCTGAATCGATACCTGGCTGGGCGGCCAGGGCGGCTTCGATTTCCCCCAGTTCCACGCGCATGCCACGGATTTTCACCTGGTCGTCATTGCGGCCCAGGTAATCGAGGGTGCCATCGGCATTCCAGCGCACCAGGTCGCCGCTGCGGTACATGCGCGCGCCCGGCAGGCGGCTGAACGGGTCGGCGAGGAAGCGTTGTTCGGTGAGTTCGGGGCGGTTCAGGTAACCCCGGGCAACCTGCGCACCGCCGATGTACAACTCGCCGGTGACGCCAACCGGCACTGGCTGTTGCCGCGCGTCGAGCACGTAGACGCGGGTGTTGGAGATCGGCTGGCCGATGTGCAGCGCCCCACCGGGCAGCACGGTGCCGGAGGTGGCGACCACCGTGGTTTCGGTCGGCCCGTAGTTGTTGACCAGGGCAAAGCCTGGGTCGCGGTCGAAGTGGCGCAAGCGGTCGCCGCCGATCAGCAAGGTGCGCAAGGTGGGGTGCTGCTGCGTACGGCGCAGGGCCTGTTCGGCCACCGGGGTGGGCAGGAAGCTGACTTTCAGCGGTTGCTGCAACCACCAGTCGAGCAGTTCGTCCACGTGCTCATTGGCGATGTGCGCCGGCGGCAGGTGCAGGGTGGCACCGGCGCACAGCGCCGGCCAGACTTCCCATGCCATGGCATCGAAGCCGAACCCGGCAACGCTTGAGGTGCGCTCGCCGGCGCCCAGGGCGAACGCCTGGCAGTGCCAGTGCACCAGGTTGGCCAGGGTGTGGTGTTCGATCATCACGCCCTTGGGCTGGCCGGTGGAGCCGGAGGTATAGACCACGTAGGCCAGTTGGTGGGCATCCAGGCCGGTTACGTGGGGGTTGCTGTCGTCATGGTGCCAGCTGCCTTGCTGGTCGAGGTCCAGGCGCGGTAAGTCGCCGGGTAAACCGCTGATGGCCGAGTCGGCCAGTACCAGTGCCGGCGCGCTGTCCTCCAGCAGGTAGGCGATTCGCTCAGCCGGGTAGGCCGGGTCCACGGGCACATAGGCGGCGCCCGCCTTGAGCACCGCCAGCAGGCCGATCACCCGTTCGACGCTGCGCGGCAGGCACAGGGCAACCCGGTCGCCACACTGCACGCCGCGTTCGAGCAGGCGGTGGGCCAGGCGGTTGGCGCGCCGGTTCAGCTCGCCATAGCTCAAGGCCTGCTCGCCCTGACTGACGGCGGTCGTTTCCGCTGCACGAGCGGCTTGGGCTTCGACCAGGGCATGAACCGTCTGCCCTTGCGGGTACGCCTGCGTGGTAGCGTTGAAACGGCCGAGCAGGTGTTGACGCTCGGCATCGTCGAGGATCGGCAGGCTGTCGAGTGTCGTCTGCTGCCCAGGCTCCAGCGCCTGCAGCAACTGCGCCACGGCATTGGCCATCCAGCCGGTGACACGGGCAGCGCCGATGCCTTCCACGGCCAGCACGCTGAAACTGAAGCCTTCGCCCAGGTCGTTGACGCTCAGGGTCAGCGGGTAGTTGCTGCGCTCTTCGCCGCCGAGCAGGCGCACGCCCTCCCAGATGCCCTCGCCTTCACGCGGGGCATCCTCGGCGCTGTGGCGGTAGTTGAGCAAGGCGCTGAACAGCGGCGCCGACGCGGCCACGGCGCTGCAGCGCTGGGCCAGGGCCAGTGGCGCATGTTCATGGCCGAGCAAGGCCGACAGGCTGCGGTGGGTAGCCCGCACGGCGGCATGCGCATCGGCGTGGGTATCGACCCGCAGCGGCAGGGTGTTGATGAACATGCCCAGGGCCCGGTCGGCCCCCTCGCCGCCCTGCAGGCGGCCCATCAGCACGGTGCCGAACACCACGTCGGTGCGGTTGGCGAGCACGCCCAGTACCCGCGCCCAGGCCAGGTGCATCAGGCTGGCGGCGCTCACGCCCAGTTGCCGGGCCAGGCTGCGCAGGCGGCGGCTGAGTTCGGCGTCCAGGGCCAGGAAGGCGCTTTCGATGTCACGGCCATCGCCTTGCACATCGGCAAAGCCCAGCGGCAGGGTCGGTTCTTCGACATCTGCCAGCATGTCGCGGAAGAACGCCTCATGGCCGGCCTGGTCGGCCAGACGGGCCTGGGCCACGTAGTTGCGGTACGGCACGGCTGGCGGCAACGCGCTGCCCTGGCCGAACAGCAACGCGCGCATTTCCCGGGCCACCACATCCATGGCGGTGTGGTCGAGGGTAAGGTGGTGGAACAACAGGATCGCCACCACCTGGTGGTTAACCGGGTCGAGGCTGTAGTGCAGCCGGGTCAGCGGTGCCTGGGCCAGGTCCATGCGGTGATGGCGGGCATCGAAGCGTGCATGCAGTTGCTCGATGCGCGAAAGGCCAGGTTCATCGGCCAGGTCGTCGACTTCGCACACCTGCAGCTCGGCGCGGCGCCACACCACTTGCAGGGGCTGTGGCAGGCCTTGCCAGAGCACCGCGGTGCGCAGGATATCGTGGCGCTCGATCACCTGCTGCAACGCGCCTGCCCAGGCCAGCAGGCGCTCGACGCTGTCGAAGGCCAGGCGGGTCTGCAGCAGGTAGGGGTCGCCGTGCTCGGCGCTCAGGTGGTGGTAGAGGATACCTTCCTGCAACGGTGCCAGCGGGTAGATTTCCTGCACATTGGCGGCGCCGCCGGGCACCGTGGCAACCACGGCATCGATTGCAGCCTGGTCCAGCTCGACCAGGCTCAGCATGGCTGGGGTGATTTGTTCGGCTGCGTGCGGCACCCGGTTCTCCGGCACCTTGGCCTCGCCGCCGAGGTTGGCGGCGCCGGCCAGGGCCGCCACGGTCGGCTGGGCGAACAGCACGCGCACGTCGATGGCCAGCCCCGCCTTGCGCAGGCGCTCGACCAGGGTCACGGCCAGCAGCGAATGGCCGCCTAGCTCGAAGAAATTGTCGTGGCGCCCTACCCGCGGCACGCCCAGCACCTGCGCCCACACCACGGCCAGGGTGGCCTCAAGCTCACCTTGCGGCGCTTCGTAGGCCTGGCCCGGCAGCACATCGCCGTCGGGGTTGGGCAGCGCGCGGCGGTCCAGCTTACCGTGGCTGGTCAGTGGCAGTGCCTCCAGGCGGATGAATGCCATGGGTTGCATATGCGCCGGCAAGCTGGCCTGCAGGGCTTGGCGCAGGTGGTCAGGGTGCACGGGCGCGGCCTCGGTGTACCAGGCCAGCAGGCGCCCTTCGCGCACCAGTACCACGGCATCGCCGACACCGGCTTGGGCGGCCAGGGTGGCTTCGATCTCGCCCAGTTCCACGCGCACGCCGCGGATCTTCACCTGGTCATCGTTGCGGCCCAGGTAGTCCAGGGTGCCATCAGCGTTCCAGCGCACCAGGTCGCCGCTGCGGTACATGCGCCCGCCGGCGTTGAACGGGTCGTCAAGGAAGCGTTCCGCGCTCAACTGCGGGCGGTTGAAGTAGCCGCGTGCGACTTGCGCACCGCCAATGTACAACTCACCGGTGACCCCGGCAGGCACCGGCTGCAGGCCCTCGTCCAGCACGTACACACGGGTGTTGGCGACCGGGCGGCCGATGTGCAGCGCGCCGCCAGGCAGCAGCTGCCCGGAGGTGGCGACCACGGTGGTTTCCGTGGGGCCGTAGTTGTTGACCAGGGAGAAGCCTGGGTCACGGTCGAATTGGCGCAGACGGTCGCCACCGACCAACAAGGTGCGCAAGGTGGGGTGCTGGCGCTCGCGGCGCAGCGCCTGCTCGGCCACCGGGGTAGGCAAGAAGCTGACCTGCAGGGGTTGCTCCAGCCACCAGTCGAGCAGTTCGTCGACATGTTCGTTGCCAATGTGCTGCGGCGGCAGGTGCAGCGTGCCGCCGGCGCACAGGGTTGGCCAGACTTCCCAGGCCATGGCATCGAAACCGAAGCCGGCGACGCTGGAGCTGTGTGAGCCCGCCTGCAGGTCGAAGGCCTGGCAGTGCCAGTGCACCAGGTTGGCCAGGGTGGCGTGTTCGATCATCACGCCCTTGGGCTGGCCGGTGGAGCCGGAGGTGTAGACCAGATAGGCCAACTGCTGCGCGTCCAGCCCTTGGCGCTGGGGGTTGCTGTCGTCGGCGGCGAAGGCGGCGGCCTGGTCCAGGTTCAGGCGCGGGATGTCCGGCAAGCCTTGGGTTTCGGTCATTGCCAGCACCAGGGTGGGTGCGCTGTCGTGCAGCAGGTAGGCAATGCGCTCGGCTGGGTATGCCGGGTCCACCGGTACGTAGGCGGCCCCGGCCTTGAGCACCGCCAGCAGGCCAACCAGGCGCTCGGGGGTGCGCCCAAGGCACAGGGCGACGCGGTCGCCCACCTGCACCCCCAGGGCAATCAGGTGGTGCGCCAGCTGGTTGGCGCGGCGGTTCAGCTCACCGTAGCTCAGCTGCTGGCTGCCCTGCTGCAAGGCCTGCGCGCTGGGCTGGCGGGCGGCCTGGGTTTCGACCAAGGCGTGCACGGTCTGGCCTTGTGGGTAGGCCTGGGTGGTGCGGTTGAACTGCTGCAGCACCTGCTCGCGTTCGGCCTGTGGCAGCACCGGCAGGCTCTGCAGGGGGGTATCCGGCGCCTGTTCGAGGGCATCGGCCAGGCTTGCCAGCACCTGTTCGAACTGCAGGCCCAGGCGCTCGGCGCCCCACTGGGGCAGGCTTTGCACGGTCAGGCGCAGATCCGTACCTAAGTCGTCAACGCTGACGGTCAGTGGGTAGTCGGTGCGTTCTTCGGCGCCCACGATGTCGATGCCGGGTGCCACGGGAATGATCTCGGCGGCGTCACCGGCATCGCTGTGGCGGTAATTGAGCATGCTGTTGAACAGTGGCGCAGGCGCGGCCACGCCGCTGCAGCGTTGGGCCAGGGCCAGCGAGGCTTGTTCGTGCCCGAGCAAGGTGCTCAGGCGCTTGTGGGTGGCCAGCAGCGCGGCACGTACACCGGTGCGGCCAAGGTCGATGCGCAGCGGCAGGGTGTTGATGAACATGCCCATGGCTTGTTCGCTACCATCGCCGGTGGTCATGCGCCCCAGCAGCACGCTGCCGAACACCACGGCCTGGCGCGCCGACAATTGCCCGACCAGGCGCGCGAAGCCCAGGTGCAGCACGCTGGCCGGGCTTACGCCGAGCTGGCGCGCGTGCTGGCGCAGGCGTGCGCTGAGGCTGGCGGGCAGGGTCAGGCGGGCTTGCTGCAGCGGTTGGTCGGCCTTGTCTTGCAGGCCGAAGGCCAGGGTCGGCTCGTCGATATCGCCCAACATATCGCGGAAGAAGCGCTCATGGGCCTGTTCGTCGAGGGCCTGGCGGGCGGCGGCCAACACGTTGCGAAACGGCATGGGCGGGGCCAGTTGCGCCGACTCACCGGCCAGGTGCGCTTGAATTTCGCGGCGCACGATGTCCAGCGCGGTGTGGTCCATGATTACGTGATGGAACATCAGCAGGGCGACCCACTGCCCGCCTTCGCCTGGGGCATGCATCAACTGCATCAGTGGGGCCTGGCGCAGGTCCAGGCGGTAGTGGTGCGGGTCGAACCGTGCGCACAGCGCGGCCAGGGCATCGTTGCCGCCCACGGCGACGGCTTCGCGTACCAGGGCCGCTTCGCGCCACACCACTTGCACGGGCTGGTCGAGGTATTCCCAGTGCAGCGCGGTGCGCAGGATGTCGTGGCGCTGGATCACCCATTGCAGGGCATCGGCGAAGGCTTCCAGGTGCGCCTTGCTGGCAAAGCGCAGTTGCACTTGGGCGAGGTAGGGGTCGCCGTGCTGGGCGGACAAGTGCTGGTAGAGCATGCCTTGTTGCAGGGGGGCCAGGGGGTAGATGTCCTGCACGTTGGCCGCGCCGCCGGGCACGCTGGCGACGATGCGGTCGATCGAGGGTTGGTCGAGTTGCACCAGCGGCAGCATGTCGGGGGTGATGCGAAACGCGGGGCTGAGCCAGTCGTCATCGCACCCGGCCAGCATCTCCAGCAAGGCCGGCTTGTGCCGTGACAGGGCCTCCCACAGGGTATCGTCCAGGGCGTCGTCATCGCCCAGGACGATGAGGTCCTGGTGTTCGCGCTGGAGTCGGATTGCGTGGGTGGAAAGAGCCGCCATCAGTTCGCTGAAGTGCATCGGTAAGCATCCTGCTTTGCCTGGAATGGGTAATCGTCGACACGCTAAAGGATCGTGACCGGAGGGTCTGACATGGGAAGCGGGGACAATCAGGTGCAGGATTGGGATTGATGCCGTGGTGTGGGGCTTTAGCCTTGTGGTGCCTTTGAGATCGAGCGCCGCCCGCGCGGCGCATCGCAGGCAAGCCTGCTCCTACATCTGTTTCGGGCCAGTTACGCCTGTGCCATCGCGCGCGACCGCCTTGTTCGTTCACCACGATATCGCGTCGTACGCCAAGGGCGCGCGCGGTGGCCACATGAACATTGGCCCGAAACAAATGTAGATACTCTGTTGGCGGTCAAGCTTTTCCAAGGTGTTCAGAGCTGAAAAGCTTGGCCGTATCGAACAGGTCTTCTCCGCGCATGCATGCCCAGATACCTGTCAGATACTTGCGCATGACGGCAGCGATAGCCTGCATTTTTTTCTTACCCCTACTGAGCATCGACTCGTAAAAAGCCTTCGCATAAGGATCGCAGCGCACTGCGGTCAAGGCAGGCATGTACATGGCTGCCCGCAGGTAAGCATTTCCACTTTTTCCGAGTCGACCGGGCTTATCGATGCTTGTTCCTGACTGTGTCTGTCGAACATCAAGCCCCGCATGGCGAGCTACCTGCGAGGACTTGAGCATTTGAGGAAGAGTCGTCAGCTCAGCTAATGCAGCAAGTGCCGAGACCTCTCCTATCCCAGGGCCTGCGAGCAACTGCTTGTACTGCCGAGTCAGCGTCGGACACTGGGCGACCAGCTCGCGGCCAGCCTTACGAAAGCGCTCAATACGATTATCCAGTGAAGCGATTGCTTCTTCTTGATCTTCGATCAGCATTGGCACGGTCGTAGTAGTCGCCTGCAATGCATGCAGTTCATTTTTCGCCCTGGTGCGGTGCCCCACCAAACGATTGATGTGTCGGCCCAGTGCTCTCAGCTCAAGCTGTTCAAGGCTTGGAGGTATCCACAAGCGCGGGGTCATACGCTCGCCGTACTCAGACAGCAGTTGAGCATCTATTGCATCGGTCTTGCTGTTCACCAGCATCAGTTTGGCGAAGTTGTGAAAGCTTTTGGGGTTGATCACTGAAACAGGGAGGTCAGCCGCATGCAGCTCAAGGGCCAAGTCCAGGTAATAGATCCCGGTCGCCTCCATCACGATCGACTTGGGCTTGAGTGCCAGTAGCTTTTTCACCGCAGCTTTACGGCCTGCAGGGGTTTGAGCGATATCCCATTGTCCAGCGGGACGCCCATCTTTACGCACCCCGACGATCGAATTACGCGAGCCGATATCGAGGCCAACCCAGACACTCATCCTTCCCTCTCCCAAGCGAGTTAGGTAACAATAGCCTCCGGTTCCCCGACCTCGAACTTCATGCGGCTGCAACCTTGTAATGCGAAGTCCGACTTGTCGGCTTCTCGATACTCTTCGCAGTGGGCAATGAGGCGGGGGGCCTCTCTACATACAAGGTCAGGGGCAATCCCTGCCTTTAGGAGCGATCGGCCTCCCCGGAAGTGCTTCTTCAACCTGACGAGAATAACCTCTCTCGCCAGGCCAGACACAACATACAAGGAGCAGGCTTGCCTGCGATGCGCCGCGCGGGCGGCGCTCGATCTCACAGGCGCCACAAGGCTAAAACCGGACCACCCTACCCCAAGGTGGCAATCAGGCTATCTGCCGGTGGCCGTTGTCGGAAATACCCCTCGACGCCCGCGAAAATCGCCTCGGCGATCTTGCGTTGTTGGCGGGTGTCGTGCAGCCGCTGGCAATCATTGACGTTGGAGATGAACCCGGTCTCCACCAGGATCGAAGGCACGGCCGCCGACTTCAGCACCGCAAACCCAGCCTGCTCGACCCGTGGCTGATGCAGCCGCGAAACCGTGCCCAACTGCGTCAGCACCTGATGGCCAAGGTCCAGGCTGGTGGAAATGGTGGCGTTCATCGACATGTCGAGCAACACCCCGGCAACCATGGGATCGTCCTCACGCAACTTCACCGCCAAACCACCGCCCACCGCGTCGGCACCGTTCTCACGCGCAGCCATCCAGCGTGCCATCGACGAACTGGCGCCGCCCTGGGACAGGGCAAATACCGAGGCCCCCGAAGCCGTGAGCCTGGGGGCTGCATCGGCATGCACGGAAACGAACAGGTCGGCTTTGAGCCGCTGAGCCAGTTCGGCGCGCTTGCGCAAGGGTATGAACACGTCGTCGCTGCGAACCAGCCGGGCCTTGTAACCCTTCTGCGCATTGACTCTTTTGGCCAGCAGCGTGGCAATCTGCAAGGCAACGCGCTTTTCCTGCTCGCCCTTTGCGCCCAGCGCGCCCGGGTCCTTGCCACCATGGCCGGCGTCGATCACCACCAGCAGGTCACGGTTAACCCTGGCGCCGGAGCGCTCGGGGGTTCGGTTGGCCTGCGTGCTCGCCACCGCACTGCGCAGCGGGGCCGCCACTTGCAGTTGCAGGGTGTGGCTGAGATTGGGGAGTGGGCGAAGCGCGGTATGAACGCCCGGTTCGGTCAGGTCCAGGACAATGCGTAAATCGCCTGTCGGTGTCGTTCCACTGCGGATCGAGCGGATCGCCGTGCCTTCGAACGTCAAACCTTCGAGCGGTGCGGACATCACGGTCTGCTTGAGGTCCAGCACCAGCCGTGGCGGGGAGTCCAGGGTGAAGCTGTTGGAAACGACCGGGCCGCTGAGATCGAGCAATACAGTGGCCTGGCCCTCTACCCGACTGACGCGGATACGTCGCAGAGATTGTGCTGCATTGGCAACGAGTGAAGTGGGTAAGGCGATTCCCGCCAAGAGAAACTTCAACAAACTACGTCTGTTCATACACCAGTGATCCAACAGGGAATCGGGATATTGTTACGTTATAACAAATTTAACGCCATTTCCAAGCCTGAACCGCTTGCGCTTGCTTTGAGATCGAGCGCCGCCTGCGCGGCGCATCGCGAGCTGCGCTCGCTCCTACCACGGCCGCGTTGCTTGCTGTCGCTGTCGCTCTTGCTCTTGCTCTTGCTCTTGCTCTTGCTTCTAAGCGCGCGGTAGTTCAGCAAACGCAGATTGCGACCTTAGGAGGCCGAGCGGAGGCCTTGCGGAGGGAGGTGACGGGCATGGATGCCCGTCAAGCGATGGGCCCCAGGATGGGGCCTGCAGCGCGGTCCTCCCGGGAGCAAGGCCTCCGTTCGGCCTCCTGAGGTCGCAATTTGTGTTGCCTGAACTACCGCGCACTTAGAAGCAAGATCAGGAGCAGGAGCAGGAGCAGGAGGAGGAGGAGGAGCAAAGTCGGGGATTCGCGCTAGATTCTCCTGCGCTTGCCCAGGCTCGGTATCGTCGTTTGCGCGATCACAACCTCAACCCCCTCCAACCGCGTATTGGCCGCCAGCTCCGCCAACGTCGGCCCGCTGAACAACGTCCGCGCATCCACATGCAACCCCGCCTGCCGCATCCTCGCCACCAGGCTCACCGCCAGCAAGGAATGCCCCCCCAACTCGAAGAAGTTATCTTCACGCCCCACCTGCTCGATCTTCAGCACCTCGGTCCAGATCGCCGCCAATGCCGTTTCCAGTTCCCCCCGCGGCGCCTGGTAGTCACGGCTGATTACCGCCTCCTCACCCGGCGCCGGCAGTGCCTGGCGGTCAACCTTGCCATTGGGACTCAACGGCAACACCCCCAGCGCAACGAACGCCTGCGGCACCATGTACTCCGGCATCCGCGCCAACAGGTGGCTGCGCAACACCTCCAACGCCGGCGCCACCTGCCCGTCACGGCAGGTGAAGTAGGCAACCAGCCGCTCCTCACGCATCAGCACCACACATTGCCCGATGCCAGGGTACGCCAACAACCCAGCCTCGATCTCCCCAAGCTCCACCCGCAAGCCACGCAGCTTGACCTGGAAGTCATTGCGCCCAAGGAAGTCCAATTCACCGTCGAGCCGGTAACGCACCAGATCACCCGTGCGGTACAACCGGTCACCCTCGACGAAGGGGCTGGCGATAAAGCGCTCGGCCTCCAGTGCCGGCAAGCCCAGGTACCCCCGCGCCACACCCACGCCGCCGATATGCAACTGCCCCACCGCCCCCAACGGCACCAGCCGGTCGTGGGCGTCAAGTACATACAACCGCGTATTGGCAATCGGCCGACCAATCGGCGGCGCCAGCTCCGGTAATGGCTCATGGGGCTGCAAGGTCCAGGCGGTACTGTCGACCGTCGCTTCAGTGGGCCCGTAGACGTTGTGCACCCGCACCCCAGGCAGGCGCTGGCGCAGTGCGTGAAGCAGCGCCAAGGTCAGCTCGCCGCCCCCACAGAAGATATCGGTCAGGCTCGTGCAGCGCTCGACACCCGGCTCTTCCAGGAACGCGTGCAGCAGCGCTGGCACGAACTTCACGATGCTGACCTCGCGGTCCTGTATCAAGCGCACCAGGTATGCTGGATCCCGGTGCCCGTCAGGGCGCGCCAACACCAGCCTCAGGCCTGCGCTGAGCGGCCAGAACAGCTCCCACACCGAGCCGTCGAAGCTGAAAGGCGCCCGCTGCAGCAAGGCATCGCCCGGCTTTGGCGGGCACAACTGCGACCCCCAGTGCATCAAGTTGCACAGCCCCCGGTGCTCGATCATCACCCCCTTGGGCGTACCGGTGGAGCCTGAGGTGTACATCACATAAGCCAACTGGGTTCGCCCCAGGCCCGGCACCTGCGGGTTCTCGGCGCTGCAGGCCTGCCAGGTGACAACGTCCAGGTCGAGCACGGCGTCACGGTCGAACAGGCCGCGGGTAGCGCCATGCACCAGCACCACGGCCGGTGAACTGTCGCCCAGCATGAAACGCAGGCGCTCCTCGGGGTAACCAGGATCGAGCGGTACATACGCAGCGCCCGCCTTCAGCACCGCCAGCAGCGCGACCAGCATCGTCACGCCGCGCTCGATACACACCGCCACCCGCGCATCCGGCCGCACGCCCAGGCTGATCAGGTGGTGCGCCAGGCGATTGGCCTGGGCATTGAGCGCGTGATAATCGAGGCTGACGCCTTCGGCCTGCAGGGCGATAGCCTGGGGTGTACGCCGCACTTGCGCTTCGAACAGCGCAGGCCAGGTACTGGCCACGGGGCTGCGAGGGTCGTCGCTCTGGTTGAACGCCTGCAGAAGCCGCGCCTGCTCATCGGCTGGAACGCTGCACATGGCGGTCAGCGCGGTGCCTTGCCCTTCGGCGAATTGGCCCAAGGTGCACAGCAAATACCCCAACACCCGTGGCGCGCCTACCGCACGCGGGGCACGAAGGGCCAGTTGCAAGGTGTCGCCAAGGTCATCGACGCTCAGTACCAGGCCATGGCTCAGCACCTCGCTGGCCTGCAGCAGGTGGATGCCCGGCAACACCTCGCCCTGGGGCAAGGCGCCCTGGCGGTAGTTGATCAGGCTGTTGAACAGCGGCGTGCCCGCTGGCAAGCCACTGCAGCGCTGGGCCAGCAGCAGCGGAGCATCCTCGTGGCCGAGCAAGGCCGCCAGGCTGACATGGGTTTCGCCCAAGGCCTGGCCCAGGGTTACGCCCGCCAGTTTCACCCGCAAGGGCAGGCTGTTGATGAACATGCCCAGGGCGCGATCCGCGCCGTTGCCCGCCATTGCCCGGCCCAGCAATACGGTACCGAACACCACCTCGTCACGGCCGGTCAGGCTACCCAGCACCTGCGCCCAGGCCAGGTGCAGCAGGCTGGCCAGGCTAACGCCCTGGTCGCGCGCCTGGCGGCGCAACCGCTGCGCGAGTGCGGGGTCGAGGATTTCACTGTGGGTTTGCAGGTCGCGCTCGTCTACCGCGACGCCGCCCAGGCCGGGAACCGGCGCGGCTGGCTCGACACCGGCCAGTTGCTTGCAGAAATAGGCCTCGTGGCGAGCCTGGCGCTCGGCGTTGCCGCTCATGGCCACGTAGTCGCGGTATGGCACCGGTGCCGGCAACCGCTCGCCGTGGCCTTGCAGCAACGCATCGAGCTCACCCAGCAATACCTGCAGCGACACCGCATCGTTGACCAGATGATGGAAACGCAGCAAGCCCAACCAGCGGCCCTGCGGCGCGTCTTGGGCAACGACCATTGCCATCATTGGCGCACGGCGCAGGTCCAGTGGCCGTTGTTGCGGGTGGTAAGCACTGCACAACTGTGCAGCCAGGTCATGCTGCGGCGCAGCGCCTGCCCAGTGCTCGACCGGCAACGACGCTTGGCGCCAGACCACCTGCTGAGGCTGTGCCAAGCCCTCCCAGGCCAGGCTGGTGCGCAGGATGTCGTGGCGGTCGATCACCTGCTGCAGGGCGCCGATGAAGGCGTGCAAGCGCGCGTGGCTGGGGAAGGCAAACAGCGCCTGTTGCTGGTAAGGGTCGTGGGCATCGGAAACATGGTGGTACAGCAACCCCTGCTGCAGCGGCGCCAGCGGGTAGATTTCCTGCACGTTGGCGCCGCCACCCGGCACTGTCGCCACGATGCGGTCGAGGGTCGGCTGGTCAAGTTCGGTGAGCTGCAGCATGCCGGGGGTAATGCGCTGGCAACCTGGCGGCACGCCATTGGCCGGGACCACCTGGGCATCGCCGACCACCACTGCCGCCGCCAGGCTGGCCAGGGTCGACTGGCCGAACAGCACTTGAACGTCGGCCTGCAAGCCTTGCTGGCGCATGCGCTCGATCAGCTGCACGGCCAGCAACGAGTGGCCGCCCAGCTCGAAGAAATGGTCCTGGCGCCCTACCCGCTCCACCTGCAGCAACTCGGCCCACAGCTGAGCCAGGCGCCGCTCGATATCGCCTTGTGGCGCCTCATGCTCGCGGCGCACCTGGGCTGCTTCGTCTGCCGCCGGCAAGGCGCGGCGGTCGAGCTTGCCGTTGGCGGTGAGCGGCCAACCTGCCAGCGGGATGTACGCCGCGGGCAGCAAGGCACTGGGCAGCTGGGTACGCAGGTGCTCATGCAGCGCGCGGGACGTCACCTGGGCAGCGGGGATGTACCAGGCTTGCAGTTGATGGTCGCGCAGCAGCACCAACGCCTCCGCCACACCCGCATGGCGGCACAGGGCGGATTCGATCTCCGCCAGCTCCACCCGCACCCCGCGGATCTTCACCTGGTCATCGTTGCGCCCAAGGTATTCCAAGGTGCCATCGGCCAGCCAGCGCACCAGGTCGCCGCTGCGGTACATGCGTGCGCCTGGCTCGGGGTTGAACGGGTCTTGGACAAAGCGCTCGGCGGTCAATTCCGGGCGGTTCAGGTAGCCACGGGCCACGCCCCGGCCGCCAATGTACAGTTCGCCCACGGCGCCCACCGGCAGTAACTGGCGCTGCTCGTCCAGCACATACAGCCGGGTGTTGGCCACCGGCCCGCCGATATGCAGCGGCCCACCTGCATGCACTTCACCCGAAGTGGCGACCACGGTGGTTTCAGTCGGCCCATAGTTGTTGACCACCCGGTAGCGCCGTTCACGGGCCAGGCGCCGCAGGCGGTCACCGCCGATCAGCAGGGTGTGCAGGGTCGGGTGCAGTTCACCCTGGGCGAAGGCATGTTCGGCCACCGGGGTGGGCAGGAAACTCACGTCCAGGGGTTGCGCGCGCCACCAGCGCAGCAGGGCATCGAGGTCTTCACCGCCCGTTCGCACCGGGGCCAGGTGCAGGGTTGCGCCGCTGCACAGGGTTGGCCAGACCTCCCAGGCCATGGCATCGAAACCGAAGCCTGCCAGGCTCGACTGATGCCGGCCTGGGCCCAGGCCGAAGGCGTTGCAGTGCCAGTCGACGAGGTTGGCCAGCATCCGGTGCTCGACCATCACGCCCTTGGGCAAACCGGTGGACCCGGAGGTGTAGATGACATAGGCAAGGTTCTGTGGCGCCACAGCGGGCAGCGTGGTTCCTGCCGCCTGAAGGTCAAGGCGGTCCAGCTCAAGCTGAGGCAAACCATGCTCCGGCAGGCCGGCGCTCAGGTGGGACAGGGTCAGCACCACGCGCGGCGCGCTGTCGGCCAGCAGATAGGCCAGGCGCTCGTGCGGGTGCGCCGGGTCGATTGGCACGTAGGCGGCACCTGCCTTGAGCACCGCCAGCAGGCCTACCAGGGTGTCCAGCCCGCGCTGGGCCACCACCGCCACGCGCTGTTCAGGGCCGGCGCCGAGGGCGGCCAGGCGCTGGGCGAGCAGGCCGGCGCGGCGGTCCAGCTCGGCGTAACTCAGGCGTTGCCCCTCGTGCACGGCCGCGAGCGCGTCCGGTCGCGCCTTGGCCTGGGCTTCGATGCGCCGATGGATGAGTTGTTCGGGCGCAGGCGTTGCAGGCGCATGGCTCCATTGCTGCAGTTGGCCCTGTTCGCGGGCGGTTACCAGGTCGAAATCGGCGATGCTCAGGTCTGGCTGTTCAAGGCCCTGCTGCAGCACATGCAGCAGCCGCTCGGCCAGGGCGGCGACTTCATCGGCGCTGAACCAGGCCAGGTTGTGCACCAGGTGCAGCCAAGCCGCTCCGCTGTGCGGGTTGCACCGCAGGTGCAAGCTCAAAGGGGTCGGTTCATGGCGGTTGCAGACCATCACCGTATGGCCGCAAGCATCGCCGAAGCGCAGTTCGTTGGCATCTTCCTCATAGGACACCACCACCTCGAACAGCTGGGGCCGTTCCTCGCGCAAGGCGCCCAAGGCGCGATTGAGTTCGCTGAGGGCGAAGCGTTGATGGCGAAAATCCTGCTTCAGGGCATCGCGGATACTGCGCACCAACCCGGCGAAGGGCTGGCTGCGGCCAAAATCCATGCGCAAGGCGCTGACTTGGGTGAACAGGCCCAGCGTCGACTTGAAACGCGCATTGGCGCGGTTGCGCACCGGCAAGCCGATCACCCATTCATCCCGCTGCCAGGTGCGCGTACAGCACACATGCATCGCCGCCAGCAGTACATGAAACGCCGAAGCCTGCAGCTCGCCAGCCAATGCTCGCATGCGCGCCAGCAGGCGGCTGTCGAACGGCAGGTCGAGGACCGCACTGGGGTCGCCATCGGCCAATGCGCCCCGTTCGCGGGGGGCCAGCAAGGCATCGGGCAATTGCTGGTACTTGGCCATCCAGTATTCGCGGTCGCGGCCATGGCGGGAGGATGCCTGGTAGTGGGCATCGTCCTCGATGAAGGCCCGGTAGCCCGGCGCTGCTTCTGGCAGCGGCAGGCCCTGGCCGAGCAGGCCGTAGTAGTCGGCCACCTGCTTGAACCACAGGTCCACCCCCCAACCGTCGAGCACCAGGTGATGGGCCTGCAAGGCCAGCAGGTAGCGCCGCTCGCCCAGGCGAATCAACTGCGCCTTCCACAGCGCCTCGCCCTCCAGTGCAAAGGGCTGTTGCATGCAGGCGGTCAACAGCGCCTGGGCCGCGGCAAAGGGCTCGTCGTGGTGGCGCAGGTCGTGTTCACCCAGTGTCACCTGCAGCCCTTCTACAAAGGTTTGGCACGGTATGCCGCCCGGCCCTGGCGCTGCCACCAGCACCGTACGCAGCCCTTCGTGCACGCTCGCCAGGTGGGCCACGGCCTTGTGCAGCCGTTGGCTATCCACCGCGCCGTCGAGCGCCACATAGGCACCGATGTTGTACAGCGGTGAGTCACCATGGCCGATCTGGTCCAGCCAGATATCACGCTGGGCAACAGTGAGGGCAAACGGTTCGGCGGCAGGCATGGGGGTTCAGATCCTTCTGGTTTGAGCATCCGCGGATTCAAGCACCGCGGCCCTGGCCTGTATGGCCCCCGAAACCCGGACAATCCGAGTACGCAGCCGTGTAGGCTGAAAAACCTGTAAGCGATTTGCCACAGCGCGCCGCCTGCGATGGCCTACCGGGCGACCAATCAGTCAGTAAATGCCATGAATAGACGCCTTTATGACGCCAAATTGCTGGCTTCGCGCCAACGACCTCGGGGTAACCTGCCCCCGTGCCTGCCCTTTCACACCACGATGAGTGGCATTTTTTGTCCCGGTTTCCCATTACAGACGCGCCAGCCCAAGCGGGCTTGAATAGCCGCTAACCCCCACTTGCTTGCCCCCGGAGGACTCGACCGCGAGACCACCCGCAGTAGCGCTTTGAACCAAGGAAAAAGGACATGAAGCTGACCGACAGCCTCGCACACCGCCCCGACCCGCAGTTGTACCTGCAACTGGGCGAACTGATCGCCAGCACCGGCGCCCAGGGTTTTGCCGAACAGATGCTGCGCCTGGTCAATGCCCAGGTGCCGGTCCACCGCCTCGACCTCACGGAGTGGACCCTGGATATCCACCAAGGCGCCGCCAGCCACATCCGTCTGCTGGGCAGCGCCGGGCAAGAGCAACCCGGGCCTGCGCATGACACCCTGCGCCACCCGCTGTTGCAACGCATCATGCAGATGGACGACCCGCTGCTGATCGAGTTCAAGGCGCCGCAAGATGCCCAGCATCCCCACCAATGCCACTTGGTTTCCTGCAGTGGCGACCGGCGCTGGGTGATCTGCTTTCATCGCGAGCCGCAGCGCGCGTTCTCCCTGGCTGAACTGTCACAACTCAAAAGCCTTTCCGACACCTTGCTGCCGTTGGTCGAGCACCACGGCCAGCTGCTAGGGCAGTTGACCCTGGCCAATGCCAGCCCCGCCTGGCCAGAGCCTGACAGCGGCGCCTTGCGCCAGCGTTTCGGCCAGCGCCTGGCACAGGAAGCGGTAAGGCTCTCAGTGCGCGAGCAGGAGGTGTGCCTGGGCCTGCTGACCGGCGGCACAGTGCCGCAAATGGCGCAGAAACTGAACGTGAAGAACAGCTCCATCGAAACCTACCTCAAACGCGCCACCGCCAAGCTGGGGGTCAGTGGCCGCCACGGCCTGACGAAATGGATGGCCGGCGCTTGACCGCACGAGAGCCTGCCATGCCCCGACACGCCCTGACCTTGTGTGCCGCCCTGCTGTGCGGCTGCACCCTGGCCCCTGACTACCAGCGCCCCGAGGCTCCGGTGGCCGAACGATTCCCGCAAGGCCCGGCCTATCAGGGCGATGCGCTGGCAGCTAGCCCAGGGCAAAGCTGGCAGCAGGTATTCCACGACCCAGTGCTGCGCCAGCTGATTGACAGCGCCCTGGCCAATAACCGCGACCTGCGCACGGCGGCGTTGAACGTGGAGGGGTATCGGGCCAAGTACCGTATCCAGCGCGCCGAGCTGCTGCCCACGTTATCGACCGATGCCCAGGGCTCGCGCCAGTACCTGCCACGGGGCATGACCGGGACGGGCCAAGGTGCAATCTCATCGACCTACGCGGCAACCCTGGGTGTCAGCGCCTACGAGCTGGACCTGTTCGGCCGTGTGCGCAGCCTGAGCGACCAGGCGCTACTGACCTACCTGGCCAGCGAGCAGGCCCAGCGCAGCACCCGGCTCAGCCTGGTGGCCAGCGTGGCCAGCGCCTACCTGACCTGGCGCGCCGACCAGGAGTTGCTGGTGCTGGCCCAGCAAACCCTGGACTCCGACACGCGCAGCTTGCGCCTGACGCGCGGCCAGCGCCGTGCCGGCACGGTATCGGCGCTGGACCAGATCCAGGCGCAGACCAGCGTCGACAGCACCCGTGCGGCCGTGGCCCGGTACAAGCGCGAGGTCGCCCAGGACCTCAACCAGCTGACCTTGCTGGTGGGGGCGCCGGTGGCCAGCGACCTGGCCGCCCTGCCCCTGGCCGATGAGCAGATCGCCGGGCTGCCGGCGGGGCTGCCCTCGGACCTGTTGCAGCGCCGCCCTGACATCGTCCAGGCGGAACTTCAGCTACGCGCAGCCAATGCCAACATCGGCGCCGCGCGGGCGGCGTTTTTCCCGAGTATCAGCCTCACGGCCAATGCCGGCAGCACCAGCCCCGCGTTGAGCGGGTTGTTCGATGCGGGCAGCGGCACCTGGTTGTTCCAGCCGCAGATCAGCTTGCCGATCTTTACCGCCGGCAACCTGCGAGCCAGCCTGGACTATGCCAGGTTGCAAAAGGATATCGAGGTGGCGCAGTACGAGAAGGCCATCCAGGGCGCGTTCCAGGAAGTGGCCGATGGCTTGGCCGCGCGGGGCACCTACCAGCGTCAATTGCAGGCCCAGCATGACCTGGTGGCCTCGAACCAGCGTTATTACCGGCTGGCCGAGCACCGCTACCGAATTGGCGTCGACAGCAGCCTGACCTTTCTCGATGCCCAGCGGTCGCTGTTCACGGCGCAACAAGGGTTGATCAGTGACCGCTTGGCGCAGTTGCTGGCGGAGGTGAACCTGTATGCGGCGTTGGGTGGTGGGTGGCAGGAGGATGGCATTACCGGCCAGCAGGTGCGCTAAAAGCTGGCCCTGTAGGAGCGGGCTTGCCCCGCGAAGCTAGCGACGCGGTGCATGGCACCGGCTTTGCCGGTGTTCGCGGGGCAAGCCCGCTCCTACAAGGTTCGCGGTTAAGCGCCAGGGTTGCTCAAACGGCTGTCAGGTGCTCATAAAGAATGGTCGCCCCCACCAGCATCAGCACGATGCCGCCCATGATCTCGGCCCGCTTGCCCACCACCGAACCCAGTGCCCGCCCAAGCATGGTGCCCAGGGTCACCATGGTCATGGTCGCCAGGCCAATGGCGGTGGCCGCTACCCAGATATTCACCTCGACAAAGGCCAGGCCAATGCCTACCGCCAGGGCATCGATGCTGGTGGCCACGGCAGTTACCGCCAGGATCCAGAACGAATGCTGGGCCTGCTTTTCTTCCTCTTCAGCGTCTGGCTTGAGGCCCGCATGCACCATGTGTGCCCCTAGCAGCAACAGCAGGGTAAAGGCGATCCAGTGGTCCCACCGCTCGACATACTGGCTGGCGGCCTGGCCCAGCAACCAACCGATCACCGGCGTAATGGCCTCGATCACGCCAAAGATCAGGCCCGTGCGCAGGGCTTCGGCCAGGCGTGGCTTGTGCAGGCTCGACCCTTTGCCGATGGCAGCGGCGAAGGCATCGGTAGACATGGCGAATGCCAGGAAGACAATGGAAATCGGATTCAACGAAAAAGCTCCAGCCGGGCAACGAGTCAACGACAGACGACCTGCAGGCCCGGCTTGGCTGCAGGAAGGTCGTTGGTCTCGCCAATCCGAGTGGATGCGCTGGCCATGGCAGGTTGCCAAATATGTTGACCAGCGCGCGTTCGCAGGGCGCGAAAGCAGGCTACTCCCCAAAGAGTGGCGCGATCATACCAGCCCCAGGTGAAAATTGCGTGAAGTGTGTCATCCCCCTGTAGAAGCGGGCTTGCCCCGCGAAAATACCGACCCCGATGGCAACCGGTATCTGGTACACCAGTACACCTTAAAAAGAATGCATTTGATAATGATTCGTAGTAGTGTCGCGCCGTTTTCCTACACCCTCCTTCAGCGCCCTACTCCAGGATCGTACGTCGATGCGTCGCACATTCGTTTCGCTTTGTGTGCTTCATGCTGTTTCCCCGCTGGCTTTCGCCGAGCCCGACTCACTCAACGAGCCGGCCCAGATCGAACTCCAGGCCCTGAGCATCACCAGCAGCGCCGACAGCGAGCGCGCCGACAGCCCGGTGGAAGGCTACAAGGCCAGCCGTTCGGCCAGCGCCACCCGCACCGACACGGCCTTGCACGAAACCCCGCAGTCGGTCAGCGTGGTGTCCAAGGATGTGCTCACCGACACCGGTGCCACGCGCCTGCAGGACGGCCTGGACTATGCCGGCGGCGTTGGCCGTGCCAACAACTTCGGCGGCCAGGGCCTGACCACCTTCACGGTGCGCGGTTTCACCACCGGCGAGTTCTACCGCAACGGCTTTCCGATCAACCGCGGCTACCCCAACGCCCCCGACGCCAATACCGTCGAGCGCCTGGAGGTGATTCGCGGCCCGGCCAGCAGCCTGTACGGCCGTGGCGACCCCGGTGGCACGTTCAACGTGGTCAGCAAACAGCCGCTGAGCGAGCCCAAGGTAACCCTGGGCAGCCAGCTCGACGACCAGGGCATGCACCGCGCCACCCTCGACGCCACCGGCCCGCTCAACAGCGACGGCTCGCTGGCCTACCGCTTGAACGTGCTGGGTGAAGGGGGCGACAGCTTCCGCGACGATGTTGAAAGCGAACGCTACGACGTTGCACCGGTGATCAGCTGGCAGGTGAACGACGCCACGAAGATCATCTTCGAAGGCGACTTCATGCGTAACAATCACCCGCTGGACCGCGGCCTGACCCGCCTGCCCGGCCAGCGCGGCACGGCCTCACGCGACACCAACATCTGGGAAAAAGGCAGCGACAACCTGCTGCACAACGACAACGACATGGCCCAGCTGCGCTTCGAGCACCAGCTCAACGACAATTGGGCGCTGGGCGGTGGCCTGCAGTGGCTGGACGGCTCGCTCAAGGGCAATGCCGTGGAAGCCAACGGCCTGCAGGCCGATGGCCACACCCTGGGGCGCAACTTCAACTACCGCAAGCTGCAATGGACTGACCGCGACTACCAGCTCAACCTCACCGGCCACTTCGACACCGGCGGATTCGCCCATACCCTGCTGACCGGCGTGGAATACGAAGACTACGACTACAACTCGATCATCCTGCGCTCGGCCGCAGGGGCGGCGGCCTACCCGATCGACATCTTCGACCCGGTACTGGGCCAGGCGCGCCCTGCCCTGACCCGCACCACCACTCACGACAAGGAAAACCTCAAGACCTGGGCAGCCTTCGTCCAGGACCAGGTGGCCCTCACCGAGCGGCTGAAAGTGCTGGCCGGGGTGCGCTTCGAGCGCTTCGAACATGACTACGACAACAAGCTCAACAACGCCGGCGACTTCACCAAGGGTGAAAACGGCGTTACCCCGCGCCTGGGCGTGGTCTACGACCTGACCGACACCGTGGCCGTGTATGCCAACACCGCCCGCTCGTTCAAGCCCAACAGCGGCGCCAGCCTGCAAGGCACCGGCTTCGACCCGGAGAAAGGCAAGTCGTATGAACTGGGCGTGAAGTGGGAGGCGCTGGACCGCCAGCTGAGCATCGACGCGGCGATCTACCACATCGTCAAGGAAAACGTGCTGACCCGCGACCCGAACGACCCGAGCGGCACCTACAGCGTGGCGGCCGGCGAAGTGCGCAGCCGTGGCCTGGACATCAACATCGCCGGCAACCTGACCCCCGAGTGGCGGGTGATCGGCGGCTATGCCTATGTGGATGCCGAGGTGACCAAGGACAATACCCTGCCCACCGGTACGCACCTTGCAAACATCCCGCGCAACAGCTTCAGCCTGCTGAACACCTATGAGTTCCAGGACGGGCTGGCCAAGGGCCTGGGGTTGGGGGTGGGTGTGAAGTATGTGGACGATCGCGCCGGGCAAACGGCGGCGAGCACCTACACCATGGAGCGCTACAGCGTGGTTGACCTGCTCAGCTTCTATAAGGTCAACGAGCACGTGCGCTTGAACCTGGACGTGAAGAACCTGTTCAACAAGGGGTATGACGAAGGAGCATTCAATACCTACGTGTACCCGGGTGCGCCGCGGACGGTGCAGGCTGGGGTTTCCTACACGTTCTAAGGGGGATGGGGCCGCTTTGCGGCCCATCGCGACCTGTGGTCGCTCCTACCAGGGGATTGCGCTCAGGGTGGGTAGGAGCGAGCGCAGCCCCAGCGTCAGAAGCCTTTGCTATAGAACAGCGAGTACGACTCGATGCCATCGTTCGGCTGCTTGAGGCCGGCATTGGAATAGTGAATGGCGCGAATCCCCACTTTCTGCTCAGCCGGCAGCTTCAGGCCAAAGCCGATACGGTCCTCGAAGTTGACCGACGACCCCAAGCGCTGGTCACCCACCTCGGTCTTGGAGAACGCCGCCAGGCCAATACCCGCCTCGATGTACGGGGTGTAGGTGAAACCGCTGAACTCATAGGTGAACACCGGACTGAACGACAGCGAATGAGCCCCGCTGGCATCGCCACCTTCCCAGTAGGTGTAGCCAGCATCCCAGTAGCCGCTCAGGAAACCCGTACTGCTCTCCAGCCATTTCTTGTCCCAGTCGAACGACATGCCGATACGGTAGGTCATGTCGCCCTGGCTGGTGGCCCCAACGGCACCGGAAATCTGGGCAGCCTGGGCCAGGTTGGCCCCGGCAAAGGCGAGCACGGCGGCGGCCAGCGACGCGGCGAGACGAGTTTTCATCAATGACTTCTCCTGATGGTCAACGCAGGCAAACGGAGGCTCGTGCCTCTCGATTTATCACCGTGACTGGCACATCCAGCCCAGTCACAAGAAGTAATACTTCTATGATTATTGTCCAGTAAATCAGAAATATGAAGGTGAATGCCACGATTGGCTATTTTCGCCTGCTATTGACCCTGCCATTCGATCATAAGGCCCGCCCCTGGCGGAGTACACATGTACTCCGCCCGGGCGCTTCGATCAATGCCAGTTCAAGCTGGCGGTTGCCGGGCTACTGCCGTTCACCGTGACCATTTGCTGGACGGTACTGCCGTTGGCATCGCCAATCACTTTGTATTTGCCTGGAGGCAACTGCACGTACAACAGCGGGCCGGCATCCTGCACGTTCAGCACCGTCTTACCTTGGGCATTCTGGATATCCACGGCGGCGCCGCTTTCGAATTGGCCGTGGGCGCCGGTCGACAGTTCGACATGCAGGTTGTAGCCCTTGGTGTGGCGCAAGGCGTTGGCCTCATCCTGGCCGATGCCGCCCTCCAGGTAACGCACGCCGTTCTGCTGTTGCGGTTGCAACTGCACGGCTTGCATGTCGATGGGGGCATTGTGGTCGTCCACTTCTGCAGCGGCGGCCAGGGTCCAGGGCAGCGCCAGTGCGATCAGCAGCGTGGCGCCCAAGGCATAGTGATGGTTACGCATGGTCAGCTCCTCCTTCAGGAGATGGCTTACCTTAGCTTTGACCCCGCCCAACGCCGGCGTTCATGCCGCTCGCCGTTCTTCGAGAAGTTTCACGAACATGCTCAGGCTGCGCGATACCGTGCCACGGCGCCACACCAGCCAGGTCTTGAGGTAGCGGAAATCTTCCTGCATCGGCCAGGCGCTTACCGTGCTGCAACCGGGCATGTTGTCGAGCATGCTGCGCGGCAGCATGGCAAGCCCTGCACCTGCACTGACGCAGGCGAGCATGCCGTGGTACGACTCCATCTCGTGGATCTTGCCCGGCACGGCCTGGTCCTGGACGAACCAGTTCTCGAAGTGGTGGCGGTACGAGCAGTTGGCGCGGAAGGCGTAGATGCTGGCGCCGTTGACGTCTTGGGCGCGGGCCACCGGCGGGTGGTTGAGCGGCGAGATCACCACCATTTCCTCTTCGAACACCGGCATGCCCTCAAGCGTTGGGTGCAGCACCGGGCCGTCGACGAATGCCGCCACCAGGCGCCCGGACAAAACGCCTTCGAGCATGGTCCCGGAGGGCCCGGTGGAAAGGTCGAGGTCGACTTTCGGGTAGCGCTGGTTGTAGGCCGCGAGCAGGGCCGGAATGCGCACCGCCGCGGTGCTTTCCAGCGAGCCGAGGGCGAAGGTGCCCTGGGGGTCCTCGCCGGCCACGGTCAAGCGGGCCTCGTGCACCAGGTCGAGGATACGCCGGGTGTATTCGAGGAAGTTCCAGCCCGCCGGAGACAGGCGCAGGCGGCTTTTCTCGCGAATGAACAGCTCGACGCCCAGGTCTTCCTCCAACTGCTTGATGCGCGTGGTCAGGTTCGACGGCACCCGGTGGATATGCTGGGCGGCAGCGCTGATGCTGCCTTGCTCGGCCACGGCCTTGAAGATTTCCAGTTGCACCAGGTCCACAGTCATTCTCCAAACGTGAATGTTTCGCTCATTATTATTCAGTTTTCAATAAAGCTGTAGCCCACTAGTCTGGCGTCACTGATTAACAACAACGAGAGTGCCCTGCCATGAGTGCGATCAGCAGCCTGACCCACGCCATCTCCGTCGACCCGCACAGCGGCGAACAGATTGGCGCCTATCCCTTCGACACCGACACCGCACTGGAAGCGGCGTTGCAACGTGCCAAGGCTGGCTACCGCCAGTGGCGCCAAGTGTCGCTGGGTCAGCGCAGCGAAGCCCTGCTCGCCCTGGCCAGCACCCTGGAAGCCAAGGCCGAGGCCTTCGCGCAGATGATCAGCCGGGAAATCGGCAAGCCAATCAGCCAGGCCCGCGGTGAAGTGGCCAAGTGCGTTGGCCTGTGCCGATGGTATGCCGAGCACGGCCCGGCGATGCTCGCCGCCGAACCAACCCAGGTCGAGAAAGCCCGCATCGAGTACCGCCCGCTGGGCCCGATCCTGGCGGTGATGCCGTGGAACTTCCCGATCTGGCAGGTGCTGCGTGGCGCAGTGCCGGCCATTCTGGCGGGCAACACCTACGTGCTCAAGCATGCGCCGAACGTAATGGGCAGCGCCTACCTGCTGGGTGAGCTGTTCAAGGACGCCGGCCTGCCCGAGGGCGTGTTCGAGGTGCTGAACGTTACCCCCGACGGCGTCACTCGCGCCATCAACGACCCGCGTATCGCCGCCGTGACCCTGACCGGCAGCGTGCGTGCCGGCATGGCCATCGGCGCCCAAGCGGGCGCTGCGCTGAAAAAGTGCGTGCTGGAACTGGGCGGCTCCGACCCGTTCATCGTGCTGGCCGATGCCGACCTGGACGCTGCCGTGCAAGCCGCCGTGATCGGCCGCTACCAGAACACCGGCCAGGTGTGCGCCGCGGCCAAGCGCCTGATCATCGAAGAAAGCGTGGCGCAGGCGTTCACCGAGAAGTTCGTTGAAGCCACGCGCAAGCTGAAGGTGGGCAACCCGCTGGAAGACGACACCTACATCGGCCCGATGGCCCGTTACGACCTGCGTGACGAGCTCGATGGCCAGGTGCAGGCGACCCTTGCCGAAGGCGCTACCCTGCTGCTGGGCGGCAACAAGGTCGAGGGCGTGGGCAACTTCTACGCACCGACCGTGTTCGCCAACGTCACCCCGGACATGACCGCGTTCAAGCAGGAGCTGTTCGGCCCGGTGGCGGCGATCATCACCGCCCGTGACGCCGACCATGCGGTGGAACTGGCCAACGACAGTGAGTTCGGCCTGGCCTCGACCATCTACACCGCCGACTACGCACTGGCCGAGCGCATGACCGCAGCGCTGGATACCGGGGGCGTGTTCATCAACGGCTACTGCGCGTCCGACCCCCGTGTGGCGTTCGGTGGTGTGAAGAAGAGCGGGTTTGGGCGGGAACTGTCGCACTTTGGCGTGCGCGAGTTCACCAATGCGCAGACCGTGTGGCTGGACCGTAACTGATCTGGTACCGGGGCCGCTTCGCGGCCCATCGCGGGGCAAGCCCGCTCCTACACCGATTTGCGCTGCTTCGCGCTACCTGTAGGAGCGGGCTTGCCCCGCGAAGGGCTGCAAGGCAGCCCCGGCACGTTTAACCCCGAACCTGGTCCTTGACCCAGTCCAACATCCCCCCCGGCACGATCAATTCATGCCGCGCCCGCGAGCACGCGGTGTACAACCCCGCCAACATCCGCGCCCGCTCATTGCGGTTGCCCGCCGAACTCGGCGCCACCATCAATTCCGGCGACACCATCACCCGGGCAAACTCCATGTTCCGCACATCCCGCACCCGCCCAAGGAACAGTTTGGGCGCCTTGTCCCAGCGGTAGCGGCTCTTGGCCTTGGCGAAGTGCTCGGGGGTATAGCCCTTGCGCAGCATGCTGGCCACCGCGACGAACGCCTTGTCATCGCCCTTGTCCTGCTCCAGCGCCTGCCAGCTCGGGTAGCGGAACAGCATCGGGTGCCGCGCCCGGGTGCCGTAGCGGTACAGCTCGATGCAGTCTTCGACGAACAATTCGAAGTCCTTGCGCGCACCTTGGAGCAGCACGAACGGCACGCCCTGGTGGGTCAGGCGCTGGAACCAGCCGAACAGGCCCCACTCGTCATCGACGATCAAGGCGGTTGGCTGTTCAGGCACCGCCACGGTGTCGAAGAAGCTGACCCGCGTGTAATGCTCGGCACTGCCGCTGAAGGCCGCCTGGATCGCCGCTGGGTGGGCCTGGATCAATGGGTTGAGCACGCCGTCCATTGCAGGCCCGGCGCGCAGGGAGTGGTCGATGCAGCGCTGGCGGATGAAGCTGCCGTGGTGCGGGCTCAGGCCATTGAGGTTCTGCAGTTCGTCGCCCAGGGCAATGACCGCCTGCGGGGTGCGGTCGAGCACCGCGAGCATCGGCGCGGACAGCTCGTGGGCTTCATCGACGATGACATGGCTGTAACGGCTGTCGATCACCTCGGCGGTCAACGACAGCAGTTTGATCCGGTGGTAATCGCGCACCGGCAGTTGAATCTCCCGCGCCGAAGGGCGAATCAGCTCTTGCCAGTACAGGCGGGCCTTTTCCAGCAGCACCTCCTGGTCCAGCGGTGTGGTTCCCGGCCCCGCCCAGGGCAAGTGGTGCAGCTGCAGCTGGGTATCGCCACTGCGGCAAAAGCTGCGCACGGCCTTGATGCACAGGGCCACTACATCGTGCGCGGCCAGCGGGCCGATGTCGGGGATGCCCAGCCAGCGCACCACCTGCGCCTCCTGCGGGCGCCAGGAGCGCTTGGTGCGGTAGGGGTCGCGCAGGCGCCAGCCGTTGCTGGTGAGGTCGCGGTTGAGGATTTCGTCAGCCAGCTGGCCAAAGGTCAGTGCGGTATAGGCTGCAGCGTCCTTGACCCGTGCCTGCAAGGCCCGCAGCTGGCCTTCGGTGAGGGCCAGCAGCAGGGTGCGCTGGGGGTCGAGTACGCGGGCGAACTGGTGGATGAGAAAGGTCTTGCCGGTGCCGGCAAAACCCTGCACGGCCACCGACTCGTCGACGCCGGAAAGGAATTCGCGCAACAGGCGGTTCTGCTGGTCGCTGAGCATCAGGTCGCTGGCCAATGACGGCAGGTGAACCGGGTGCAAGGGTGTTACACGCTGACGGTAGCGGTCAGCGAACTGGAAATTCCACTGACCCTCTTCGTCCTGTAGCTCGTCGGCCTGGTAGGCGACTTCGGCCGACAACAGGCCAACCCCGTTCTCGCCCAGCATGCCCAACCCCATGGCGAACGCCTCGCTGTCGAAATGCTGCGCCACCTGCCCTTGGAAGCGCCCGGGCGCGGCCTGCTCCACCTCATTGGCGATGCGCACGATTTCGGCGAACCGGCGCTCCTGGGCGTCGGCCGAAGCACTGGCGGGCTGGCGCGGCAGGTTCTGCACGAACAGTACCGCGGCAGCCTGCAGCAGGCTGGCGGCCGGGAAGAAATCGGTGGCGGTGGGCACGCTGGCCAGGCGGTCGGCCTGGTCGCTGGGCAGGGGCAGGTAGAACATCGGGACCTCGGGTGGAAACTGCCGGGCACGATAGCAACTTTCCGGCGCGGATGCTGGGTTGTCTGTGCCGGCAAACCCACGGCGGCGGGCCGACTGTAGGAGCGGGCTTGCCCCGCGAACACCGGCAATGCCGGTGCCATGGACCGAGGTGCCTGCTTCGCGGGTCAAGCCCGCTCCTACAAACACCTCCTATTACGATTTGCTCCATAGAAGCGAGCGCCGCTTGCGCGGCGCAAGGTTTCGCTGGGAAATTCCTTGAACAATTGCCTGTAACTCTCTGAAAATCTTCCCAAATGCCAGAACGACCAGCGCATGGCCACCTCGGCCACGGTCACCTCGCCGCCGCGCAGCAAATCGCGCCGGGCGCCATTGAGCCTGCGCAGGCGCAGCCAGTGCGCCGGTGGCATTCCGGTAAACGCCTTGAACGCCTGCTGCAACTGGCGCAGCGACACCCCCGCCACCTCGGCCAGTTCCACCAGGTTCAGCGTCTCCTCCGGGCAGTCGGCCGCCCATTCGCTGACCCGCTGCATGATGGCCCGCTCTTCCCCGCGCCGCCCCAGCGCCCCGCCCTGCAAGCGCTGGCAGGCGTTGTCGAGGATGAACAGGCAATCTTCCAGCAACTGCTCGGCCAGCGCCTGCCCCTGCAACGGGCAATCGGCCTGGCCAAGGCGGGTCAAGGTGGCGCTCAGCCAACTGCCGAACAGCGCGTTCTGGCCACTGCCCAGCGGCACCATGAACAGCCCGTCGAGCCGTTGCGGGTCGAGGCTGTGGCGGGCGAGAAACCCCTGGTCGAACACCACCGCCACTTCCTGGTAGTTCTCCGGGGTGATCCAGATGTTGCGGCTCTGCTCATTGAGCAAGTACAGGCTGTTCTCACTCTGGTCGAAGCAGAATGCCAACGACCCGCTCGGCGCGCGGAAGAACTGCTCGACCCGGGTGTTGAGCCGTTCTTCGTAAACCTCCACGCCATCGAGCCCAAGGCTGCGCAAATGGCCGCTGAAATGCCCCGGCGACATCTGCCGGTATTGCTGCTGCCAGCCAGGGGTGGCGCGCACCTGTTCAGTCACATCGCACGTATGGAAAGCCTGGACTTGCAGGGCGTTGGACGTTGTCACGCGAGGTCCTAGTTGCACTCTTTTGGTGCATTCATTGCCGAAGAAAGTGGATAGATGGCGGCGTGAGCCTGCGCCCAAGATAGTCCCCAGTGCGTCACCTGGGAAGCGCCCTGATTGGCTCACACACAAAAACCCAACCAAGAGGTCTGTATGAACGCCCCCTTCGATCAGCTGTCCACCTGGCTGAAAGAACACCGGATCACCGAAGTCGAATGCGTGATCAGCGACTTGACCGGCATCGCCCGCGGCAAGATTGCGCCGACCGCCAAGTTCCTCCACGAGCGCGGCATGCGCCTGCCAGAAAGCGTGCTGCTGCAGACCGTTACCGGCGACTATGTCGACGACGACATCTACTACAGCCTGCTCGATGCCGCCGACATCGACATGGTTTGCCGCCCCGACCCTACGGCGGTGTACCAGATCCCCTGGGCGATCGAGCCGACCGCAATCGTGATCCACGACACCTTCGACAAGCAGGGCAACCCCATCGAACTGTCGCCGCGCAACGTGCTGAAGAAGGTGCTCAAGCTGTATGCCGACAAGGGCTGGCAGCCCATCGTCGCGCCGGAGATGGAGTTCTACCTGACCCAGCGCTGCGAAGACCCGGACCTGCCCCTGCAAGTACCGCTGGGCCGCTCGGGCCGCGCGGAAAGCGGGCGCCAGTCGTTCTCGATTGACGCCGCCAACGAATTCGACCCGCTGTTCGAAGACGTCTACGACTGGTGCGAGCTGCAAGGCCTGGACCTGGACACGCTGATCCACGAAGACGGCCCGGCACAGATGGAGATCAACTTCCGCCACGGCGATGCGCTGGACCTGGCTGACCAGATCACTGTGTTCAAGCGCACCCTGCGTGAGGCCGCGCTCAAGCACAACGTCACCGCCACCTTCATGGCCAAGCCGATCACCGACGAACCGGGCAGCGCCATGCACCTGCACCAGAGCGTGGTCGACATCGCCACCGGCAAGCCGGTCTTTGCCAATGACGATGGCAGCATGAGCGAGCTGTTCCTGCACCACATCGGTGGCCTGCAGAAGTACATCCCCAAGCTGCTGCCGATGTTCGCCCCCAACGTCAACTCGTTCCGCCGCTTCCTGCCGGACACCTCGGCGCCGGTGAACGTTGAGTGGGGCGAGGAAAACCGCACCGCAGGGCTGCGCGTGCCGACCTCCAGCCCCGAGGCGATGCGCGTGGAAAACCGCCTGCCGGGCGCCGACGCCAACCCGTACCTGGCGATTGCCGCCAGCCTGCTGTGCGGCTACATCGGCATGGTCGAGCGCATCGAGCCGAGCGCCCCGGTACAGGGCCGCGCCTACGAGCGGCGCAACCTGCGCCTGCCAATCACCATCGAGGACGCGCTGCAGCACATGGAAGACTGCGAAACCGTGCAGCACTACCTGGGCAAGCAGTTCGTCCAGGGCTATGTGGCGGTCAAGCGCGCCGAGCACGAGAACTTCAAGCGCGTGATCAGCTCCTGGGAGCGTGAATTCCTGTTGCTGAGCGTCTGACCTGTTCGCGGGCAAGCCCGCTCCCACACTTGTCCCGGTGGGAGCAGGCTTGCCCGCGAAAAGGCTGCAAAGCAGCCTTTCTAAACGCCGAACCCTAAGAACAAGACCAACGAGGTGTCGACATGCGTCATCTGCAAGCCCTGATTTCCGCCACATTCACCCTGCTGTTCGGCGCCGCCGCCCAGGCCGCGCCGACGGTCAGCGTGTACAACTGGACCGACTACATCGGTGACACCACCCTGGCCGACTTCCAGGCCAGCAGTGGGATCAAGGTCGTGTACGACGTGTTCGACTCCAACGAAACCCTGGAAGGCAAGCTGCTGGCCGGGCGTACCGGCTATGACGTGGTGGTGCCCTCCAACCACTTCCTTGCCCGCCAGGCCCAGGCCGGCGCGTTCCTGCCCCTGGACCGCAGCAAGCTGCCGAACTGGCGGCACCTGGACCCCAAACTGCTCAAGCAGCTTGAACAGAACGACCCCGGCAACCAGTACGCCGTGCCCTACCTGTGGGGCACCAACGGCATCGGCTACAACGTCGAGAAGGTCAAGGCGGCGCTTGGCGTCGACCATATCGACTCGTGGGCGGTGCTGTTCGAGCCGGAAAACCTGAAGAAGCTCAAGCAATGCGGTGTAGCGTTCATGGACTCGCCCGACGAGCTGTTCCCGGCCATGCTCAACTACCTGGGCATGGACCCGCGCAGCGAAAAGGCCGCCGACTATGCCAAGGCCGAGGCGCGCCTGCTTGAACTGCGCCCCTACATCACCTACTTCCATTCCTCCAAATACGTCTCCGACCTGGCCAACGGCGATATCTGCGTGGCGTTCGGCTATTCGGGCGACGTCTTCCAGGCCGCCAACCGGGCAGTGGAAGCCAACAACGGCGTGAAGATCGCCTACAGCATCCCCAAGGAAGGCAGCAACCTGTGGTTCGACCTGCTCGCCATTCCCAAGGACGCCAGCAACCCGGAACAGGCCCTGGCCTTCATCAACTACCTGCTTGAGCCCAAGGTAATCGCCAAGGTCAGTGCCACCGTCGGCTACGCCAACGCCAACCCTGACGCCAAGGCCTACATGAACACCGCGCTGGTCGACAACCCCGAGATCTACCCACCCCAGGCCGTGCTCGACAAGCTGTACATCTCCAGCACCCCGAGCCCGAAAATCATGCGGGTGATGACCCGTTCCTGGAGCAAGATCAAGTCCAACCGCTGAGCCGAGAACGCGCCATGCCTTTCGATAACCAACACACCGCCTCCTACTACGCCGCCACGGCACGCGATGCGGCGCCCTACCCCAGCCTCGACGGCGAACTGAGCGCCGACGTCTGCGTGGTCGGGGGCGGCCTGACCGGCGTCAACACCGCCCTGGAACTGGCCGAGCGTGGCCTGTCGGTGGTGCTGCTGGAAGGCCGGCGCATTGGCTGGGGCGCCAGCGGGCGCAACGGTGGCCAGCTGATCCGTGGCATTGGCCACGACGTCAGCGGCTTTGCCCGCCATGTCGGCCAGGACGGCGTGCGTTACCTGCAACAGGCCGGCATCGAATCGGTGGCGCTGGTGGCGCGCCGAATCGAGCAGTACGGCATCGCCTGCGACCTGCGCTGGGGCTTCTGCGAGCTGGCCAACACACCGGTGCAGTTCGCCGCGCTGCGCGAGGAGCAGGAGCAACTGGCCACGCTGGACTACCGCCACGAAACACGCCTGGTCGCCCCTGCGCACATACGCCAGGTCGTCGCCAGCGACCAGTACGCCGGTGGGCTGGTGGACATGGGCTCGGGCCACCTGCACCCGCTTGACCTGGTACAGGGCGAGGCGCGCGTGGCCCAGGGGCTGGGCGCACGCATCTTCGAGCAAAGCCCGGTGCTGCGGATCGACCACGGCAGCACGGTGACCGTGCACACGGCGCGCGGCAAGGTGCGGGCGCAAAGCCTGGTGCTGGGGTGCAACGCCCACCTGGATGAACTGGAGCCTCGCCTGAGCGGCAAGGTGCTACCGGCCGGCAGCTACGTGGTGGCCACCGAACCGCTGCCCGAAGCCCTGGCCCTTGAGTTGATTCCGCAGAACATGGCCCTGTGCGACCAGAAGGTTGGCCTGGACTACTACCGCCTGACGGCGGACCGCCGCTTGTTGTTCGGCGGCGCCTGCCACTACTCAGGGCGCGACCCCAAGGACATCGGCGCCTACATGCGGCCAAAGGTACTCAAGGTGTTCCCGCAGCTGGCCGATGTGCAGCTGGCCTACCAGTGGGGCGGCATGATCGGCATTACCGCCAACCGCTTCCCCCAGGTCGGGCGCCTGAGCCAACACCCCAATGTGTTCTACGCCCAGGGCTATTCCGGGCACGGCCTGAACGTCACCCATTGGACCGCCCGGCTGCTGGCCGAAAGCATCGCCCTTGGCCAGAGCCAGGGGCTGGATGTGTTCAGCGCGGTGCCCCACCTGACCTTCCCGGGGGGCAAGGCATTGCGCTCGCCGCTGCTGGCCTTGGGGATGCTGTGGTATCGGCTGAAGGAGGTGTTGGGGTAAGCAAACGCTGCACGGCGTTCGTCGCAAACCAATCTGGACGCGACGAATGCCATTCCAGAAAAAGATTTATAAAATATCAGTAATTTATTGATTTAAAACAAATTTTTATAAAAAAGACAATCTGAAAATTTACTTAAAGAATTGAATGCAACCCTTTGATTGCAATGATATTTAGTAATTTAAGAGCAGGGCCTGCAGGCCGCGTCTCGCCTTGCTCCCACTTACGCACCGTGGAGGCGCTGGTATGCAGGTGCAGGGCGAAAACCGGCTGGCTGAAATTCAGCGTTTCACGCAGTTGGCGAATATCCAATGCACTGAAGTCCCGAACCGGTGCCGGGCAAATCATTTCAAAGTCGCGCAGTGTCACCTTGGCAACAGCCCCAGCTTCATGAAGGGCAACAAGGTCCTCCCGCAACGATTCAACAAGCTTGCTGCTCACAGCAGACCTCCAACAATATTCCTGATTCCAATGCCCGGCTGAGTGCGGCGCTAGGCAACTCCAGAAAAACCTTGCCTGCAAACCTCAGCCTCTCCGTACCCGATACGGGCATAGTTTTCCAAGGATCGCCATAACGAGATATCAGGCACATCCCCGTAGCCTTGTAGGAAACTCGACTTTTGTTGCCCACTGGCCAAGCGCCAAGCACCTGCTAGCGTTGTTCAGGCCGCCCCTTCTTGGAAGCCTGCCCTCATGAACTCATTGCCTCGCATCACCCTGTTGTGCGCTGCATTGCTCGCCGTGGCCGCCTGCTCCAGCAACCGCGTAGACCCCAAGGATTACTCGGGTTTCCTCAAGGACTACAGCCGCCTGCAGGCGGCGAAAAGCCCGTCGGGCGCGCCGGTGATGCGCTGGGTTGAGCCGGGGATCAAGCCCGAGCAGTACAGCCAGGTGTACATCGAACCCAGCCAGTTCTACCCCAAGCCGCAACCAACCGCCGTCATCTCGGCGCAGACGCTGCAGCAGATCACCCGCTATTTCAATGAAGCCCTGCGCCGGGAAATGGGCAGTGTGCTGACGCTGGCAAAGGCCCCAGGCCCTGGAACGATTGTGGTGCGCCCGGCCATCACGGCGGTGTCCACCCACAATGAAGGGCTCAAGCCCTACGAAGTGATTCCGATTGCGCTGATCGCCGCTGGCGTCAACACCGCCACCGGTGGCCGCGACCAGGACGTGGACGTGGGCGTGGAGGCGGCATTTCTCGACGGTGGCAGCCAACAGGTCCTGGCCCAGGTGGTACGCAAGGGCGCCGGCAGACCACTGGAAAACAACACGCAGCAACTGACCCTGGATGACGTCAAGCCCGTACTCGACGGCTGGGCCAGGGACATGCGCGCCAGTTTCGAAGCGCTCAAGCGCAAGCCCAAGTGACGGCCTGCCCTGCCACTTGTCGGAGATAATGCAAAAATGCCATCACTGCCTGAAGGGCCTGCTTTAATCAAGCGGGCTGCCAGGCAGGTGGCACCGCAGACCAGGGATGGCTGCACAAGCAGGCTGCCAACAGCCGCGCGTTCCGGGCACACCAACACCCTCGCCCGACTCCCTCTTCTTCCTCGTTTTCGCCGCCCGCCATCGCAGCTGTGTACCGGTATCTCATTCATCGAATGCAATGGAGGCAATCATGTCTGATTCACTGCTCGCACCTACGGTAGGCCTGTTCCCGGTGGCCTACCTGATCGGCACCAACCAGCCAGGCGCCCCGCGCCTGCAACTGGACCTGCTGGTGTATACCCCCGACCGCAGCATTAATGGCGCGGCCCTGCTCACCCAGGCCACCAACCCACCACTGGACCTGCACCTGGACACCTGGGGCAGCTACAGCTACCTCACGGTTCTGCCACCGAGCCAAGGCAAGATCCTGATTACCGCCCAAGGTAACCAGGGCGGGCCACACGCCAATTCGCCGGTGCTGTTCAAACTGCACGCTCTGCTCGACCAGAACTGGCAACAGGGCGTGGCCAACTACGAGTACTACAACGGGCAACGTTGGGTGAGCGTGGAGAACGTGCCGGTGACGCTGGACAACCAGCGCATCCAGCCCCTGGCCAATGTCGACCTGCAAACCGAGCTGCACAGCGCCACCCTGGAGGCACTGATCGCCAGCGGCGATGTTGCGCAACTCAAGCAACTGGCCAGCGTCGGCCTCGACCAGGCCCTTTCGTCAACCAAGAGCGCGGCCACCAAAACCGCCAAGAAAGCCTGAGCAGGCAAGGAGCACACCATGGCCATCGGACTGTTTCATACCCGCCTGAACGTCAGCAACGGCTTGCTCGGCGCCCCAACCCTGACCCTCGACCTGCTGGTCAATACCGTGACCAAGAAGGTTTCCGGCAAGGCACGCGCCTCGCAGGCTACCCACCCGCTGCAGATCTTCCACGCCAACGTTTGGGGAGACTACAGCGAACTGCAGTTCGCCCCGGCGGGCGCGCCATCGATCGTGCTGAGCCTGGACGGCAGCCCCAGCGGCCCGCTGAGCCAGATCGCCCAGACCTTCCACCTGCACGGGCTGTTGGAAACCGACTGGAGCAACGGTTCGGCCAGCTACCGCTACTTCAGCGGCGGGCACTGGCTCGACCAGCATGGCCGTGTGCGCAAGGCGCCTGATGTCACCCACCAGGACCGGCCGCAGATTGCCCAGCGCCTGAAAGCTGCAATCAGCCAGCTGCACGGGGAATAACCGGCAGCGCCCGCCGGCAAGCCTTGCCGGCGGGCACCGCTCAACACTCGACGAAGGCTACCGCCAGGCCACCGCGCGAGGTTTCCTTGTAGTTGGCATGCATGTCGGCGCCGGTGTCGCGCATGGTGCGGATTACCCGGTCGAGCGAAATGAAATGCTCGCCATCACCGCGCAGGGCCATCTGCACGGCGTTGATCGCCTTGACCGCTGCAATGGCGTTACGCTCGATGCACGGCACCTGCACCAGGCCGCCAACTGGGTCACAGGTCAGCCCCAGGTTATGTTCCAGGGCGATTTCGGCGGCGTTCTCCAGCTGTGCGGGGGTGGCACCCAGCACTTCGGCCAGGCCCGCCGCGGCCATGGAGCAGGCCGACCCCACCTCCCCCTGGCACCCCACTTCGGCCCCGGAAATCGAAGCATTCTTCTTGCACAGGATGCCAACCGCCGCTGCGGCCAGCAGGAACGCCACCACATCGTCGTCGCAGGCAGTGGGGTTGAACTTCATGTAGTAGTGCAGCACCGCCGGGATGATGCCCGCCGCACCGTTGGTGGGGGCGGTGACCATGCGCCCGCCGGCGGCGTTTTCTTCATTCACCGCCAGGGCGAACAGGTTCACCCACTCCATGGCGCTCAGGGTCGAGCCGATCACGTTGGGCTTGCCGATCTCCTGCAGGCTGCGGTGCAGGCGTGCGGCGCGGCGCTTGACGTTGAGCCCACCGGGCAGCACGCCCTCATTGCGCAGGCCATTGTTGACACAGTCACGCATGGCCGCCCAGATACGCAGCAGCCCCTCGCGCACTTCGGCTTCGGGGCGCCAGGCGCGTTCGTTGGCCATCATCAGCTGGGCCACGCTCAGCCCGTTGGCCTTGCACAGGGCCAGCAACTCGGCACCGCTGGAAAATTCATAAGGCAGGCTGACGGTATTCACCTGGGCTTCAGGCGCGTCGATCTCGGCCTGTTCGACGATGAAGCCGCCGCCAATGGAGTAGTAGGTCTGGCTGAACAGGCTGCCCTGCGCGCCGAAGGCTTCCAGGCACATGGCATTGGGGTGGTACGGCAGGCTTTCGTCCAGCAGCAGCATGTCGCGGGCGTACTGGAAGGGCAATGGCTGGCTGCCATCGAGCATCAGGCACTGCTCTTCCATCAGTTGGCGAATGCGCGGCTCGATGGTGGCCGGGTCGATGCGGTCTGGCCACTGGCCCATCAGGCCGAGCAGGCAGGCCCGGTCAGTGGCGTGGCCAACCCCGGTGGCCGACAGCGAACCATAAAGGCGCACCTCTACCCGGCTCACCTGGGCCAACAGGCCACGCTCGCGCAGCGCCTGGGCAAAGGTGGCCGCCGCCCGCATCGGGCCTACGGTGTGGGAGCTGGACGGGCCGATGCCAATTTTGAAAAGGTCGAAAACACTGATAGCCATACTAATGCCTGAACGTGACGGCCCGGGTAGCAGCCGCACGCTGATCTGAAGAAATTGAACGGTACTGCGATATTGCGCGATACTGACGCCCTAGCCCGCCAATGACCAACGAAACTTCCTAAGCAAGGCTTTAGCGAAACTAAACGATGAGACGACAACTCAATGGCCAGATGTTCGTCTGGCTGCATGTATTCGCCTGCGCAGCACGGCACTTGTCGTTCACCCGCTGCGCCGAAGAGCTGCACATCACCCCCGGCGCCGTCAGCCAACAGATGCGCCAGCTCGAAGAGCGCCTGGGCTACAAGCTGTTCCTGCGCCGGGCGCGCGGGGTGGAGCTCAGTGCCGAGGGCCAGCGCCTGGCGCAGACAGTGGCCGAGGCCTATGGCAGCATCGAAGCGGAATTGCTGCGCCTGGACGCCGGGGAAATCCGCGGCACCCTGCGCCTGCGCTCGATCCCTTCGTTCCTGGCCAAGTGGCTGACACCGCGCCTGCCGCGCTTTCAGCAGCGCTACCCGGACATCGAGCTGCGCCTGGTGGCCGAGGACAGCGCCCAGGCCCTGCACCCAGGCGACTTCGACCTGGCCATCGACCTGAACGACGGCAGCTACCCCGGCATGCTTTCAACGCCGCTGCTGGACGAGCAGATCTTCCCGGTGTGCTCACCCGCCCTGCTGCGCGGGCGCCCGCCGCTGCATGGGCCAGCCGACCTGCAGCACTACCCGCTGTTGCACGACATCACCGCCTGGCGCGGCAGTTCGGAATACGCCGAATGGGAGTTCTACCTGGAAGGTATCGGCGCAACGGGGCTGGATGTGCGCCGCGGGCATACCTTCAACCGCAACCACCTGACCATCGAGGCGGCCATTGCCGGGGTCGGCGTGGCCATCGCCCGGCGCACCTTGCTCAATGATGAACTGGAGCGCGGCGCCCTGATCGTGCCGTTCGGCGTGCCGATCGCCAACCACAAGCGATACGTGGTGCACTACCCGCCGGGAGGCCTGAGCCAGCCCGGGGCCCGGGCGGTGCACGATTGGCTGGTGGCCGAAGCGCGGGTGTTCCGCGAGTTGCATCCATTGGCGTCATGAAGCGCAAGGCCCAACCAAGGCCCGCCCTGGCCGCCTGCACAGGGGCGGCGGCCAGGGCGGAAGCGCCTCTCAGTTACGCGTTACCCGCCACACCGTGTTAGCCAGGTCGTCGGCAATGATGAGCGCGCCGCGCGGGTCCACCGTCACCCCCACCGGCCGGCCGCGGGTCTTGCCGTCCTTGCCGCGAAAGCCGGTGGCGAAGTCGATCGGTTCGCCCGCAGGTTTTCCGCCACTGAACGGCACGAAGATCACCTTGTAGCCCACCGGGTTTGGCCGGTTCCAGCTGCCGTGCTCACCGATGAACACACCTTCGGCGAAACGCTCGCCCATTTGCGCGATGGAGAAGTCCACGCCCAGCGCTGCCACGTGCGAGCCCAGGCTGTAGTCGGGCTTGATCGCGGCAGCTACCTTGTCCGGCGCCTGTGGTTTGACCCGCTCATCGACGTTCTGGCCCCAGTAGCTATAGGGCCAGCCATAGAAGCCGCCCTCGCGCACCGAGGTCAGGTAGTCCGGCACCAAATCCGGGCCCAGCTCGTCCCGCTCGTTGACCACGGTCCACAGCTGCCCGGTGTGTGGCTGGATCGCCAGCGCGGTCGGGTTGCGCAAGCCGGTGGCATAGGGCCGGTGCGCGCCGGTCTGGGCATCGACCTGCCAGACCATGGCACGGTCCACTTCAGCCTCCATGCCGCGCTCGGTGATATTGCTGTTGGAACCAATGCCCACGTACAGGTAACGCCCGTCGGGGCTGATGGTCAGCGCCTTGGTCCAATGGTGGTTGATCGCGCCCGGCAGGTCGGTGACCGTTACCGGTGGGCCATCGGCCTTGGTTTGGCCGTCGTGGTAGTCGAAACGCACCAGGGCATCCTGGTTGGCCACGTACAACTTGCCGTCGGCATAGGCCAGGCCGTAGGGCGCATTGAGGTTGTCGGCGAATACGGTCTGCATTTCATAAACACCGTCACCATCGGCATCGCGCAGCAAGGTCAGGCGGTTGCCACCTTTGACCTGGGTGTTGCCCTTGGCCTTGATCTGGCTGGCGATCACATCCTTGGGCTTGAGCTTGGCGGCATTGCCGCCACGGCCTTCGGCCACCAGGATATCGCCATTGGGCAGCACCAGGCTCTGGCGCGGGATTTTCAGGCCAGTGGCGATGGCGGTGATGCTGTAGCCCTCGGGCACCGTCGGCTTTTGCTCGCCCCACTGGGCCGGCTTGGCGATCTTCATGCTCGGCAGCAAGCCCCGCTCGGGGGCCGGCAGTTTCGGGTCTGGCCCCAGCGCCTGGGTGGGCTCGCCATCACCGCCACAGGCGGCCAGCAGCAGTGCCAGGCTCAACAGCGACATGCCATGCACGGTTTTCATGCTTCACCTCCCGCGCGCAGGTTGCTCATGCCCAACCAGGCGGCCACGCAGGCGAGCACACTCACCACCAGCGACAGCACCAGGCCCGTTGGCATCACCGCCCAGGCATCCTTGGCGTGTTCGAATGCATTGATCAGCCCCAGCACCCAGGTCACCAGCAACAGCAGGAAGTACAGGGTTGGGCGGCCCGCCTTGTGCTGGGCACGCACCAGGTTGGCCAGGGCGAACAGCAACGCCAGCCCGCAGAACAGCAAGCCACCGGCGATCAGCCAGGCGGCGAAGTTGCTCCACTGGATCTGGTAGCTTTTGAAGTAGGCAATGTCGCTTAGCAAGGCGCCAAGAAACAGCGGGACCGTGCCGGCCAGCAAAATGCCATGCAGCGGGCTGGGCGTGCAGCGGTAGAGGGTTTGCTCGGTAGCGGTCACGGCGCCTCCTTATCAGTCAGTGACCTGGGGCAGACGGACTGGCATGCAGGCCCGATCCGTCAGGCATGCGCGGGGTGCGCTTAAGAAGGGATCGCCTTGACCTTCGGTTAGTTCACCGCTTGGCTTGATAGAAATATCCTGAAAAACTTCGCGTACCGTAACGAGGGCTGCCATGAACACCTGTCACACCCGCCAGTGCGCCTACCGGGCAGCGCAAGCCCTGCTGGCCTTGAGCCTGGTGCTCAATGCCGGCTGTTCGAGCAAGCACGGCAAGGCCAACTATGCGGCAGCTGGCTCCAACTGCTACGCCAAGGCCGTGCCCACCCAGGGTGAAGGCGGCCTGGCCTGGGGCGACAGCCTGGGCAGTGCGCAGCAAAAGTCGCTCAGCAACTGCATTCGTTATGCCGGGCGTTCGGGCGGCACGCCGGATACCTGCCAGGTGGTGTTGGCCAGGTGCAAGCATTCGTGGTGACTCAGGTGGGCCTCATCGAGAGCTTTGCTCGCTCCTACGAGGGGCTGTGCAAAGCCTGGTAGGAGCGAGCGAAGCTCGCGAAGCGGCGCCGGGTCAGGCGAACTTGGCCCGCGCTGCGTGCAGTTTCTTGTAGCTTTCGATCAGGCGCAGGTGACGGTCCAGCCCTTCGAGCTTCATGCTGGTTGGGGTCAACCCGTGGAAGCGCACGCTGCCATCGAGCGAGCCCAACACCGCATCCATCCGTGGGTTGCCGAACATGCGACGGAAGTTCACCTCGTAGTCCTGCATCTGCAGCTCATCGTCCAGCTGCACTTCCAGCGCCACGTTCAACGCCTGGTAGAACAGGCCGCGCTCGACGGTGTTGTCGTTGAACTGCAGGAACGCCTCGACCAGTTCCTTGGCGTCTTCGAAGCGCTTGAGCGCCAGGCAGATCAGCAGTTTGAGCTCCAGGATGGTCAACTGCCCCCACACCGTGTTGTCGTCGAACTCAACGCCAATCAACGTGGTGATGGTGGTGTAGTCGTCCACCTCGCAGTTTTCCAGGCGCCGGCGCAGCGCGCGCAGGGCGCGGTCGTCGAGGCTGTGCAGGTTGAGGATATCGGCACGGAAGCCCAGGGCACGGTTGGTGTTGTCCCAGATCAGGTCCTCGACCGGGTAGATTTCCGAGTAGCCCGGCACCAGAATCCGGCAGGCAGTGGCGCCAAGGTTGTCGTACACGGCCATGTACACTTCCTTGCCCAGGCCTTCGAGGATGCCGAACAGGGTAGCGGCTTCCTGGGCGTTGGAGTCTTCGCCATGGCCGGAGAAATCCCACTCGACGAAGTCGAAGTCGGCCTTGGCGCTGAAGAACCGCCACGACACCACGCCACTGGAGTCGATGAAGTGCTCGACGAAGTTGTTCGGCTCGGTCAGCGCATGGCTTTCGAAGGTTGGCTGCGGCAGGTCGTTCAAGCCCTCGAAGCTGCGGCCCTGGAGCAGTTCGGTGAGGCTGCGCTCCAGCGCCACCTCCAGGCTTGGGTGGGCGCCGAACGAGGCGAACACGCCGCCGGTACGCGGGTTCATCAAGGTCACGCACATCACCGGGAATTCACCGCCCAGCGAAGCGTCCTTGACCAGCACCGGGAAGCCCTGCTCTTCCAGGCCCTGGATGCCGGCGAGAATGCCCGGGTACTTGGCCAGCACCGCGTGCGGCACGTCCGGCAGGGCCAGTTCGCCTTCCAGAATTTCGCGTTTCACCGCCCGCTCGAAGATTTCCGACAGGCACTGCACCTGGGCTTCGGCCAGGGTGTTGCCAGCGCTCATGCCGTTGCTCAGGAACAGGTTTTCGATCAGGTTGGACGGGAAGTACACCACCTGTTCATCCGACTGGCGCACGAACGGCAGCGAGCAGATGCCGCGGGCGGTGTTGCCCGAGTTGGTGTCGTACAGGTGCGAGCCGCGCAGTTCGCCGTCGGGGTTGTAGATTTCCAGGCAGTGTTCGTCGAGGATTTCTTCCGGCAGCGCATCCTTGGGGCCTGGCTTGAACCACTGCTCGTTCGGGTAGTGAACGAACGGCGCATTGGCGATGTCTTCGCCCCAGAACTGGTCGTTGTAGAAGAAGTTGCAGTTCAGCCGCTCGATGAACTCGCCCAGCGCCGAGGCCAGCGCAGCCTCCTTGGTGGCGCCCTTGCCGTTGGTGAAGCACATCGGCGACTGGGCATCGCGCACGTGCAGCGACCACACGTTGGGCACGATGTTGCGCCATGAAGCGATTTCGATCTTCATGCCCAGGCCCGCGAGAATCGCCGACATGTTGGCGATGGTCTGCTCCAGCGGCAGGTCCTTGCCAGGAATGTAGGTGGTGGTGTCGGCCACCGGCATCAGCAAGCCCTGGGCATCGGCGTCGAGGTTGTCGACTTCCTCGATGATGAACTCGGGGCCGGTCTGCACCACCTTTTTCACGGTGCAGCGGTCGATCGAGCGCAGGATGCCCTGGCGGTCCTTCTCGGAGATGTCCTCGGGCAGCTCGACCTGGATCTTGAAGATCTGGTTGTAGCGGTTCTCCGGGTCGACGATGTTGTTCTGCGACAGGCGGATATTTTCGGTGGGGATATCACGGGTCTGGCAGTACAGCTTGACGAAATACGCCGCGCACAGGGCCGACGAGGCCAGGAAATAGTCGAACGGGCCCGGGGCCGAACCGTCGCCCTTGTAGCGGATCGGCTGGTCGGCGATCACCGTGAAGTCGTCGAACTTGGCTTCAAGACGAAGGTTGTCGAGAAAATTGACCTTGATTTCCATGCGGGAATTACCGTGATTTAAGCGTGCAAAACGAAATTGGCCGGCATTATCCGGGTTTTCCGCCTGGAAGTCCTCCCCGCCCTCACCCTTTGCGCATTCCACCGAATTGCTTGCCTGATCCTGCGCACCTGCGGTCGGCCCTCATCTTCGGCGCAAGCCCCTGTGCTAGCGTTTCTGCATTGGGGAACAACGTATTCCCCTGCAGACAGCAAACGCCTTCAACCGATGATCAGCAGGTGAGCCATGGAACTTCGAATCAACCAGAAGACCTACCAGGTCGACGCCGAGGCCGACACGCCCCTGCTGTGGGTACTGCGTGACGACCTGGGCATGACCGGCACCAAGTATGGCTGCGGCCTGGCCCAGTGCGGCGCCTGCTCGGTACTGGTGGACGGCAATGTGGTGCGCGCCTGCGTCACCCCGGTGGCCGGCGTGGTCGGGCGCGATGTGACCACCATCGAGGCGGTCGAGGCCGACGCGGTCGGCAAGCGCGTGGTGGCGGCCTGGGTGGAGCACCAGGTGGCGCAGTGCGGCTATTGCCAGTCTGGCCAGGTGATGGCGGCCACGGCGCTGCTCAAGCACACCCCCAAGCCCAGCGACGAGCAGATCAGCGCGGCGATGGTCAACCTGTGCCGCTGTGGCACCTACAACGCCATCCATGCCGCCGTGCACGCACTGGCACAAGGGGAGCAGGCCTGATGAACACGCCCGTCGATACCCCCGCCGAACTGCTCAGGCTGCAACGCGGCGAAACCGTCAACCTGTCGCGCCGGCGCTTCCTGGTCGGCACCGCTGCGGGCGCCCTGGTGCTGGGCTTCGGCCTGCCGCTGGGGGCGTCCCGGGTGCAGGCAGCCGCCACCGCCACGGTGGAACGCGGCACCCAGGTGCCGGCCTTCCTGGAAATACGCCCGGACGGCACGGTACGCCTGCTCAGCCCGTTCATGGAGGGTGGCCAAGGCCCGTTCACCGCCATGGCGCAGATCGTTGGCGAGGAGCTGGACGTCGACCCGGCCCAGTTCGTGGTCGACAGCGCCCCGCCCGGGGAGGCCTACGTGGTGATGGAGAATGGCATGCGCATCACCGGCGGCAGCATGTCGGTGCGCATGAGCTACCCGACCATGCGCCGCCTGGGCGCCCTGGCCCGGGCCATGCTGCTGCAGGCAGCCGCCGAGCAGTGGGGCGTGCCGCTCGCCGAACTGAGCAGCGAGCCTGGCAAGGTGCTGCATGGCGCCTCGGGCCGCTCGCTGGCCTATGGCGAACTGGCCGGCCGCGCCATGGACCTGCCGGTGCCGGACCCGGCCAGCGTCAAGCTGCGCGACCCCAGCCAGTTCCGCTGGATCGGCAAGCCGGTGCGGCGCCTGGACGCTTACGACAAGTCCACCGGCAGGGCCGTGTACTGCATCGACATCAAGGTCGACGGCATGCTCCATGCCGCCGTTCAGCACGCCCCGCGCCTGGGCATGACGGTTGCCAGCCTGCGCAACGAAGACCAGGTCAAGGCCATGCCGGGGGTGCACTCGGTGCATCAGCTGCCCGGCGCCGTGGCGGTGGTCGCGCAGCGCTGGTGGCATGCCAAGCGCGCCGTCGAGGCCATCCAGGTCGACTGGCAGGAGGCGCCAGCAGGCACCCCGCTAAGGGCAATGCCGGCAGACTTTTCCAGCGATGGGTGGCGCGAACACCTGGCCAAGGTTGAAGGGCCTTCGCGCGATGAGGAAAACGAAGGCGATATCGCCACTGCCCTGGCCAACGCCAAGACCCGGGTCGAGGCCAGCTACCACAACCAGTACCTCAACCACGCCCAGCTGGAGCCGCCGTCCGCCCTCGCCCGCTTCAACCCCGATGGCACACTGGAGGTATGGCTGCCCAACCAGGCGCCAGACATGTTCCGCGACGACATTGCCAAGCGCACCGGCCTGGCCATCGAACAGGTCACCCTGCATTCACCCTTGCTGGGTGGCTTCTTTGGCCGGCATTTCCTCTACGACTCGGCCAACCCCTACCCCCAGGCCATTGCCCTGGCCAAGGCGGTGGGCCGCCCGGTGAAGCTGATCTGGAGCCGTGAAGAGGAATTCCTGCGCGATGTGCTGCGCCCGGTGGCGGTGGTCAAGTTCCGTGCAGGGCTCGACGCCGACGGCCTGCCGGTGGCCATCGAGGCCGTAAGCGCCACGGAAGGGCCGACCGAGGCCCTGGCCGGCAAGCAAGGCGACAAGGTGGACCCGACTGCCGTCGAGGGTTTGTCGGGCAAGGCTTACAACATCCCCAACAAGCGCACCGCGCAAATTTACGTCAAGGGCCCGGCCATGCTCGGCTACTGGCGTTCGGTGGGTAACTCGCTGAACGACTTCTTCTATGAATCGTTTCTCGACGAGCTGGCCGACAAAGGCGGCAAGGACCCCTTCGAATTGCGCCTGCACCTGCTGCAGGGCAACGCGCGGTTGACCAACCTGCTGCATGCGGTGGCCGACCTGGCCGGTGGCTGGAAACGCGGGCCGTTCACCGCCGAGGACGGCACCCGGCGCGCCCGGGGCATCGCCATGGCCTCGCCGTTTGGTTCGCAAGCGGCGGCCATTGCTGAGGTGTCGATCGAAAATGGCCAGGTCAAGGTGCACGACATCTGGGAGGCCATCGACCCCGGCAGCATCGTCAACCCGGCGATCATCGAGCATCAGGTGAACGGCGCCGTGGCCCTGGGCCTGTCGCAAACCCTGGTGGAAGAGACGGTGATCATCGATGGCAAGCCGCGCGCACGCAATTACGACCTGTACCCGATTCTGCCGCCCTCGCGCATGGCCCGAGTGCATGTGCGCATCGTCGAAAGCGGGGCGAAGATGGGCGGCATTGGCGAACCGCCGCTGCCGGCGGTGGCGCCTGCCGTGGCCAATGCGGTGGCGCAACTGACCGGCCAGCGCGTGCGTAGCCTGCCCATGAGCCGCCACACCTTCAGCTGACAGGGATATCCCCATGACCCAGCGTCGTATTGCAAGGACCCTTGGCTGGCTGACCCTGCCATGCCTGGTCGCGGCCGGGGTACTGGCCTGGTACGTCACCCGGGAACCGGCCACGCCGTTTTCCGTGGAGCCGGACGTGCGCCTGGACCCGGAGCTGGTCAGCCGCGGCGAGTACGTCGCGCGGCTGAGCGACTGCGTGGCCTGCCATAGCCTGCCCGATGCCAAGCCGTTCGCCGGAGGGCTGGAAATGGCCACGCCACTGGGCGCGATCCATGCCACCAACATCACCCCCGACCGCGACACCGGCATTGGCCGCTACAGCCTCGCCAATTTCGACCGTGCCGTACGCCACGGCGTCGCGCCCGGTGGCCGGCGGCTGTACCCGGCCATGCCCTACCCGTCCTACGCCAAGCTCAGCGATGACGATGTGCGCGCCTTGTATGCCTTTTTCATGAAAGGTGTGCAGCCGGTGCAGCAAGCGAACCTCAAGAGCGACATTCCCTGGCCGCTGAACCTGCGCTGGCCCATCGCCCTGTGGAACGGCCTGTTCGCCGCCGACAGCCCTTACGCCAGCAAGCCCGGGCAAGACCCGCTGTGGAACCGCGGCGCCTATATCGTCCAGGGCCCGGGCCACTGCGGCAGCTGCCATACCCCGCGCGGCCTGGCGTTCAACGAAAAAGCCCTGGACGAAGCCGGGGCGCCGTTCCTGGCGGGCGCCTTGCTCGATGGCTGGTACGCGCCCAGCCTGCGCAGCGACCCCAACACCGGCCTAGGCCGCTGGAACGAGGCGGACATCGTCAGCTTCCTCAAGACCGGGCGCAACCAGCACGCCGTGGTCTACGGGTCGATGACCGAGGCGTTCAACAACTCCACCCAGTTCATGGCCGACGACGACCTCAAGGCAATCGCCCGTTACCTCAAGTCGCTGCCCGGCGACCCCCAGCGCGACGGCCCACCCTGGCAGTACCAGAGCGCCTTCGCCACCGCCCGCCTGGGCAGCGCCGGTGCGCAGGTGTACGTCAACCGCTGCGCCTCGTGCCATGGCCTGGACGGCAAGGGCCAGCGCGAATGGATGCCGCCGTTGGCGGGGGCGACCTCGGCCCTGACCACGGAGCATGCCTCGGCGGTCAACATCACCCTCAACGGATCGCAACGCATCGTTGCGGCAGGCATACCGGATGCCTACCGCATGCCCGCATTCCGTGAGCAGTTGAGCGACCAGGAAATAGCCGACGTGCTGAGTTTTGTGCGCAGCACTTGGGGTAACCATGGCGGTGCGGTGGATGCGCAGGCAGTTGGCGCGTTGCGGGCACGCACCGACCCGGCCAGCAGCAGCCCGATCATCTTGCACATGCGTTGAGTGGTGTCGCCTGTGCCGGCCTCTTCGCGGGGCAAGCCCGCTCCTACAAGGGAGAGGTTGGCACGGGTAAATCATGACCTAGGACTTTCCATGGAAAGCATCGACCTGTTGGTACTGCGCACCGCCCACGACTGGCTCCAGGCTGGCGAGCGCGTCATGCTGGCCACCGTGACCCGTACCTGGGGCTCATCACCGCGCCCGGTGGGCTCGATGATGGCCCTGCGCGGCGATGGCCGGGTGATCGGCAGCGTTTCCGGCGGCTGCATCGAGGACGACCTGATCCACCGCTACACCACCGCCTACCAGGGCAGCGGCATGCCGCAAGGCCTGCCGCAACTGGCGCGTTACGGCGTCAGCGCCGACGAAGCGCACCGCTTTGGCCTGCCCTGCGGGGGCACCCTGGAGCTGGTGCTGGAATTCACCCCGGCCCTGGCCAGCCTGGTGCAGCTGCTGGCGCTGCTGGATGCTGGCAAGCTGGTGCAACGCGAACTGCACCTGGCCAGCGGCCAGGCAACCCTCACTGCCACCCTCGCCCCCGCACCGTTCGTTTTCGACGGCAGCCACCTGCGCAACCCCCTGGGCCCTGGTTATCGGCTGTTGCTGATCGGTGCCGGCGTGCTTGCCGAATACCTGGCCAGCATGGCCCTGTTCAACGGTTTCAAGGTGGCGGTGTGCGACCCCCGCCCCGAGTACATGGGCGCCTGGAACGTCGCGGGGGTGGAGAAGCTCGTTGCCATGCCGGACGATGGCGTGCGCGCCTTTGCCCCCGATGTGCGCAGCGCTGTGATCGGCCTGAGCCACGACCCCAAGCTGGACGACCTGGCGCTGCTCGAAGCCCTGCACAGCCCGGCATTTTACATCGGCGTCATCGGTTCACGGCGCAACAGCCAGTTACGCCGCGAGCGGCTACGGGTGCACTTCGGCGAAAGCGAAGCCACCCTGCAGCGCTTGCATGGCCCAATCGGCATCTATATCGGCAGCAAGACCCCGGCGGAAATCGCCGTCAGCGTGATGGCGGAAGTATTGGCGGTGAAGAACGGCGTTGCCTTGCCTGGAGAGGTGAATGTCAGCAAAGCCAAGCGCGCGCTGGAGCAGCCACAGGCGGCAAGCTGACAGTCGCGGCTCAAGGTTGCGCGCTTGCATGCTGCTGCTTCCAGCGCTCCAGGTTATTTTTCACCAACTGCTCCGGTAGCGGGCCGGCCACCAGTTCCTTCATCTTGTTCGCCAACTGCTCGCGCAGGGCCGGCTGGTTGCACGGCGACCCATGGGACAGCGCCAGGTACAGGCCCTCGCTGGACACCGGCGGGTCGAGCACCTTCAATTGCGGCTCCCAACCCTGGGTGCGCGCCAGGGCCATGCCTGGGTACTGCTCGTAGATCACATAGTCATTGCGCTTGAGCAGCAGTTTTTCGAACGCCTGCTTGGCGCTGGGCACCGCTTCGAGCCGCAGGTTGGCCCTGGCGAAGTCATCGAACTGTTGGCCATGGCTGTTGCTCACCAGGGTGCCGCCGGTGTGCCCCTTGAGGTCTGCCCAGCCGTGGTAGGCGAAGGGCGCATCCTCACGCACCCAGACCACACTTGGGGTGTGCAGGAACGGCGGGCTGACGAAATCCATCTGCTGTTGGCGTTCCTGGGTCATGAAGTAGCCCGCCATCAGGTCGATACGACCGGTGCGCACTTCCTCCTGGGCCCGCGACCAGGGCCCGGCGTAGACCACCGTCACCTCCACGCCCAGCGCTGCGCCCACCTGCTTGAGCAAATCGGCGTTGGCGCCGATCAGCTGCTGGGGGTTCTGCGGGTCGCGCCACAGGTACGGGGGGTACTCGGGGTTACCGGTCGCCGTCAGCTGACGGCACGTCTCATCCGCCAGCGCCAGGCTCGGCAGCAGCATCAGCAAGAGCGACAGCAGGGACCGGCAACGACAGCGCTCGATCATCTACACCCCTCACAATCCATTGCTATCAGCGGCAGCGGTAGCCGCGTGCATTGAACAGTCTGGACCAGGATCGGCCAGCCGCCAGGTTTTTCATCTGCTGCGGCCCTGGGCGCCGGAAACACGAAGGCCGGGGCGCGACGCTGGAAGGTCGGCCCCGGCCTTGGCAAACCGGCAGCGGGCGGCGGGCAGCCTCAGCTCACCGGCACATCCGCTTGATGGCGCGCTCTGCCGCCCCCTGGAAGACCTGGCGCAGGGCCTCCAGTTGGTCGGGCGTGAGTGCCTTGGCGCAGGTCAGCCCCTGCAGGAAGCCAATGCCCCAGCCCTTGGTTTCGGCCAGTTGCTGGCGGTTCTCGCTGTCGGCGATATCGCCCAGGTGCAAGGCCGCCGGGTGTTCATAGCGGTCTTCCAGAGCCAGTTTGCGCAGCGCTTCGAGGGCGATCTTGAACTCGGCGGCGGCAACATCGTCCAGGCCCAGGTGCTCGTACTGCAGCAGGCTCAGACGGTCGGTGGCGGTCATCTTCGAATCTCCGTTTCACGGTAAAAGGAGCAGGTGCAGGGAAAAACCCGCCACGCCTGAACGCATCCAGGTGCCAGGCAAAAATGGCGTGGGTATGGAGCCTTGTATACCACAATCAAGGCCGCCGCCCTAGTGCCGTGCGCCATTCGGCTGCTGCCCGCCAGGCAACAGCCGACCAACAGACTGTACGCAAACCCTACAGCATCCACACACCCCCTTGGCGCTGATTGACGCACGCCCGGGCAATGGCGCCGTTGCCGCAAGGCCCGCACCCACGGGGCTCGCGCCAACCGACGGTGCGCAAGCTGGCGAAATGGCATGCCACCTGCAATCGAAGGGGCATCCCCTCATTCGACTGGACCCTGCAATGCGCCTGACCACACTCACCACCGGCCTGCTCGCCCTGGCCTTCACCTCGCTTGCCCACGCCGAAACCGCCCCCAAGGAAGTGCGCCTGGACTACGCCTACTACTCACCCGTCAGCCTGGTGCTCAAGCACTTCGGCTGGCTGGAGCAGGCCTTGCCTGAATCCAAGGTCAGCTGGGTGTTCAGCCAGGGCAGCAACCGTTCGCTGGAATACCTCAACAGCGGCGGCGCCGACTTCGGCTCATCGGCCAGCCTCTCGGCCGTGCTGGCCCGCGCCAACGGCAGCCCGATCAAGTCGGTGTACGTCTACAGCCGCGCCGAATGGACGGCGCTGGTGGTGGCCAAGGGCTCGGCGCTGAACACCCTGGCCGACCTCAAGGGCAAGAAAATCGCCGCCACCAAAGGCACCGACCCTTACCTGTTCACCCTGCGCGCGCTGGAGCAGGCCGGCTTGAGCAAGAACGACGTGGAACTGTTGCACTTGCAGCACCCAGACGGCCGCACAGCGCTGGAAAAAGGCGATGTGGACGCCTGGGCCGGGCTGGACCCGCACATGGCCGCCAGCGAACTGCAGGCCGGCTCGCGCCTGCTGTACCGCAACAAGGCGTTCAACAGCTACGGCGTGGTCAGCGTGACTGAAACCTTTGCCAAGCAGCACCCGCAAACCATCGCCACGGTCATCAAGGCCTATGAAAAGGCCCGCCACTGGGCCATCGCCCACCCCGATGAATTCGCCAAGCTGCTGGCCGAGGAATCCAAGCTGCCGCTGGACGTGGCCAAGCTGCAGCTGTCGCGCACCGACCTGAGCACGCCGCAGTTGAGTGCCGAGGATGTGGCGGCGTCGAAGTCCGCCGCGCCGATCCTGGTGTCTGAGGAGCTGGTCAAGCGGGGTGTCGACGTCAACCAGGTGATCGACCAGTTGATCGACCCCTCCTTCGCCAAGGCCAGTGCCGAATGACCGCCAGCGCCCTGCCGGCACGCAGGCCGCGCCAATGGCCACGGCGGCTCAAGGGCCTGGCCCTGCCCCTGGTGCTGATCGTGTTGCTGGAAGCCGTGGTGCGCCTGGGCTGGATCGCCGCCTACCAGATGCCCACGCCCAGCGAGGTGTTCCAGACCTTGCTGCAACTGGCTGATGGCGCCCTGTGGAAACACATCGGCGCCAGCCTGACCCGGGTGCTGGCCGGCTTTGCCATCGGCGCCCTGCTCGGCCTGCTGTTTGCCGCCTGGGTTGGGCTGAGCCGCGAGGCCGAAGCCTGGCTGGAGCCCACCTTCGCCAGCTTGCGGGCGATCCCTAGCCTGGCCTGGGTGCCGCTGTTGCTGCTGTGGCTGGGCATCGGCGAAACCTCCAAGGTCACCCTGATTGCCATTGGCGCGTTCTTCCCGGTGTACCTCAATGGCGTGGCGGCGATCCGCAACATCGACCGCAAGCTGGTCGAGGTGGCGCGCATGTACGGCTTCGGCCCCCTGCGCCTGGCCCGCCGGGTGCTGCTTCCTGCGGCCATTCCCGGCGTGTTCACCGGGCTGCGCAGCGCCCTGAGCCTGAGCTGGATGTTCCTCGTGGCCGCCGAACTGATCGCTGCCACTCGCGGCCTTGGCTACCTGCTCAGCGACGGCCGGGAAACGTCGCGGCCCGACCTGGTGCTGGCGGCGATCATCGTGCTGGCGCTGCTCGGCAAGCTCACCGACGGCCTACTGGCCACCCTGGAACGGCGCTGGCTGGCCTGGCGTGACACTTTCGATGGCACCGACACCAAGGCCTGAACCGATGAACCAACCCTTGCGCACACCCCCCATCGCCCCGCTGCTTGACCTGCAGGTGCAGGCCAAGGCCTTCGGTGATACACCGGTACTGGGGCCGATCGACCTGCAACTGCAACCCGGCGAGGTGGTCAGCCTGCTCGGCCCCAGCGGCTGTGGCAAAAGCACCCTGCTGCGCCTGGTCGCGCAGTTGGACACGCACTTCACCGGGCGCCTCCAGCGCTGCCCCGAGCAGGTCGGTTTCATTTTCCAGGAACCCAGGCTGATGCCCTGGCTGAACGTGGCCGACAATATCGGTTTTAGCGAAGACCGGCGCTACGACCGCGCACGGGTCGCCGCGCTGATCGAGGAAGTTGGCCTGGGCGGTTTCGCCGAGGCACTGCCCAAGGCGTTGTCCGGCGGTATGGCCCAGCGCGTGGCCATCGCCCGCGGCCTGTATGGCCAGCCGCAGTTGCTGTTGCTGGACGAGCCGTTCAGTGCGGTGGACGCCTTCACCCGTTTCAAGTTGCAGGACCTGTTGCTGGCCCTGGCCCGCAAGCACGGCATCGCCTTGCTGGTGGTGACCCACGATGTGGACGAGGCGCTTTACTTGAGTGACCGCGTGCTGGTGATCGGCAACCGGCCTGGCACCGTTTGCCGGACGTTGCGGGTGGGGTTGGAGTATCCACGGGAGCGAACGGACGAGCGCCTGGCGCGTTTACGCAGCCAGGCGCTGGAGGCGTTGCACGATGCCCGGGTGATCTAGCGGCCCGTTCGCGCCTACAGGGCTGGGAACATGGCACCGGCTTTGCCGGTGTTCGCGGCGGTTCGACGCCTCGACAAGCCCGCTCCCACGGGACCCGGTAGGAGCGAGCGCAGCTCGCGATGGGCTGCAAAGCAGCCCCAGCACTATGAGCCGCGAGACTGAAACCCTGGGGCCGCTGCGCGCCCCATCGCGAGCTGCGCTCGCTCCTACCGGGGGTGGCGCTGGCCTGGAGATGGGCGCTTGATCGGCAGCCCAGGGTTAGGGCTGGGTTATCTCCTACAGGATGTTGCTGCAATAATGCCCGGCGATCAAAGAAACGAAGACGCGGCCCAATACGCTGCGGGTAGGCGATCAGCACTGGCCAGCAACGCTGAAGGCGTTTCCACACTCACCGCCACATCGGCAGGCAACGCATCGAGCAGCGCCACCAACGGCAACTCCCCCTGGCCCGGCAGCAGCCGGCCTTCCCTGGCTTCCGGGATAATCAACCCTTCAGGCGGCGCCAGCAGCGGTGCATCGCACAGCTGCACCGCACGCAGATACGTTGGCGGCACCTGGGCAATCGCCTGCGCATCGCCACCTGAACGAAACAGGTGCAGCGCATCCACCAGCACCCCGGCATTGCCTTGCCCCGCCGCCGCCACCACGGCCACCGCCTGTTGCAGGTTCGCAACCGCGCGCCAGCGCATGAACTCAAGGTCCACGCGCAGGCCATAGCCGCTGGCCAGCTCGCACAGTGAGGCGAACGTCTGCGAAAGCCTGGCGAAGTCGTGGTCATCGCCAGAAACCGTAAGGCTGTCCGCGCCAAGCTCCGCGCCTGCCGCCAACAACGCCTCGCACTCGGCTACCTGCAGGTGCGGGGTCAGCGACACGAATTCGATATCGCTCACCCGCACCCCCTCGCCTACCAGCACCCGTTGCAGCTCCTGGGCAGCGGGGCTTCCCACCGGCTGCGGGTAGGCCTGGGCACCGGGCATGACCGGGTGCAAGCGCAGCCCCACTGCGCCGAACCCCGCCCGCGCCGCCTCACGCACCAGCGTGACCGGCGCCAGGTCCAGCGCGGTGAGATGGGCAACGCCCAGCGCCCTCAATAGGTCGCCCTCCCGCCACTGAGGTCGAACACGAACCCGGTGGTGAAGCTGCACTCAGGGCCGGCGATCCAGGTCACCATATGGGCGATTTCCTCGGCCTTGAGGAAGCGCCCCATAGGGATCTTGGCCTTGCTGGCGGCAATGTGCTCGGGAGTCATTTCGGCCATCAGTGGGGTTTCGACCATGGCCGGGGCGATGCAATTGAGCAGCACGCCATCCTGGGCCAGCTCCTTGGCCGCGGCCTTGGTGAAGGCAATGACCCCAGCCTTGGCAGCGGAGTACGCCGAGATGTACTGCACACCGTCCTTGCCGGCCATCGAGGCGACGTTGACGATGCGCCCATAACCGCGCTCGCGCATGTGCGGGATGGCGGTGCGGCAGCAATAGAACACGCCGTTGAGGTCGATGGCGATCACCTTGTCCCAGGCCTCGGGCGGGTATTCCCAGGACGCCACCACCGGGCCGTTGATGCCGGCATTGTTGACCAGGATCTCAACCTGCCCGACCTGCTCCAGCGCCTGGGCAAAGGCCGCTTGCACCGAGGCCAGCGAGGCCACGTCGACCGCCTGGCGCAGCACCGGCTCGAAGCCGTTTTCCGCCGTGTTCCACCCCTCGACCGCCAGGTCCCAGATCACCACCTGGGCCCCGGCCTGGTGCAGGCGCTGGGCAATGGCCAGGCCAATGCCGCGCATGCCGCCGGTGACGATTGCAGTTTGCCCTTGCAGGGATTGGCTCATTGTCTTGCTCCATTATCAACAGAAGGAATATCCGGCAGGCGACGCAGGTCGCGCACCATGAACAGGTAGCACAGCGCACCCAGCGCGGTGATCATCGATACGAAGGCCAACGCCCAGACGAACGAGCCGGTGGCACTGACGATCAGGCCGATGGTCAGCGGCGTGACGATGCCGGCGGCATTGGCGAACAGGTTGAACAAACCGCCGCTCAGGCCCAGCAGGCCCTTGGGCGCGATGTCGGAGACGATCATCCAGGCCAGCGCCGACATGCCCTGGGCGAAATAGGCGATGCACAGGATGGTAATCACCAGCACATCGGACTCGACGTAGTTGGCCAGCACGATGATCGATGCGGTCAGCAGGCCGGCGATCACCGGCAGCTTGCGCGCCACGTTCAGCGAATAGCCCCGGCGCAGCAGCGCATCGGAAAGCCAGCCGCCAACCAGGGTGCCCAGCGATGCGGCAATGAACGGCAGCACCGCCACCCAGCCAACCTTGAGCCAGGGCATGTGCCGCTCGGTGACCAGGTAGGTGGGGAACCAGGTCAGGAAGAACACGTTGGTCGAGTTGCAGGCGAACTGCCCCAGGCAGATGCCGAGCATGTTGCGGTGCTTGAGCAGGGCCGGGATCTGCGACCAGCGGAACACCGTGGCCTTCTGCCCGCCATCGACCACCCCGCCACCGGCGGCGATGTAGTCCAGCTCGGCCTGGTTGGCCGATGTCGACTGGTGCGGCTCATGGTATTTGCGCCACCACACCAGGCCATAGAGGATGCCCAGCAGGCCCACGGCCATCAGCAGGAAGCGCCAGCCATAGGCGTGCAGCACCCAGAACAGCAACGGGGTGAGGAATGCCAGCCCGGTGTACTCGGCGAAGGTGTAGATGCCCGTGGCCCTGGCCCGTTCGCTCTGCGGGAACCAGGTGGCTACCACGCGGCTGTTGGTGGGGAAGCATGGGGCCTCGGTCATGCCCACCAGAAAGCGCATGCCCAGCAGCGACAGAAAGCCCTGGGCCAGGCCCTGCAGGCCGGTGAACAGCGACCACAAGGTCAATGCCAGCCAGTAGGTGAGCTTGGTGCCAAGGCGGTCGATCAGGATGCCGCCAGGAATCTGCGCGGCGGCGTACGTCCAGGAGAACGCCGAGAAGATCAGCCCCATCATCGCAGCGTTCAGCCCAAGGTCGGCGCTGATGCTCGGGGCGGCGATGCCCATTACGCTGCGGTCGAGGTAGTTGATCATGGTGCCGCCGGAAATCAGCGCCAGGATCATGAAACGGGTACGGGTTCGTTGTTGCGCGCGCGCCGGGGTGTCGAACACCCCCACGCCGAGGTTCTGCTCTGTGTTCATGGCGATTGCTCTGTTGTTATTGGAATGGCAAATGCGGGTAATCAGGCAAAACCGAACAGCCGTCGCGGGGTATCCCACATCACTTTGCGCCGCACCTGGGCGTCGGGCATCAGGCGCTCGGCCAGTTTCAGCAACGGGCCGTAGTCCACCCGTGCGTGCTGGCGAATGAACGGCCAATCCGAGCCCCACACGCAGGCATCCGGGCCAAAGGCATCGAGCAGCGCGGCCACGTAGGCATGGCTTTGCTGGTACAGGCCCTCGGCGTCGGCGAACTTCTGCATGCCGGACAGCTTGACGCAGGCAGCGCCACTGCGGGCCAGGCGCAACAGGGCCTGGAAGCCGGGCTGCTGCAGGCCGGCAGTGGCATCGGGGCGGCCACAGTGGTCGATCAGCAGGCGTGCCGAACTGCCTTGGATCAACCATTGCAGGTCCAGCAGTTGGTCCTCGCAGACCTGCACCTGGGCGAACATACCAAGCTCGGCCAGCTTGCCGAACAGCGGCCCGGCATCGTGCAGGGTCTTCACGCCGTACAGCGCGGGGTTGAATGCCACGCCCACCACGCCCTGTTCGCGCAAGGCCGCCAGTTGCTCAAGGCTGATCTGCCGCTCGACCACCGCCACGCCTTTGAAGCGGCCTTGGCCGCCGGCCAGGGCTTGCAGCAGCAGGCGGTTGTCGGTGTGGTAGCCGCTGTTGGGCTGCACCAGCAAGGCGTGGCGCACGCCGTAGGCGTCCATGACCTGGTTGAACTGCGCCAGGGTAGCGACCTCCTGGCCAGAGGGGGCATAAGGGGCCTGCGGGTGGTAAGGGAAGTGTGCAGGGTCAAACAAATGGTTATGGCAGTCGATCTTTGGTTCGTCGTAGATATTCAAGCGCGGTTCCTTGCAAGCGCCACTGCGCCTGCCTGCAGATCTTGTTATTGTTCGCCGCCAGGGCGATGGGCCTGGGCTCACGATACTGCGGGCGTGCCCGTTGCGCTCATACACAGATAACCAAGACCATAACCGAAGGTAATACCCATGCTCCCCAGCCAGGAAAGCGCAGACGGCAGCGCCATGCTGTTCAAGTTGCGGCACATGGAGGTGTTTCGCGCGGTGATGCTCACCGGCTCCATCAGCGCGGCGGCGAAGCTGCTGTATGTGTCGCAGCCGGCGGTGAGCAAGCTGATTGGCTATATCGAGGGGCGCCTGACCTACCGGTTGTTCGAGCGCATCAACAACCGCCTGGTGCCCACCGCCGAGGCGCAGGTGCTGTACCGCGAGGTCGAGCGGGTGTACCAGGCGGCGTTGCAGGTCAACGAATGCGCGTTGTCGCTGGCCAGCGGCGGGCACCGCAAGCTGCGCATATCCTGCAGCGCCTCGCTGTCGACGGTGGTGATCCCGATTGCCCTGGCCCAGCTCAAGCGCGAAGCGCCTTCGCTGCAGATCGAGTGGCAAACCTCGCTGATGCACACGATGCCCAACCAGATCCTGTCGAAAACCGTCGACCTGTCGATTGCGGCATTGCCGGTGGTGCATGACCACCTGCACTCCCAGGCCTTCATGCGCGGGCGCATGGTGGTGGTGCTGCAGCCTGGGCACCCGCTGGCCCAGCAGCCGTCGCTGAGCTTGCAGCAGTTGCAGGGGCAGGCCCTGCTGCTGTTCCGCCCGGACATGCCGTTTGGCCAACTGCTGGCCGAACATATCCAACGCCGTGGGTTGCAGTTGGAGTCGCTGTTGTCGTTCACCAATGCCAACGAGGCGGTGGCGCTGGTCAAGCAGGGCATGGGCATCAGTGTGATCGACGAGTTCGTTGCCCAGGACAGCGGGCTGGCCGTGGTGCCGCTGGCGGACGAGATTACCTTCGATATCAGCTTTGTCTATTCACGCTTCGAGCCGCCGTCGCAGGCTGCGTTGCACTTGATGCAGGTGCTGCGGGGGCAAGCGCAACGGCTTGGCCGGGCGATTGGGGAGGATATGGGGCATGGCATGTGAGGGGTGGCGTCTGTGTATACCTGGTAGGAGCGAGCGCAGCTCGCGATTCGCACAGGCGCCGCCCATTCCGGCGCGTTACGCCAAGCGTGGCAACTCGATACTCACCCACAGCCCACCACCGTCAGCCGCCTGGGCACTGATACCGCCCTGGTGCAAACCGATGGCCCGCCGGGCGATTGCCAGGCCCAGGCCGAAGCCATCCACGCCGCCCTGCCCGCCACGGTCGAAGGGCTCGAAGATGCTTTGCAGGCGGCTCGGCTCCACGCCTGGGCCCTGGTCGGTGATATGCACCTGCAGCCGCTCCCCCCCACCGGCCAGCACGGCTTCTACCCGCACCTCGGTGCCGGGCGCGGTGTAGCGCACGGCGTTGCGCACCACGTTCTCGAAAGCGCGGTACAACAGCTCCTCGTGGCCGCGGGTAACGAAGGTGCCGGCGCCGTGCAGGGTCACCTCGGCCTGCTTCATGCCCGCTTCGAAGCGGGCGTCCTCAACGATTTGCGCCAGTATCTCCACCGCATCAAGCTCGCCATGCTCGGCATGGCTCTGCTGCGACTGGACCCGCGCCAGGGTCAGCAACTGCTCGATCAGGTCGTCCATGCGCCGTGATTCGCGCTCGATGCGCCCCAGCATCGCCTCGCGGTCTGGCTGCTGGCGCAGCAGGCCGATGGCCACGTGCAGGCGAGTCAGTGGCGAACGCAACTCGTGCGAGATGTCGTGCAGCAGTTGCTGCTGGGCCTCGACCAGCGCCTTGAGCTGGCCGGCCATGCGGTCGCAATCGTCGGCCAGCTCGACGATCTCGTCGCGGCGCTTGCCCAGCCGTGGCCGCACGCGCACGTCGAAACGGCCCTGGGCCACCTGGCCCATGGCTTCGCGCAGCCACGCCAGTGGCCGGGTCAGGTACAGGCTGCACAGAAAGGCAAACAGCGCGCTCATCAGCGTACCGGTGAGCAGCGGCCCCATGCCGCGTGGGCGTGGTGCTTCGTCCAGCTGGGCCGGCACCGACGCCCGCAGCACCAGCGCCTGGCCGCCCTCATCGAGCAGCGCACGCTCGAAGCGCGGGGTTTCCACGGCGCGGCCGGCCAGCAAGTGGCCCGTGCCGTCGTACAGCCCCACCTGCACGTCCGGCGGCTGCGGCGACACCTGCAGAAACTGCCGCCCGGCCTGTTCGCCATAGCGGTGCAGCAGGTTCAACTCGGTGGTCAGCATCGAATGCAGGCCCGGGGTGTCACCGCGCAGCTCATTGAGCATGAAGGTGCCGGCACCGACCAGGAAGGTCAGGGTATTGGCCAGCCAGAAGGCCAGAAACAGCTTCCAGAACAGCCGTTGGCGCCTCATTCGACGATCAGCATGTAGCCCATGCCCCGCACGCTCTGGATCCAGCTGCTGCCATCGCCGCGTGGGCCAAGCTTGTGGCGGATGCTGCTGATGTGCACGTCGATACGCCGGTCGTAGCGGGTCAATGGCCGGCCCAGGGCATTGAGCGACAAGTCTTGCTTGCTCACCAGTTGCCCCGCTTGGCGGGCCAGGGCTTCGAGCAGGCTGAACTCGGTGCCGGTCAGCTCCAGCGGGGCGGCGCCCCACTGCGCCTTGCGCTGGCCCGGCCACAGGGTCAGGGCGCCGCGGCCGATGGACACCGCCCCTTGGCTTTCGGCCAGCGCCTGCGGCTGCACCCGGCGCAGGATGGCACGCAGGCGCGCCACCAGCTCACCGGGCGAACTGGGCTTGGGCACGTAGTCGTCGGCGCCCAGCTCAAGCCCGGCAATGCGGTCGATGTTGTCGCCCCGCGCGGTCAGCAGCAGCACCGGCACCTGGCTGCGTGCGCGAATGCGCCGCAGCACTTCGATTCCCGAGAGGTCCGGGAGCATCACGTCGAGCACCACGATATGGAACAGGCCACTCAGCGCCTGGCTCTCACCCTCGGTGCCGGTGGCCACGGCCGTGGCCTGGAAGCCTTCGCGGGCCAGGTACAGGGCAAGCATTTCGGTGAGTTCGCGGTCGTCGTCGACCAGCAGTACGGGAATCATGGTAGGTAGGGTGCCAGGTTCTGCAAAGCCATCATGATCGCCCCTGCACGCCAGGGCGTGGGCGAACTTTACACATCTTTACCCTCGGTTAACCGCGCCGAACACAGCCCGCCCGTATGCTCATCGCCCGCTTCCTGGCAGCCGCCGCGCTGCTCCATCTACGCCCGCCTGGAACCCCCGATGAACTACCCGCGACTGTTGCTCTCCATCCTGCTGCTCAATGCCTCCGTGGCCCAGGCCGCGCCGTTCAGGATCGCCGACATCCGCGTCAATGGCCTGCAGCGGGTGTCCGCCGGCAGCGTGTTCGGCGCCCTGCCGCTGAACGTCGGCGACCAGGCCGACGACCGCCGCCTGGTGGAGTCGACCCGCTCGCTGTTCAAGACCGGCTTCTTCCAGGACATCCAGCTCAACCGTGACGGCGATGTACTGATCATCAACGTGGTCGAGCGCCCGTCGGTGTCGAGCATCGAGATCGAAGGCAACAAGGCGATCAGCACCGAAGACCTGATGAAGGGCCTGAAGCAGTCGGGCCTGGCCGAAGGCGAGATCTTCC
>NZ_VWXK01000036.1 GCF_011752565.1 Pantoea sp. Ap-967
AAGTATCTGACAGGCATCTGGGCGTGCATGCGTGGGGATGAGCCATTTGATACGGCCAAGCTTTTCAGCTCTGAACACCTCAGAAAAGCTTGACCATCAACAGAGTATCTACATCTGTTTCGGGCCAGTTACGTCTATGCCATCGCGCGCGAACGCCTTGTTTGTTCACCTCGATATCGAGCCATGCACCAAGGGGCCGCGCGCGGTGGCCACATGAACATTGGCCCGAAACAGATGTAGGAGCAGCGGTGCGGCGATCCGACTTGCCTGCGATGCGCCGCGCGGGCGGCGCTCGGTTTCACAGGCGCTGAAAATCTGCCGGCGAACATGCCCGTAGCCGCATCACCAGGCCCACCAACACCACATTGGTCAACGCCAACAGGCAAAGGGTCACCAACACCCCCATCGAGCCAAAGTGCTCAAACAAATACCCGCCCACCACCGGCGTCAGCGCCTGCCCGATCAACGAAGGCCGCGACATGCGCCCCATCAGCAGCACGTACTGCGCCGGCGGCATCATCGCCAGCGGCAACAAACCCCGCACAATCGCCCGCAGGCCATTGCCACAGCCGAACACCAACAAACCCACCGCCGTGGCGGCCGGCACCAAGGTCACCAGCAACAAACCCACCAGCACCAGGCTGACCCAAGCCAGCGCAGTCCAGATCGGGTGACGCTTGCCGGCCAGGATCTGCAACACCCGCGACGCCACCTGGCTCGGGCCGAGCATCGCCGCCAGGCCAATGGCCGCCGGTAGCGAATGCCCCAACCCCTGCAGCACCGCCACCAGTTGCACGGCGATGGCGGTCATGATGATGGCGCCAATGGCGAACATGCTCGTCAACAACCAGTAGAGCCCGCGATCCACGCCAACCGCCTCGCCTTTCGCCTGGGCCTTGGCCGGCACTTCCACGCGCCCACCTGCAGGCAACACCCGCCAGTACAACGGCGCGACCACAACGATCAGCACCAGCGCATAACAGGCGCAGGTCGCCCGCCAGCCGAAGTGTTCGATGGCCAGGGCCACCGTGGGCCAGGACAGCGTCGAGGCGAAGCCGGCGATCAGCGTGATGCCCGTGATGGCCTTGCCCGCGCCCTCCCCGTACAACCCACCCAGGGTGGCGAACAGCGCTTCGTACAGCCCCATGGCCATGCCGATGCCGATCACCGCCCAGGCCAGCAGGAACAACGCCAGGCCATCGCTGGCGGCCATGATCAACAACCCCACCGCCACCACCGCACCGCTCGCGGCCATTTGCGGGCGGCCGCCGTAGCGGGCAACCAGGCGACTGGACAACGGTGCGAACAGCGCCGACACCATCAGGCTCAGGGACAACGCACCATACACCCACTGGCTGGGCCAGCCGGTGTCGCGGCTGATTGGGTCGGCCATCACGGCCATGAGGAAGAACGAGCCGCCCCAGACCAGGATTTGCAGCACGCCGAGAAGGACGATGCCAAGGGGGCCGGGCAGGCGGTGGTAGGTGTGCAAGGTGGGGCCTATTTCAGTCGCTGTGCGTTGGTGGCTGTGCGGGCCCTATCGCGAGCTACGCTCGCTCCTACAGGGGGAACGCATCGCCTGTAGGAGCGAGCGTAGCTCGCGATGGGGCCGGCACTGCTGTTAGAGCGCTCAAGCCCAAGCCCCGTCACATGCCCGCCATCGATGATCGATGCAGACATATCATTGTGCGTGATAATAGCTTTCGCTGCGTTCGATTCGTGCGTCACGCGCAAGACACTCACACTCCGCCCACTACTAATACATTGGCGGAGTTCTCCATGGATCACTCACTCAAACCCTTGCGCTTTCCCCTCGCTGCCCTGGCAGTGGTGGTGCTCAGCGCTTGTGGGCGCACCCCTGACGCCGTGCAGGCTCCCGCCGCGCCGAAAGTCAGCGTCGCCAAGGTCATCGAACAGCCGATCAACGAATGGGACGAATTCACCGGCCGCCTGGAAGCCCCGGAAACCGTCGAAGTGCGCCCACGGGTGTCTGGCCAGATCGACCAGGTTGCCTTCACCGAAGGCGCCCAGGTGAAAAAAGGCGACCTGCTGTTCCAGATCGACCCGCGCCCCTTCCAGGCTGAAGTGCGCCGCCTCGAAGCGCAACTGCAACAGGCCAAGGCCACCGCCATTCGCAGCGCCAACGAAGCCCGCCGTGGCGAGCGCCTGCGCGACAGCAACGCCATCTCCGCAGAGCTTGCCGAATCGCGCAGCAGCGCCGCCGCCGAAGCCCGTGCCGGGGTCGATGCCATTCAGGCCCAGCTCGACCTGGCCCGCCTGAACCTCAGCTTCACCCGCGTTACCGCGCCCATCAGCGGCCGCGTCAGCCGCGCCGAGTTCACCGCCGGCAACATCGTCACCGCCGATGTCACCCCGCTCACCAGCGTCGTCTCCACCGACAAGGTGTACGCCTATTTCGACGCCGACGAGCGCGTGTACCTCAAGTACACCCAGCTGGCGCGTGAAGGCCAGCGCGGCCAGAGCACCCCGGTATACCTGGGCCTGACCAACGAAACCGGCAACCCGCACCTGGGCCAGATGAACTTCGTCGACAACCAGGTCAACCCGCGCACCGGTACCATCCGTGGCCGCGCCGTGTTCGACAACCGCGACGGGCAGTTCACCCCCGGCCTTTACGCACGCCTGAAACTGGTGGGCAGCGCCCAGTACGACGCCGTACTGATCAACGACGAAGCGGTCGGCACCGACCTTGGCAAGAAGTTCGTGCTGGTCATGGACAAAGACAACAAGGCCGCCTACCGCGCCGTGGAGCTCGGGCCCAAGCTCGAAGGCCTGCGCATCGTGCGCAGCGGCCTGGCCAAGGACGACCGCATCGTGGTCAAGGGCCTGCAGCGCGTGCGCCCAGGTTCGCCAGTCACCCCGGAAGAAACGCCAATGGCCAGCGAACAGACCCTCGCCGCCCTCGCCCAGCAGCGCCAGGCCCTGGAGGCCAGCAACCCGGCGCCGAAGGTGGCCGGCACCAATGAAAAAGTCGCCAGCGCCCAGGCGCCACGCGGTTAAGGGACCACACCGATGAACTTTTCCAAATTCTTCATTACCCGGCCGATCTTCGCCGCGGTGCTGTCGCTGGTGCTGCTGATCGCGGGTTCCATCTCGCTGTTCAAGCTGCCGATCAGCGAATACCCCGAAGTGGTACCGCCCACCGTGGTGGTGCGCGCCAACTTCCCTGGCGCCAACCCCAAGGTGATCGGCGAAACCGTCGCCGCGCCGCTGGAGCAGGCCATCACCGGTGTCGAGAACATGCTGTACATGTCCTCGCAGTCCACCGCCGACGGCAAGCTGACCCTGACCATCACCTTCGCCCTGGGCACCGACCTGGACAACGCCCAGGTGCAGGTGCAGAACCGCGTCACCCGTACCCAGCCCAAGCTGCCGGAAGAAGTGACCCGTATCGGCATCACCGTCGACAAGGCCTCGCCCGACCTGACCATGGTCGTGCACCTGACCTCGCCGGACAACCGCTACGACATGCTCTACCTGTCCAACTACGCCATCCTCAACATCAAGGATGAACTGGCCCGCCTGGGCGGCGTGGGCGACGTGCAGCTGTTCGGCATGGGCGACTACTCGCTGCGCGTGTGGCTCGACCCGAACAAGACCGCTTCGCGCAACCTCACCGCCAGCGACGTGGTCGCGGCCATTCGCGAGCAGAACCGCCAGGTGGCCGCCGGCCAGCTGGGCGCCCCGCCCGCCCCCGGCTCCACCAGCTTCCAGCTGTCGATCAACACCCAGGGCCGCCTGGTCAACGAGGAAGAGTTCGAGAACATCATCATCCGCGCCGGCGCCGATGGCGAAATCACCCGCCTGAAGGACATCGCCCGGGTCGAGCTCGGCTCCAGCCAATACGCCCTGCGCTCGCTGCTGAACAACCAGCCGGCCGTGGCCATTCCGATCTTCCAGCGCCCGGGCTCCAATGCCATCGAAATCTCCGACGAAGTGCGGGCGAAGATGGCCGAGCTGAAGAAGGACTTCCCCGAAGGCATGGACTACAGCATCGTCTATGACCCGACCGTGTTCGTCCGTGGCTCGATCGAAGCGGTGGTGCATACCCTGTTCGAAGCCCTGATCCTGGTCGTGTTGGTGGTGATCCTGTTCCTGCAGACCTGGCGCGCCTCGATCATCCCGCTGATGGCCGTACCGGTTTCGCTGATCGGCACCTTCGCGGTGATGCACCTGTTCGGCTTCTCGCTCAACGCCCTTTCCCTGTTCGGCCTGGTGCTGGCCATCGGTATCGTGGTGGACGACGCCATCGTCGTGGTGGAGAACGTCGAGCGCAACATCGGGTTGGGCCTCAAGCCGCTCGAAGCCACGCAGAAAGCCATGAGCGAAGTGACCGGGCCGATCATCGCCACGGCGCTGGTGCTGTGCGCGGTGTTCGTGCCAGCGGCGTTCATCTCTGGCCTTACCGGGCAGTTCTACAAGCAGTTCGCCCTGACCATCGCCATTTCCACCGTGATTTCGGCGTTCAACTCGCTGACCCTGTCGCCGGCCTTGGCCGCGGTACTGCTCAAAGACCACCACGCACCGAAGGACCGCTTCTCGCGCTTGCTGGAAAAGCTGCTCGGTGGCTGGCTGTTCGCACCGTTCAACCGCTTTTTCGACCGCGCCAGCCATGGTTATGTCGGCGGCGTACGCCGTGTGATCCGCGGCAGCGGCATCGCCCTGTTCGTGTACGCCGGCCTGATGGGCCTGACCTACCTGGGCTTCTCGTCCACCCCGACCGGTTTCGTGCCGGCCCAGGACAAGCAGTACCTGGTGGCCTTCGCCCAACTGCCGGACGCCGCCAGCCTCGACCGCACCGAGGCGGTCATCAAGCGCATGAGCGAAATCGCCCTGGAGCAGCCGGGCGTTGCCGACTCGGTGGCCTTCCCCGGCCTGTCGATCAACGGCTTCACCAACAGCCCGAACAGCGGCATCGTGTTCACCCCGCTCAAGCCATTCGATGAGCGCAAGGACCCAAGCCAGTCGGCGGCCGCCATCGCTGCCGCGCTGAACGCCAAGTTCGCCGATATCCAGGACGCCTACATCGCGATCTTCCCACCACCACCGGTGCAAGGGCTGGGCACCATTGGCGGCTTCCGCCTGCAAATCGAAGACCGCGGCAACCTGGGCTACGAAGCGCTGTACAAGGAAACCCAGAACATCATCGCCAAGAGCCATGACGTGCCGGAACTGGCGGGCCTGTTCACCAGCTACCAGGTCAACGTGCCCCAGGTGGATGCTGCCATCGACCGGGAAAAGGCCAAGACCCATGGCGTTGCGATCACCGACATCTTCGACACCTTGCAGGTTTACCTGGGCTCGCTGTACACCAACGACTTCAACCGCTTTGGCCGCACCTACCAGGTCAACGTCCAGGCCGAGCAGCAGTTCCGCCTCGATGCCGAGCAGATCGGCCAGTTGAAGGTGCGCAACAACCTGGGCGAGATGATCCCGCTGGCGACCTTCCTCAAGGTCAGCGACACCTCCGGGCCTGACCGGGTGATGCACTACAACGGCTTCATCACTGCCGAAATCAACGGTGCTGCCGCCCCCGGCTACAGCTCCGGCCAGGCCGAGGCGGCGATCGAGAAACTGCTCAAGCAAGAGTTGCCCAACGGCATGACCTTCGAGTGGACCGACCTCACCTACCAGCAGATTCTGTCGGGTAACACGGCGTTGCTGGTGTTCCCGCTGTGCGTACTGCTGGCCTTCCTGGTGCTGGCCGCCCAATACGAAAGCTGGAGCCTGCCACTGGCGGTAATCCTGATCGTGCCGATGACCCTGCTGTCGGCCATTACCGGGGTGATCGTTTCCGGTGGCGACAACAACATCTTCACCCAGATCGGCTTGATCGTACTGGTGGGCCTGGCGTGCAAGAACGCGATCCTGATCGTTGAGTTCGCCAAGGATGAACAGGCCAAGGGCCTCGACCCACTGGCTGCAGTGCTGGAAGCCTGCCGCCTGCGCCTGCGGCCGATCCTGATGACCTCCATCGCCTTCATCATGGGCGTGGTGCCACTGGTGTTCAGCTCCGGTGCAGGTTCGGAAATGCGCCATGCCATGGGTGTGGCGGTGTTCTCGGGGATGATTGGCGTGACCGTGTTCGGCCTGTTCCTGACCCCGGTGTTCTTCTTCCTGATCCGCCGTTTCGTCGAGCGTCGCCAGGCCCGCAAGGCCCAACACGCGCCTGTGCTGGAGAACCATGCATGAACCTGCTCAAACCCCTGACCCCAAGCCTGCTGGCGCTGGCCCTGGCGGCCTGCGCGGTAGGCCCGGACTACAAGGCACCCAACACCGCGCCTGCGCAGCTGAACAGCACCGAGGCACAGGCCAAGGCGTTCGACCGCAACCGCTTCGAAAGCCTGTGGTGGAAGCAATTCGACGACCCGGTGCTGAACCAGCTGGTGCAGGCGTCGCTGGAGGGCAACCGTGACCTGCAGGTGGCGTTCGCCCGGCTGAAATCGGCCCGGGCGATCCGCGACGACGCCGCCAACGACCAGTTCCCGGTGGTGACCAGCCGCGCCAGCAGCCAGGTCGGCAAGGGCCAGGTGCCCGGCCAGACCGAGCAACGGGTGAACCAGGAGCGCTATGACCTGGGCCTGGACATGGCCTGGGAGCTCGACCTGTTCGGCCGCATCCAGCGCCAGATCGAAGCCAGCGAAGCCCAGGAAGCGGCGGCCCAGGCCGACCTGCAGCAGTTGCAGGTGAGCCTGATCGCCGAGCTGGTCGACGCCTATGGCCAACTGCGCGGTGCGCAACTGCGCGAGAAGATCGCCCTGGCCAACCTCAAGACCCAGCAAGAGTCACGCAGCATCACCGTGACCCTGCGCGACGCCGGGGTTGGCAACGAGCTTGACGTGGTGCGCGCCGATGCCCGCCTGGCGGGGGTCGAGGCCACCGTGCCGCAACTGCAGGCCGAACAGGCCCGCGCCCGTCACCGCATCGCCACCCTGCTCGGCCAGCGCCCGGACGCCCTGAGCGTGGACCTCTCGCCCAAGGCCCTGCCCGCCATCGCCAAGGCCTTGCCGGTAGGCGACCCGGGTGAGCTGCTGCGTCGCCGCCCGGACATCCGCAGTGCCGAGCGCCAGCTGGCCGCCGCCACCGCCAATGTCGGCGTGGCCACGGCCGACTTGTTCCCGCGGGTCAGCCTCAGCGGTTTCCTGGGTTTCACCGCCGCGCGCGGTTCGCAGATCGGTTCGGCGGCGGCCAATGCCTGGTCGCTGGGCCCGAGCATCACCTGGGCGGCGTTCGACCTGGGCAGCGTGCGCGCCCGCTTGCGCGGCGCCAAGGCCGATGCCGAAGGCGCCCTGGCCAACTACGAGCAGCATGTGTTGCTGGCGCTTGAAGAGTCGGCCAATGCCTTCAGCGACTACGACAAGACCCAGCAACGGTTGTTGTCGCTGATGCGCCAGAGCGATGCCAGCCGCAAGGCCGCAGAACTCGCCTCGGTGCGCTACCGCGAAGGCACGGTGGACTACCTGGTACTGCTGGATGCCGAACGTGAACGCCTGAGCGCCGAAGACGCCCAGGCGCAGGGTGAAGTCGACCTGTACCGCGGTATCGTCTCGATCTACAAGGCCCTTGGCGGCGGTTGGCAGCCAGAGAACGTCGCCAGCCTGCGCTGACCCTTACCCGTTCAAACGACTCCTTTGGTTGGCTCCTCCCCCAACCGTTTGCCCCGCTGGCCTTGGCTTGCGGGGCTTTTTTTCGGGTGCGGGATTTTACGCCGCCTTGGTAGGAGCGAGCGCAGCTCGCGATGCGATCTGACGGGCACCACATCCCTCATGATGAGCCCGCCTGTGGGATCGCATCGCGAGCTGCGCTCGCTCCTACCAAGTCGGCGTAAAATCCCGCGATAGAGGCCCATGAAGCTTGCAGCTTCGAACGTTGTGCCCCAAGCTCTGCCTTCCCACCGCCATGGACCGCGCCAGACGATGCAAAGACGCCACCGCTACCTGATCGCTGTATTGCTGCTGATCCTGGTGTCGGTCGGTATCGCCCTGTTGCGCCGCGAAGACCGGCCCGCACCGCCCTCCTTGCCACCACAAAGCTACGCCAAGGCCCTGCGCCAGGCCCATGACGGCCAGCCAGGCGCTGCGCGGGTGCTGTACCAGCAGTTGCAACGCGATGACCTGACGCCCATACGCCGCGCCGCGCTGTATGCCGAGTTGCCCAACTACCCGTCGCCCCAGGCACTGAAACTGGCCCGCCTGGACCTGGAAAACGACGACCCGCTGGTGCGCCGCGCCGCCATCGCCAGCATTCAGCGCTTGCTGCCGCCAGCGCAGCGCAGCCTGGTGCTGGGGCCGTTGCTCGATGACGATGAGCAAAGCGTGCGTTTTGCCGCCGTGGACGCCCTGCTCGGCCTCGACCCGGATGCCATCGGCCTGTATTTCGGGCCCTTGCAGACCGTGCTTGAGCAATACCAGCAGGCCCTCGAACAGCAGCCGGACGACGCCCAGGCCCAGGTCCACCTGGCGCGCCTGTACCTGCACGAGAACGATTACGCGCAGGCCACCAAGGCCGTGCAGCGCAGCCTCAGCGTGGCGCCCGACAACCTTGAGGCACTGGCCACCCAGGTGCACCTGCTGGAGCGCCAAGGTCACCATGAGCAGTCCCGCGAGGTGCTGGCCAAGGCACTGGCCCTGCGCCCGGATTCTGCGTTCCTGCAATACGAACTGGGGCGCTGGCTCAACCGCCATGAACAGCGCGAATACGCCCTGCTGGCCTTGTCCCGCGCGGTGGAGCTGGAGCCGGACAACGCCGACTACCGTTACACCCTGGCGCAAACCCTGCACGCGCTGGACCAGGCCGAGGCTGCGCAGAAGCAGCTGGAAACCTTGCTCAGCCGGCAGCCGGCCAACCGCCGTGCACGGGTGCTGCTGATCCAGTATTGGAAGGACAGCGGCCAGCTGCAGAATGTCCAGGTTCTGCTGGCCGAGCTTGAGCGCCAGAACCCGGACGACCCCTACCTGCAGCAAGGCCTGTGATTTGCGTTGAACCCTGAGCCAGCGCCTGTGGTCCAGTGGATAACGGACCACTGAAGGCATGGCCCCCTTTCGGCCATGCGCGCTACAGGAGATCCCCCTTGGCCAGCTCGTTGTCGCTGGACGAACGTGCGCTGATTCTGGCACCTGCCCCGCTCGCCATCACCACTTCGCAGATGCTGAGCGATGCAGGTATCGACTGCCTGTGCGCCAGTGATATCACTAACCTGCAGGCATGCCTGAGCGAGGGCGCGGGCCTGGCCATCATCGCCGAACAGGCCCTGGAAAACGGCGCGGCCGAGCACCTGCAAGGCTTCATCGCCAGCCAACCCAGCTGGTCGGACCTGCCCATCGTGCTGCTGACCCAAACCCAGGCAGCCGTCGTCTCGCCCACCGACCATGCGCTGGGCAACCTGACCTTGCTGTGCATGCCTTTCCATACCGAGGACCTGTTGCCGTTGATTCACCTGGCGCTGCGCCACCGGCGCCGGCAGTACCTGGCCCGCGCCCAGTTATTCAACCTGCAACAGCGCCTGGATGCCCGCAGCCAGGCGGACCACGCCACGGAGCTTGCGCTATACCAAACCCGCAAGATGGAAGCCATCGGCCAGTTGGCCGGTGGTGTGGCCCACGACTTCAACAACCTGCTGACCAGCATCGGCGGCAGCTTCGAATTGATCGACCGGCGCCTGAAACAGGGGCGCAGCGACGGCCTGGACGGCATCCTCAAGCGCGGCCAGGAAGCGGTAGCCCGCGCAGCACGGCTGACCCACCGGTTGTTGGCGTTTTCCTCCCGGCAGTCACTGCACAGCCAGCGCATCGACCTGCACGCACTGCTGCAGGCGCCACGCCTGCAAGGCCAGATGCTCCACCAGGTGGTACTGAACGTATCGTTGGCCGAAGACCTCTGGCCAGTGCAGGCCGACGACAGCCAACTGCAGGAAGCGCTGGACAACCTGCTGCTCAACGCCTGCGAAGCCATGCCCAACGGCGGCCTGGTGCGCGTCGAGGGCAACAACCGGCAGGTCAGTGACCAGCAGTTCAGCGGCGCTACCCTGGCCGGTGGGGACTACGCATGCCTGAGCGTCATCGACGAAGGCCAGGGCATGTCGCAAAGCACCTTGGAACATGCTTTCGAGCCCTTCTTCAGCACCAAGCCAGTCGGCCAGGGCATCGGCCTGGGCTTGTCGATGGTGTACGGCTTCAGCAAACAGTCCCATGGCCATGTGGTACTGAACAGCCAGATTGGCCAGGGCACCCGGGTGGACCTGTACCTGCCGCGGCACCTGGATGCGCCACGAGCGCCTTTGCCTACGCCAAGCCCGCGGCCCAGCGGCAACGGGCACAACGTGCTGGTGGTCGAGGATGACCCGCATGTGCGCCAGTTGCTGTGCCAGGCCCTGGAAGAAGACGGCTTGTCCTGCCGCAGTACTGCCAACGCCGATGAGGCCCTGCAGTGGCTGCGCTCGGCCCAGCCGGTCGACCTGCTGCTGAGCGATGTTGGCCTGCCTGGCATGAATGGGCGGCAACTGGCGGAAATCGCCCGCACCCTGCGCCCGCAACTGCCCGTGCTGTTCATTACCGGCTATTCGGAAACCGCCATGGCCCGCGAAGGTTTCCTCGACCCTGGCATGCAACTGATCTGCAAGCCCTTCGAACTTGCGCAATTGCAGGCCCAGGTGGCGCAGATACTGGGCAAGGCCTGAGGCCCCTCAGCCCTTCACCATCAGCAGTGCCTGGTTGGCCAGGCTTTGCAGCTGAAACGGCTTGAGCATCAGCGCCGTACCCGGGCTTTCCAGCAATTGCGCTTCCAAGGGTTGCTCGGTGTAGCCGGTGATGAACAGGATTTTCTGCGAGGGTTCGAGCATGCGCATCGTCCTGGCCAACTGGCGGCCGCTGAACCCGCCAGGCAAGCCAATGTCGGTGATGACCAGGTCGAAGGGCCCTGCGTGCTGGAAACGCTGCATGGCAGTGTTGGCGTCGGCCACGTCAAACACTTCGAAGCCGCGCTCACGCAGGTATTCGCGCATCAGGGTGCGCAGGTTGAACTCATCGTCCACCAACAACAGGCGTTGGCCACTGGCCAATGAGATCGCCGGGGCTTGCACGGCAGGCGCCTGCACGACCTCTTCGAAGCTGCGCGGAAACAACAGGCTGACCACTGTCCCCTGCCCAGGTGTCGACTCGATCCAGACATGGCCACCGGACTGCCCGACAAACCCATAAACCATCGACAACCCCAAGCCCAAGCCACGCCCCATGGGCTTGGTGGTGAAAAACGGCTCGAAGGCCTTGGCGATGTCCTGGGCCGGCATGCCATGGCCAGTGTCCAGCACTTCCAGGGCCACGTAGTCACCCGGCGGCAAGCCGTTGCCATCTGGAAACGGGGTGGCCAGGCGCCGGTTGATGGTGCGGATCGTCAGCTCGCCACAGCCCAGGCACGCCTCACGGGCATTGGCGCACAGGTTGACCAGGGCATTCTCCAGCTGGCTGGCGTCCAGGAAAACCGCCCAGGGCTGTACGTCCAGCTCCCAGATCAGGCGCATTTCGGCCCCTAGGGCCTGCTGCAGCAACGAACCCATATCGGTCAGTTGCCGGTTCAGTTCAAGTACCTTGGGCGCCAGCGGCTGGTAGCGGGAGAAGGTCAGCAGCCGATGGGTGAGGTTCATGGCACGCTGCACCGAATCACTGGCCAGCTCCACATAGTGCTCGATGCGCTCCGTGCGCCCCTGGGCGATGCGCCGCTGCAGCATTTCAAGGCTTCCGGCGATGCCCGACAGCAGGTTGTTCATTTCATGGGCCATGCCCCCTGCCAGCTGGCCGACCGATTCCAGGCGCTGCGCGTCACGCAGCCATTCCTGGGAATGGCGCTGGGCCTCTTCGCGCTCGGCACTGATATCCCGGCCAACGGCGGTCAGCAGCAAACCATCGAAGTTGGCCGTCCAGTTGAACCAACGGTAGTGGCCGTCCGCATGGCGCAGGCGGGTTTCCAGCTGGCCGGCGCCCTCGCCACGGGTGAATTCGAGCGCCGCCACTTCCACTTCGGCCCGGTCCGCCGGGTGCACCAGCGCCAGGATCGAGGTGTCCCGCACCTGGTCCTCCTGCCAACCAAGAATCCGCTGCCAGGCGGGGTTTGCGGCCTGGATCTTAAGGTCGGTGGTGACCACCAGCATGGCGTCGCGCGACAACTTCCACATCTGCTCGCGGTCGGCCATGTAGCGGTGGATCTGCCCCTCGAAGGCCAGCGCCTGGTCGCGCCAGCGGGCGTGCGCATCGACGCTGTCGGTGGTGTCGATCACCGTGTGCAGAAACCCTGCGACTTCATTCATTTCGTCACGAATGGGCGTATAACTGAAGGCATACCAGGCAGGCCCAACGGCGTTCGGCGATGCAATCAGCACGGGTTGCGCCTCGACAAAATTGGCGCTGCCGGCCAAGGCTTTGTACACCCACGGCCCGATGCTCTGCCAATGCTGCTGCCACAGCGTATCGAAGTGCTGGCCCAGCACCGTGCCGGGGCTGTCGAGCAGCGCCAGGTAACCGGCATTATGGATAACCGTCATGTCGGGGCCCCACACCACAGCGCTGGGAAACGGCGACATCAGCATCATGTCGACCGCGATGCGCAGTGAAGCACGCCATTGCGGCAACGGCCCAAGGCTGGTCGTGCTCCAGTCATGCTGGGCAATGAGCTCGCCCATGCCGCCCCTCGTGGTGCGGGAGCTGTCGTGGCGCCCGCCCGAGGGCGAGCGCACGTGTGGAGTGTGCCTGGCGACCAATCTCGTGACTCCAGCGTTGCCCAGGGGAAAATCCGTTTCGCGCATCTTCGGCTGCACGGCGTGGGGCCTCCCCCACCCTGGGGCACGAACCCCGGATCGCGAAGCTGCTTCGAGCAACACTAGCACAGCGCCCGCCGCCGCATGGCGCGCGCGCTATCGGCAGCTATGCTGATGAGGTTTTTCCCGCGCCATGGAACGACTGTCCCCTTAACTGCTGATGGGAGCGTGGTGATGAGCAAGAAAATTCTGGTAGTGGTCACCAACACGGCCAAGTATCCCTCCCTGAAGCGGGCAACGGGCCTGTGGCTGGGGGAAGCGGTGCATTTTGTCGAGCCGGTGCAAAAAGCCGGGTACGCCGTGGATTTCGTCAGCCCCAACGGCGGCTACGTGCCGATCGACCCGCACAGCCTGCAGATGGCGCCTGACCTGGACTGGCAATGGTATGACGACCAGGCCTTCATGAGCCGCCTGGGCGCTACTTTGAGCCCCGGCCGGGTCAAGGCCGAAGACTACGACGCCATCTACTACACCGGCGGCCATGGCGTGATGTTCGACTTCCCCGACAACGCCCCCCTGCAGGAACTGGCGCGCAAAATCTTCGAACGCAACGGCATCGTCGCTGCCGTGTGCCACGGTGTGGCCGGCCTGCTGAACATCAAGCTCAGCGACAACAGCCTGCTGCTCAAGGACCGCCAGGTGACCGGTTTCTCCAACACCGAGGAGAAGCTGATCGAGCTGGACAAAGTAGTGCCCTTTCTGACCGAAAACGAACTGGTGGCCCGCGGCGGGCACTACAGCAAGGACGATGATCCGTGGAAACCTTTCGTGGTCGGCGATGGCCGGCTGTTCACGGGCCAGAATCCCGCCTCGACCGGTGTGCTGGCCGAACGGGTGCTCCAGGCGCTGCAAAAGTAACGGCTCCTACGAGCGGGTATTGCTAATCCCACGCCCTTCACGGCCTAGGATGACAGTAGCCGTGAAGCTTGATCCGTAGGCTCTCCATTCGACTGCCCACCACGGGCAAATCGGTCCAATGGAGCGTTGCTCATGTCCAGAATGAGAAATACAGGCTACGGCGCAATGAAGCTGGTGTTGATACTGGCGATCAGTTCGCTGCCCGTGGGGGCAGGGCTCCTGGTCATGGAGTACCAGCAAGCCAAAAAGCTTGAGGGCATTGCCCAGGATTCGGTGCAAGAAGCCATTCATTCCGTGGACTTGGCACTCGACCGCATTCACGCCTCGGCGCTCACGGCGCTGCCGTTGGCCGGTAGGGCATGCGAGGGCGTGCGGGGCCGCCTGGTCGATCAGGTGGTAAAAGCCCCGCACCTTCGGTCACTGGCATTGACCGAAGGCAGCCAGGTGTACTGCAGCTCCAAACAAACCCGTCATATGATCCATAGCAAACTTGAAGACGCGAACCAAGCCTTCGGCCTGTTACTAAACCCACCTTCAATGCCCGAATCGGTGTTGCTCGCCTACCAACTGCGCGAAAACAGCCAGGGCGTCATTGCAACGACCTACGACCTGATCCTGCGCAATGAGCTGCGGGCGTTTCGCACAGGCCTGACGATCGTGCTGGAGTTCGGCGACCAGTACATCTGGTCCGACGGCGACAGCCGCGATGCCGAACGTCCATCACAGGTGGAGTATTTCAAAAAGGGGGTTTCGGCGAAGTATGGCTATGTGGTCAAGGCAGGTTATGCAGAAGGTTATGCCGCGCGTGAAGCGCGCCAGACCATGAGGCAACTGCTGCCCGCCCTTTCACTGATCGGAGTCACGACCGGCGCCATCGCCTACTGGGGGCTGTTCAAACTGCGCGGCAACCGCGGTATGTACCGCCGCCCACTGACGGCGGCACGTAACGCTTAGTCGGCGTTCAGCACGCCACGGCGAACCTGATCGCGCTCAATCGACTCGAACAGCGCCTTGAAGTTGCCCTCGCCAAAGCCGTCATCGCCCTTGCGCTGGATGAACTCGAAGAACACCGGCCCAAGTAGGGTTTCCGAGAAAATCTGCAACAGCAGGCGCTGGTCGCCCGGTTCCGAGGCGCCGTCGAGCAGAATGCCGCGGGCCTGCAGTTGGTCGACCGGCTCACCGTGGCCCGGCAAGCGCTCTTCGAGCATTTCATAGTAGGTTTGCGGCGGTGCGGTCATGAAGCGCATGCCCAAGCCCTTGAGCGCGTCCCACGTCTTGAGCAAGTCATCGGTCAGGAAGGCGACGTGCTGAATGCCCTCACCGTTGAATTGCATCAGGAACTCTTCGATCTGGCCAGCGCCCTTGGACGACTCTTCGTTGAGCGGGATGCGAATCATGCCATCCGGTGCGGTCATGGCCTTGGAGGTAAGGCCGGTGTACTCACCCTTGATGTCGAAGTAGCGGATTTCGCGGAAGTTGAACAGTTTCTCGTAGAACCCGGCCCAGTAGGCCATGCGCCCGCGATACACGTTGTGGGTCAGGTGGTCGATGATTTTCAGGCCCGCCCCAACCGGGTTGCGGTCAACGCCTTCAATGAAATTGAAGTCGATGTCGTAGATCGAGCTGCCTTCTTCGTAACGGTCGATCAAGTACAGCGGCGCACCGCCAATGCCCTTGATGGCCGGCAGGCGCAGTTCCATCGGGCCGGTTTCGATGTCCACCGGCTGGGCGCCCAGTTCCAGGGCGCGGGCGTAGGCTTCATGGGCGTTGCGCACACGGAAGGCCATGCCACACACCGATGGCCCATGCTCAGCGGCGAAATACGAGGCGATGCTTTTGGGTTCGTTGTTGAGGATCAGGTTGATGCCGCCCTGGCGATACAGGTGCACATCCTTGGAACGGTGGGTGGCCACCTTGGTGAAGCCAAGTATCTGGAACACCGGCTCAAGCACACCTGGGGTGGGAGAAGCCAGTTCAATGAATTCGAAGCCCATCAGGCCCATTGGATTGTCGAAGATATCAGCCATGTTCGTGTCCTCATCTGCAGCGAAATATTAGTGAATACGCGGGATGTGGAAGGACGATGGCGGTGAGCACGGGATACCGCGCACGCTGCGGGCGAGGAAGTCACCAATGATCAGCTTGAACCCATGGTATGTCATATGGACCCATTCTCGGTGGGGTTGTCCCTTCGCGTGGGAAGGGGCTTATTGTTGTATTCGTAAATCGATTCTACATTGCGTAAATTACTTTGTCGCGTTTTTGTTGGTTGCCAGGGCTGGCAAACGGCTATCCTCTGCACAGTAACCCTCATCAAGACTAGGCCAGCATGCCCCTTACGGTAAAACGCCCAGCCCGATTGAGCTGGCGCAGCCTATTGCCCTGGGTCGTTGGCATCCTGCCGGTGGCCTGTGGCCTCACGGTGATGCACTGGCAGATCGAGCGCGAGCTGCGCGCCAGCAGCCAGGCCACCACGCGGCAGGTGGTGGAACATGTGGAACATATTCTCGACAACCTCGCCAACGCCGCCCAGGTGCTATTGCCACTGGCCGGCAGCCCTTGCGAGCCCGTCCAACTGACCCTGCGCAGCCAGGTGACGCGCAACGCCTTCGTGCGTTCGACCAACCTGTTCCGCGACAACACCCTGTATTGCTCGTCGCTGTTCGGCGATTTCGACGAGCCGGTCGACGTCAACGACTACACCGACGGCCACCTGTGGTTGATGGACGGCAACTCGGTAACCCCTGGCCACCCCTTGCTGGTTTATCGCCTCAGCGACGGTGCCCGTGGCGCCATCAGCACCGTCGATGGCGACCACCTGGTGACTGCCCTGCGCCTGATCGGCCCCAACGAGCAGCTGCAACTGCGGGTGGGCAATGCCTGGCTGGGCCAGGATGGCAAGGTACATGCCGGGGCCCCAGCCCCGGCGGCCACGGCCGACGTGACCCTGGGCTCGACCCGTTACCCGTTCAGCGTGCACGGTGGCTACGCCGCCGACAAACCGGCACAGCTGCTGCGCAGCCAGTACCCGGCGCTGCTCAGCCTGTTGCTGGTGCTGGGCGTTGTCGCCGCGGGCGTATGCCGCTGGCAGATCCGCCGCGCCAGCTCGCCCAGCGCCGAGCTGCAGCGGGCGCTGGAGGCCGATGAGTTCCTGCCCTACTTCCAGCCGGTGGTGCGCAAGGGCGATTATCGCTGGGCCGGTGCCGAAGTGCTGATGCGCTGGAACCACCCGCGCGAGGGCCTGGTGCGCCCCGACCTGTTCATCCCCTACGCCGAGCACAGCGGGCAGATCGTCGCCATGACCCGGGCATTGATGCTGCATACCGCGCAGAGCCTGGCGCCGTACACGGCGCTGCTGGAGGACGGCTTCCACATCGGCGTCAACATCACCGCCGACCATTGCCGCGACCTGACCCTGCTCGACGACTGCCAGACCTTCCTCCAGCACTTCCCGCCCGGCCGCGTGCGGCTGACCCTGGAGCTGACCGAACGCAAGCTGATCGAACCCACGCCCATTGCCCTGGAGTTGTTCGAAAAGCTCCATGCCATGGGCGTGATGATCGCCCTGGACGACTTCGGCACCGGCCAGTCGAGCCTCAACTACCTGCGCCAGTTCAAGGTCGACTACCTGAAGATCGACCAAAGCTTCGTCGCCATGATCGGCGGCGATGCCCTGTCACAGCATATTCTCGACAGCATCATCGAGCTGTCTGCCAAGCTGGGCCTGGGTATCGTCGCCGAGGGTGTGGAAACCGAGGTGCAGCGCGACTACCTGGCCCAGCACGGGGTGGACTTCCAGCAAGGCTACCTGTTCGGCCGGCCAATGCCGGCAGATGCCTTTCTGCAGGCCCTGGCCGCCCAGCCGGGTGCTGCGCGGTTGCCGCAAGGCGCGCCCCCTGAGATCATGCGCGGCTGATTTATCCGCTCACTCCCCCGTTATCCGAGGCATTCGTGTCAAAAGGCATTATTTCGTCGGTCATGGCGTCCTGCTTGTTCGCTGTGATGTACTTCTATACCTCTCTGCTCGCGCCGCTGGACGGCGAAGAGATCTTTGGCTGGCGCACGCTGCTGACCCTGCCCTGCCTGACCCTGTTCATGCTGGTGAGCAAGGATTTCAAGCGCGTTGGCGAGCTGCTGGCGCGGGTGCGCCAGACGCCTGTGCTGTTGTTGGGCATGGTCGGCACCTCCTGGTTGATGGGCGTGCAGCTGTGGCTGTTCCTCTGGGCGCCGCTGCACGGGCGCAGCCTGGAAGTGTCGATGGGGTATTTCCTGCTGCCACTGGCAATGGTGCTGACTGGCCGGCTGGTGTACGGCGAGCGCCTGTCGCGCCTGCAGAAGGTGGCGGTAAGCTGCGCCGCGCTGGGCGTGGGGCACGAACTCTACCAGCATGGCAGTTTTGCTTGGGAAACCCTGCTGGTGATGACCGGCTACCCGATCTACTTCGTGCTGCGCCGGCGCTGCCGCACCGACCACCTGGGTGGCCTGTGGTGCGACATGTGCCTGTTGCTGCCCTGGGCGCTGTACTTCGTGACCACCGGGCCGCTGTCAGCCGCCGACCTGCAGGCGCACCCGGGGCTGTACGGCCTGATCCCGGTGCTGGGGGCGATCAGTGCTTCGGCGCTGATCGCCTACGTGCTGGCCAGCCGCCTGTTGCCGTTCAGCCTGTTCGGCCTGCTCAGCTACGTGGAGCCGGTGCTGCTGGTGGGCGTGGCCCTGCTGCTGGGCGAAACCATCGGCCCGGACCAGTGGCTGACCTACCTGCCGATCTGGGCCGCCGTGCTGGTGCTGGTGCTCGAAGGCTTCAAGCACCTGCTGCGTCAGCTTCGCCGCTCGGTGTAAGGCGTACCTGCCTGACACGGCGCTCCTCCACCGCCACCACGGTCATGTTCCAGCCGTTCCAGGCCAGGCGGTCACCCACCACTGGCAAGCGGTCCAGCAAGCTCATCACCAGGCCCGCGAGGGTCTGGTAATCCTCGGTGGGGCGGGCGCTGAAGCCGGTTCGCGCCTGCACCTGGCCAAGGTTCAGGGCGCCACTGACCACGAAGCTGCCGCCCTCCTCGACCACCGCCGGGCCTTCCACTTCGCTGGCATCTGGCAACTCGCCGGCGATCGACTCAAGGATGTCGGTCATGGTCAGCAGGCCGGTGAAGTCACCGAATTCGTTGACCACGAAAGCGATGTGGGTCGATTGGCCGCGCATTTGTTCCAGGGCGTTGAGAATGCTGAAGCTCTCCAGCAGGTTCAACGGTGCCTGGACCATCCGCTCCAGGTCCGGCTGGGCACCTGACAGAATCTCCTTGAGCAGCGCCTTCTTGTGCACGAAGCCCAAGGGTTCGTCGATGCGCCCATCGCGGATCAGCGGCAGGCGCGAGTAGGCGGAGTTGGCCAAAGCGTCGGTGATGGCCTGGGCCGGTTGCGCCAGGTCGATCACGTCGACTTCGGCGCGGGCAGTCATCACCGTGCGGATCGGCCGCTCGGCCAAATTCAGCACGCCGCTGATCATGACCCGCTCGCGGCGGTCGAACAGCACCTGCTCCTCGCTCCCCTCGACCAGGTCTGCGATTTCTTCGCCCACCTCGTCGGCCTCGACCCGGCGCCCGCCCAGCAGGCGCAGTACGGCATGGGCGGTGCGCTCACGCAGTGGCTTGTGCTGCTGCAGGCTGCGCTTGCGGCGGGCACGGGCCAGCTGGTTGAGCAGTTCGACGATGATCGAGAAACCGATGGCCGCGTACAGGTAGCCTTTGGGGATGTGCATGCCCAGGCCTTCGGCGGTCAGGTTGAAGCCGATCATCATCAGGAAGCCCAGGCACAGCATGATCACGGTTGGGTGGGCGTTGACGAAGCGCGTCAGCGGCTTGCTGGCCACGATCATGATGCCGATGGAGAAGATCACCGCGATCATCATCACCGACAATTGCTCGACCATGCCCACCGCGGTAATCACCGCGTCCAGCGAGAACACCGCGTCCAGCACCACGATCTGCCCGACGATGGGCCAGAAGGCGGCATGGCGCACCGTGCCGGAGGCCTGGGCCACATGCCCTTCCAGGCGTTCATGCAGCTCCATCGTGGCCTTGAACAGCAGGAACACGCCACCAAACAGCATGATCAGGTCGCGGCCGGAGAAGCTTTTGCCGAACACCTCGAACAGCGGCGCGGTCAGGGTGACCATCCACGAGATGCTGGCCAGCAGGCCAAGGCGCATGACCAGCGCCAGGCTCAGGCCGATCACCCGAGCGCGATCACGCTGATGGGGCGGCAGCTTGTCGGCGAGGATGGCGATGAACACCAGGTTGTCGATACCCAGCACCAGCTCAAGGACGATAAGCGTCAACAGGCCTAGCCAGGCCGTGGGATCGGCTAGCCATTCCATTAGCAGGTACTCATGTGGGACGCGTCACGCAGACGCAGGGGAAGTGGCCGAAACGGCCGGGGACTGGGGGGCTCCGCGAAGGTGCTCATGGTGACCTTGAATGAAATTAGGGAATAAAATCCTACAAGGACAAGCGATTTATTTGATAACAGAAAACTATTACAAAACCTGTAGCAGCCCCCCGCTGCCGTTACAACATGACAAAGAACGGTTGGTAGTTCCACTCCGAAGCACGGTGAATGTTGCGGTTTTGCGGCTCGATCAGGCGTAACCGGCCCTGCTGGTCGATGAACAGGTTGGCAGAATGGGCGCCCCTGTCATTGCTGCCGAAAACGATGCCTACGGCGTAGGGGTAGAGCGCGCTGCGCTCATAGGCATCCTTGCTGGCCTGGCTCTTGTAGGCCAGGGAAAAATCATCGCAGTCGAACACTTCCGGGGTGAAGCGGTAACTGGCCAACCCGGAGTTGTACCAAATCGCCCGTGCATGCTGGTCGGAAATCGCCTCGTAGTACCTGTCGACCGCGAACTGGCGGTAGCCCAGGTCGATAGCGGGCCAGGTTTCCTTGATCAACGCCGCCACTTTGCTGACCGGCACGAGCAGTTTGTGCAGCGAGAAGCGGCTGACCTGCGCAGTGGGCAGCCCCGCCACCGGGCTCAGTTTCAGCCAGCCCCACGAACCGCCTGGGGCATTCAGGACCATGCGTGAGGTGCCAAGCTTCACGCCCAAGGTGAAAGCCGGGACTTCCTGCTCGTTCACGACCGTATTGCCGCTGATGGCCACCTTGAACGTCAGGTGTGGGTAGTTTTCCCAAGCTTTCCAGCCCGCGAACACATACTCGCCCTTGCTGGAGTCGCCATTGGCGAACAGTGACCAGTCCTGGACATCGAGCTCGGCGCACAAGAACATTTCGTTGCGGGCGCTGTCCACTCGCACGCGCAGCGGTACGATATCAGCGCTGTAGGTGTCCGGGTCGCCCAGGTAGGCCCAGCCCCAGTCGCCATAGCCCCGGCGGTGCACGCAGAGCCAGCGGCCATGCTGGTCACGCAGCGCCAGGCGATCTTCCTCGGTGATGTGCTTGAGGCGCAAGGCGTCGCTGAGTTCCCCGGCTGCCTGGTTTTTTTCCGAAAGGTTCGGCTCTGACGGTGGCGGGTCGGGCTCAGGTGCGGGAATCACTTGGCCTATGATCGGGGTGGTCAGGTCGTGCGGCTGATTGGCCACGAGTTTGTGAATGGGCATGGGCAGCTCCTGTTCGAAATGGCCTGGCAGCATGTTCCTGACGGTGGCGGGGCGTCAGGCGGCAAGCCTTCCTGGCCTTTTCGAGCGGTGGCTTGCTCGGTGCGCCGGGCCATCAGGGGACTATTGTTCAATACGCCCTGCCCCCGTGCGCCGCAGGATGGCGGCTCAGTACACGACAAGGAGTGACAGCAATGAGCATCAGCCTTTCCATGGCCGCCTTCGCCCTGGCCGCCTCGATTTCCCCTGGCCCGGTGAACATCGTCGCCCTGGGCAGCGGCGCCCGCCACGGGCTGCGTGCCAGCCTGTGGCATGTGGCCGGTGCCACCCTGGGGTTTTGCCTGCTGCTGGTGCTGGTGGGCCTTGGCCTGCATGAAGTGCTGCAGCGCTGGCCGGCGCTGGGCGTGGCGCTGCATTGGGCAGGCGTGGCTTTTCTGCTGTGGATGGCGTGGAAGCTGGCCAGTGACGACGGGCAGTTGGGTGACGAACGGCAACGGCCTGCGCCTTCGGCCTGGCAGGGCGCCGTGATGCAATGGCTCAACCCCAAGGCCTGGCTGGCGGCGGTGGCGGGTGTGGGCGCCTATACCGGTGGTGAGCAGCAGCTACTGTGGTTGTTTGCGTGGATCTACGCCCCTGTCTGCTTTGTGTCGGTGGCCTGCTGGGCGTGGGCAGGGAGTGTGATTCGCCAGTACCTGCGCGAGGTACGGTACGTGCGGCTGCTCAACCGGGGGCTGGCGGTGTTGCTGGTGGCAAGCGCGGTGTACCTGGTGCTTTGACCAGGGCGCCCCCATGGAACAAATCGTAACTATCTGATTAACACTGCCCCCTGTAGGAGCGAGCGCAGCTCGCGATGGGCTGCAAAGCAGCCCCAGCGTGATGAGCTGCGAAGCTGAAGACCCGGGGCCGCTGCGCGCCCCATCGCGAGCTGTGCTCGCTCCTACCGGGGACAGCGCAGCCCGCGAGGGCTGGGTTATCTCCTACAGGGCATTTGGGTTACGCCTGGCTGGCATCACGGTAATGCCCCGGCGTTGCGGCAAGGTGCTGCTTGAACGCCCGCTGCAAGTGCGCCTGGTCGGCAAAACCGGCCTCCAGGGCCACCTCGGCAATGGCGCGCCCTTTGCGCAGCTGCGCCCGCGCCTGCTGTACCCGCTGGTCCAGCAGGTATCCATGGGGCGTCAGGCCAAAACGCTGGCGGAACGCACGAATCAGGTAGGAACGGGACAAGCCGCAGGCCGCGCAGATATCTGCCAGGCTCAGCGGGTCGCTGCGGTGGGCGCGCATGAACGCAGCGGCGCTGTCCAGTTGCGGATGCGCGGTGTCCGCCTTGGCAGGCACGGCCTCCAGGTAATCAGGGAGCTGCTGGAAAAACCGCGCCAGGCCGGCTTCGCGATCGGCAACCTCGCTGTCGAACAAGTCGGCGAACACACGCAGCAACCGGCCATACAATGGGGCCGAGGTGCTGAAGGTTTGCGCAGGCAACATAAAACCCTGCGCCCGCAGCCAAGGCATGTCGACGAACAACATCAGGTACGACCAGCCCTGCCCCGCGATCGGGTTGCAAGCATGGACCACACCGGGGTTCATCATCACCGTGCTGCCGGCGCTTATCTCAACCTGGTTATCACCGCTCAGGTAGGTGCTGCGCCCACCGGTAACCAGGCCGATGGAAAAACTCTCATGGGAATGGGGCCCATAGCACACCTGGCGCCCATCGCCCACACGCCGAGCCTCGACAAAGGGCAACGCCGGATCCCGCCAGAACCGCGACACCTCGATCATCGCCCTGCCCTCATTCGCCGCCGTCGTGCACCACCACCAGCAACTGCGCCGGTTGCTCGCCTACCGAGCGCAACCGGTGCGGTGTCTGGGCATTGAAATGCAGGGCGTCACCCTGTTGCAACATGACCCGCTCGCTCATGAAGTCCACCTCCACCTGGCCAGCATGGACAAACAGGAACTCCTCGCCCTGGTGCTCCTTGAAGGTCGGGTCGCTGAACGCAGTCGGCGGTTGAATCAGAAACGGCAGCAGGCTGCGCTGGCCCACCTGGCGGGTCAATGCCGCATAGCCCTGGCCTTGGCCATCACCCACCAACGCCTGGCGCTCGCCCTGGCGCACCAAGCTGTACAGGCTCTGGCCGGGCTGCTCTTCGGCGAACAACTCTTCCACCTGAACGTTCAGCGCCCGTGCCAACTTCAGCGCAGCGGCAATCGACGGCGTGTTCAGGCCACGCTCGACCTTGGACAAGTAACTCTTGGTCATGCCGGACTTCTCGGCCAGCGCCTCTAAAGTCACCCCAAGTTTTTTTCTAAGCATTTTCAATCGGTTAGACATTCGAAGCGATTTTCCTGGGCCCACACACTTGCTTATGACACTTTGTGTCATATAGGATTATTTGTGTCACGCCAAACCCCATTCCTTTACCGATCAAAGCACCGGAACAGGGTAACGCCGACATCGCTCACAACGCCAAAGAGGATACTCCCCATGGCTAAGACCCTGACACACAGCAAAGAGCAGCTGGTTCAGCAAGCGCTGACACAGATGCACGGCTCGCTTGCCGATAATACGTGGACTGTACGGGAAAAGCTGGCCCTGACCTGCCGAATTCTCTTCGACCACGGCCACGATTCAGGCCTGGCCGGGCAGATCAGCGCGCGCGGCCCGCAGCCGGGCACCTTCTACACCCAACAACTGGGCCTGGGTTTCGACGAGATCAGCGCCAGCAACCTGCTGCTGGTCAACGAGGACCTGGAGGTGCTTGAAGGCCAAGGCATGCCCAACCCGGCCAACCGCTTCCACAGTTGGGTGTACCGGGCCCGCCCGGATGTCAACTGCATCATCCACACGCACCCGACCCACGTCGCCGCCCTGTCGATGCTCGAAGTTCCGTTGGTGGTTTCGCACATGGACCTGTGCCCGCTGTATGACGATTGCGCATTCCTTGAAGCCTGGCCAGGTGTGCCGGTGGGTAACGAGGAAGGCGAAATCATCAGCGCCGCGCTGGGCGACAAACGCGCCATCCTGCTCTCGCACCATGGCCAGCTGTCTACCGGCAGCAGCATCGAGCAGGCCTGCAACTATGCGCAGCTGATCGAGCGCGCTGCCCGCCTGCAACTGCTGGCCATGGCGGCGGGCACCGTCAAGCCGATCGACCCGGCGCTGGGCCGCGAAGCGCACGATTGGATCGACCGCCCCAAGCGCCACAGCGCCGCGTTCAACTATTTTGCCCGGCAGAGCCTGCGCACCCACGCCGACTGCCTGAACTGACCCCCACTGCCTTGCTTGCGGAGCCCATAAAATGACAACCGATTTCCATGGCATCATCGGCTACACCATCACCCCTTTCAGCACCGATGGCGAACAACTCGACCTGCCGGCCCTGGGCCAGTCCATCGACCGCCTGATCGACAGCGGCGTGCAGGCCATCGCCCCGCTGGGCAGTACCGGAGAAGGTGCCTACCTCAGCGACAGCGAATGGCAGCAGGTGGCCGAATACAGCCTTGCCCAGATCGACAAGCGTGTGCCCAGCATCGTCAGCGTCTCCGACCTGACCACCGCCGGTGCGGTGCGCCGCGCACGTTTTGCCCAGGCCCATGGCGCCGATGCCGTGATGGTACTGCCCGCCGCCTACTGGAAACTCAGCGAAGCCGAGATTCTTCAGCACTACCGCGCCATCGGCGGCGCCATCGACATTCCGATCATGCTCTACAACAACCCGGCCACCAGCGGTACCGACATGCCGGTGGAGCTGATCCTGCGCATCGTGCGCGAGGTGGCCAACGTGACCATGGTCAAGGAGAGCACGGGGGACATCCAGCGCATGCACAAGCTGCAACTGCTGGGTGAAGGCCAGGTGCCGTTCTACAACGGCTGCAACCCACTGGCCCTGGAGGCGTTCGTGGCCGGGGCCAAGGGCTGGTGCACGGCGGCGCCGAACCTGATCCCGGCGTTGAACCAGGCGCTGTACCAGGCGGTGCTGGCGGGTGACCTGGCGCAGGCGAAAGCGTTGTTCTACCGGCAGTTGCCGTTGCTGGACTTCATCTTGAAAGGTGGCTTGCCCGCTACCATCAAGGCAGGCCTGGCGTTGACCGGTTTGCCGGTGGGCGAGCCTCGGCGGCCGGTGTTCGGGCTGGATGAACCAGGGCGCGCGGCGCTGGGGGGCTTGCTGGCAAGCCTCGACAGCCAGGCCTGACACCCCTCTTGTAGGAGCGGGCTTGCCCCGCGAACACCGGCGAAGCCGGTGCCCTGTACCGCGGCGCTTGCTTCGCGGGGCAAGCCCGCTCCTACACGCATCAGCAGTATCAGGCCTGGGTCACGGCATCACCGGCGGCACATACTGCAAGGTGGCGCCCAGCGCCCACAGCAACACCAGCACCAACGGCACATGCACCAGCAACTGCACGAACGAAAAACCAATCAGGTCGCGCGCCTTCAAACCCAGCACGCCCAGCAATGGCAGCATGTAGAACGGGTTGATCAGGTTCGGCAGCGCTTCGGCGGCGTTGTAGATCTGCACCGCCCAGCCCAGGTGATACTGCAGGTCGTTGGCCACCAGCATCACGTAGGGTGCCTCGATGATCCACTTGCCTCCGCCCGATGGGATGAAGAAACCCAGCACTGCCGAGTACACGCCCATCAGCAAGGCATAGGTGTCGTGGGTGGCGATCTGGGTGAAGAACAGCGAAATGTGGTGAGCCAGGGTCTGCTCATCCACACCCTTGACCTGAGTGAGGATCGCGGCAATCGAGCCGTACAGCGGGAACTGGATCAGCACCCCGGTGGTGGTCGGTACGGCGCGGGCCACGGCATCGAGGAAGCTGCGCGGGCGCCAGTGCAGCAAGGCGCCGAGCATGATGAACAGCAGGTTGTAGGTGTTCAGCCCGGAAATGGCCGTGATCGCAGGCTTGGTGGCGAACTCCTGGTACAGCCAGCCAGCAGCCAGCGCCACCAGCAGCAGGATCAAAATCGGGCTGTGCTCCAGCCATTCGCCCGGGCGGGTACGCTGGGGTGCAGGTGGTGCGCTGAAGCTGGGGTCGACGCCGCAATCTTCGGCGCTGCGCGCGCTGTTCGGCCCAGGGGCGGTGGCATAGGCGATGACCAGCGACACGATCACCAGCGCGGCCAACATCACCCCGGACTGCCACAGGAAGATGGTTTCAGTGAACGGAATCACCCCGGTGATCGACAGGATCGACGGTGGCAGGCTGGCCGGGTTGGCCTGCAACTGCGCCGCCGACGACGACAGGCCCAAGGCCCATACCGCACCCAGGCCCAGGTAGGCAGCGGCACCCGCGGCGCGGTAGTCCATTTTCAGTTCCGTGCGCCGCGCCAGGGCACGTACCAGCAGGCCGCCGAACACCAGCGACAGGCCCCAGTTGAGCAGCGACGCCAGCATCGAGATCAACGCCACCCAGCACACGGCGCTGCGGCCGTTTTTCGGGATGCGCGCCAGGCGGTCGATCAGCCGCGCAGCCGGTGGCGAACTGGCCACCACGTAGCCGCCAATGACCACGAAGGCCATCTGCATGGTGAAGGGGATCAGGCTCCAGAAGCCATCGCCGAAGGCTTTGGCGGTGTCGGTCGGCTTGGCGCCCATGGCCAGGGCACCGATGCACACCAGCAGCACGGCCAGGGCGGCGAACACCCAGGAATCGGGAAACCAGCGTTCGGCCCAGTTGGAACAACGCAGGGCAAAGCGGGCGGAGCGGCTGTCTTGGATTTCAGCGGCCACGAGGGAATTCCTTTTATTGGTTTTATAGGTTGGCAATGTGCCCAGCACAAGCACAAAACCCTGTGGGAGCGGGCTTGCCCGCGAATACGATGGCAAATTCACCAAGGCATTCGCGGGCAAGCCCGCTCCCACAGGGTCGGTTATACGTTTTAGAAGGTCATTTCCTTCACGTCGTCCGGCACGATCAGCTTGCCGGCGGTTTTCTCGATGATTTCTTCAACGCTTACCCCTGGCGCGGTTTCGCGCAGGATGAACGCGCCGTCTTCGATTTCCAGGTAGGCAAGGTCGGTCAGCACCTTGCGGATGCAACCGGCACCGGTCAGCGGCAAGCTGCATTGGGGCAGTAGCTTGGACTCGCCGTCCTTGGAAGCATGGGTCATGGTGACGATAATGTTCTCGGCACCGGCCACCAGGTCCATGGCACCGCCCATGCCCTTGACCAGCTTGCCGGGGATCATCCAGGAGGCGATATTGCCCTGCACATCCACCTCGAAGGCGCCGAGCACCGTGAGGTCGACGTGGCCGCCACGGATCATTGCGAACGACTGCGCCGAATCGAAGATCGACGCGCCACGGCGAGCGGTGACGGTTTGCTTGCCGGCGTTGATCATGTCTGGGTCGAGGGTGCTTTCGGTGGGGAACTCGCCCATGCCGAGCAGGCCGTTTTCCGACTGCAGCATCACATCCATATCGGCCGGTACGTAGTTGGCCACCAGGGTCGGGATGCCGATGCCGAGGTTGACGTAGTAGCCGTCCTTCAGTTCACGGGCGACGCGTTGCGCCATCTGTTCGCGGGTCAGTGCCATGGTCAGGATCTCTTTGTTGTTCTGATGGACGGCGCTCAGGCCTTGACGGTGCGCTTTTCGATGCGTTTTTCGAAGGTGCCGACGATCACGCGGTCAACGAAAATGCCCGGCGTGTGGATTTCGCTGGGCAGCAGCACGCCGGGCTCGACGATTTCTTCCACTTCGACCACGGTGATCTTGCCGGCGGTGGCGGCCAAAGGGTTGAAGTTCTGCGCGGTGTTGCGGTACACCACGTTGCCGTAGTGGTCGGCCTTCCAACCCTTGACGATGGCGAAGTCGCCGGTGATGGACTCTTCAAGGATGTACTTGCGGCCCTTGAATTCGCGCACCTCCTTGCCCTCGGCAACCGGGGTGCCGTAGCCGGTGGCGGTGAAGAAGGCAGGAATACCGGCACCGCCAGCGCGCATCTTCTCGGCCAGGGTGCCCTGTGGGGTGAGTTCGACTTCCAGTTCGCCACTGAGCAACTGGCGTTCGAATTCGGCGTTTTCCCCCACGTAGGAGGCGATCATCTTGCGGATCTGCCGGTCTTCGAGCAGCACGCCCAGGCCAAAGCCATCGACCCCGCAGTTGTTGGAAACCACGGTCAGGCCCTTGACGCCAAGGCGCTTGATTTCGGCAATCAGGTTCTCAGGGATACCGCACAGGCCGAAGCCGCCGGCCAGTAACGTCATGTTGTCGGTCAGGCCTGCCAGGGCCTCTTCATAGGTTGCTACGCGCTTGTCCAGTCCGGCCATGCTGATCCGCCTTTTGTAGTTGTTGAACCGACGAGGCTGTCGGTGAGCGTGTGTGACCATCTTCACCGCTGGCGACTGATTTGTTAATTTTGTTTTCATCATCGATTGATAACTTTTCCAAAACAGCGATCGGGGCAGTCATGAACGTCAAGCAACTGCGCGCCTTCGTCGCCGTGGCCAAGTACCAGAGCTTTGCCCAGGCCGGCGAACACCTGCATGTCTCCCAACCGGCCCTGAGCCTGACCATCAAGGCGCTGGAGGACAACCTCGGCGGCGCCCTGCTCACCCGCACCACCCGCAGCGTCAGCCTGACCGCCGAGGGCGAGGTGCTGCTGCCGCTGGCCCGGCGCCTGCTGGCCGACTGGGACGACACCGAGGAAATGCTGCGCCAGCGTTTCACCCTGCAACTGGGCCGGGTGTCGGTGGCCGCCATGCCGGCGTTCGCCGGCAACCTGCTACCGCATACGCTCAAGGTGTTCCGCCAGCGCTACCCGAAGGTCAATGTCACCGTCCACGACGTCATCAACGAACAGGTGCTGGAACTGGTGCGCCACCGCCGCGTCGAACTGGGCATTGGCTTCGAGCCGGAAAACACCGACGGGCTGAACTTCCACCCGCTGTACATGGACCGGTTCGTTGCCGTGGTGCCCGCTGAATCACCCCTTTCCCGCCTGGCACAGGTCAGCTGGGCGCAGCTGCTGGCCGAGGACTTCATTGCCCTGCAACGCCCGTCTGCCGTGCGCCTGCTGCTGGAGCAGAATGTCGCGGCGCAGCACGGCAAGCTGGCGGTGGCGTTCGAAAGCCACCAGCTGTCGACCATCGGCCGCATGGTCGCCAGCGGGCTGGGGGTGAGTGCGGTACCCGCGCTGTGCATCAACCAGATGCAGGAGCTGGGCGCACGCTGCGTCACCCTGATTGAACCCGCTGTAGAGCGGCGCATCGGCGTCATCGCCCTGAGCGACCACAAGCTGTCCACCGCCGCCCAGGCGCTGCTCGACGTACTGCTTTCCCATACCCAAACCCCGGAGGTGACATGCGTTACGTGAAACTGGCAGGTTGCGAAGTGCCCGCCATTGGCCAGGGCACCTGGTACATGGGCGAGGATCCCGCTCGCCGGGCGGCGGAGGTGGCGGCCCTGCAACAGGGCATCGAACAGGGCATGAGCCTGATCGACAGCGCCGAGATGTATGCCGAAGGTGGCGCAGAGGAAGTGGTCGGCCAGGCCATTGCCGGGCGCCGCGAGCAGGTGTTCCTGGTCAGCAAGGTCTACCCGCACAACGCCAGCCGCCGCGGCGTGCCGGCGGCCTGCGAGCGCAGCCTGCAGCGCCTGGGCACCGAGGTGATCGACCTGTACCTGCTGCACTGGCGCGGGCAGTACCCGCTGGAGGAAACGGTCGAGGCCTTCGAACGCCTGCGCGAGGCGGGCAAGATCCGCCACTGGGGGGTGTCCAACTTCGATGTCGACGACCTGCGCGAACTGAACGCACCTGCTTGTGCCACCAACCAGGTGCTGTACAACCCGGCGCAGCGCGGTATCGAGTTCGACCTGCTGCCGTGGAGCCGGCAACGGGGCTTGCCGACCATGGCTTATTGCCCGCTGGCCCAGGCCGGGCGGCTGTTGCAGCACCCGATCATGCAGGAAATTGCCGAACGCCATGGCGCTACGCCGGCGCAGGTGAGCCTGGCGTGGGTGACGCGCGAGGATGGGGTGATCGCCATTCCCAAGGCCGTTTCGCCCGAGCATGTGCGGTTGAATGCGGCGGCGGGGGAACTGGCCTTGAGCCGGGAAGATTTGCGGGCGATTGACCGGGCGTTTGCGGCGCCTACCCGCAAGCAGCAGCTGGCGATGGTCTGAAAGAGCGTGCGGGCTTCTTCGCGGAAACCCTGGGGCCGCTGCGCGCCCCATCGCGAGCTGCGCTCGCTCCTACCCGCGAGGAGGCCCGTGCGGTTAATGGAAATCCCGGCTTCTGACATCCAGTCCCTGCAACAACGGGCTGATGTCTTCCAGGCGCCGGGCGATCAAGTGCCGCACGCCCTGCTCCTGCTCCAAGCGCCCACTTACCTTGAGCAACTGAGCCCCCACCAGCGCCCGCCGCTGCCGCTCGGCCAGGTCACGCCAAACCACCACATTGACCATGCCGAACTCATCCTCCAGGGTGACGAAGGTCACCCCGCTGGCCGTTTGCGGGCGCTGGCGCCCCACCACCAGCCCGGCCACGGCAATCGCATCGCCATGCCCGACATCCGCCAACTCGCCTGAACTGCGACAGCCCAATGCCCGCAGGCGGGTGCGCAGCAAGCACAACGGATGGGGCCCCAAGGTCGTGCCCAAGGTGTCATAGTCGGCCAGCAAATCCTCGCTGACGGTGGGTACTGGCAATACCACCTGCGCTTGCGGCTGCGCCTGCACTTCGGCAAACAGCGGCAACTGCGGCTGCACCGCCGCCACCTGCCAGCGTGCCTGGTGGCGGTCTTGCGCCAGGGCACGCAGCGCACCCGCATCGGCCAGCCGGGCACGGGCACGGCTATCGAGCCCGGCACGCAGGCAGACGTCTTCCACATCGCGCCACGGCCGCTCGGCCCTGGCCTGCGCCAGGCGCCGGGCATCGGCCTCGTTGAAACCACGCACCTGGCGCAGCCCCAGGCGGATCGCCAACACCCCGTCGCCATCAGGTTCCAGGGTGCAATCCCATTCGCTGTGCATCACATCCACCGGCCGCACCTCGATACCCTGGCGGCGCGCCTCCTGCAGCAACTGGTCGGGGCTGTAGAAGCCCATGGGCCAGCTGTTGACCAGGGCGCAGGTGAAAATCGCCGGCTCATGGCACTTCAGCCAACTGCTGGCATAGCACAGCAAGGCAAAGCTGGCCGCGTGCGACTCGGGGAAGCCGTAGCTGCCAAAGCCCTTGATCTGCTCGAAGATACGTTCGGCGAAGGCCAGGTCGTAGCCGTTGCGCAGCATGCCCTGCACCAGCCGTTCACGGTGGGGCTCCAGGCCGCCATGGCGCTTCCAGGCCGCCATGCTGCGGCGCAACTGGTCGGCTTCGCCGGGGCTGTAGTCGGCGGCGACCATGGCCAGCTCCATCACCTGCTCCTGGAACAACGGCACGCCCAGGGTGCGCTCGAACACTTCCTTGAGCTTTTCCGAGGGGTAGGTCACCTGCTCCTTTTTCAGGCGCCGGCGCAAGTACGGGTGCACCATGTCGCCCTGGATCGGCCCGGGGCGCACAATCGCCACCTCGATCACCAGGTCGTAGAAGGTGTTGGGCCGCAGCCGCGGCAGCATGGCCATCTGCGCCCGCGATTCGATCTGGAACACGCCCATGGTTTCGGCACGGCTGATCATCGCGTAGGTGGCCGGGTCTTCGCCGGGGATGGTCGCCAGGGTCAACTGCCGGCCACGGTGGCGCTGCAGCAGGTCGAAACAGCGGCGCAAGGCGCTGAGCATGCCCAGCGCCAGCACATCGACCTTGAGCAGGCCGACCATGTCCAGGTCGTCCTTGTCCCACTGGATGACCGTGCGCTCGGCCATTGCGGCGTTTTCCACCGGCACCAGATGGTCCAGCGGCTGTTCGGAAATGACGAAGCCGCCCGGGTGCTGCGACAGGTGCCGGGGAAAACCGATCAACTCGCCCGCCAGCACCAGGATACGCCGCAGCGAGGGGCTGCCGGGCTCAAAGCCCGCCTCGCGCAAACGCTGTTCATCGGGTATCCGGTCACTCCAGCGGCCGCAGCACTTGGCCAGGGCATCCACCTGGTCGGCCGGCAGCCCCAGCACCCGCGCCACGTCACGCACCGCGCCCGCGGCATGGTAGGTGTTGACCACCGCCGTCAGCGCGGCGCGGTGCCGGCCATAGCGGCGAAAAACGTACTGGATGACTTCTTCGCGGCGGTCGTGCTCGAAGTCCACATCGATATCGGGCGGCTCGTTGCGTTCACGTGACAGGAAGCGCTCGAACAACAGCCGATGCGCCATGGGGTCGAGCTCGGTGATGCCCAGCACGAAGCACACCACCGAATTGGCCGCCGACCCCCGGCCCTGGCAAAGGATGTGCTGGCTGCGGGCGAACGCGACGATGTCGTGCACGGTGAGGAAATAGCTCTCGTAACCCAGCTCCTCGATCAGCCCCAGTTCCCTGGCCAGCACTTCACGTACTTTGCTGCTTGGGCCCGCCGGCCAGCGCAGCGGCAGACCGCGCTCGCACAGCTCGCGCAACCAGCTGGCGGGGCTATGGCCTTCGGGTACCAGCTCGCGCGGGTATTGGTAGCGCAATTGGCCAAGGTCGAACTGGCAGCGCTGCGCGATCACCAAGGTTTCCGCCAGCAGGTCGGCCGGGTACAGTTCGCCCAGTTGTTCCCGCGAGCGCAGGTGGCGCTCGCCGTTGGCGAACAGAAAACGCCCGGCCTCGGCCACGCTGCAGTGCTGGCGGATGGCGGTCATGCAGTCTTGCAGGGCACGGCGCCCACGCACATGCATGTGCACATCGCCACAGGCGACGGCGCGGATCCCCACGTGCCTGGCAAGCGCGAGCAAGCGGGCCAGGCGCTGGTCATCGGCGCTGCCCCGGTGCAGGTGCACGCCCAGCCACAAATGTTCGGCGAACACGCCCTGCAGCCATTGCCCAGGCTGCGGGTCGTCTGGCTCGTCGGGAATCCACAGCGCCAGCAAGCCTTCATGGTGCTGCAGCAGGTCGTCGGCGAACAGCTGGTACTCGCCCTTTTCGGCCCGGCGCCGGGCGCGGGTGATCAAGGCGCACAGGTGCTGGTAGCCCGTGAGGTTCTGCACCAGCAGTACCATCTTGGGGCCATCCTGCAAGCGTACTTCGCTGCCGACGATCAGGCGCAGTTGCCGGGCCTTGGCCGCCTGCCAGGCGCGCACCACACCGGCCAGGGTGCATTCGTCGGTGATCGCCAGGGCCTGGTAGCCCTGCTCGTGCGCCCGCCGAAACAGCTCTTCGGCGCTGGAGGCGCCACGTTGGAAGCTGAAGTTCGACAGGCAATGCAATTCGGCATAGCCAGGGCCGTTCATGCGAACCAGCCTTGCAGCCACAACGGGCCGGGCTGAGCCAGGTCCTGGTAGGCCCAGCCGCGCAGGCCTTCACGGGTTTCGATGCAGTAGTAGTCGCGGCGCACGTCGCCGCCATCCCACCAGCCCGACTCGATGCGCTCGGCCTGCCCCAGTAAGCGGTGGCCAGCGTTGCCCAGGGCCTGCGGGGTGGGCAGCAACCAGCCAGGGCGGCTGCCGGGTGCGGCGGGCAAGCTGCCCTGGGCGCCCTGCTCGGCCTGCTGCCAGGCGCATTCCGGGCGATGGTCGGCCTCGGCGCGCAGGCCTTTGACCGCTTCATCGCCCAACCGCGCACGCAGGCGCTCGCGCAATTGCTCCCACGGCTGGGCCTGTTTTGCCCGTGGGTCGAACAGGGCCTGGTGCTGGGGCACGAACGGCGGCAAGTCGTCGGCGACCAGCCGCAGGTTGCGCACCGGCGCCGGGATGCGCAGTGGCTCCAGGCGCCCCCGGGCCAGTTCGAAGAGCATCGCGGCATCCCGTTCGGCGGCCAGCAGGCCCACTGGTAGCCGGGTGTCGGGGCCTTCTGCGTGCTCCAGGTGCAGCACGAAGCGCTGCACGCCACAGTCACGCCCGGCGAGGAAGGCAGCCAGGTCGTTGAGCATGCGCCGTAGCGGGAACAGCAAGGCCTGGTGCGATTCGACGTCGAAGTTGAGTTCCAGGCGGGTTTCGAAGCGGTCTGGGGGCTGGTAGAAATCCAGCCCCAGGGTACGCAGGCCGAGCAGTTGGTCCAGGTGCAACTGCACCGGCGCGGCAAAACGCCTGGCCAGGGCATCACGCGGCAACGCCAGCACCTGCCCCAGCTGGCGCAGCCCCATGCGTGCGAAGGCTTCAGCGGCGTCCGCTGGCAGCCCGACACGGTTGACCGGCATGCGCGCCAGCGCCGCGCGGGTATCGTCGTTACTGAGCAATGCCAGGCCGTCATGGCCGTTGGCAAGCATGCGCGCGGCCACCGGGTTGGTGGCCAGCACGATACGCTGGCGCAACCCCAGTGCGGCCAGTTCTTCACGCAGGCGCGCCTCGAACACCGGCCAAGGGCCGAACAGCTGCAGGCTGGCGCCCACTTCCAGCAGCACGGCGCGGGGGTAATGCAGGCTCACCTGGGCGCTGAACCGGTAGGCCCAGGCGGCCAGCAATTGCTGCAGTTGCTCGATACGCGCCGGGTCGGCTTCCACGCACTGAAAGCCGTCGGCCAGCGCCCGCGCGGCTGTCAGCGTTTGCCCCGCACGCAGGCCAAGCGCGACCGCCGCGGGGTTGACCGCTTGCACCACACGCCGCTGCACCGGGCCACCGATCAGTACCAGGGGTGCATCGGCATCGTCACGCTCGCGCAGGATCGAGTCCAGCGCCAGCTGGGGCAAGAGAATGCAGGCCCAGAGCATGGCCCATCAGCCCCGCCCGGGGCAGGCGATAGGTGCCGCTGGCGGCAGGCCACCACGGCACTTGAGTACGCGCCACTGCGCCGGCCGGGTATCGATGGCGATACGCAGCGCCGCCGGCGACGGGTTGTGCGCGGCCTGTTGCGCCCGGCAGGCGAATGCCAGCGCCTGACCGGTTTCAGCGGCCACCTGCAACCGGCGCAGGGCGCGGTCGTCGGCGCGTTCCGGCCAGCACAGCACGGCGGCGCAACTGCCGGAGCGCAAACATTGTTCAGCCGCCCAGAGGCTGTCGGCCTGCGCGGCATTCACCTGCACCAGCCAGCGCAAATCCACGCCAGCGGCCTGCCAGGCCGGGGCGTAGGGAATGAACGGTGGCGCAACCAGCACCACCCGCCCGCCCTCGCCGCTCAGGCGTGCCAGGGTCGGCCACAACAACTGCAGTTCACCGCAGCCCGGGCTGGCCAGCAGCAGCTCGCTCAGGGCCGCTGCCGGCCAGCCGCCATCAGGCAGGCGCTGGTCGAGCGTGGCATGGCCGGTGGGTTGCAGCCCGGTGGGGCGAACCTGGCCCTGGCGGCCACGCCAGACCTGGCGCTGGTCGAGCAGCCGATCAAGGTCGACCACCGCGCCCATCAGTCACGCCTCAGCAGGCCGCAGAACACGCCTTCGATGAAGAACTCGTGCTCGGGGCCCACGTCGATCGGCGCGTAGGCCGGGTTGCGCGGCAGCAGCCGATAACCGCCAGGCTGGCGCTGCAGGCGCTTGATGGTGACTTCGCCGTCCAGGCGGGCCACTACGATTTGCCCGTCGCGTGCATCGCCCTGCTGGCGGATGCCTACCAGGTCACCGTCGAAAATACCGTCGTCGACCATCGAGTCGCCGCGCACCTTGAGCAGGTAGTCGGGGGTACGGCGAAACAGGCTGGGGTCGAGCAGCAATTGTTCGTGAATGCCGAGGTCCGGGCCGATTGGCGCACCGGCCGCCACCTGGCCGAGCACCGGCACTTCGAGAATTTCCGGCCGGCGCAAGGGCTCGGCCAGGCGGATGCCCCGCGCCTGGTTCGGCGTGACGTCGATGTAGCCGGCCTGGCACAGCGCGGTGATGTGCTTGCGCGCCACGCTGCGCGAGGCGAAACCGAAGCGGCTGGCGATGTCGGCCAGGCTCGGGGGCTGGCCATGGTCGGTAATTCGTTCGCGGATGAACGCGAGAATTGCCCGGCGTTTGGGAGTGAGATTGTCCATGGGGTACATTTGTACTCTTTTTGCCGCACACTGAACAGCCCCCTTTATCGTGCGCTTTGGTTATCATCCCTGCGCTTTTGTTTTTTGATTACCTGGATACCTGATGCTGACTGCCCTGCTGTTCGATCTCGATGGAACCTTGACCGACACCGACACCCTGCATTTGCAGGCCTTCCGCCAACTGCTGCACGACCATGACGGCCGCGAACTGACCCAGGCGCAATTCGATGCCCAAGTCAGCGGCCGCAGCAACGGCGAGTTGTTTGCCGAATTGTTTCCCCATGCCGACAAGGCGCAATGCCAGGCATTGGCCGAACGCAAGGAGGCCTTGTTCCGTGAACTGGCACCTGAACTCAAGCCACTGCCGGGGCTGTTGAACCTGCTGGACCATGCCCGGGCCTGGGATATCGGCATGTGCGTGGTCACCAATGCGCCCCGGCTCAATGCCGAACACATGCTTGCGGCCATGGGGTTGCAGTCGCGTTTTGAACATGTGCTGGTGGCGGACGAACTGGCCCGGCCCAAGCCGGACCCGCTGCCCTACCTGACCGGGCTGCAACGCCTTGAAGCCGTGGCAGGCGAGGCGCTGGCGTTCGAGGATTCGCTGCCGGGGGTTGCGGCGGCGAGCGGCGCGGGGATTTTTACCGTAGGGATTGCGACCACGCAGGCGCCGGAGCGTTTGATCGAGGCTGGGGCCAAGTTGGTGGTGAAGGATTTCAATGATCCGCGGTTGTGGGAATTGATCGAGGCCATGCACGGGTGAGGGTTCGGGTGGCCTCGGGTTCGACGGGAGAGGTGTAGCGCCTGTGAGATCGAGCGCCGCCCGCGCGGCGCATCGCGAGCTGCGCTCGCTCCTACGTTTGTTTCGGGCCAGTAACGCCTGTGACAAGCGCGTGAGAACAGACGTAGGAGCGAGCGCAGCTCGCGAAGCGCCGCGCGGGCGGCGCTCGATCTCATAGGCGCCACACCTCTACCGCCCTACACCCCCAAACCACTCATCACCTCCCCACCCAACCCTGTCGATTCCCTACCCCGCAAATCGACCAACTGCTGAACCCTCTCACGGAGTCAGCCTCATGAGCACCCAACACCCGGTCGTCTCGCGCGCCCAATGGCTAGCCGCCCGCCAACAACTCTGGCTGCACGAAAAATCCCTCACCCACCAGCGCGACGCACTGGCCGCCGCCCGTCAGGCCCTGCCCTGGATGAAGGTCGACAAACCCTACCGCTTCACCGGCCCGAACGGCGAACTGGGCCTGACCGACCTGTTCGCCGGGCGCAGCCAGCTGCTGCTCTACCACTTCATGTTCGCCGAAGGCTGGGACGAGGGTTGCCCCGGCTGCTCGTTCCTGGCCGACCACTTCGACGGTGCCAACCTGCACCTGGCCCATCACGACGTCTCACTGGTGGCGGTGTCACGCGCGCCCTACGAACAATTCCAAGCCTTCCGCCAGCGCATGGGCTGGCAGTTCCCTTGGTATTCCTCGGCAGGCAGTGGTTTCAACGAAGACTTTGGCGTAAGTGTCGGCGGCGAAGGCGAACGCCAGTACAACTACGAACCCTACAACGGTGGCGAAAGCGAACTGCCAGGCCTGAGCGCGTTTTTCAAGGACCAGGATGGCACCCTCTACCACACCTATTCCACCTACGCCCGCGGCCTGGATATTATGGTCAACACCTACAACTTCCTCGACATCGCGCCCCTAGGGCGCAACGAAGCGGGCACCATGGACTGGGTGCGGCATCACGACCGCTACCAGGGGCAAGCACAAAAGCCGCACTGCTGCCATGAATGAGGGGCGTCAGTTCCTCACACCGAGCATGCCGCGCTCGACGATGAAGTCGATCACCGCTTGCAGGCCCTCGCCTTTCTTCAGGTTGCTGAACGTCCAGGGGCGCTCCGGGCGCATGCGCCGGGTGTCGCGCTCCATCACCTCCAGCGAGGCCCCCACGTAAGGCGCAAGGTCGGTCTTGTTGATCACCAGGAAATCCGACTTGGTGATGCCAGGGCCGCCCTTGCGTGGGATTTTCTCGCCTTCGGCCACGTCGATGACGTAGATGGTCAGGTCGGCCAGCTCTGGGCTGAACGTGGCACTCAGGTTGTCGCCGCCACTTTCAACGAAGATCACTTCCAGGTTACCGAACTTGCGCGCCAGCGCTTCGACCGCCGCCAGGTTCATCGAGGCATCTTCGCGAATTGCGGTGTGCGGGCAGCCGCCGGTTTCCACGCCGACGATGCGCTCGGGCTCCAGGGCACCGGCCTCGGTGAGGATGCGTTGGTCTTCCTTGGTGTAGATATCGTTGGTGACCACGGCGATCTGGTAGTGGTCGCGCATGGCCTTGCACAGGCATTCGAGCAGCGCGGTCTTGCCGGAGCCGACCGGGCCGCCGACACCGACGCGCAGGGGTTGCTGATAGCTTTGCATGTAGGCAGTCCTCAGGAACGGAACAAACGGGTGTATTGGGTTTCGTGACGGGAAGACGCAATGGCCAGCAGCGGCAGGCCACCGCCCAGTTGCTCATCGCCCAGTGCCAGGGCGTGATCGAGCGCACCGGGCAGCTCAGCCGACAGGTCGCGCAGCAGGGTTTGCGCTGCCTGCTGGCCGAACGGCACCAGCTTGACCCCGGCCATGACCGCACCTTCCAGCCAGGCGAAGGCCACGCCCAGGGCCAATTGGCGCAGCGGAATCTGCCAGTGCACGGCAAGCCAGGCCATGCCGCCCAGCTGGCTGAGCTCCAGGCTTGCGCGCCAGGCGGGCTCCTGGCCCAGCTGCCAGCCGTCGAGCAGGCGCGCCAGGGCCGAGCCGCGCTGCTGTTCTTCCAGGCGCAGCTCGGCGGTTTCCCGGTTGGCCAACAGGAAGCGGCTCCAGCGCGCGAACGCCGGCGCATCGCCCGCCTCGCAGGCGCGGTACAGGCGCGCCAGCAGCGGCCAGTCCAGGCAGGCCAGAGTGTCGTGCAACTGCTCGCGCTGCCAGGCGCTGAAGCTGGCGGTGTCACGCACCCAGCCAGCCTCCACCGCCCACTCCAGGCCCTGGGAGTAGGTAAAGCCCCCTACCGGCAAGCCGGGGCTGGCCAGTTGCAGCAGGCGCAGCAGCGCCAGGTCGCTGTTCATCAACCGGCCAGCACCAGCGCGGCGCCGGCCAGCATGCCGCCGCCAAAGGCCTTCTGCAGGCCGCTGTGGCGGCGCAGCAGGCAACCGACGGCGAAACCGACTGCCAGCAGCAGGCCGCTGACCGTGACGAAGCCTGCGCTGAACATCCAGAACGCACTTGGGGTGGCTTCAACGCCATGGGCCCAGCCGTGGAACAAGGCGAACACGGCATCGCCAGGGCCAGCAGCAGCTGGCGGCTGGGCAGCAACACGGCGGCAGCGGCCACCAGTACCGACACGGCGATCATGCTTTCCATGCCCAGCACGTCACCGAACAGGTGGCCGCACACGGCGCCGGCGAACATCGCGGCCAGGGTGGCCAGCGGCAAGGCCAGGTTGCGCCGGGTCAGTGCGGCGAGCACGCCGGTGCCGAGCAGCATCAGCAGGTGATCCAGGCCAGTCAGCGGGTGCAACAGGCCGTCCTGCAGGGGGTTGCCGTCATGCCCGGGGTGGGCGAAGGCAGGCAGTGCGACCATCAGCAGGGCCAGGGCGAAAATCTTTTTCATTGCAGGTTCCTTGGTTGAGGGGTTCAGGAAGGCAGGCGCACGAACGGGTGGTCGTGGCCGTGGCTATGGCTATGGCTGCCGTGGCCGTGGCTGTGCGGCGCGCTCTGGTAGGCACCGGCTTCCGGCTCGAACGGCGCCTGTTCGGTTTCTACCACCAGGCCCAGGCCACGCAGCATGTCGTCGAGCACATGGTCATGCTGGTAACGCAACAGGCCAGGGTCGATCTGCAGCGGCACATGGCGGTTGCCCAGGTGGTAGGCGGCGCGGGCCAGCAGGTGCGGGTCGTCGCAGCGCACGGTCGACACCGTTTCAGCGGCAGCCAGCACCCGCACCACCTGCTCGCCGCTGGCATCGGCAAGCAGTTCGCCGCCACGCAGCAGGTGGCCACGCTCCAGCATCAGGCCAGCGTCGCGGCCATCGTCAAGGGTCACCCGCAGGCGGCTCTTGATGCGGCTGTCGACATCCAGGGTGACGGTTGCAGTGACCGTGTCGGCGGCGCCGATGCGGCGGGTCAGGACAATCATCTTCACTCCTTCAGAACAGGAAATAACGCTGGGCCAGCGGCAGTTCGCTGGCCGGTTCGCACACCAGCAACTCACCGTCGGCACGCACCTGGTAGGTTTGCGAGTCGACTTCGATCACCGGCTGCAAGGTGTTGTGAACCATGTCGGCCTTGCGCACCCGGCGGCAGCCATGGGCCACGCCGATCAGGCTCTGCAGCCCCAGCTCCTGGTGCAGGCCACGGTCCATGGCGGCCTGGGGCAGGAATGTCATGCGCGTGGCATGGCGGGCAGCGCCCAGGGCACCGAACATCGGCCGGTAGTGCACCGGCTGCGGCGTCGGGATGGAGCCGTTGATGTCGCCCATGGGCGCGGTGGCGATCATCCCGCCCTTGATCACCAGGGCCGGCTTGACCGCGAAGAACACTGGCGACCACAGCACCATGTCGGCCAGCTTGCCCACTTCCAGCGAGCCGACTTCATGGGCGATGCCGTGGGTCAGGGCGGGGTTGAGGGTGTACTTGGCGATGTAGCGCTTGACCCGGAAGTTGTCGCTGTAGCCGGTGTCCGGTGCCAACGGGCCACGGCGCAGTTTCATCTGGTGCGCCACCTGCCAGGTGCGCAGCACCACCTCGCCGACCCGGCCCATGGCCTGGGAATCGGACGAGGTCATGGCGAAGGCCCCCATGTCGTGGAGGATGTCTTCGGCGGCGATGGTTTCACGGCGGATGCGCGACTCGGCGAAGGCCACGTCCTCGGCGATGCTCGGGTCCAGGTGGTGGCAGACCATGAGCATGTCCAGGTGCTCGTCGACGGTGTTGACCGTATACGGCAGGGTCGGGTTGGTGGAGGATGGCAGCACGTTGGCCTGCCCGGCCGCGCGGATGATGTCCGGCGCATGGCCACCGCCGGCACCCTCGGTGTGGAAGGTATGGATGGTGCGGTCGCCGATGGCGGCCAGGGTGTCTTCGATGCAACCCGACTCGTTGAGCGTGTCGGTGTGGATCGCCACCTGGATGTCCATTTCCTCGGCCACGCCCAGGCAGCAGTCGATGGCCGCCGGGGTCGAGCCCCAGTCTTCGTGCAGTTTCAGGCCCACCGCGCCGGCGGCGATCTGCTCGCGCAGGGCCTCCGGGCGCGAGGCGTTGCCCTTGCCCAGCAGGCCGATGTTGATCGGCAGGCAGTCGGCGGCCTGGAGCATGCGCGCCAGGTACCAGGGCCCTGGGGTGCAGGTGGTGGCGTTGGTACCGGTGGCAGGGCCGGTGCCGCCGCCAATGAAGGTGGTAACGCCGCTGGTCAGCGCCTCTTCGACCTGCTGCGGGCAGATGAAGTGGATGTGTGAGTCGATACCGCCTGCGGTCACGATCTTGCCTTCGGCGGCGATCACCTCGGTGCCGGGGCCCACCGGCACGGTCACGCCCGGCTGCACGTCGGGGTTGCCGGCCTTGCCGATGGCGGCGATGCGCCCGTGCTTGACGCCAATATCGGCCTTGACGATGCCCCAGTGGTCGATGATCAGGGCGTTGGTCAGCACCAGGTCCATGGCCTCGGCGCTGAGCATCTGGCCCTGGCCCATGCCGTCGCGAATGACCTTGCCACCGCCGAACTTCACCTCTTCGCCATAAATGGTGAAGTCTTTCTCCACCTCCACCCACAGCGCAGTGTCAGCCAGGCGCACGCGGTCGCCGACGGTAGGGCCGAACATGTCGGCGTAGGCCTGACGGGAAATACGGCTCATGCCCTGCCCTCCAGCGCGCCCATCACCTTGCCCTGGAAGCCGTGCACTTCGCGCTTGCCGGCGTAGGCCACCAGCTGCACGGTACGCGACTGGCCCGGTTCGAAGCGCACGGCGGTGCCGGCCGGGATATCCAGGCGAAAGCCGCGGGTGGGCGCGCGCTCGAACACCAGCGCATCGTTGACTTCATAGAAGTGGTAGTGCGAACCGACCTGCACCGGCCGGTCGCCATGGTTGGCCACGCTGACGCTGACCGTGTCGCGGCCGGCGTTGAGTTCGATGTCGCCGGCGGCGACCTGGATTTCACCTGGAATCATGCTGGGCTCCTGCGCCAGGTCAGACGATGGGGTCGTGCACGGTCACCAGCTTGGTGCCGTCGGGAAAGGTGGCCTCGACCTGCACGTCATGCAGCATCTCGGCGACGCCCTCCATGACCTGCTCACGGCCCAGTACCTCGCGGCCCAGGCTCATCAGCTCGGCCACCGTGCGCCCATCCCGGGCGCCTTCGAGCACCGCGGCACTGATCAGTGCCACGGCCTCCGGGTAGTTGAGCTTCAGGCCACGGGCCAGGCGCCGTTCTGCCAACAAGGCGGCAGTGAACAGCAGCAGTTTGTCTTTCTCTCTTGGGGTCAGCTCCATTGCGCTCTCTCAAGTGGCCCAGATGCGCGGCGGGCACGCTGGCAGGCCGAGAACGGCCGGCCGCAATACGTGCCAGAGGCGCTGCAGGGTGTGTTGCAGGTGTTGGTTGTCGTGGTCGAGCAGGCGAATCACCAGCAGCGTGCCAAGCAAGGTGGCGCCGGCGGGGGTAGCGAGTTCGTCGAGCAAGGTGCGCACCTGCTCAAGCACGGCCGGGCTTGCCGGGGCTGCGCAGAATGTGGCGACCAGGGGGTGCTCGCCGACCTTGGCCAAGTGCCCGCCTTCGATGCGCAGGCGCTCGTGCAGGCCGGGTTCGCCTGGCAGTTCGATGCACAGGCGGCTGTCCAGCGCGCCACGCTCGAAACGCTCGTTCATCACTGGGCGGCCCAGGCACAAGGTTTCCCAGGCCAGCAGCTTGGCCCCGGGTTCGAGGGTGAAGCGGCTGTCGAGGCTGGCGCGGGCGCCATTGAAGAAGATGCTGTCCTGGGGCAACCATTCCAGTGTGCTACCGGCTTGCAGGTGAAAATGCTGGGCCAGCCGCGCAGTCGGCCCGATGCTGCGGTAGAACTTGCTGGCACCGGGCATGGTGAGCAAGGCGTGGCTGCCGGGTTCAAGGTGGATATCCAGCTCCAGGCGGTCCCCGGCGACGATACCGCCGGGTGGGTGCAGCACATAAACGTGGCACGGCGCCCCTTCCGGATAGAACGGGCGCTGCACCAAAAGCGGGCCGAAATGGCGGCGCGCACCAAGGCGGGTCACACCGCTGCGCAAGACGAAGCGCAATTGCAGGTGCGCGCTCCAGCCCGCCGCCTGTTCCGATGGTTCGATCTGCTCCGCGAGCGACATCCTGCGGCCCCTTGATTTCCGTGGCCTTGCGGCCGTTTAGAGGGCCAGCCTGGGCGCTGTTGGAGCACTGGCAGACTGACCACTCGATCAAATTTCGCTGGCTGGATATAGCAGGTTGCGGGCCAACTACGCAGGTGAACGCACATGAAACTTTCAGGGCGATGGCTCTGGCATGGGGCATTCAGCGTGGCCGTGCCCATTGCCGGAGCAGCGCTTGGCCCCGTATCGGTGCTGCGCTAAAGTCTGTGTTTTGCCCTCGGCCAAGGAATCGCCATGCCTCTCGCCCCCGCCATCCCGGTTCTGCGCATTTTCTCCGTCGACAAGGCCAAGGAGTTCTACCTGGACTTCCTGGGCTTTGAGCTTGACTGGGAACACCGTTTCAGCCCGGACCTGCCGCTGTACGCGCAGATTCACCGCGACGGCCTGATCCTGCACCTGAGCGAACACCACGGCGACGCCTGCCCTGGCGCCACGGTGTTCGCCCGCACCGACGACCTGCGGGCACTGGAGCGCGAGCTGCTGGCCAAGCAGTACGGCTACGCCCGGCCCCAGGCCGAGCGGGTTGATTGGGGCCTGGAGATGCTGGTGCGCGACCCATTCGGCAACCTGATGCGCTTCTGCCAGCAGATCGACGACGAGGCTGCCCAGTGAAAGCCCTGAACAAACGCGAGCTGGCGCGCCTGGAGCGTGAGCTGGTCGTGTGCCTGACCGAGGCCTGTGAAACCGCCAAGGCCGAGATTGTGGGGTTTTCCTGGTTGACCCATCGGCTGGTGCCCGACGATTTCCCGTCCAGCCTGCGCATCACCTGGGTGTTCGAGCGCGAGGCGCAAAAGGCGGCGGCCGTGGCCGGCACTGCCAAGGCGCGCATGCTGGCGCTGACGGGCCGAGCGCTCGATGAGGCGGGGGTGAAGCTGGACCATGTGGGCTGGCATGTGCGTTTCGACAGTGAAGAGGCCTGCGCGCGCAGCCATGGGGGGGATTGGAACAGGCGGCTTGCGAGCGCCCACCGCTAGAGGCGCTGAAAACCTCCCGCCCTGCACCCACCATTGCGGCCAATTCGTGACTGGCCGTTCCCGAGCCGCGAGGTTTGTATTATCGTGGCGTGGTGCGCATATAACAGCAGCCCGAGCGATCGGGCACTTGCAAGACAATCGAGGGTGTCATGAGTAACGAAAGCATTAACTGGGACAAGCTGGGTTTCGACTACATCAAGACCGACAAGCGCTACCTGTCCGTATGGCGCAATGGTGAGTGGGACAACGGCACCCTGACCGAAGACAACGTGCTGCACATCAGTGAAGGCTCCACTGCCCTGCACTATGGCCAGCAGTGCTTCGAAGGCCTCAAGGCCTACCGTTGCAAGGACGGCTCGATCAACCTGTTCCGCCCAGACCAGAACGCCGCCCGCATGCAGCGCAGCTGCGCGCGCTTGCTGATGCCGCAGGTGCCCACCGATGTGTTCATCGAAGCGTGCAAGCAAGTGGTCAAGGCCAACGAGAAATTCGTGCCGCCGCACGGCAAGGGCGCCCTCTACCTGCGCCCGTTCGTCATCGGCACCGGCGACAACATTGGCGTGCGCACCGCCCCCGAGTTCATCTTCTCGGTATTCGCCATCCCGGTTGGCTCCTACTTCAAGGGCGGCATGAAGCCGCACAACTTCCAGATTTCCAGCTTCGACCGCGCCGCCCCACAAGGCACCGGCGCGGCCAAGGTCGGTGGCAACTACGCCGCCAGCCTGCAGCCAGGCGCTGAAGCCAAGAAGGCCAGCTTCGCCGACGCCATCTACCTCGACCCACTGACCCACACCAAGATCGAGGAAGTCGGTTCGGCCAACTTCTTCGGCATTACCGCCAACAACGAGTTCGTGACCCCGAAATCGGCTTCGGTACTGCCGGGCATCACCCGCCTGTCGCTGATGGAACTGGCGCAATCGCGCCTGGGCCTGACCGTGATCGAAGGCGATGTCGAAATCAACAAGCTCGACCGCTTCATCGAAGCCGGCGCCTGCGGCACCGCTGCCGTCATCACCCCAATCGGCGGCATCGAGTACAACGGCAAGCTGCACGTGTTCCACGACCTGGAAAAAGTCGGCCCTGTGACCCAGAAGCTCTACAACGAGCTGACCGGCATCCAGAGCGGTGACGTCGAAGCGCCTGCCGGCTGGATCGTCAAGGTCGCCTGAGGCCTGCAGCCGCTACAACAACGGGGCATGCCAGCCATGGCATGCCCCGTTTTCGTTTTGACGTTTTGTAGATGAATTTTTCTTAAATCGCCGTTTGGCTATTCTTTGGCACAATCAAATCTCTTTTAGACGCCCAGGAACGAGCATGCCACGCGTACTGACCATCGAAGACGACGCCGTCACCGGCCAGGAAATCGTCGCCGAACTCTCCAGCCACGGCCTGGATGTGGAATGGGCCGACAACGGCCGCGAGGGCTTGGCCAAGGCCATCGCCGGCGGTTACGACCTGATCACCCTGGACCGCATGCTGCCCGAGGTCGATGGCCTGACGATCGTGACCACCCTGCGCAACCTCAAGATCACCACGCCGATCCTGATGATCAGCGCCCTGTCCGACGTCGACGAGCGGGTGCGTGGCCTGCGTGCCGGCGGTGACGACTACCTGACCAAGCCGTTCGCCTCCGATGAAATGGCCGCCCGGGTCGAAGTGCTGCTGCGCCGCAACAGCGTGCCGATGACCCAGACGCGCCTGCAGGTCGCCGACCTGCAACTGGACCTGATCAGCCATGAAGCCCGCCGTGGCGAGCAAACCCTCAACCTGCTGCCCACCGAATACAAGCTGCTGGAGTACCTGATGCGCCACAGCGGCCAGGTAATCACGCGGATGATGATTTTCGAGGAAGTCTGGGGCTACCACTTCGACCCCGGTACCAACCTGATCGACGTGCACATTGGCCGCCTGCGCAAGAAAATCGATTCGCCTGGCCAGTCGCCGCTGATCCGTACGGTACGGGGCTCAGGCTATGCCATTGCTGAACCCGTCTAAGGGCTGGAGTTCGTCCACCAGCCGCCTGCTGGCGCTGTACAGCTTCCTGTTCGTGGCCTGGAGCAGCATCCTCATGGGGGTGCTGTACTTCGAGGTGTCCAGCTACCTGAACAAGCTCACCCGCCACTCCATGCTGCAACGCCAGCACCTGTTCGCGCACATGACCGGCAAACAGCTGGACGACGCCTTGCTGGCCAGCCAGGCCTTCGAGGAACGTGCCTTCGATGCCTACGGCCTGTTCGACGCGCAGTTCAACCCGGTGGGCGGACGCATTCGCGCGATACCGCCGGACCTCGGCCTGGACGGCAAGGTTCACGAACTCAAGCGTTGCCTGGACGCCGATGACCCGCACATGCCCCGCGACAGCTGCGATGCGGTGGCGATCAAGGTGCAGGATGGCCGCTGGCTGGTGCTGTTCCGCGACAACGGCTCGCTGTTCGTGGTCACCCGCATCATCCTGCATGCCTTGCTGTGGGGCATCTCGTTGACGCTGATTCCGGGGTTTGCCGGTTGGTACTGGCTACGCCGACGCCCGCTCAAGCGCATCCGCGCGATCCAGGCCCAGGCCGAGCTGATCGTCGCCGGCGACCTCACCCACCGCCTGCCGCTGTCGGCCCGGCGTGACGAGCTGGACATGCTGGCCGACATCGTCAATGCCATGCTCGACCGCATCGAGCGGCTGATGCACGAGGTCAAGGGCGTGTGCGACAACATTGCCCACGACCTGCGCACACCGCTGACCCGGTTGCGGGCGCAGCTGTACCGCATTCGCCAGCACAGCAACGTCGACGCGGCCCAGGCCGAGGCACTGGACCAGGCCATTGGTGAAACCGACACGCTGATGGCACGCTTTCGTGGCCTGCTGCGCATCAGTGAGCTGGAAGACCGCCAGCGCCGCGCCGGCTTCGTGCAGCTCGACCCGCACGAGCTGCTGGTGGAACTGCACGACTTCTACCTGCCGCTGGCCGAGGACGGCGGTATTCGCCTGAACCTGCAGCAACCTGAGCAATTGCCGCCCTTGCACGGCGACCGTGAGCTGCTGTTCGAGGCGCTGGCGAACCTGGTAGGCAACGGCATCAAGTTCACCCCCGAAGGTGGCCGGGTGGCGATCAGGGCGAGCCAGGATGAGACCGGTGTGCATATCGCCATCGAAGACAGCGGGCCGGGGATTCCCGAGCAGGAACGGGCTGCGGTGTTGAAGCGCTTCTACCGCAGTGATGAAGGGCACCGGCATTCCGGTTTCGGGCTGGGGTTGTCGATCGTTGCGGCGATCGTCGACCTGCATGGGTTCGGGCTGGAGATTGGTGAAAGCGAGCTGGGTGGGGCGAAGCTGGTGTTGCACTGCCCGCTTGCCGGGCTGGCCAAGTGAACCTGAGCGCCGCCTAGGCGGCGCCATCGCGAGCTGCGCTCGCTCCTACGGGGCCAGCGCAAGGCCCGTAGGAGCGAGCGTAGCTCGCGATGGCATCACGCCGATCAGTCGGCCAGGCGCCAGGTGGTCGTGCCCTTGCTGTCTTCCAGCACCACGCCCATGGCCGTCAACTGGTCACGGATACGGTCGGATTCGGCCCAGTTCTTCTCCGTACGCGCCGCCAGGCGCGCCTGGATCAAACCTTCCACTTCAGCAGCGTCAACCTTGCCTTCGGCACCGGCACGCAGGAAGTCATCGGCCTCCAGTTGCAGCACACCCAGCACATCGCCCAGCTCGCGCAGGCGACCGGCAAGGCCGGCAGCTGCAGCCGGGTCGCTGTCACGCAGGCGGTTGATTTCGCGCACCAGGTCGAACAGCACGGCGCAGGCTTCGGGGGTGCCGAAGTCGTCATTCATGGCCACGCTGAAGCGCTCGACGAACGCCTCGCCACCCTGGGCGGCCACCCGCGGCAAGCCGCGCAGTGCGTGGTAGAAACGCTCCAGGGCGCCCTTGGCGTCGCGCAGGCTGTCTTCGGAGTAGTTGATCGCGCTGCGGTAGTGGCTGGCCACCAGCAGGTAACGCACCACTTCCGGGTGATACTTGTCGAGCACGTCACGGATGGTGAAGAAGTTGTTCAGCGACTTCGACATCTTCTCGCCGTTGATGCGGATCATGCCGCAGTGCATCCAGGCGTTGGCGTACTGCTTGCCGGTGGCCGCCTCGCTCTGGGCGATCTCGTTCTCGTGGTGCGGGAACTCCAGGTCGCTGCCGCCACCGTGGATGTCGAAGCTTTCGCCCAGGCAGCAGGTGGACATCACCGAGCACTCGATGTGCCAGCCCGGACGGCCCGGGCCCCACGGCGAATCCCAGTACGGCTCGCCCGGCTTCACGCCCTTCCACAGCACGAAGTCGAGCGGGTCTTGCTTGGCTTCGTCCACCTCGATGCGGGCACCGATGCGCAGGTCTTCGATCTTCTTGCGCGACAGCTTGCCGTAGCCGACGAACTTGCCCACCCGGTAGTACACATCGCCGTTACCCGGCGCGTAGGCGTAGCCTTTGTCGATCAGGGTCTGGATCATCGCGTGCATGCCGGCGATATGGTCGGTGGCACGCGGTTCCAGGTCCGGCTTGAGGATGTTCAGGCGGCGCTCGTCTTCGTGCATCGCCTCGATCATGCGTGCGGTCAGGGCGTCGAATGCCTCGCCGTTCTCGTTGGCACGGTTGATGATCTTGTCGTCGATGTCGGTGATGTTGCGCACGTAGGTCAGGTCGTAGCCGCTTTTACGCAGCCAGCGCGTCACCAGGTCGAACGCCACCATGCTGCGGCCATGGCCAAGGTGGCAGTAGTCGTACACGGTCATGCCGCACACGTACATGCGCACCTTGTTGCCATCGAGCGGCTTGAAGGTTTCCTTGGTCTTGCTCAGCGTGTTGTAGATGGTAAGCACGGTGGTTCCTTAGCTGCCCCAGGAGTCACGCAGGGTGACGGTGCGGTTGAACACCGGGCGGCCCGGCTGGCTGTCCTTGAGGTCGGCGCAGAAGTAGCCTTCGCGCTCGAACTGGAAGCGGTCCTCTGGCTGCGCCTGGCCCAGCGATGGCTCGGCACGGCAGCCGCTCAGCACCTGCAGGGAGTCGGGGTTGATGTTGTCCAGGAAGCTGCCGCCGTCCTCGGTTTTCTCCGGGTTGGCGGAGCGGAACAGGCGGTCGTACAGGCGCACTTCGCACTCGATGCTGCCTTCGGCCGGCACCCAGTGGATCACGCCCTTGACCTTGCGGCCTTCGGGGTTCTTGCCCAGGGTGTCCGGGTCGTAGGAGCAGCGCAGCTCGACGATGTTGCCGTCGGCGTCCTTGATCGCCTCGTCGGCGCGGATCACGTAGCTGCCGCGCAGGCGCACTTCACCGGCCGGTTCCAGGCGCTTGTAGCCCTTGGGCGGCGCTTCCATGAAGTCGTCACGGTCGATGTACAGCTCGCGGGCGAACGGCAGCACGCGCACGCCCATGTCTTCCTTCGGGTGGCGCGGCAGTTCAAGCTGCTCGACCTGGCCTTCAGGGTAGTTGGTGATGACTACCTTGAGCGGGCGCAGCACGCACATGGCGCGTGGCGCGGTGCGGTCGAGGTCGTCACGGATGCTGAATTCGAGCATCGACATGTCGACCACGCCATCGGAGCGGTTGGTGCCGACCATTTCGCAGAAATTGCGGATCGAGGCCGGGGTGTAGCCACGACGGCGGAAGCCCGACAGGGTGGACATGCGCGGGTCATCCCAGGCGCTGACGTGCTTTTCGTCCACCAGCTGCTTGAGCTTGCGCTTGGAGGTGATGGTGTAGTTCAGGTTCAGGCGGCTGAACTCGTACTGGCGCGGGCGTGCCGGCACCGGCAGGTTGTCGAGGAACCAGTCGTACAGCGGGCGGTGGCCTTCGAATTCGAGGGTGCAGATCGAATGGGTGATGCCCTCGATGGCGTCCGACTGGCCGTGGGTGAAGTCGTAGTTGGGGTAGATGCACCACTTGTCACCGGTCTGGTGGTGGTGGGCGTGGCGAATGCGGTACAGGATCGGGTCGCGCAGGTTCATGTTCGGCGAAGCCATGTCGATCTTGGCACGCAGCACGCGCTCGCCGTCCTTGAACTCGCCGGCCTTCATGCGCGCGAACAGGTCGAGGTTTTCCTCGACGCTGCGCTCGCGGAACGGGCTGTTCTTGCCCGCTTCGGTCAGGCTGCCGCGGTATTCCTTGGCCTGCTCGGGGGTGAGGTCGCAGACATAGGCCTTGCCACGCTTGATCAGCTCAACGGCCCAGTCGTGCAGCTGGTCGAAGTAGTTGGAGGCATAGCGCACTTCGCCGGCCCATTCGAAGCCCAGCCACTTGACGTCGCTTTGGATGGCGTCGATGTACTCCTGGTCTTCCTTGGCCGGGTTGGTGTCGTCGAAACGCAGGTGGCAGACGCCGCCGAACTCCTTGGCCAGGCCGAAGTTCACACAGATCGACTTGGCGTGGCCGATGTGCAGGTAGCCATTGGGCTCCGGCGGGAAGCGAGTGACGATGGCGCTGTGTTTGCCGGCGTCCAGGTCGGCCTGGATGATCGGCCGCAGGAAATTCGCAGGGACGGCGGGAGCGCCTTTGGCGGCGGCGTTGGGCGCGTTGTCGGCAGTGGGCTTGCTCATAGGATCCTTGAATGCACGTATCCGGCCTGGGTAGGCCGATTGAATCAAAGGGCCTATCATAGCCGAAGCAGTCAAGCTGCTGACAGCCGGGCACCGACAAACTGGCGCGATTTATCGCGATCCGTGCAAAATGATCGCCCTGCGCGATGAACCACGAACATGTGTCGCGGTTGCCCGATCCTGCGTCAGGTGACTAAACGCGCACTGCGCAGCCTATTCCTGTATGCCTTGAAAGAGCGAATTTCAGCATGTCCAAAGTCAAACTGAGCACCAACCACGGCGACATCGTCCTGCAACTGGACGCGGAAAAAGCGCCGCTGACCACCGAGAACTTCGTTCAGTACGTCAAGGACGGCCACTACGACGGCACCGTGTTCCACCGCGTGATCAAGGGTTTCATGATCCAGGGCGGCGGTTTCGAAGCCGGCATGAACCAGAAGAAAACCCGCGCCAGCATCCAGAACGAAGCTGACAACGGCCTGAAGAACACCAAGTACAGCATTGCCATGGCCCGCACCATGGAGCCGCACTCCGCTTCGGCGCAGTTCTTCATCAACGCCTCCGACAACGACTTCCTCAACCACAGCGGCAAGAACGTGCAGGGCTGGGGCTACGCCGTGTTCGGCGAAGTGACCGAAGGCCGTGAAATCGTCGACGCCATCGAAAAAGTCGCCACCGGCTCCAAGGCTGGCCACCAGGACGTACCGAAAGAGGACGTGGTGATCGAGAAAGCCGAGATCATTGAGTGATCCTGCTGATCTCCGATCTGCATTTGCAAGAAGAACGCCCGGATATTACCCGGGCGTTTCTTGATCTGCTCGACGGCCGCGCCCGTCACGCCAAGGCGCTGTATATCCTCGGTGATTTCTTCGAGGCGTGGATCGGCGACGATGCCATGACCGCGTTCCAGCAGTCGATCTGCCAGGCCTTGCGCCAGCTGAGCGACAGCGGTACGGCCATCTACCTGATGCACGGCAACCGTGATTTCCTGATTGGCCAGGCCTTCTGCAAGGCGGCTGGCTGCACCCTGCTGGCCGACCCGAGCGTGATCGAGCTGGGCGGTGAGCAGGTGTTGCTGATGCACGGCGACACCCTGTGTACCCGCGATGTGGGCTACATGAAGTTACGCCGCTACCTGCGCAACCCGCTGACGCTGTGGGTGCTGCGCCACCTGCCGCTGGCCAGCCGGCAGAAGCTGGCGCGCAAGCTGCGCAGTGAAAGCCGTGTGCAAACACGCATGAAGGCTACCGAAATCGTCGACGTTACCCCGGAGGAAGTGCCGAAGGTGATGGCGGCGCATGGCGTGCGCACCCTGGTGCATGGCCATACCCACCGGCCGGCGATTCACAAGCTGGTGGTTGACGGTGAGCCGGCGCGGCGCATCGTGCTGGGGGACTGGGACCGGCGCGGCTGGACCCTGCAAGTCGATGGCCAGGGCTTTGCCCTGGAGCCGTTCGAGTTTTCCTGAAAAGACCTCGTCAGCCTTAATTCGCGGGGCAAGCCCGCTCCTACAGGGGAATGCAATCGCCTGTAGGAGCGGGCTTGCCCCGCGAAAAGGCCCAACCAGGCCAGCGCCTCAAGGCTGGCTGGCCACTGCCCCCTTGTCGCGTTCGCTGATCACATACTGCCGGTACTCAGGGTCTGCCTTGATCTGCGCTTCGGTGAACGGTATCGGCGCCAGGCGCTTGGCCGAAAACGCCTTGGTCTGATCACTGAAATGCGCCGAACCGGCCTCACTGGACTGGGAAAATGCCAGCAACCCGCGCGCTTGCGGCCCTTGGTCGGTGAAGCTCACCAATTGCAGGTAGCTGGTGCCGCTGACCACCAGGCGCTTGCCCGGCCCATGGGGCACGCTGTAGATCGCATTGTAGATACCCAACCCCTGCGGCCCACCCGGCACCGGCGTGCCATCGGCGGCTTGCTGAATCTGCCCCCACTGGCTGCCCTGCTCTACCCCGGCCTTGGCCACCTGCTGCAAGGACGCCAGCGCTGCCTCGCGCACCAACTTGCGCACGGCGGCCTGCTCCACGGCCAGGCCACGCGGGGTGTGCTGCGGGTCCTGCGGGTTGAAGGCCACGCGCCAGCCTTCAGGGTGTTCAGCCAGCGCCCGGACAATGTTCTCGAAGTGCACCAGGCCAATGCCACTGTTCAGGTCAGCCTTGCCATTCCAGGCTGCCAGGCTGGAACACACGGCCTGCAGGTCCGCTTCGGCGCCCTTGCACCATTGCAGCAGGTCCGGCAGCACCAGGCTTGCAAGGTACACATCGTCGTCCAGCACCATGTTCTGCAGGTCGTCGACACCGAGCTTGGCGTTACCCTGCAGGCGCTCCAGCGCATAGCGCCCGCGCATGCCCAGCGGCTGGTCGTTGCGGCTGACCAGGGGCGAATAACCGGTCAGCGGCTGGGCCGGGTTGGACATCCAGGCCGGGTCGTTGGAGTTCTGCACGAAGTCCTGGCGCGCCAGGCTCGGCAGCAGGTGTGCGGGGAAGATGCCCGGTTGCGCGGCCTGCGGGTCGACCTTCCACTGGCAGGCGCTGCGCGAACCATCGAGCACCACCAGCGGCCCTTGTGCCGCCGGGTTGCTGCACTGGCTGAGCAGTTGCTGGTCGACGTATGGCACCACCGACTGGTTCAGGTACAGCGCCTGGCCCGCTGCATCCACCGCCAGGGTGTTGACCCACGGAATCCCTTGCAATTGCTCGACCGAGCCTTTCAGCGCCGCCAGGCTGTCGGCGCGGTTGATGCGGTACCACTGCTGCAGCACACGGGTGTTGCCCAGGTTGGCGTCACGCAGGCTGAAGGCGGCCTGGGCATTCCAGTCCAGGCGGCCGGGCCATACCACTACCGGCCCGTAGCTTGAGCTGTACACCTGGCGCTGCACCTGGCTGAGGGTGCCGTCCTCGGCCTTGACCGTGACACTCACCGCCTGGCGCTCAAGCGGCAGCGATTGGCCGTCCTGCAGGTAACGGGTCGGGTCCTTGGGGTCCAGTTGCAAGCGGTACAGGGTGAAGTGCTTGGAGGTATCGACCGTGTGGGTCCAGGCCAGGTGCTGGTTGAAGCCGATATTGATCATCGGCAAGCCAGGCAAGGCCGCGCCCATGACATCCAGTTGCCCTGGAATGGTTAGCTGCATCTGGTAGAAACGCATGCCGCCCAGCCACGGGAAATGCGGGTTGGCCAGCAGCAGGCCGCGCCCGTTGGCCGAACGCTCTGCCCCCACCGCCACGGCATTGCTGCCGCGCTCGGAGGCGAAACGCTGCTGCTGCGAAAGCGCTACGTCAAATGCCGGCAGCCCCTGCTGGGCGGTCGCCTGCGGGGGTTGTGCGGCCACCAGCGCCTCGGCGAACTGGCCCAGGCCACCTTCGGCCAGCAAACGGCGGGTCAGCTTGACCAAGTCCTGGCTGGTGATCGGTCGCAACCACTGGCCATCGCCACACTCGCCCGGCAAGCCCTGGCTACGGCGTTCGGCCAGGGCGCGGTTGAAGCCACTGGCATAGCCGTCCAACAGGTCACGCACCTGGGCCGGCTGGGCCTGCAGGAACGCCTCCACCGCGGCATCGGTATTGAGCCAGGTGAAGAACAGGTCGCTGGTCAGGTTGTCACGTTGCTCGAGGGTTTTGCCCTGGGCGCCGAAATAGCGCGAACGCTGGCCACTGACCGTCAGCACTTCGTTGGCCAGCAGGCACAGGTTGTCCTGGCCATAGGCGTAGCCGATGCCGTAACCGAGGCCTCGCTCGTCCTTGGCGACGATATGAGGCACGCCGAAGCTGGTACGGCGGATCTGCGCGCTGGCATCGCCAGCGCTGTCCTGCGCATGCGTGGCGAAGCTGGTGGCGGCCAGCGCCGCCGCCAGGGCGACGCGGGTCATGGGACGCGAAATGGGCAACACAGGCATTCCTCAGCGTGGGGGTTCATCCCCAACAAACGAATGGCCAGATGAAAATTTTACGCAGCGCGTGGCAGTGGGCCGTCTTGTCAGAACCTGCGGTAAATATTTTTTTGCACAAAAGCTGCAGATTTGCCGCGCTCATTCGTCCTACTCAGTGAGGCACCCAGTTTTCGGGACAGTCCACGAAAAGGAGCATTCACATGTACCACCCGCATTCCTCGCTGCAGGCTGAGCGTGCCCCGGTCAACGGGGTGGACGAGCGTGTCGGCAACGAGCAGATACGCGAGCTGCTGCGTGCCTATGGGCTGCGTACCAGCCTGATTCGCCTGAAAGTGATCGATGCCCTGCATGCCGCCGACCGCAACGGGCGCAGCATCGGTGTACGTGGCGTACACGCCCAGCTCGAACAGCTGGACATACCGCTGTCGTTCCTCAGCGTGCGCGAAGTGCTCAAGCGGCTGTGCGCCGAAGGTGTGATCAGCCTGGGCAGCGACAAGTGCTACAGCCTGGAGCCCCAGGCCCGCGCGGTGCTTGAACAACCCGCACCGCGCTGAGCGCATGGCCGGCCAGCCCAGGCCGGCCGGCACGGTTCACTGCTTGACCTTGCGCCGCAGCACGCCGTTGATCACCACCACGACCACCGCGATGATGATGGCGAGGATCTGGAAGGTCTGCTCACTGATCGTACCCTGCTTGGCCAAGTGCGACAGGCCGAACATGAGGCCCAGCATCACCAGGATGATCAGAAGTGAGTATTTGAGACGCTGCATGTGTGTCATCGAAAATTCCTTGCAACTGTGGGGCATAAGGCTCGCAACGAGCTGGCGCCATCATACAACGCACACCACCCACGGGGTTGCTTTTCCTCTTCGAGGGTATGCACACCCTGACCGAACATGGAAACCGAGACTTAGGAAATTCGCGCCCTCCACGCCTACCCCACTGCCAAAGTCCTACACGCGGCGCTACCGCAATCTTCAAGACATGCTCACAGAGGCTACAAATAACAGGCTCATTGACGCCTAGCGACAGCCTTCCTCGCTCACCGAAAATTCAGCCATGCCAGCCACATGAGCCAGTGGTATGTGCCGATCCGGTTCATGGGCTTTCACAGCATCACGCCCTTTTTCGCGAGGAAGCCACTATGCAACTCCCTGACCTCAACTCGATCGACATCACTCAGCTGCCGCACTCGCTCCAGGCCCTGATCGAATGCGTCGGCATTGAACATGCCTACCACCTGACCTGCATATACGGCGGCAGGCCCAAGTACATCCCCAAACACCGTGAACGCACCAAGCTTGCCGATACCCTTCCTGGCGAAGCGCTGGATGCATTGATCAAGCGCTTTGCCGGCGTGGCCCTGGAAATCCCCAAGGCGGATCATTTCCTGCGCCAGTTGCGCAATTTGCAGATCCAGAAAGAAAGCGCAGACGGCCTGTCACGCAGCCTGCTGGCCGACAAATACGGGCTCAGCCTGCGCCAGATCGGCAATATCCGCCGGCTGGCCTGACCGTGGTACCAGGTGCAGGCGCCGCCGGGCGCCTCTGCCCTGCCCCGCGGCTGCTCGCCGAACGGCAATGAACATCGCCTTGAATCTGTGACGGCCAGATGATTAAAATGCGATCAATTCTTAATTACACCCTACCCAGACCACCATGCCGCCCGCCGACCCAACCCTTACCCTGCAGGTCCAGACGCTGTACGCCGAGCACAATGGCTGGCTGCAGGGCTGGCTGCTGCGCAAGCTGGGCAATACCTGCGATGCCGCCGACCTTGCACATGACACCTTCGTGCGCCTGTTGGGCCGCCAGGCAGCCAACGGTTTTGGCAGCGAACCCCGCGCCCTGCTCACGCACATTGCCAAAGGGCTGCTGGTGGACCGTTGGCGGCGTCAGGATGTCGAGCGGGCCTACCTTGAAGCCATTGCCCACTTGCCAGCACCGGAGGTGCCCTCGCCGGAAACCCGCTGGCTGATCCTGGAAAGCCTCTGCCGCATCGATGCCATGCTGCGGGAAATGCCGGCACGGGTACGCCAGGTGTTCTTGCTGTCCCAACTCGATGGCCTCACTTACCCGCAAATTGCCGACCAGTTGCAGGTAGCGTTGATCACCGTCAAACGCGACATGCGCAGCGCCTTCCTTGCCTGTTTGAGCCTTGACCTGTGAGCCCACGCATCGACCCGGCCATTCTTGGCGAGGCCGCCGACTGGCTGGTGCAATTGCAATCGGGCAGCGCCACCGAAGACGACCACCGCGCCGTCCAGGCCTGGTGCCAGCGCAGCAGCGAGCATGCCATGGCCTGGCAGCGCGCCGAATCCATCCTGGGCGACCTGGGCCGCTTGCCCGCGCCTGTCAGTGGGGAAACCCTGCGCAGGCTCAGCCGCAATGGCGCGCTCAGCCGGCGCCAGGCCATGCAGCGCCTGGGCTTGCTCCTGCTGGCGGCCCCTGCGGCGTGGTTAAGCGTGCGTGAAATGCCCTGGCAGCAGTGGACGGCCGATGCGCGCACGGCGGTTGGTGAACAGCGCCCGCTGGCCTTGGCTGATGGCAGCCAGGTGCTGCTCAATACCCACAGCGCCCTGAACATACGCTTCGACGCCGAGCAACGGCGCCTCGACTTGCTGGCCGGCGAAATTCTCGTCAGCAGCGCCACCGACCCTGCCACACCGGCGCGGCCATTTCTGGTGCGCACGCTGCATGGCCAGGTGCGGGCACTTGGGGCGCGCTTCAGCGTGCGCGTGGATGGCCCACTGACCCGGGTTGCCGTGCTCACTGGCGCCGTCGATGCCCAGCCCCTGCATGGGGGCGGCCAACAGGTGCAGGCCGGCGAGCGCACGGCCTTCGACAGCGTGCGGGTGCAGCCGGCCCACGCCCTGGATGCCGGCGACCTGGCCTGGGAGCACGGCATGCTGATGGCTCGTGACATGCGCCTGGCCGACCTGCTGCAGGAGCTGGACCGCTATCGCCCTGGCGTGTTGCGCTGCCACCCGGGTGTGCGTGAGCTCAGGGTTTCCGGCGCATTTCCATTGACCGACAGCGATGCCAGCCTGCGCCTGCTCGCAGATACCTTGCCAGTGGTGGTTCGCGGCATGAGCCGCTATTGGGTGACGGTTGAACCGCACGCCTGAGGGCGTTGCCTACCAAGGCCTGCGATCGTTCCTGGAACAATCTGCGCAACCTCATGATACTTTTTCCTGCGTCGTCCGGTGATGAGTGCAGAACCCCTATTCTGCACAACAGGACCACCGCATGATGCCCCGCTTTCGCTTCAAGGCCCTGACCCTGGCCATGGCCATCGGCACCCTCGCCCCGGCCCCGGCGCTGATGGCCGCAGACGCCACCGCCAGCAACAGCCCACGGACCTACAACATCGGCGCAGGCCCCCTGGCCGATGTGCTGGCGCGTTTCGCCGCCAGCGCAGGCGTGCCGCTGTCGTTCGACCCGGCCATGCTCAAAGGCCAGCAAAGCCCGGGCCTGCAAGGCAGTTACGACGTGGCCGGTGGCTTCGCCCAACTGCTCGGCGGCAGCGGCTTCAGCCTGATCGCCACCGACAGCGGCGGCTACACCCTGGCCCCGACCGTGGAACTGGGCAACGCCCTGGAACTGGGTGCGACCACCATCAACAGCAACCTGGCCGCCAACAGCGATGCCTGGCAAGGTGGCCAGGTGGCCCGCAGCGCCCGGCTCGGCGTGCTGGGCGACCAGGCCATCAATGATGTGCCATTCAGCGTAACCAGCTTCACCGCCAAAACCATTGCCGACCAGCAGGCGCGCACCCTGGGCGATGTCCTGCTGAACGACGCCGCGGTACGCCAGTCGGCAGGTTTTGGCAACTTCTCGCAGGTATTCACCATCCGCGGCCTGCCGCTGAACACCGATGACATCAGCTACAACGGCCTGTACGGCGTGCTGCCGCGGCAGATCGTCACCACCGAGGCGCTGGAGCGGGTTGAAGTGTTCAAGGGCTCCAATGCCTTCCTCAATGGCGTTGCACCCCAGGGCAGCGGGATTGGCGGTGCGGTGAACCTGGTGCCCAAGCGCGCCGAGGACACCCCCACCCGCCACGTCACCCTGGACTACGCCACCGGCGCCAACATCGGCGGCCACCTGGACCTGGGCAAGCGTTTTGGCGAAGACAACCGCTTCGGCGCGCGCATCAACCTCGCCCAGCATAATGGCGGCACCGGCGTGCACGACGAGGCGCAGCATTCCACCCTGGTGGCCGTGGCCCTGGACTACCGTGGCGAACGCCTGCGCCTGTCTACCGACCTGGGCTACCAGAAAGAGCGCATCAACGGCGGCCGCGCGGTGATCTACCCCACCGGCAGCAAGGTGCCACGTGCCCCATCGGCGCGCGACAACTACTCCCAGCCCTGGACCTGGTCGCAACTGGAAGACACCTACGGCATGCTCAATGCCGAGTACGACTTGAACGACAACTGGACCCTGTACGCGGGCGCAGGGGCCAAGCATACCCGCGAGAACGGCGAGTACTCGTCGCTGTACGTCAGTGACGACAACGGCACGGCGCGCGGCGGCTACCTCTACCCGCCGCACGATGAAGACAACAAGAGTGCCATGGCCGGCATCAACGGCCATTTCGCCACCGGGCCGGTCAGCCACCGGGTCAACTTCGGCCTCTCGGGCCTGTGGGGCGAGCAGCGCTCGGCCTATGCCGCGGTAACCTCGGCCAACCGCTACGACACCAACCTGTACCACCCGGTAACGGTATCGCGGCCCACCAACACCTACACCGGCAGCGACCTGCACGACCCGCGCATCGTGGGCAAGAACCGGGTCAAGAGCGCGGCGGTTTCCGACACCCTGGGCTTTTTCGATGACCGCGTGCTGCTGACCGTGGGCGTGCGCAAGCAGTCGATCGGCGTTGACGGCTGGCTCACGGCAACTGGCGTGCGCAACGCCAACTACGACGAATCGGTGACCACCCCGGTGTATGGCCTGGTGCTCAAGCCGTGGGAGCATGTGTCGTTCTACGCCAACCGCATCGAAGGCCTGGCCCAGGGCCCCACCGCACCGTCCAGCGTCAGCAACGCCAATGAGGTGTTCCCGCCCAAGCGCAGCAAGCAGGTCGAGGCCGGCGTCAAGCTCGACTGGAACAGCTTCGGCGCAACCCTGGGCGTGTACCGCATCGAGCAGCCCAACAGCACTACCTTCCGTGTACCCGGCGCCGACAAGGACACCTTCAGCATGGATGGCGAGCAGGTCAACAAGGGGGTGGAACTGAACCTGTTCGGCGAGCCAGTGGACGGCCTGCGCCTGCTGACCGGCGCGGTGTTCATGCACACCGAGCTGCACAACACCGCCGGCGGCAGCAATGACGGCAACCGCGCGCCTGGCGTGCCACGCTTCCAGTTCAACTTCGGTGCCGACTGGGACGTACCCGGCCTGCCCGGCGCGGCCCTCAACGCCCGGTTGCTGCGCACCGGCGGGCAGTACGTCAATGCCACCAACAGCCTGAACATCCCGGCCTGGACCCGGGTCGACCTTGGCGGGCGCTACAGCTTCAAGGTGGATGACAAGCAAGTGACCTTGCGGGCCAATGTCGAGAACGTGGCGAACAAGGCGTACTGGGCGTCGGCATCGACCTCGAACAACTACCTCACCCAAGGTACGCCACGCCTGTTGCGCGTGTCTGCCAGTGTGGATTTCTGATCGTGGATAAGCGCCGCTTGCGGCGCTTTCGCGAGCGTTGCTCGCTCCTACAGGGGATTGAACTGCGCCCCAAATGTTAGACGGTCGAAGCTAGGCTACCTCAGCCTGAGTCCTGTAAGCCACAGGACTCAGGCCATTGAGCTTCATTTTGATTCGTTCGTGGTTGTAGTAATGGATGTACTCGG
>NZ_VWXK01000037.1 GCF_011752565.1 Pantoea sp. Ap-967
TCGCTTTCGTGTGTGTTGAATTGCTCCAGCCCCATCGATTGCATCAAGGCTTGGCAGCTGCGGTTGTCTTGCTGCTTAGCCTCAAGCTCTGCCAGGGCCGCCTTGATCGCAGTGCGATCTACCACCTGCTCGCCCTCAGTCTTATCAGCGGCATCCAGGTCCGCCAGATATTGGGCAATCCGCTTATCCAGCTTCTCGTCCTGACGCTTAAGCTGATTCAGGTTCAGGTTCAGGTGGCGTCGCGCGGAAGCGACTGCCTGAAACTTACTCCCGTCGATGGCAACCAAGTCACCGGCAATCAAACCGGCAGCTCGGCAGAACTGCACAAAGGCCCGGGATGTCGCGACGAACGCAGCTTTGTTGTTCTTGCGGAAGTCGGCGATGGTTTTGAAGTCGGGTTTGAGCCGGTTGATCAGCCACATCACTTCGATATTGCGCTGGCATTCGGCTTCCAGGCGCCGGGACGAGCGAATGCGCTGGAAATAACCGTAAAGGTAGAGCTTTAGCTGATCGGCGGGGTCGTACGCGGGGCGCCCGGTGGCCTTGGGCTGCGTTTTCTCAAAGCCGAGTTGACCCAGATCCAGCTTGGCGACATACAGGTCGATGACCCGTACGAGGTGATCTTCAGGGATCAATTCCTCCAGCGAGACCGGAACAGGCTAGTCTGGCTGCGGGACTCTCCTTGTATGTAGGCCGTAACGAAAAATGCTCCGTATCTTTCGATACGGAGCATTTTCTTAAAGGGCCGGGCAGATTGCTAGGTTTTCACACAGCCTGCGAAGGCCCTTTTTTCGACAACTTACAGACTTCCGTAGAATTCTGCAAGCCTATATATGGAGCGGGAAACGAGACTCGAACTCGCGACCCCGACCTTGGCAAGGTCGTGCTCTACCAACTGAGCTATTCCCGCGTCGTGATGGGTGCCATTCTAGCGATATCTGAAACGGCGTCAACCCCTTGATTCAAAAAAGTTTTATTTTTTTTCCGAACCTTCGCGCAGGTGCGGCCAGGCGGCCAGCAGGTAATGCATCATCGACCACAGGGTCAGCGCCGCCGCCACCAGCAGCAGTGCATAACCCAGCACCACCCAGAAGCTCACCACCGGCGGGTTGGCCAGCAGGATCACCAGCGCCAGCATTTGCGCCGCCGTTTTCCACTTGCCCAGGTTGGACACCGCCACGTGCGCCCTCGCCCCAAGCTCAGCCATCCACTCGCGCAGTGCCGACACCACGATCTCGCGGCCGATGATCACCGCCGCCGGCAGGGTCAGCCAGAAATTGGCGTGCACCTGCACCAACAGCACCAGGGCCACGGCCACCATCAGCTTGTCGGCAACCGGGTCGAGAAAGGCGCCGAACGGCGTGCTCTGCTCCAGGCGCCGGGCCAGGTAGCCGTCCAGCCAGTCGGTGGCGGCGGCGATGGCGAACACCGTGCTGGCGGCCGTGTAGCTCCAGTGATAAGGCACATAGAACAGCAGGATGAAGATCGGGATGAGCAGGACGCGTAGAACGGTGAGCAGGTTTGGAATATTCATCGGTACGACTGGCTGCGGGTTGAGCCCGGCATTCTACTCGCTATGCAGGCTGGCATAAATCGACTCGGCAAGCTTTTTACTGATGCCGGGCGCCTTGGCGATCTCGTCGATACTGGCGCGGTTGAGCTCTTGCAGGCCACCGAAGTGCTTGAGCAGGTCGCGGCGCCGCTTGGGCCCTACCCCGGCCACGTCTTCCAGGCTGGAAACCCGGCGCGCCTTGCCGCGCCGGGCACGGTGGCCGGTGATGGCGAAACGGTGGGCTTCGTCGCGGATCTGCTGAATCAGGTGCAGGGCTGGGTTGTCGCCCTTGAGGGTGAACTCGTGGGCAACATCGTTGAGGTACAGGGTTTCGAAGCCGGCCTTGCGGGTCACGCCCTTGGCGACGCCGAGCAGGGTCAGGTCAGTGAAGGCCAGCTCCTGCATCACTTCGCGGGCCATGTTCAGCTGGCCCTTGCCGCCGTCTACCAGCAGCACATCGGGCAGCTTGCCCTCGCCGTCCTTGATACGCCCGTAGCGGCGGGTCAGGGCCTGGTGCATGGCCGCGTAGTCATCGCCTGCGGTGACGCCTTCGATATTGAAGCGACGATAATCGGATTTCAGCGGGCCTTCGGGGCCGAACACCACGCAACTGGCCACCGTGGCTTCGCCACTGGAGTGGCTGATGTCGTAGCACTCCAGGCGCTGCGGCACCTCGTCCAGGCCAAGCACTTCGGCCAAGGCCTCGAAACGCGCGGCCATGTGCTGACGGTTGGCCAGGCGCGCATTGAGCGCCTGTTCGGCGTTGGTCACCGCCAGCTGTTGCCAGCGCGCACGGGTGCCGCGCACCCGGTGGCTGATGCTGAGCTCGCGCCCACGCAGGCTCTGCAGCGCCTCGGTGATGGTGGCAAAATCCTCGTGCACCACGTTGACGATCAGCTCGCCGGGCAGTTCGCGCTCGGCGTTGCCCAGGTAGTATTGCGACAGGAACGCGGCCATCACCTCGGCCACCTCCTCCTCGATGCCCACCTGCGGGAAGAAGTTCTTGCTGCCCAGCACCCGGCCACCGCGCACGCTGATCAGGTGCACGCAGGCGCCACCGGGGTTGACGAAGGCCGCCACCACGTCGACATCGCCAGAACCGCCTTCGATGTATTGCTGGTCCTGAACCCGCCGCAACAAGGCGATCTGGTCACGCAGCTCGGCGGCCTTTTCGAAGTTCAAGGCCATGGCGGCCTTTTCCATTTCCTCGTTCAGCTCGTTGCCCAACTGCTGGCTGCGGCCTTCGAGGAACATCACCGAATGGCGCACATCCTCGGCGTATTCCTGGGCACTGACCAGGTCGGTGCACGGCCCCTTGCAGCGTTTTATCTGGTACTGCAGGCAGGGCCGGGTGCGGTTGGCGTAGTAGCTGTCTTCGCACTGGCGCACGGAAAACGCCTTCTGCAGCAAGCTCAGGCTTTCACGAATGGCCCCGGCACTGGGGTAAGGGCCGAAATAACGGCCCTTGGCCTTCTTCGCGCCACGGTGGATCCCCAGGCGTGGGAATTCACCGTCGGACAGGAATACATACGGGTAGGACTTATCGTCGCGCAACAGGATGTTGTACGGCGGCCGCCATTGCTTGATGAGGTTCTGCTCAAGCAGCAACGCTTCGGTTTCGTTGGCGGTGATGGTGGTTTCAACCTGAGCGATACGCCCCACCAGCGCGGCGGTTTTCGGCGCCAGGCCCGTCTTGCGGAAATAACTGGCCAGGCGTTTCTTGAGGTTCTTGGCCTTGCCCACGTAAAGCAGGCGCGCCTCGGCATCGAACATCCGGTACACGCCCGGGCGGCCGCTGCAGGTGGCCAGGAACGCGCTGGCATCAAAGACTTGTGACATGAGGTTTTACAGGCTTGCGTCAACCATACCGTGGCGAACGGCCAGCAACGTCAGTTCGACGTCGCTGGTGACCGAGAGTTTTTCGAAGATCCGATAACGGTAAGTATTGACGGTCTTGGGTGACAGGCACAACTTGTCGGAGATGATCTGCACCTTTTGGCAGCCGACGATCATCAGGGCGATCTGGATTTCCCGCTCCGACAACGCATCGAACGGCGAGCCTTGCGGCTGGAACGACTTCAGCGCCAGCTGCTGGGCAATCTGCGGGCTGATGTAACGCTGCCCGGCGAAGGCCAGGCGAATGGCCTGGACCATTTCATCCAGGCCAGCGCCCTTGGTCAGGTAGCCCGCGGCCCCAGCCTGCATCAGGCGCGTGGGGAACGGGTCTTCTTCGCACACGGTGACGGCCACCACCTTGATGTCCGGGTGGCTGCGCAGCAATTTGCGGGTAGCTTCCAGGCCGCCGATGCCTGGCATCTTCACGTCCATCAGCACGACGTCGGGCTTCAGCTCACGGACCAGCTTGATGGCCGACTCGCCCGAATCTGCCTCCCCCACCACCTGCAGGCCATCGATATCGGCGAGCATGCGGGTAATCCCGGTTCGTACCAGATCGTGATCGTCGACCACTAGGACCCTAATCAAGCAGACACCTCGTCAACAGGGCGATTGGATCCCGCCACCTTAACAAAATTTTTCATGGCGGACCTAGCGTAAAACTTCCTTCAGAAACGTCTGACGCTCCGGCCGTGGCAGGCGCACCAGCTCGCGGTGGCCGCCCTCGCTCACCAGCCGCCCCAGCAAGTGCCCGAAAGCCGCCTGGTCGGCGCTCGGCAATCGCCGGAACGCGCCTAGCAGGCCGGTTTCATCCGCGCTCAGGCTTTCCAGTGGCGCCGGGGTGCGCACGCCGCTGAGGACATACAACGCATCGACGCCTTTGGCCGCCAGGGCCGCCAGGTAATCGACCCGGGGCGTACGTTCGCCGCTCTCATACTTGCCCTGGGCATTGGGTTCGACGCCGCCAATATCGCCAAACACACGCTGGGTCATGCCCAGCCGTTCACGCTCTTCCCTTAGGCGTGGACCGAGTCCATTCATTTCAGGCTTCTCCTGGTTACGGGTAATCGTCGGGCACCGCTCACAGCCCTGTGAGCAAAGGTAGACCCAGCGGTCACTATGCCCATCACCAGCGCCCGTCGCAAGCCAGTATTGCGCCAGCAGCGGGCCTGGCAACGGCATCGCTCAACCGATGCTGCGTTGCATTCTGACGAAGCATTCATCCTCGCCCATCTCGGCAAACCCGCTGCGCCGGTACAGCTGCCGCGCTGGGTTATTCCTGAACACCATCAAGCGCAGTAGCGGCAAATGCCGTTGCGCTGCCCAGCCGGCCAGGGTTTCCAGCACCTGTTGACCCACGCCGCGGCCGCGGTGCTCGGGCAGCAGGTGCAGTTCGCGAATGAACAAGGCCTGGCGGTCCTGGCTGAGGCTGCAATAGCCCAGCACTGCGCCCTGCTGCACGATCAGCCATTGCTCGCGCCAGCCCCAGGCCTGATCGAAGGCGCCCTCCACCCACAACAGGTCGAAGTCACGGTAATAGGGCAGCATCGCCCTTCGCGTCAGGTCGCGGGCGAAATCACGATCGGCGTCGGTGGCGGGTATCAACGCCAAGGGTTTGCCACACTTCATCACCGTTTCCCGCCTCTACCGTTCGTCTTGAGCCTAGGCAATTCATTGACCCGGGTCACGTCCACCTTGGGAATTGTTTCTATGCTCAGGGCCTTCGGCAACTGCCACCCGGAGCCCCCATGGCAACCCCGTCCCTGGCCAGCCAGCCGCCACTGGCACAACGCGAGGCCGGCCCGCAGCTTTCCCACCGGCCTGGGCGTGCCACCCTCGTGCTGTTCTTCGGCCTGCTCCTGGCCGGCATCGCCTACACCGCCTGGAGCCTGAAACAGGATGTTTCGGCCAGCGGTACGGTCATCACCACCGTCACGCCGTTCCTGTTGCTGGGCCTGGCGCTGCTGGTCGCCCTGGGCTTCGAGTTCGTCAATGGCTTTCATGACACCGCCAATGCGGTGGCCACGGTGATCTACACCCACTCGCTGCCGGCACCGGTGGCAGTGGTGTGGTCGGGGCTGTGCAATTTTCTCGGCGTGCTGCTTTCCAGCGGCGCAGTGGCCTTCGGCATCATTGCCCTGCTGCCGGTGGAGCTGATTCTGCAGGTGGGCTCCTCGGCCGGCTTCGCCATGGTCTTCGCCCTGCTGCTGGCCGCCATCATCTGGAACCTCGGCACCTGGTGGCTGGGGCTGCCGGCGTCGTCTTCGCACACGCTGATCGGCTCGATCATCGGTGTGGGCGTGGCCAATGCGCTGATGCATGGGCGCAGCGGCACCAGCGGGGTGGACTGGGCCCAGGCGAGCAAGGTCGGCTACGCCCTGCTGTTCTCGCCCTTGATCGGTTTTGCCTGCGCGGCCTTGCTGCTGCTCGCCCTGCGTGCGCTGGTCAAGCGCCAGGCGCTGTACCAGGCGCCGCAAGGCCGCACGCCGCCGCCCTGGTGGATTCGCGGCCTGCTGATTCTGACCTGCACCGGGGTGTCGTTCGCCCACGGTTCCAACGATGGCCAGAAAGGCATGGGCCTGATCATGCTGATTCTGGTCGGCACCCTGCCGATGGCCTACGCCTTGAACAAAACCATGCCCAGCGACCAGGCGCAGCATTTTTCCGCGGTGGCCGAAGCCACCCGGCAGGCGTTGGTGCGCAGCGCCCCGCAAGCGCCCCCGGCCGACCCACGCCAGGTGCTCACCGCCTTCGTTGCCGCCCCCAAGGCCAGCCCGCAGCTGGTGCCCGCGTTGGCCGCGCTGGCGGGCATGATCGGCGAGGAAGTCGAAGGCTATGGCTCGCTGCAGCGGGTGCCGGCCGAGGCCATGGCCAACGTGCGCAACGATATGTACCTGACCAGCGAAGCCATCCGCCTGCTGGAGCACGACCGGCAGGTGGCCTTCGATGCCGAAACCCTCAGCCACCTGCAGGCCTTCAAGGCCCAGATCGACGCCGCTACCCGCTATATTCCGCTATGGGTCAAGGTAGCCGTGGCCCTTGCCCTGGGGCTGGGCACCATGGTCGGCTGGAAGCGCATCGTGGTGACGGTGGGCGAGAAGATCGGCAAGGCGCACCTGAGCTATGCCCAGGGCGCCTCGGCCGAGCTGGTGGCAATGTGCACCATCGGTGCGGCGGACCTATTCGGGTTGCCGGTGTCGACCACCCATGTGCTGAGTTCCGGGGTAGCCGGCACCATGGTGGCCAATGGCTCGGGCATTCAGAAACGTACGCTGGTCAACTTGATGATGGCCTGGGTGCTCACCCTACCGGCGGCGATGCTGCTGGCCGGGTGCCTGTACTGGCTGCTGTGCCAAATCGCTGGGTAGGAGCGAGCGAAGCTCGCGATGGGCTGCAAAGCAGCCCCAGCTTCATGCGCCGCGAAGCTGGAGGCCTGGGGCCGCTGCGCGCCCCATCGCGAGCTCCTACCCAAAATCCGTTCGTTTTGGGGGTCAGGCGGGGATTTTCAGGCCCCGTTGTACGGCCGGGCGTTCGAGGAAGCTGGCCAGCACGCGCTGCACTTCCTTGAACTCATCGAAGCCAACCAGATCCCGTGCGTTGTAGCGCTCCACCAGGTTGCGCACCCAGGGGAAGATGGCGATATCGGCAATGCTGTAGTCATCGACCATCCACTGGCGCCCTTTCAGGTGACGGTCCAGCACACCCAGCAGGCGCTTCGATTCGTTGACGTAGCGGTCACGCGGGCGCTTGTCCTCGTACTCCTTGCCGGCAAAGAAATGGAAGAACCCCACCTGGCCGAACATCGGCCCGATGCCGCCCATCTGGAACATCAGCCACTGCAGCGTCTGGTAGCGCTGGGCCGGGTCCTGGCTCAACAGTTGCCCGCTTTTCTCCGCCAGGTACTGCAAGATCGCACCCGACTCGAACAAGGCCAGCGGCTGGCCACCCGGCCCGTTGGGGTCGAGGATTGCCGGGATCTTGTTGTTGGCGCTCAGGGAAATGAATTCGGGGGTCAGTTGGTCGTCGTTGTCGAAGCTGACCTTGTGCGGCTCGTAGGCCAGGCCGATCTCCTCCAGCATGATCGACACCTTGACGCCATTGGGCGTGGGCAGCGAATACAGCTGCAGGCGCTCGGGGTGCTGCGCCGGCCATTTACGGGTGATGGGGAAAGCGCTCAGATCGGTCATGCTCGTTTCCTGCAATCCATGGAAACGCCCACTTTAAGGGACCGCGCCGCGATTTGACCATCGGGGGCGCGAAACGCCCCCTTCCAGCACCCAAGCCTCAGGCTGCCTGGGCCACCGCCCTGCTGCCCTTCTGGGTCAGCGAAACCAGCAGGATGAACAGGGTCACCCCCGCCGTCATCAAGGTTTCATAGCGGTAGGCATCGCTGAACAGCATATAGCCCAGGACCATGACGATGGTGCCGATCACCAGCCAGGTCAGCCACGGGAACAGCCACATCTTCAGCTCCAGCGGCCGCCCCTCACGGTCGGCGCGGGCGCGCATGCGCAGCTGCGACACGGCAATCACCAGGTACACCAGCAAGGCGATGGCACCGGTGGTGGACAGCAGGAAACCAAACACCTTGCCGGGCAGCACATAGTTGACGAAGCAACCGACGAAGCCCGCCAGGGTCGACAGAATCACCGCCACGGTTGGCACGCCGGCGCCGGAGATGCGCTTGGTCATGCTCAACGCCTGGCCGCGAGCCCCCAGCGAATACAGCATCCGCGAGGCGGTATACAGGCCCGAGTTCATGCAGCTGGTCACGGCCACCAGCACCACCAGGTCGACCAACAGCTTGGCGCCGGGTACGTTGAGCACTTCCAGCACCCGCTGGAACGAACCCACCGCCTTGAGCTGCGGGTCGTTCCAGGCCACCAGCGACACCACCAGGAAGATCGACGCCAGGTAGAAGATGGCGATGCGGTACACCACCAGGTTGGTGGCGCGGCGGATCTTGTCCTTGGGGTTGGCGGTTTCATCGGCGGCGATGGTGACGATCTCGGCACCGAAGAACGAGAAGATGGTAATCAGCACGCCCCCCAGCACTGTACCGAAGCCGTTGGGCATGAAGCCGCCGTTGTCCCACAGGCGGCTGACGCCCGACACCTCGGCCAGCGGCCAGAACCCGAACACCGCCAGGCTGCACACCGCGATAAAGGCAATGATGGCAATTACCTTGACCAGCGCGAACCAGTATTCGAAGGCGCCGAAGTTCTTCACGCTGACCAGGTTGCTGCCCGACAGCACCAGCATGATCAGGAAGGCGAACAGCCAGGACGGCACGGCCGGGAAATAGGCATGCAGGATATCGGCGCCGGCAATGGCCTCGACCGGAATGATCAGCACCCAGAACCACCAGTACAGCCAGCCGATGGTAAAGCCCGCCCAAGGGCCGATGGCCTCGGAGGCATAGGTGGAGAACGAGCCGCTGTTGGGGTTGGCGACGGCCATTTCGCCGAGCATGCGCATCACCAGCAGCACCAGCAGGCCGGTCATGGCGTAGGAGATGAGAATGGCCGGGCCAGCAGTGGCGATGGCGTTGGAGGAACCGATGAACAGGCCAGCGCCGATGATACCGGCGATGGAGATCATGGACACCTGACGGGAGGTCAGGCCGTGCTGCAAGGAACGCTGTTTGTTGTTGTGTAGCGAAGCCATGGAGAACCCTCGAATGGGTCGGCCGTCATGACTGACAGCTGAAAAGTTGGAGCAGAATTCGTCTAGGTCGTTGTGCGCGTTGTTGTTGTTTTTAATGGCCGGTCGTGCACTTTCCTCCTCTTCGCCGAACCGGGTTGTCTTCGTTGGTCGAGGCCAGTATTAATCTATAGGGCGAGGTCAACAAACGACCTTTTCGAAGCACATGATTCCAATATGGAATGAACTTCTTCCTTTTTTGCTCGGTACGCGCCTGCCATGTCCAAACGCCTGATGCCCTCGACCACCGCCTTGCAATGCTTCGAAGCCGCTGCCCGCCACCTGAGCTTCACCCGCGCCGCGCAGGAGCTGCACCTGACCCAGAGCGCCGTCAGCAAGCAGGTAGCGCAGCTTGAGGACATGCTTGCGCACTCGCTGTTCCAGCGTATTCGCAGGCGCCTGCACCTGACTCCGGCCGGTGCCCTGTACCTCACCGAGGTGAACAAGATCCTCACCCAGATCGACATCTCCAGCCGCTACATCCTCAGCTACGGCGACGAAACCGAGGTGCTGCGCATCGCCACCCAGCCGACCTTCGGTGCGCGCTGGCTGGTGCCGCGGCTCAAGGGTTTCGGTGACCGCCATCCACGCATCCACCTGGACATCCGCAACGAACTGGAGCCCTTCGACCTGGTGCAGGCCAAGGCGGATATCGCGTTCTTCTTCGGCCAGGGCACCTGGCCAGGGGCAACCTGCATCGAGTTGTTCAGCGAGGCGGTGGTGCCGGTGTGCGCCCCGCAACTGCGCGCCAGCTGCGGTTTCGCCAGTGCCCAGGCGTTGACCGAGCACCGCCTGCTGCAGTGCGCTTCGCGGCCAGAGGCGTGGCACGAGTGGTTCCTGGGGCTGGGCTTGCACAGCCAGAACAGCTACCACGGGCCCAGGTTCGACACGTTCTACCTGTGCATCCGCGCGGCCATCGCCGGCTGCGGGATTGCCCTGATTCCGCGCTACCTGGTGGCCGAGGAACTGGCCGAGGGCAAGCTGGTGGTGGCCTGGGACCACCCGGTGGCGAGCAATGGGCGGCACTTCATGGCCCATGCCGAACATGCGGCCGAGGTGCCCAAGGTGCGGGCGTTCGTGCAGTGGATTCGGGAGCGGGTGGCCGAGGGGGATTGATGGTGCCTGGGGCGGCCCTTTCGCGGGGCAAGCCCGCGCCTACAGGTCGCACACAAGTTCATGAATCAGAGGAATGACCCCGATCGGATAATTCGTTTGCGCACAGCGTCCCCGGCACGCTTGGATAGTAAGAAACTCGAACAAGGTCCGCGTGCCCATGAACCAGGAAAGTATCAGCCAGTCCATTGCCATCGTTCACCCGATCACACTTTCCCATGGCCGTAACGCCGAAGTCTGGGACACCGACGGCAAACGTTACATCGACTTCGTCGGCGGTATCGGCGTGCTCAACCTGGGCCACTGCAACCCGGCGGTGGTCGCCGCCATCCAGGCCCAGGCCAGCCGCCTGACCCATTACGCCTTCAACGCCGCCCCCCATGCGCCCTATCTGGAACTGATGGAGCGCCTGTGCCAGTTCGTCCCGGTCAGCTACCCGCTGGCCGGCATGCTCACCAACAGCGGTGCGGAAGCGGCGGAAAACGCCCTGAAAGTGGCCCGCGGCGCCACCGGCAAGCGCGCCATCATCGCCTTCGACGGTGGTTTCCACGGCCGTACCCTGGCCACCCTGAACCTCAACGGCAAGGTCGCCCCCTACAAGCAACGGGTTGGCGAACTGCCAGGGCCGGTGTACCACCTGCCCTACCCCGGCAGCGACACCGGCATCACCTGCGAACAGGCGCTCAAGGCCATGGAGCGGCTGTTCAGCGTCGAGCTGGCGGTGGAGGACGTGGCGGCGTTCATCTTCGAGCCGGTGCAAGGCGAAGGCGGCTTCCTCGCCCTGGACCCGGCCTTCGCCCAGGCCCTGCGCCGCTTCTGCGACGCGCACGGGATTCTCATCATCATGGACGAAATCCAGTCCGGTTTCGGCCGCACCGGCCAGCGCTTCGCCTTCCCGCGCCTGGGGATAGAACCCGACCTGCTGCTGCTGGCAAAAAGTATTGCCGGTGGCCTGCCGCTGGGTGCGGTGGTGGGGCGCCAGGCGCTGCTGGCGGCGCTGCCGAAAGGGGGGCTGGGTGGCACTTACTCGGGCAACCCGATTGCTTGCGCGGCGGCCCTGGCGAGCCTGGCGCAGATGAGCGATGAAAACCTCGCCACCTGGGGTGAACGCCAGGAGCAGGCGATCGTCAGCCGCCATGGGCGCTGGAAAGCGTCAGGGTTGAGCCCGTTCATCGGCCGCCTGACCGGGGTGGGCGCCATGCGCGGCATCGAACTGGTCAATGCCGATGGCAGCCCGGCGCCGGCGCACCTGGCCAAGGTGCTGGAGGCCGCGCGGGCCAAGGGGTTGCTGCTGATGCCCAGCGGCAAGGCGCGGCACATCATTCGCCTGCTGGCACCACTGACCATCGAGCAAGCGGTGCTCGAAGAAGGCTTGGATATCCTTGAGCAGTGCCTGGGCGAGCTGGCCTGAGGCTTACAGGCCCAGCTCTTCAGGGGTGAGCATGTCGGACTCGAAGGCGATCCAGCCGCCTTCGAGTTCGGCGTGGCCGTTGACGATCGGGCCGTAGTAGGTCAGGCCGTTCTCCAGGGTCACGCAGATGTGCGTGGCAGGTTTTTCCGGAGCGGCCAGCGTACCGACGAAATGCACCTTCTTCAGGGTTTCGGTTACCGCTTCCAGGCCAACGCGCATGCCGGGGTTTTCCGAGGCCTCGGTGTCGCCGCCGCGGTCTTCGGCGCTGATGGTCACGGTGGCGGTGTACGGGTACTGGGTGCTCAAGCGGGGTTACCTCAAAAGAGTGTTGGCGTATGGGCGCGTAGAGTACGGCAGGCGGTGGCGGTTGTCTCTACCGGCCTCTTCGCGGGGCAAGCCCGCTCCTACAGGTTGGTCCGTGTAGGAGCGGGCTTGCCCCGCGAAGAGGCCGGGCCTGCAAAAGCGGGCCCAATCTGTTAGGGTGCCCGCCGATGCACGCCACACCACACGAGGACACCTGAGTGAGCGCCGAAGAACCCCTGATCGCCGACCTTTTCGAGGTCGACAAACGCCTGACCCTCAAGCCCGTCGTGGACTTCAACAGCTACCTGCGCAATGCCTTCGGCGAAGGCCCTTGCCGCTGCCACCGCTGCGCCGAAGGTGAAGACCAAAGTAGCTACAGCCATGCCCACAGCTTCACCTTCGAAGGCCGCCAGTGGCACCGCCGCTTCGCCAGCACCGCCGGCAGCGACGTCGCCCAGGTGCTGAAAAAGGCCTGGCTGTCGTACACCAAGGCCGAGCTCAGCCTGGTTGGCGCGCTGGACCTGGCCACCCTCAAGACCTTCACCGACGCGACCCTGCACGAACGCCTGCTGGCGCTGCTGCCAGCCAGCGGCCTGGCCCGTGAAAGCGACGGCCAGTGGATGCTGCAAGCCCAGGCCGACTGACGGCTCGGCGGTCGGGCAAGATTCTCCCGCTCTGCTACCGTGGGAGAATCCGCACCGCCGCAGGTAGCCTGCCATGGCCCGCACAACGCCCATCGAGCTGTACCGCAATATCGGCATCGTCGCCCACGTGGACGCCGGCAAGACCACCACCACCGAGCGCATCCTGTTCTACACCGGGGTCAACCACAAGATGGGCGAGGTGCATGACGGCGCCGCGACCATGGACTGGATGGCCCAGGAGCAGGAGCGCGGCATCACCATCACCTCGGCAGCGACCACGGCGTTCTGGCAAGGCTCGACCAAGCAGTTTGCCGACAAGTACCGCTTCAACATCATCGACACCCCCGGCCACGTCGACTTCACCATCGAGGTGGAGCGCTCGCTGCGCGTGCTCGACGGCGCGGTGGTGGTATTCAGCGGCGCCGACGGGGTCGAACCGCAGTCCGAGACGGTGTGGCGCCAGGCCAACAAATACCATGTGCCGCGCCTGGCCTACATCAACAAGATGGACCGCCAGGGCGCCGACTTCCTGCGCGTGGTGCGCCAGATCGACCAGCGCCTGGGCCACCACCCGGTGCCCATCCAGCTGGCCATCGGCAGCGAGGAAAACTTCATCGGCCAGATCGACCTGGTGAAGATGAAGGCCATCTACTGGAACGACGCCGACCAAGGCACCAGCTACCGCGAGGAAGCCATCCCGCCCGAGCTGCAGGCGCTGGCCGACGAGTGGCGGGCGCACATGGTCGAGGCTGCGGCCGAGGCCAATGACGCGCTGACCGAGAAGTTCCTCGAAGGCGAGGAGCTGAGCGTCGAGGAGATCAAGGCGGCCCTGCGCCAGCGCACCATCGCCAACGAAATCGTGCCCACCATCCTTGGCTCCTCGTTCAAGAACAAGGGCGTGCCGCTGATGCTCGACGCAGTGATCGACTACCTGCCGGCACCCTCGGAAATCCCGGCGATCAAGGGCACCGACCCGGACGACGAAGACAAGCACCTGGAGCGCCACGCCGACGACAAGGAGCCGTTCTCCGCGCTGGCGTTCAAGATCGCCACCGACCCCTTCGTCGGCACCCTGACCTTCGCCCGGGTGTATTCCGGCGTACTCAGCTCAGGCAATGCGGTGCTCAACTCGGTGAAGGGCAAGAAGGAACGCATTGGCCGCATGGTGCAGATGCACGCCAACCAGCGCGCCGAGATCAAGGACGTGTGCGCCGGCGACATCGCCGCGCTGATCGGCATGAAGGATGTCACCACCGGCGACACCCTGTGCGACATGGACAAGCCGATCATCCTCGAACGCATGGATTTCCCCGACCCGGTGATTTCCGTGGCCGTGGAGCCCAAGACCAAGGCCGACCAGGAAAAAATGGGCATCGCCCTGGGCAAGCTGGCCCAGGAAGACCCGTCCTTCCGCGTGCGCACCGACGAAGAAACCGGCCAGACCATCATTTCAGGCATGGGCGAGCTGCACCTGGACATCATCGTTGACCGCATGCGCCGCGAATTCAACGTCGAGGCCAATATCGGCAAGCCGCAGGTGGCTTACCGCGAGAAAATCCGCAACACCTGCGAAATCGAAGGCCGCTTCGTTCGCCAGTCCGGCGGCCGTGGCCAGTATGGTCACTGCTGGATTCGCTTCGCCCCCGGTGATGAAGGCAAGGAAGGCCTGGAGTTCATCAACGAGATCGTCGGCGGCGTGGTGCCGCGCGAGTACATCCCGGCAATTCAGAAGGGCATCGAGGAGCAGATGAAGAACGGCGTGCTGGCCGGCTACCCGCTGATCAACCTGAAGGCGGCGGTGTACGACGGCTCCTACCACGACGTCGACTCCAACGAAATGGCCTACAAGATCGCCGCCTCCATGGCCACCAAGCAGTTGTCGCAAAAAGGCGGCGCAGTGCTGCTGGAGCCGGTGATGAAGGTGGAGGTGGTAACGCCCGAAGAGTACCAGGGCGACATTCTTGGCGACCTGAGCCGGCGCCGGGGGATGATCCAGGATGGCGACGAAACCCCTGCCGGCAAGGTGATCCGCGCCGAGGTGCCGCTGGGCGAGATGTTCGGCTATGCCACCTCGATGCGTTCGATGACCCAGGGGCGGGCCAGTTTCTCGATGGAGTTCACCCGCTATGCCGAGGCCCCGGCGAGCATTGCCGATGGCATCGTCAAGAAGAACCGCGGGGAGTGAGGCGGCTGAGGGCCCTGATCGCGAGCTGCGCTCGCTCCTACGGGGATCGCGCCCTCTCGGTAGGAGCGAGCGCAGCTCGCGATCAGGGCCGAAACAGGTTCAATGCTGCTCACCCGCCCGTTTAAGCAGCTTCTTGCAACGCTCCGACAAATGCACCACGCGCAAATGCTTGCCCGCCTTGGCATAACGCTCGCGCAAGGTCTTCAACGCAGCGATCGCCGAATAATCGACAAAGCTCAGGTGCTGGCAGTCCAGGGTCACCTTGGCCGGGTCGCCCGCCGGGTCGAACTGGTTCAGAAACGGCGTGGTCGAGGCAAAGAACAGCGTGCCATGCACCTGGTAATGCTTGCCCCCCTCGCCGTCTTCATGGCTGTCGGCATACAGCTCACGGGCATGCTGCCAGGCAAAATTCACCGCCGCGATAACGATGCCGAACAGCACCGCCGTGGCCAGGTCGGTAAACACCGTGACCACGGTGACCGCCACGATCGCCAGCACATCGCTCACCGGCACCTTGTGCAGCACCCGCAACGATGCCCAGGCAAAGGTCTGCTGGGCCACCACGAACATCACCCCCACCAGCGCCGCCAACGGTATGCGCTCGATCAGCGGCGACAGGAACAGCACGAACAGCAGGATCATCACCCCGGCCACCACGCCAGACAACCGGCCCCGGCCATTGGAGCTGAGGTTGATCACGGTCTGGCCGATCATCGCGCAGCCGCCCATGCCACCGCACAAGCCAGACACCAGGTTGGCCGCGCCCAGGGCCACGCACTCGCGGTCCGGAAAGCCTCGGCTTTCGGTGATTTCATCGGTGAGGTTGAGGGTCAGCAAGGTTTCCAGCAGGCCGACCAGGGCCATCAGCACGGCATACGGGGCGATGACCTTGAGGGTATCCAGGCTCCACGGCACCTGCGGCAGGGCCAGTTGCGGCAGGCCACCGGCGATATGGGCCATGTCGCCCAGGGTACGGGTCGGCAAATCGAGCAGGTACACCAGCACGCCAACCCCGAGAATCGCCACCAGCGCCGGGGGCACCGCGCGGGTGAGCTTGGGCAGCAGGTAGACCACCAGCATGGTCAACGCCACCAGGCCGATCATCAGGTACAGCGGCGTACCGCCCAGCCAGTGCTCACCGTCCTTGAAATGCTCCAGCTGGGCCATGGCAATGACGATCGCCAAGCCGTTGACGAAACCGAGCATCACCGGGTACGGCACCAGGCGCACCAGCTTGCCCAGGCGCAGCAGGCCGAACAGGATCATGATCCCGCCGCCCAGCAGCACAGTGGCCAGCAGGTACTGCACGCCGTGCTGCACCACCAGGGCAACGATCACCACCGCCATGGAGCCGGCGGCACCGGAAATCATCCCAGGCCGACCGCCGAACAGCGCGGTCAGGGTGCAGATGATGAAGGCGCCGTAGAGGCCCATCAACGGGTTGAGGTGGGCCACCAGGGCAAAGGCGATGCACTCGGGCACCAGGGCGAACGAGGTAGTAAGGCCGGCGAGCAGGTCGGCGCGTAGTCGGGCGGGTTTCATGGGGTTCCTGAGCGGCAGTGCAAGCGCACGTTGCAAAAAACAAGGGGCGCGATGTTACGGAAAATGTCGGCCAGCGGCCACCGCCAGGCTACCCTGGCGGCATTCTCCATCACCTCGCGCCCTACTCACTCAGAACCACTGGCCGAACCTGCGGATGTACAGGGTCTTGATGGTTTGCGCCAGCACGCAATAGCCCACCAGCGTCGCCACCAGCCAAGGGAAGTAGGCCAGCGGCAGCGGCACCAACCCGACCATCGCCCCCAGCGAGGAGAACGGCAGGTAGATGCCCAGGCCCATCACCAGCAACGTGGCCAGGGTCACTGGCAATGCGGCGCGGCTTTGGAAGAACGGCACCTTGCGGGTGCGCAGCATGTGCACCACCAGCGTTTGCGACAGCAGCCCCTCGACGAACCAGCCCGACTGGAACAGCGCCTGCATGTGCACGCTGTTGGCGGCGAACACGTACCACATCAGGGCGAACGTGGTGATGTCGAACACCGACGAGGTCGGCCCCACCCAGAGCATGAAGCGGCCAATGTTACGGGCATCCCATTTGCGCGGCTGAACCAGGAAGTCGCCATCCAGGCGGTCCCATGGCAAGGCCAGCTGCGAAGCGTCGTACATCAGGTTCTGCAGCAGCAGCTGGATGGCCAGCATCGGCAGGAACGGGATGAACGCACTGGCCACCAGCACCGAGAACACGTTGCCGAAGTTGGAGCTGGCGGTCATGCACAGGTACTTCATGATGTTGCCGAAGGTTTCCCGCCCTTGCAGCACACCGTCGCCCAGCACCCGCAGGCTTTTGTCGAGCAGGATGATATCGGCCGATTCCTTGGCGATGTCGGTGGCGCTGTCCACCGAAATGCCCACATCGGCGTCACGCAGGGCCGGGGCGTCATTGATGCCGTCGCCCAGGAAACCCACGGTGTGGCCGTTACCCTGCAAGGCCTTGAGCACCCGCGATTTCTGCAGCGGGGTGAGCCGTGCGAACACCGTACGCACCTCGACTTCGGCTGCCAGGCGGGCATCGTCCATGCCTTCGATGGCCTGGCCGAGCAGCGGCTCACCAGGGTTCAGCCCCACCTCACGGCACACTTTGCAGCACACTTCGGCGCTGTCGCCGGTCAGCACCTTGACCTGCACACCCATGCCGGCCAGCGCCTCAATGGCGGGCCCTGCGCTTTCTTTCGGCGGGTCGAGGAAGGTCAGGATGCCGCGAATCACCAGGTTGTGTTCATCCTCCACGGCGTACTGCACTTTGCTGAAGTCATTGCCCAGCTCACGGGTTGCCAGCAGCAGCACGCGCAGCCCTTCGGCATTGCGGGCATCGGCGAAGGCGCGCAGCTGGCTGCGGCGCTGCTCATCGAGCGGCACACGCAGGCCATGCAGCTCGACATGGCTGGCAATCTCCAGCATCTCCTCGACCGCGCCCTTGCTGACCATCAGGCGATCACCCAGCGGGTCCTTGACCACCACCGACAGCCGGCGACGGATGAAGTCGAACGGCAGCTCGTCGACCTTGGTGTAGGCGAACGGCGCCTCGAACCCTGGGGTTTCGGCGGTGCGACGCAGCACAGCCTGGTCCATCAGGTTCCTTACCCCGCTCTGGTGATGGCTGTTGAGCCAGGCCAGTTCCAGCAGCCGCGGGTCGGCGCTGCCATCAGCGGCCAGGCACTGTTCAAGGATGATCCGGTCCTCGGTCAGGGTGCCGGTCTTGTCGGTGCACAGCACATCCATCGAGCCGAAGTTCTGGATGGCGTTCAGGCGTTTCACCACCACCCGCCGCCGGGCCATGGCCACGGCGCCCTTGGCCAGGTTGGCGCTGACGATCATCGGCAGCATTTCCGGGGTCAGCCCTACGGCCACGGCCAGGGCGAACAGAAAAGCGTCGCTCCAGTCATGCTTGGCAAAGCCGTTGAGCAGGAACACCACCGGCACCATTACCAGCATGAAGCGGATCAGCAGGCGGCTGACGCTGTTCACCCCACGGTCGAAGGCGGTTTCGCTGCGCGAGCCGGAAATGGCCTTGGCCAGGCTGCCGAAATAGGTGTTACGGCCCGTGGCGATCACCAGCGCACGGGCGCGCCCGCTGACCACGTTGGTGCCCATGAAGCACACATTGGCGTTGTCCAGCAGTGGCTCCCCGGCGCCATCGCTGTCACCGGCGCTTTTCTGCGCGACATTGCCGAGGGTGTCGTACTTTTCCACCGGCAGCGCTTCGCCGGTCAGCACGGCCTGGCTGATGAACAGGTCGCGCGACTCGATCAGGCGCACGTCGGCGGGAATCATGTCACCGGCATGCAGCTGCACCACATCACCGACCACCAGCTCGGCCATGGGCACTTCGCGCAGGCGCCCGTCCTGCCCTTCTGCCTCGCTGCGCAGCACCGTGGCAGTGGTGCGCACCATGGCTTTGAGCGCGCTGGCGGCCTTGCCCGAACGGTACTCCTGCCAAAAACGCAGCAGGGTGCTGAGGCTGACCATGGTGAGGATGATGACGACCTTGGTCAGGTCGGCATCGCCCGCATTGCCTGCCCGAATCGGCAGCCAGTAATCGGTGACGAAGCTGATTGCGCCCAGGGCCAGCAGCACATAGATGAACGGGTTGTGCAGCGCAGCCAGCAGTTGCAGCCAGGCCGGTTGCGGTTTGCCGTGCAGCGCCTCGTTGGCGCCGTCGCGGGCCAGCCGGCGTGCGGCCTCGGCTTCGCTCAGGCCATGGCGGGTGGCGTGCAGGCGTGCAAAGGTTTCGGCAAGCCCTGGGTGGGCAGCCGGGGTGAAGTGGGAAGCGAGGTTGTTGCGTTCTTTTACGGTCATGATCTGTGCTCCTGCCGCGGGAGGCGACGCGAAGCACGGGCGCACCACCAGCTAGCCGGCGGGTGCGGGCACTTCGTATCGCGGGGTGGTACTTCGTGGACCTGACATGGGGTTTGTCTTTTCCAGTGAGTGGAGCCCCTAGAATAGCCCGAGGCGAAGCGGCAGTGGCGAAGCTGAAAAAGGTTTCATCATTGGCCGTGTCGGCACCGGAAAAAACCGGGCGCCGTGACCCAGGCCCGGCAAACCTGCGGCAAATTTGCCATCATGTTGATTCCACCTGCGGAGATCATGGACATGCCGCTACGCCCCCTTTTCGCCTCCCTGCTGCTGGCCGCCAGCCTCAGTGCCCAGGCCGCCACCGAAGTGCTGCCGCTGCAGCACCGCAGCAGCGCTGAACTGCTGCCTGCCGCCCAGTCGTTCATTGGCCGCGACGGCACGGTCAGCGCCTTCGAAAACAAGCTGATCGTCAACGCCAGTGCCGAGCGCATCGACGACCTGCGCGCCTTGCTGCAGCAACTGGACACCGCGCCCAAGCGCTTGTTGATCAGCGTCGACAACGATGACAGCAACTACCAGGACAACCGCGGCAATGGCCGGGTCATCCACTACGGCACCAGCAACCGCGAGGGCGGCCTGCAGCAAATTCAAGCCAGCGAAGGCCAGCCCGCGCTGATTCAGGTGGGCCAGAGCATTCCAATTACCAGCACCAGTACGGACGGCTACGGGCGCCTCCAGAGCAACACCGAATACCGCAATGTGACCCAGGGTTTCTATGTAACGCCAAGCTTGAGCGGGGAAACCGTTCGTCTGCAAATAAGCACCAATAACGACCGAATGAGCCAGGAACGCGCTGATGTAGTGAAAGTGCAAAGTACCGACACGACAATCACCGGAAGGCTCGGTGAGTGGATCGTGTTGGCCGGCCACAACCAGCAGAGCCAAGCCGGCCGCGACCCGTCAAGCCGTACTTACAGCACCCAGCGGGGTGAAAACATGACAGTGCGGGTAAAAGTCGACCTTTTGGACTGATCCCAGGCAACTCAAGGCCTCGACCAAAGGCCTTGAAACTGACCGCAGAGTCGCATTAGACCAAAGATGTAGTAAGCCTAAAAAAGCACTACAAAACATTTGACAGGCACTTTTTCACGAGGGCATGATGGCCTCGCTCCCGCTAATCAGGGGCCCTGGCAAGGGCCTTCGAGGCGCACTCCTCCCACCCCTGGAGGCACCTCGTGTCTATACGGCCCACAAGGCGGTTCGACGGGATTGCGACTGCAACGAAGAAGTTGTCCCGAGGGACGGAAGCGCATCACCGCAGCACTGGCAATCGCGTCGCACCGCACAAGGCAACCACGAGCCGACCTGCTGGAGCACCCTTGCGCCTGGCCTGCACCTCCTTCCCCCTCGCGCCTTCGCGTTCGCTGCCGCACTCCCCCGGACAGGACAGCCGCCAGGTCCCTGATCTGCCCCGAGCATCAGCACAATTAACCCAAGATCGATGCGACGAGGTTTATTTCCATGGCACTGACACGCGAACAGCAAATTGCAGCCCTCGAAAAAGACTGGGCCGAGAACCCGCGCTGGAAAGGCGTGACCCGTACCTACACCGCCGCCGATGTCGTTCGCCTGCGTGGCTCCCTGCAGCCGGAGCACACCCTGGCCCGCGTGGGTGCAGAAAAACTGTGGAAGCTGGTCACCCAGGGTGCCCACCCGTCCTTCCGCCCGGAAAAAGATTTCGTCAACTGCATGGGCGCCCTCACCGGCGGCCAGGCGGTGCAGCAGGTAAAAGCCGGTATCCAGGCCATCTACCTGTCGGGCTGGCAGGTGGCCGCCGACAACAACTCGGCCGAGTCCATGTACCCTGACCAGTCGCTGTACCCGGTCGACTCGGTGCCAACCGTGGTCAAGCGCATCAACAACTCGTTCCGCCGCGCCGACCAGATCCAGTGGAAAGCCGGCAAGAACCCAGGTGACGAAGGCTACATCGACTACTTCGCCCCCATCGTGGCCGACGCCGAAGCCGGTTTCGGCGGCGTGCTGAACGCCTACGAGCTGATGAAGAACATGATCGAAGCGGGCGCCGCCGGCGTGCACTTCGAAGACCAGCTGGCCTCGGTGAAAAAATGCGGCCACATGGGCGGCAAGGTACTGGTACCGACCCAGGAAGCGGTGCAGAAGCTGGTGGCCGCGCGCCTGGCCGCTGACGTGGCTGGCGTGCCAACCATCATCCTGGCCCGCACCGACGCCAACGCCGCCGACCTGCTGACCAGTGACTGCGACCCGTATGACCAGCCGTTCGTGATCGGCGAGCGTACCCGCGAAGGCTTCTACAAGGTGCGTGCCGGCCTCGACCAGGCCATCGCCCGGGGCCTGGCCTACGCCCCGTATGCCGACCTGATCTGGTGCGAAACCGCCAAGCCGGACCTGGACGAGGCCCGTCGCTTCGCCGAGGCGATCAAGAAGGAGTACCCGGACCAGCTGCTGTCGTACAACTGCTCGCCTTCCTTCAACTGGAAGAAGAACCTGGACGACGCGACCATTGCCAAGTTCCAGCGCGAGCTGTCGGCGATGGGCTACAAGCACCAGTTCATCACCCTGGCGGGCATTCACAACATGTGGCACGGCATGTTCAACCTGGCGCACGACTACGCCCGCAACGACATGACCGCGTATGTGAAGCTGCAGGAGCAGGAATTCGCCGACGCCAGCAAGGGCTACACCTTCGTGGCGCACCAGCAAGAGGTGGGCACGGGTTACTTCGACGACATGACCACGGTGATTCAGGGTGGGGCATCGTCGGTGACTGCGCTGACTGGGTCGACTGAGGAGGAGCAGTTCCACTGAATAGTGGGTAGCTGATCGAGAAAGGCCCGGGGCTTGTGAGAGCTCCGGGCTTTTTTTTGCGTGGGGATTGGGGTGCACGGCGTGGGGAGCCCGGCGGTAGAGGTGCAGCGCCTGGGAGATCGAGCGCCGCCCGCGCGGCGCTTCGCGAGCTGCGCTCGCTCCTACGTCTGTTTCGGGCCAATGTTCATGTGGCCACCGCGCGCGGTCCTCTGTAGGAGCGAGCGCAGCTCGCGATGCGCCGCGCGGGCGGCGCTCGATTTCACAGGCGCCAAACCTGTCATGGCGGACACCCGCAGGCCATGACGCCAGATCACGTCTATGCTTCACCCCAACCACCAAAGCATTGACCCAGAGCGGTACGCACGCGCGCAAAAGCTGCTAGAACAAGATTCTTTCGCATTTGCAAGTAGGGGAAATCGCCAGATGAACTTTACAAGCGGCAGAACAGCCCAATTAGAAGGCATCAGGTCAAATGATATTAATTATCATTACGCAACTTGTAATTCGTTACCAGTCGCAAGAAACATAATTAACAAAACCGTTCGCAATGCCCGAATCTCAAGGCTTTCAGCCAGTTACGCGGCCCTTTTGTTCTTAATCCTACGAATAAATTTGCAACGGAAAATTTACTTGCACCGGGTTTACCCATAAAATCAGCCCGATTGATTCAGCTGCGACATTTGGTCACTGCACCTGCGACACCACGTCGCCGCTCTACTTATTTCAGACTGCAGAGCTGGGTCTCTGTATAAGGATTTCTAGCATGTCCGATTCGGCAGGACTCATCGCCCACAACTGGGGCTTTGCCATCTTCCTCCTGGGTGTCGTCGGCCTGTGTGCCTTCATGCTCGGCCTCTCCAGCCTGCTCGGTAGCAAGGCCTGGGGCCGCGCCAAGAACGAACCCTTCGAATCCGGCATGCTGCCCGTCGGCAGCGCCCGCCTGCGCCTGTCCGCCAAATTCTATCTGGTCGCGATGCTGTTCGTGATCTTCGATATCGAAGCCCTCTTCCTGTATGCATGGTCTGTGTCCGTCCGCGAAAGCGGCTGGACCGGATTCGTCGAAGCACTCGTTTTCATAGCAATTCTGTTGGCAGGTCTTGTCTACCTTTGGCGCGTCGGAGCCCTTGACTGGGCACCCGAAGGTCGCCGCAAGCGGCAAGCGAAGCTGAAACAATGAGGCTTTGGCAATGCAATACAATCTCACCAGAATCGATCCGGATGCGCCCAACGAGCAGTACCCGGTAGGTGATCGGGAAACCGTCACCGACCAACTGCTGGAGGACCAGGTCCACAAGAACATCTATATGGGGAAACTCGAAGATGTGCTGCGTGGCGCGGTCAACTGGGGGCGCAAGAACTCCCTCTGGCCGTACAACTTCGGCCTGTCCTGCTGCTACGTGGAAATGACCACGGCCTTCACGGCGCCCCACGACATCGCCCGCTTCGGCGCCGAAGTCATCCGGGCTTCGCCGCGCCAGGCCGACTTCATGGTCATCGCCGGTACCTGCTTCGTCAAAATGGCGCCGATCATTCAGCGCCTGTACGAGCAGATGCTTGAGCCGAAGTGGGTCATCTCCATGGGGTCGTGCGCCAACTCCGGTGGCATGTACGACATCTACTCGGTCGTTCAGGGGGTCGACAAGTTCCTCCCCGTGGACGTCTACGTGCCTGGCTGCCCGCCACGCCCTGAGGCTTTCCTGCAAGGCTTGATGCTGCTGCAGGAGTCGATCGGCCAAGAACGACGCCCGCTTTCCTGGGTTGTTGGTGATCAAGGCATCTACCGTGCCGAGATGCCAGCCCAGAAAGACCTGCGTCGTGAACAGCGCATTGCGGTAACCAACCTGCGCAGCCCCGACGAAGTCTGATCCAGCGACCTGCCGCCCGCTCCCCAAGGAGCCGGCGGCCTGGCTTCATTCTTAACGCTGACCCGAAGCGACCGAGACCATGACAGCGGACAACGCTATTTTCATTCCGCCCTACAAGGCAGACGACCAGGATGTGGTCGTCGAACTGCACAACCGTTTTGGCGCCGACGCATTCGTCGCCCAGGAAACCCGCACCGGCATGCCCGTGCTGTGGGTCAAGCGCGCCCAGCTCAAGGAAGTGCTGAGCTTCCTGCGCGGCGTGGCCAAGCCATACAGCATGCTGTACGACCTGCACGGCGTCGACGAACGCCTGCGCACCCAGCGCCGTGGCCTGCCAGCCGCCGACTTCAGCGTGTTCTACCACCTGCTGTCGGTCGAGCGTAACAGCGACGTGATGATCAAGGTGTCGCTCAGCGAAGGCGACCTGAACCTGCCGACCGTGACCGGTATCTGGCCGAACGCCAACTGGTACGAGCGCGAAGTGTGGGACATGTTCGGCATCGACTTCGCCGGCCACCCGCACCTGAGCCGCATCATGATGCCGCCCACCTGGGAAGGCCACCCGCTGCGCAAGGACTACCCGGCCCGCGCCACCGAGTTCGACCCCTACAGCCTGACCCTGGCCAAGCAGCAGCTCGAAGAGGAATCGGCACGTTTCAACCCTGAAGCCTGGGGCATGAAGCGCCACGGCGCCAACGAGGACTACATGTTCCTCAACCTGGGCCCGAACCACCCTTCAGCCCACGGCGCCTTCCGTATCGTGCTGCAGCTGGACGGTGAAGAGATCGTCGACTGCGTGCCCGACATCGGCTACCACCACCGTGGCGCCGAAAAAATGGCCGAGCGCCAGTCCTGGCACAGCTTCATCCCCTACACCGACCGTATCGACTACCTCGGCGGGGTGATGAACAACCTGCCGTACGTGCTCGCGGTGGAGAAGCTGGCCGGCATCCAGGTGCCGCAGAAGGTCGACGTGATCCGCATCATGTTGGCCGAGTTCTTCCGCATCACCAGCCACCTGCTGTTCCTGGGTACCTACATCCAGGACGTTGGCGCCATGACCCCGGTGTTCTTCACCTTCACCGACCGCCAGCGCGCCTACACCGTGATCGAGGCGATCACCGGTTTCCGCCTGCACCCGGCCTGGTACCGCATCGGTGGCGTCGCCCACGACCTGCCGCGCGGCTGGGACAAGCTGGTCAAGGACTTCGTCGAATGGCTGCCCAAGCGCCTGGACGAATACACCAAGGCGGCCCTGCAGAACAGCATCCTCAAGGGCCGTACCATCGGCGTTGCCGCGTACAACACCAAGGAAGCCCTGGAATGGGGTACCACCGGTGCCGGCCTGCGTTCCACCGGTTGCGACTTCGACCTGCGTAAAGCCCGCCCCTACTCCGGCTACGAGAATTTCGAGTTCGAAGTACCGCTGGCCCACAACGGCGATGCCTACGACCGCTGCATGGTCCGTGTCGAGGAGATGCGCCAGAGTATCCGCATCATCGACCAGTGCCTGCGCAACATGCCGGAAGGCCCGTACAAGGCGGACCACCCGCTGACCACGCCGCCGCCGAAAGAGCGCACCCTGCAGCACATCGAAACCCTGATCACGCACTTCCTGCAAGTCTCGTGGGGCCCGGTGATGCCGGCCAACGAGTCGTTCCAGATGATCGAGGCGACCAAGGGCATCAACAGTTACTACCTGACGAGCGATGGCGGCACCATGAGCTACCGCACCCGGATCCGTACCCCGAGCTACCCGCACCTGCAGCAGATCCCTTCGGTGATCAAAGGCAGCATGGTCGCCGACCTCATTGCGTACCTGGGCAGTATCGACTTCGTTATGGCTGACGTGGACCGCTAAGCATGAACAGCACGCTTATCCAGACAGACCGTTTCGCCCTGAGCGAAACCGAGCGCTCGGCCATCGAGCACGAAATGCATCACTACGAGGACCCGCGCGCGGCGTCCATCGAAGCCCTGAAGATCGTCCAGAAAGAACGTGGCTGGGTGCCGGACGGCGCCATCCACGCCATCGGCGAAGTGCTGGGCATCCCGGCCAGCGACGTCGAGGGTGTGGCCACCTTCTACAGCCAGATCTTCCGCCAGCCGGTGGGCCGCCACATCATCCGTGTGTGCGACAGCATGGTCTGCTACATCGGCGGCCACGAATCGGTGGTCAGCCAGATCCAGAACGAGCTGGGCATCGGCCTGGGCCAAACCACCGCGGACGGGCGTTTCACCCTGCTGCCGGTGTGCTGCCTGGGCAACTGCGACAAGGCCCCGGCCCTGATGATCGACGACGACACCTTCGGCGACGTGCAGCCGGCCGGTGTTTCCAAACTGCTGGAGGGTTACGTATGACCATTACTTCCTTCGGCCCGGCCAACCGCATCGCGCGTACGGCCGAAACCCACCCGCTGACCTGGCGCCTGCGTGATGACGGCGAGCCGGTATGGCTGGCCGAGTACGAGTCGAAGAACGGCTACGCCGCCGCGCGCAAGGCGCTGGCCGAGATGTCCGCCGACGACATCGTGCAAAGCGTCAAGGACTCCGGCCTCAAGGGCCGTGGCGGCGCGGGCTTCCCCACGGGTGTGAAGTGGGGCCTGATGCCCAAAGACGAGTCCATGAACATCCGCTACCTGCTGTGCAACGCGGACGAAATGGAGCCCAACACCTGGAAGGACCGCATGCTGATGGAGCAACAGCCCCATCTGCTGGTCGAGGGCATGCTGATCAGCGCCCGCGCCCTGAAGGCCTACCGTGGCTACATCTTCCTGCGTGGCGAATACACCACGGCCGCGAAGAACCTCAACCGCGCCATCGATGAAGCCAAGGCCGCAGGCCTGCTGGGCAAGAACATCCTGGGCAGCGGCTTCGACTTCGAGCTGTTCGTGCACACCGGCGCCGGGCGTTACATCTGCGGTGAAGAAACCGCGCTGATCAACTCCCTGGAAGGCCGCCGCGCCAACCCGCGCTCCAAGCCGCCCTTCCCTGCCGCCGTGGGCGTGTGGGGCAAGCCGACCTGCGTGAACAACGTCGAAACCCTGTGCAACGTGCCGGCCATCGTCGCCAACGGCAACGACTGGTACAAGTCGCTGGCCCGTGAAGGCAGCGAAGACCACGGCACCAAGCTGATGGGCTTCTCCGGCAAGGTGAAGAACCCAGGCCTGTGGGAACTGCCGTTCGGCGTCACCGCCCGCGAGCTGTTCGAAGACTACGCCGGCGGCATGCGCGACGGCTTCAAGCTCAAGTGCTGGCAGCCAGGCGGCGCCGGTACTGGCTTCCTGCTGCCCGAGCACCTCGACGCGCAGATGTACGCCGGTGGCATCGCCAAGGTCGGCACCCGGATGGGTACGGGCCTGGCCATGGCGGTGGACGACAGCATCAACATGGTGTCGCTGCTGCGCAACATGGAGGAGTTCTTCGCCCGCGAATCGTGCGGCTGGTGCACCCCATGCCGCGACGGCCTGCCATGGAGCGTGAAGATGCTGCGCGCACTGGAAAAAGGCCAGGGCCGCGCCGAAGACATCGAGACGCTGCTGGGGCTGGTCAACTTCCTCGGCCCAGGCCGCACCTTCTGTGCTCACGCACCAGGTGCCGTCGAGCCATTGGGCAGTGCCATCAAGTACTTCCGGTCGGAGTTCGAGGCAGGTGTGGCGCCCGAAAGCGCTGGCACCCTGCGCCCTAACCTGGCCAAGCCGATCGTGGTCGGCGCATAACAAGATGATTAGGCGGGTGGTCCGTGCCACTCGCCAGCGTACTGGCAGGCCCAACCTGATTGTGGCGTGCCGCACGCTCACCGATTTCCATTAGCCACGCCCGCTCACGCGGGCCAACGAAGAACTTTGAACAATGGCCACTATCCACGTAGACGGCAAAGCGCTCGAAGTCAACGGTGCAGACAACCTGTTACAGGCGTGTCTGTCACTGGGCCTCGACATCCCCTATTTCTGCTGGCACCCGGCGCTCGGTAGCGTCGGCGCCTGCCGGCAGTGTGCGGTCAAGCAGTACACCGACGAGAACGACACCCGTGGTCGTATCGTCATGTCCTGCATGACCCCTGCCTCCGACGGCACCTGGATTTCCATCGATGACGATGAGTCCAAGGCGTTTCGCGCCAGCGTCGTCGAATGGCTGATGACCAACCACCCGCACGACTGCCCGGTGTGCGAGGAAGGCGGCCACTGCCACCTGCAGGACATGACGGTAATGACCGGCCACAACGAGCGCCGCTACCGTTTCACCAAGCGTACCCACCAGAACCAGGACCTCGGCCCGTTCATCGCCCATGAGATGAACCGCTGCATCGCCTGCTACCGCTGCGTGCGCTACTACAAGGACTACGCCGGTGGTACCGACCTGGGCGTATATGGCGCCCACGACAACGTGTACTTCGGCCGCGTCGAAGACGGCGTGCTGGAAAGCGAGTTCTCCGGCAACCTGACCGAGGTCTGCCCAACCGGTGTGTTCACCGACAAGACCCACTCCGAGCGCTACAACCGCAAGTGGGACATGCAGTTCGCCCCAAGCATCTGCCACGGCTGCTCCAGCGGCTGCAACATCAGCCCGGGCGAGCGCTATGGCGAACTGCGCCGGATCGAGAACCGTTTCAACGGCTCGGTCAACCAGTACTTCCTGTGCGACCGCGGCCGCTTCGGCTACGGCTACGTCAACCGCAAGGACCGCCCGCGCCAGCCTTACCTGGCCGACGGCACCAAGCTGAGCCTGGACGCCGCCCTGGACAAGGCCGCCGACCTGCTGCGCGGCCGTACCATCGTCGGTATCGGCTCGCCACGCGCCAGCCTGGAAAGCAACTACGGCCTGCGTGAGCTGGTGGGCGCCGACTACTTCTACAGCGGTATGGAAGCCGGCGAGCTGGCCCGTGTGCGCCTGGCCCTGAACGTGCTGAACAACAGCCCGCTGCCGGTGCCGACCCTGCGCGACATCGAAGACCACGACGCCGTGTTCGTGCTCGGTGAAGACCTGACCCAAACCGCTGCCCGCGTTGCCCTGGCCGTGCGCCAGGCCACCAAGGGCAAGGCCGAGGCCATGGCCGAAGCGATGAAAGTGCAGCCGTGGCTCGACGCTGCGGTGAAGAACATCGGCCAGCACGCGCTGTACCCGCTGTTCATCGCCTCGCTGGCTGAAACCAAGCTGGACGACGTGGCCGAGGAATGCGTGCACGCAGCCCCTGCCGACCTGGCGCGCCTGGGCTTCGCCGTGGCCAACGCCATCGACCCGAGCGCCCCGGCCGTCGAAGGCCTGGACGCAGAAGCCAAGGCCCTGGCCCAGCGCATCGCCGATGCCCTGGTCGCCGCCAAGCGCCCACTGGTGGTAGCGGGCACGTCCCTGGCCGACCCTGCGCTGATCGAAGCCGCCGCCAACATCGCCAAGGCCCTGCAACTGCGCGAGAAGAACGGCTCGCTGAGCCTGGTGGTGCCTGAGGCCAACAGCCTGGGCCTGGCCATGCTCGGCGGCGACTCCGTCGATGCCGCGCTGGACGCTGTAATCAGCGGCAAGGCCGACGCCATCGTGGTGCTGGAAAACGACCTGTACGCCCGCGTAGCGGCCGCCAAGGTCGACGCTGCCCTGGCTGCGGCCAAGGTGGTGATCGTTGCCGACCACTCCAAGACCGCGACCCTCGACCGCGCCCACCTGGTGCTGCCAGCGGCCTCGTTCGCCGAAGGCGACGGCACCCTGGTCAGCCAGGAAGGTCGTGCCCAGCGCTTCTTCCAGGTGTTCGACCCGCAGTACCTGGACAGCAGCATTCAAGTCCACGAAGGCTGGCGCTGGATGCACGCCCTGCGTGCCACCCTGCTCAACAAGCCGGTCGACTGGACCCAGCTGGACCACGTCACCAGCGCCTGCGCCGAAGCCGCCCCGCAACTGGCCGGCATCGTCAACGCAGCGCCAAGCGCGGCATTCCGCATCAAGGGCATGAAGCTCGCCCGTGAGCCGCTGCGCTACTCCGGCCGTACCGCCATGCGCGCCAACATCAGCGTGCACGAGCCACGTACCCCGCAGGACAAGGACACCGCGTTCGCCTTCTCCATGGAAGGCTACTCGGGCTCGGCCGAACCGCGCCAGCAAGTACCGTTCGCCTGGTCGCCGGGCTGGAACTCGCCACAGGCCTGGAACAAGTTTCAGGACGAGGTCGGCGGCCACCTGCGTGCCGGTGACCCTGGCGTGCGCCTGATCGAGTCGCAAGGCGACCGCCTGAGCTGGTTCAACGCCGTTCCAGGCGCCTTCAACCCAGCCCGTGGCACCTGGACGGCGGTTCCGTTCTTCCACCTGTTCGGCAGCGAAGAGAACTCCTCGCGCGCCACCCCGGTGCAAGAGCGCATCCCGGCCGCCTACGTGGCCCTGGCCAAGTCCGAAGCCGACCGCCTGGGCGTCAACGAAGGTGCCCTGCTGAGCCTGAACGTGGCTGGCGTGGCCCTGCGCCTGCCGCTGCGCATCAATGAAGCACTGGGCGCAGGCCTGGTGGCCCTGCCCAAAGGCCTGGCCGGCATTCCGCCTGCCATCTTCGGTGCATCCGTCGAAGGTCTGCAGGAGGCAGCACAATGAGCTGGTTCACCCCCGAAGTGATCGATGTGATCCTCACCGTGGTCCGGGCCGTGGTGGTCCTGCTCGCGGTGGTGGTCTGCGGCGCGCTGCTCAGCTTCGTCGAGCGCCGCCTGCTGGGCTGGTGGCAGGACCGTTACGGTCCGAACCGCGTCGGCCCGTTCGGTATGTTCCAGATCGCTGCCGACATGCTGAAGATGTTCTTCAAGGAAGACTGGAACCCGCCCTTCGTCGATCGCATGATCTTCACCCTGGCGCCAGTGGTGGCCATGAGTGCCCTGCTGATCGCCTTCTGCGTGATTCCGATCACCCCGCTGTGGGGCGTCGCCGACCTGAACATCGGCCTGCTGTTCTTCTTCGCCATGGCCGGCCTGTCGGTCTACGCGGTGCTGTTCGCCGGCTGGTCGTCGAACAACAAGTACGCCCTGCTGGGCAGCTTGCGCGCCTCGGCGCAGACCGTGTCGTACGAAGTGTTCCTGGGCCTGGCGCTGATGGGCGTGGTGGTGCAGGTGGGTTCGTTCAACATGCGCGACATCGTTGAATACCAAGCCCAGAACCTGTGGTTCATCATTCCGCAGTTCTTCGGTTTCTGCACCTTCTTCATCGCCGGCGTGGCCGTGACTCACCGTCACCCCTTCGACCAGCCAGAAGCGGAACAGGAACTGGCCGACGGCTACCACATCGAGTATGCCGGCATGAAATGGGGCATGTTCTTCGTCGGTGAGTACATCGGCATCATCCTCATCTCGGCGCTGCTGGTGACCCTGTTCTTCGGCGGCTGGCACGGCCCGTTCGGCATCCTGCCGCAACTGTCGTTCCTGTGGTTCGCCCTGAAGACCGCGTTCTTCATCATGCTGTTCATCCTGCTGCGCGCCTCGATCCCGCGCCCACGCTATGACCAGGTGATGGACTTCAGCTGGAAGTTCTGCCTGCCGCTGACCCTGATCAATTTGCTGGTGACCGCTGCGATCGTGCTCTACAACACGCCAGCCGTCGCGGCCCAGTGAGGATTTGACCCATGTTCAAGTATATCGGCGACATCGTTAAGGGCACCGGCACCCAGCTGCGCAGCCTGGCAATGGTGTTCTCCCACGGGTTCCGCAAGCGCGACACCCTGCAGTACCCCGAAGAACCCGTGTACCTGCCGCCGCGCTACCGCGGCCGCATCGTCCTCACCCGCGACCCCGACGGCGAGGAGCGCTGCGTGGCGTGCAACCTCTGCGCGGTGGCCTGCCCGGTTGGCTGCATCTCGCTGCAGAAGGCCGAAACCGAGGACGGCCGCTGGTACCCGGAGTTCTTCCGCATCAACTTCTCGCGCTGCATCTTCTGCGGCCTGTGTGAAGAAGCGTGCCCGACCACCGCGATCCAGCTGACTCCGGATTTCGAAATGGCCGAGTTCAAGCGTCAGGACCTGGTGTACGAGAAAGAAGATCTGCTGATCTCCGGCCCCGGCAAGAACCCTGACTACAACTTCTACCGTGTTGCGGGTATGGCGATCGCTGGCAAGCCGAAAGGCGCTGCGCAGAACGAAGCCGAGCCGATCAACGTGAAGAGCTTGCTCCCATAAGGACAGAAAGATGGAATTCGCTTTCTACTTCGCATCCGGGATCGCCGTGGTTTCCACCCTGCGGGTGGTGACCGGGACCAACCCCGTGCACGCCTTGCTGTACCTGATCATCTCGCTGATTTCCGTTGCGATGATCTTCTTCGCCCTGGGTGCGCCGTTCGCCGGCGCCCTGGAAGTGATCGCCTACGCCGGCGCCATCATGGTGCTGTTCGTGTTCGTGGTGATGATGCTCAACCTGGGGCCGGCGTCGGTGGCCCAGGAACGGGGCTGGCTCAAGCCCGGCATCTGGGCAGGGCCGGTGCTGCTGGCCGCCCTGCTGCTGCTGGAGCTGCTGTACGTGCTGTTCGTCGCGCCAAGCGGCGCGGCCATCAGCGGTACCACCGTGGGCCCGAAAGCAGTGGGTATCAGCCTGTTCGGCCCGTACCTGCTGGTGGTCGAACTGGCTTCGATGCTGCTGCTTGCGGCAGCCGTCACTGCCTTCCACCTGGGCCGCAACGAGGCGAAGGAGTAAATCATGGGTGCTATCCCTCTCGAACATGGCCTGGCCGTCGCCGGCATCCTGTTCTGCTTAGGTCTGGTTGGCCTGATGGTCCGCCGCAACATCCTCTTCGTGCTCATGAGCCTGGAAGTCATGATGAACGCATCTGCCCTGGCGTTCATCGTCGCCGGTGCCCGTTGGGTCCAGCCCGACGGCCAGATCATGTTCATTCTGGTGATCAGCCTGGCAGCCGCCGAGGCCAGTATTGGCCTGGCGATCCTGCTGCAGCTGTATCGCCGCTTCCACACTCTCGACATCGATGCTGCCAGTGAGATGCGCGGATGAACCTTCTCTTCCTGACTTTCGTCTTCCCCCTCGTCGGCTTCCTGCTGCTGTCGTTCTCCCGCGGGCGGTTCTCGGAGAACCTGTCGGCGCTGATCGGCGTTGGCTCGGTGGGCCTGTCGGCAGCCACCGCCGCCTACGTCATCTGGCAGTTCAACGTCGCCCCGCCTGAGGGCGGTGCGTACAGCCAGCTGCTGTGGCAGTGGATGTCGGTGGACGGCTTCGCGCCGAACTTCACCCTGTACCTGGACGGCCTGTCGGTGACCATGCTCGGCGTGGTCACCGGGGTGGGCTTCCTGATCCACCTGTTCGCATCCTGGTACATGCGCGGTGAAACCGGCTACTCGCGGTTCTTCTCGTACACCAACCTGTTCATCGCCAGCATGCTGTTCCTGATCCTGGGCGACAACCTGCTGTTCATCTACTTCGGTTGGGAAGGTGTGGGCCTGTGCTCGTACCTGTTGATCGGTTTCTACTACAGCAACCGCAACAACGGTAACGCTGCACTCAAGGCGTTCATCGTCACCCGCATCGGCGACGTGTTCATGGCCATCGGCCTGTTCATCCTGTTCGCCCAGCTGGGTACCCTGAACGTGCAGGAACTGCTGGTGCTGGCACCGCAGAAGTTCAAGGCCGGCGACACCTGGATGGTGCTGGCGACCCTGATGCTGCTCGGTGGTGCGGTTGGTAAATCGGCCCAGCTGCCGCTGCAGACCTGGCTGGCCGACGCGATGGCGGGCCCGACCCCAGTTTCGGCACTGATCCACGCCGCGACCATGGTGACCGCGGGCGTATACCTGATCGCCCGTACCAACGGCCTGTTCCTGCTGGCCCCGGACATCCTGCACCTGGTGGGTGTGGTGGGTGGTGTGACCCTGGTGCTGGCCGGCTTCGCCGCGCTGGTGCAAACCGACATCAAGCGTATCCTCGCCTACTCGACCATGAGCCAGATCGGCTACATGTTCCTGGCCCTGGGCGTGGGTGCCTGGGATGCGGCGATCTTCCACCTGATGACCCACGCCTTCTTCAAGGCCCTGCTGTTCCTTGCCTCGGGTGCGGTGATCGTTGCCTGCCACCACGAGCAGAACATCTTCAAGATGGGCGGCCTGTGGAAGAAGCTGCCGCTGGCCTACGCCAGCTTCGTGGTCGGTGGTGCTGCCCTGGCAGCCCTGCCAATCGTGACCGTGGGCTTCTACTCCAAGGACGAAATCCTCTGGGAAGCCTTCGCCAGCGGCAACACCGGGCTGCTGTACGCCGGCCTGGTCGGTGCGTTCATGACCTCGCTGTACACCTTCCGCCTGATCTTCATCGCCTTCCACGGCGAAGCCAAGACCGAAGCCCACGCTGGCCACGGCATCAGCCACTGGCTGCCGCTGGGCGTGCTGATCGTGCTGTCGACCTTCGTCGGCGCCTGGATCACCCCGCCGCTGGCAGGCGTGCTGCCGGAAAGCGCAGGCCACGCCGGTGGCGAAGCCAAGCATGCGCTGGAGATCACCTCCGGTGCCATCGCCATCGCCGGTATCCTGCTGTCGGCCCTGCTGTTCCTGGGCCAGCGCCGCTTCGTCAGCGCCGTGGCCAACAGCGGCATCGGTCGCGTCCTGTCGGCCTGGTGGTTCGCCGCCTGGGGCTTCGACTGGATCTACGACAAGCTGTTCGTCAAACCTTACCTGCTGATCAGCCATGTCCTGCGCAAGGACCCGGTGGACCGCAGCATTGGCCTGATTCCTCGCATCGCTCGCGGCGGTAACGTTGCCATGAGCAAGACCGAGACCGGCCAGCTGCGCTGGTACACCGCCTCGATCGCCGTGGGCGCCGTGCTGGTGCTGGGCGCCGTGGTAGTGGCTGCGGTGTGACTATGAAGAACCTTGCGACTTTGCCAAAGGAAACCAACCCGTCATGATTTTGCCTTGGCTGATCCTGATTCCCTTCATCGGCGGCCTTCTGTGCTGGCTGGGTGAGCGCTTCGGCGCCACCCTGCCGCGCTGGATCGCATTGCTGACCATGTCCCTGCTGCTTGGCATCGGCCTGTGGCTGTGGGCTCACGGCGACTACACCCTGGCGCCCGCGCCAGGCGCCGAACCGCACTGGGCGGTGGAATACAAAGTCCAGTGGATCCAGCGCTTCGGCATCAGCATCCACCTGGCCCTCGACGGCCTGTCGCTGCTGATGATCCTGCTCACCGGCCTGCTCGGTGTGCTGTCGGTGCTGTGCTCCTGGAAAGAGATCCAGCGCCACGTCGGCTTCTTCCACCTCAACCTGATGTGGATCCTCGGCGGCGTGGTCGGTGTGTTCCTGGCCCTGGACCTGTTCCTGTTCTTCTTCTTCTGGGAAATGATGCTGGTGCCGATGTACTTCCTCATCGCGCTCTGGGGTCACAGCTCGGCAGACGGCAAGAAAACCCGGATCTACGCGGCGACCAAGTTCTTCATCTTCACCCAGGCCAGCGGCCTGATCATGCTGGTGGCGATTCTTGGCCTGGTGCTGGTCAACTACACCAACACCGGCGTCATCACCTTCAACTACAGCGACCTGCTCAAGGCCGAACTGCCGGCTGGCACCGAGTACCTGCTGATGCTGGGCTTCTTCATCGCCTTCGCGGTGAAGCTGCCGGTGGTACCGTTCCACTCCTGGCTGCCTGACGCCCACGCCCAGGCACCCACCGCAGGTTCCGTGGACCTGGCCGGTATCCTGCTGAAGACCGCGGCCTACGGCCTGCTGCGCTTCGCCCTGCCGCTGTTCCCGAACGCCTCGGCGGAGTTTGCACCGATCGCCATGACCCTGGGCCTGATCGGTATCTTCTACGGTGCCTTCCTGGCCTTCGCGCAAACCGACATCAAGCGCCTGATCGCCTTCTCCAGCGTCTCGCACATGGGCTTCGTGCTGATCGGTATCTACTCCGGCAGCCAGCAAGCCCTGCAGGGCGCGGTGATCCAGATGCTGGCCCACGGCCTGTCGGCTGCTGCGCTGTTCATCCTGTCTGGCCAGCTGTACGAGCGCCTGCACACCCGTGACATGCGCCAGATGGGCGGCCTGTGGCACCGCATCGCCTACCTGCCGGCGATCAGCCTGTTCTTCGCTGCCGCATCGCTTGGCCTGCCAGGCACCGGTAACTTCGTCGGCGAGTTCCTGATCCTGATCGGCAGCTTCGTGCATGTACCGTGGATCACCGTGATCGCCACCACCGGCCTGGTATTCGGCTCGGTGTACTCGCTGATCATGATCCACCGCGCCTACTTCGGCCCGGCCAAGGCCGACACCGTGCTGGCCGGCATGGACAACCGCGAGCTGATCATGGTGCTGGGCCTGGCGGTACTGCTGATTCTGCTGGGCGTGTATCCGCAGCCGTTCCTCGACACCTCTGCCGCCACCATGACCGGCGTGCAGCAGTGGCTCGGTTCCGCTTTCACTCAACTCGCTTCGGCCCGGTAAGAGCGCTATGGAATTCACCACTCAACACTTCATCGCATTGGCGCCGATGCTGATCACCACCATCACCACAGTGGTGGTGATGCTGGCGATCGCCTGGAAGCGCAACCACTCGCAGACCTTCCTGCTGTCCACCGTGGGCCTGAACCTGGCCCTGCTGTCGATTCTGCCGGCGCTGAAGGTCGCGCCGCTGGCGGTCACCTCGCTGGTGACCATCGACAAGTTCGCCTGCCTGTACATGGCGATCATCCTGGTGGCGACGCTGGCCTGCGTCACCCTGGCCCACGCCTACCTGGGCGAAGGCTCCACCGGCTTCCCGGGCAACCGTGAAGAACTCTACCTGCTGCTGCTGATGTCTGCCCTGGGTGGCCTGGTGCTGGTCAGCGCCAACCACCTGGCGGGCCTGTTCATCGGCCTGGAGCTGCTATCGGTCCCGGTGTATGGCCTGGTGGCGTATGCCTTCTTCAACAAGCGCTCACTGGAAGCGGGCATCAAGTACATGGTGCTGTCGGCCGCCGGCTCCGCCTTCCTGCTGTTCGGCATGGCCCTGCTGTACGCCGACGCCGGCAGCCTGACCTTCGACCAGCTGGGCAAGGCCCTGGCGGCCACCAGCATGCCTAGCCTGCTGGCACAGCTGGGCCTGGGCATGATGCTGGTGGGCCTGGCCTTCAAGCTGTCGCTGGTGCCGTTCCACCTGTGGACCCCGGACGTGTACGAAGGTGCCCCGGCGCCGGTGGCCGCATTCCTGGCCACGGCCAGCAAGGTGGCGGTATTCGCCGTGGTGGTGCGCCTGTTCATGCTCTCCCCTGCCGCCAGCAGCGGCGTGCTGAGCACGGTACTGGCGGTGATCGCCGTGGCTTCGATCCTGATCGGCAACCTGCTGGCGCTGACCCAGAGCAACCTCAAGCGCCTGCTAGGTTACTCGTCCATCGCCCACTTCGGTTACCTGGTGATTGCCCTGGTGGCCAGCAAGGGCCTGGCCATGGAAGCCATGGGCGTGTACCTGGTCACCTACGTGATCACCAGCCTCGGCGCCTTCGGTGTGATTACCCTGATGTCCTCGCCGTATGGCGGCCGTGACGCCGACGCACTGTACGAGTACCGCGGCCTGTTCTGGCGCCGCCCGTACCTGACCGCGGTGCTGACCGTGATGATGCTGTCGCTGGCGGGTATCCCGCTGACGGCCGGCTTCATCGGCAAGTTCTACATCATCGCCACCGGCGTCGAGTCGCACCTGTGGTGGCTGATCGGCGCCCTGGTGATCGGCAGCGCCATCGGCGTGTACTACTACCTGCGGGTGATGGTCACCCTGTACCTGGTAGAGCCGAACCTGCGTCGCCACGACGCCCCGCTGAAGTGGGAACAGCGCACCGGCGGCGTGATGCTGCTGGCCATCGCCATCCTCGCCTTCGTCCTGGGCGTGTACCCGCAGCCGTTGCTGGACCTGGTTCAGCAGGCAGGCCTGCAGCTGATCGGCTGATCAGCCCCGCAGCAAAAAACGCCCCGCACCTGCGGGGCGTTTTTTTTGCGCGCCATGGCAGCCTTGGGCGACGTGTAAAGCGCAGCCCTGGGCATCCGTATTTCAGGGGTGACACGCGATAAATCGACATCCCGCGTGCTCTGAGCATGATTTCGCGCGTCACAACGCCGTTGCCCGCCCTTCGCCTGGAGTTGCCCGATGCGTCCCGTTTTGCCCCTGCCGTCATTCCTCGGCCTGTTGGCCTTCGCCAGCGCCAGCCCGCAAGCCCTGGCGGCACCCGCCGTGGAGCTGGGCCAGGTGCTGATCAGCGACGAAGCGCAAAGCGAACTGGACGAGGCCCGCGAGAAGCTGCGCACGATTCCAGGCGCCAGCAACCTGGTGGACCTGCAGCACGTGGAGCAAGGCCGAGTGGCCAGCAACGCCGATGTGCTGGCCTACCAACCGGGCGTGTTTGCCCAGTCGGCGGGCAACGATGGCATCAAGCTGTCGATTCGTGGCTCGGGCATCAACCGTGCGCCCGGTGCACACGGCTCGGGGGTATACACGATGTTCGACGGGTTGCCGCTGACCGGCCCCGGCGGCACCCCCTACGAGCTGTTCGAGCCGCTGTGGCTGAGCCGCGCCGAAGTGCTGCGCGGCGCCAACGGTTTTGACCAGGGTTCGCTGGCCCTGGGCGGGGCGATCAATTATGTCACCCACACCGGCTACGATGCCGCACCGCTGCAGGTCCGCTATGAAGTCGGCAGCCGTGGCTACCAGCACCGGCATATCAGCTCCGGGCAGGTACTGGGCAACCTCGACTACTACGTGGCCCTCACCGATTCGGAATACGACGGCTACCAGCGGCACAGCAGCGGCAGTGCGAAAGGCATCGCCGCCAACGTGGGCTACCGCTTCAACCCGAACCTGGAAACGCGCTTCTACCTGCGCTACCGGGAAACCGAGAACGACCTGGCCGGGCGCCTGACCAAGGAGCAGATCAAGCACGACCCGCGAGCGGCCAACCCCGGCTACCTGTCGCGTAACGACAGCCGGCCGCAGCCGGGCAGCACCTGGGTCGGCAACAAGACCACCTTCTACCTCGATGACGATTCGCGCCTGGAGGCCGGGCTGGTCTATCACGACTACCCGATGGACCTGCGCGAAGGTGCCATGCGCCTGAAGGTGGCCTACACCGATGTCAGCGGTACGCTGAACTACCTGCGCCGCGACACCCTGTTCGGCCATGAAAGCAAGACCACCGTCGGCTGGCGTACCACCAAGCACCTGCCCAACAGCGGTGCCTCGCAGTTCTCGCGGGTGGATAACGTGGTGGGCGCCCGCACGCGCGACTTCAGCTACCAGGGCTCGGACACCGTCCTGCACGTGGGCAATGACCTGGAGCTGGTGCCGGACCTGTGGCTGACCACGGGCCTGGCGATGATCTACACCCGCCGCGAGAGCGATGTCACCTACCCGGCCAGTGGCGGCCGGGTGAGCCAGCATGACTGGGACTATGCACCGCGCCTGGGGCTGCGTTACGACATCCGCCCGGACCTGCAGGTGTACGGCAACCTCAGCCGCTCGGTGGAGCCGCCGCACCCATGGTCGCTGGTGTGGAGTGCGCCGGTGACCAACCAGCCGATGAAGATGCAGAACCAGACCGCCACCACCCTGGAGCTGGGTGCCCGTGGCGATTCGGCGCTGGGGCGCTGGGACCTGGCCTGGTACTACGCGCAGGTGCGCCATGAACTGCTCAACGTGGAAGTGGTGCAGGGCCTGCCGTTCAAGGAATTCAACGCCAGCCCCACGGTGCACCAGGGTGTCGAGGCCGGCCTGGACAGCCTTCTGTGGGAGCGCTCCGGCACCGGCAAGCTGAGCCTGCGCCAGGCCTATACCTTCAGCGACTTCCACTACCGCGACGACGACAAGTTCGGCAACAACCGCCTGCCGGGCATTCCCATGCACTACTACCAGGCCGAGCTGCGCTACGACTGGCCGAGCGGGTTCTACGCCGGGGTGAACACGCAGATGGCCTCCAAGGTGCAGGTGGACTACGCCAACAGCTACCACGCCGATGCCTATGCCCTGCTGGGCGCGCGGCTGGGCTGGGACTCGCCCAAGCAAGACTGGCAAACCTGGCTGGACCTGCGCAACCTCACCAACAAGCGTTACGCGGCCACGGTGACCCCGGGCTACGACGATGCCGGGCTGGACGTTGCCCGCTCCACCCCAGGTGAAGGCCTTGGGGTGTATGCAGGGGTTTCCTACAGCTTCCGCTAGCCCTCATTGGGGCAACTGAACCTGCGGCTGGGTGGCCGCGAAGATCGCCCAGCTGGACATGAACAGCGCGGCGATCAGCGGCCCGATCACGAACCCATTGAGCCCGAACACCGCCAACCCGCCCAGGGTCGACAGCAGGATCAGGTAGTCGGGCATGCGCGTGTCCTTGCCCACCAGGATCGGCCGTAGCAAATTGTCCACCAGGCCGATCACCAGCACGCCGAAGGCGGTGAGGATTACCCCGGGCAGTATGGCCCCGGTCAGCAGGAAGTAGGCCGCCACCGGCGCCCAGACGATGCCCGCGCCCACCGCCGGCAGCAGCGACAGAAACGCCATCAACACACCCCACACCAGCGCACTGGGGATACCCAGTACCCAGAAGATGAAGCCGCCCAGGGCACCCTGGGTAATGGCGACCAGCAGGTTGCCCTTGACCGTGGCCCGCACCACCCGGCTGAACTTCAACTGCAGGCGGCGCTTCTGCTGCTCGGGCAGCGGCACCGCCAGCCGCACCCGGCGCGCCACGTCGGGGCCCTCGCGCAGGAAGAAGAACAACAGGTACATCATGATGCCGAAACTCACCAGGAACTCGAAGGTGCCCTGGCCAAAGCTGAACGCCTGGCTGGCCAGCACCTGGCTGCCTTGGGTCGCCCATTTGCTGATCTTGTCGCGCAGCCCGTCCAGGTTGCCCATGCCCATCTGGTCCAGGCCGTGCTGGGCGAACGCCGGCAGCATGTCTTTGCCCCGCTCGACGTAACCGGCGATGTCCAGTTGGCCGCTTTCGATGCGCTGGTACAGCGTGGCGCCCTCCTGCACCAGCAAGGCGCTGGTGATGATCACCGGCAGAATCGCCACCAACAGGCACACCAGGGTGGTGCTGGCGGCCGCCAGGTTGCGCCGGCGGCCAAAGCGAATCACCAGGTGGCGCTGCAGCGGCGCGAACAGGATGGCGAGAATGATCGCCCAGAAGATGGCGCCGTAATACGGCAGCATGATCCACACGAAGGCGATGGTCACCAGCGCCAGGAGTACCGCCAGGGCTTTGTTGTGCAGGGGGTTTGGGTTCATGGCGACTCCTCGACTGTCATGGCTATTAGTGCAGCGCAATCCTGGAAAAGTGCCTTCATAGCCTTGATTCAAATCAATACGGCGCGCAGCACTTGGCCTTAGCATCCCAGCCTTTTGCCCCGGTGCGCCCATGACCCCTTCCGCCAAGCCCGAACTGCTGGCCCCAGCCGGCACCCTCAAGAGCATGCGCTACGCCTTCGCCTATGGCGCCGATGCGGTCTACGCCGGCCAGCCACGCTATAGCCTGCGGGTGCGCAACAACGAATTCGACCACGCCAACCTGGCGCTTGGCATCGCCGAGGCACATGCCCTGGGCAAGCGCTTCTATGTGGTGGTGAACATCGCGCCGCACAATGCCAAGCTCAAGACCTTCCTCAAGGACCTGGCGCCGGTCATCGCCATGGGCCCGGATGCGCTGATCATGTCCGACCCAGGGCTGATCATGCTGGTGCGCCAGCAGTTCCCGCAGATGCCCGTGCACCTGTCGGTGCAGGCGAACACGGTCAACTGGGCCAGCGTGCAGTTCTGGCAGGGGCTGGGCCTGAGCCGGGTGATCCTGTCGCGGGAATTGTCGCTTGAAGAAATCGAGGAGATTCGCCAGCAGGTGCCGGACATGGAGCTGGAAGTGTTCGTGCACGGCGCCCTGTGCATGGCCTATTCCGGCCGCTGCCTGCTGTCGGGCTACCTCAACCGGCGCGACGCCAACCAGGGCAGTTGCACCAACGCCTGCCGCTGGAAGTACCAGGCCAGCCCCGCAGGCGAAGATGCCTGCGGCGACATCGTTCGCCAGGCTGAGCCTACCCTGGGCCTGGGCGCCCCCACCGAGCAGGTGTTCCTGCTGCAGGAAAGCAACCGCCCCGGCACCGAACTGCCAGCCTTCGAAGACGAGCACGGCACCTACATCATGAATGCCAAGGACCTGCGCGCGATCCAGCACGTCGAGCGCCTGGCAGCGATGGGCGTGCACTCGCTGAAGATCGAGGGCCGCACCAAGTCGCACTTCTACTGTGCCCGCGCTGTGCAAGCGTACCGCCAGGCCATCGACGATGCCGCTGCCGGGCGGCCGTTCGACCGGGCCCTGATGGACAACCTCGAATCATTGGCCCAGCGCGGTTACACCGAGGGCTTCCTGCGCCGCCATGTGCACGATGAGTACCAGAACTACCAACGCGGCAACTCCGTGTCCGAGCGCCAGCAGTTCGTGGGCGAGTTGACCGGTGCGCGCATCGATGGCCTGGCCGAGGTCAAGGTGAAGAACCGCTTCGCCGTGGGCGACCACCTGGAATTGATGACGCCACGGGGCAACTACCATTTCGACCTGCACCGCCTGTGCAACCGCCAGCAGCAGGCCATCGACGTGGCGCCGGGCGATGGCCACGTGGTGTACCTGCCGATTCCCGAACAGGTCGCGCTGGAATACGGCCTGCTGATGCGCGACCTGGACCAGCAACCTCCCAGCGCCTGAGCCCCGGCGCGGCAGGGGGCTGCGCTCGGGGTTCATGCTTGGTAACACCTTTAACGTTTAAGGTGCTCCGCTGCCTGTTAAAGTCGCCCTTTCCTACATGGCCCTACACGGAGTTCCCCATGCTGCGCGCAACCGCCCTGGCCCTGGCCTGCCTTGTCGGCGCCCCGGCCATCGCTGCCGAATCGCCCACCTATGGCAAACAGCTCGAAGGCTTCGACTACCCCTACCCCCTCAAGCATTTCGACTTCCTGTCCCAGGGCCAGAACCTGCAGATGGGCTACATGGACATCCCCGCCAAGGGCCAGGCCAATGGCCGCAGCGTGGTGCTGATGCACGGCAAGAACTTCTGCGCCGCCACCTGGGAAACCAGCCTCGCGGCGTTGAGCGAGGCCGGCTACCGGGTCATTGCCCCAGACCAGATCGGTTTTTGCACCTCCAGCAAGCCTGCGCATTACCAGTACAGCTTCCAGCAACTGGCGAGCAACACCCATGCGTTGCTCGAACAACTGGGGGTGAAGCAGGCGATCATTCTTGGCCATTCCACCGGCGGCATGCTCGCCACCCGCTACGCGCTGATGTACCCCCAGCAGGTCGAGCGCCTGGCCATGGTCAACCCGATCGGCCTTGAGGACTGGAAGGCCCTGGGTGTGCCTTACCGCACGGTCGACCAGTGGTACGCCCGCGAGCTGAAACTCGACGCCGAGGGCGTGCGCGAGTATGAACGCAAGACCTATTACGCCGGGCGCTGGAAGCCTGAGTACGAGCGCTGGGTACACATGTTGGTGGGCCTGAACCAGGGGCCGGGGCATGAAGCGGTGGCGTGGAACTCGGCGTTGATCTACGACATGATCTTCACCCAGCCGGTGTACCACGAGTTCAAGGACCTGAAGATGCCGACCCTGCTGCTGATCGGCGACCAGGACACCACGGCGATCGGCAGCGACATCGCCCCGCCGGAGGTGAAAGCCAAGCTGGGCAAGTATCAGGAATTGGGGCCGCAGGTGGCCAAGCTGATTCCCCATGCGCAACTGGTGACGTTCGAAGGCATGGGGCATGCACCGCAGATCGAAGAACCGCGGCGCTTCAACCGCACCCTGGTGGAGTGGCTGGGGCAGCCACCGGCTACACGATGACCTTTTCTAAATCGGCGCAAGGCCGGTAGGAGCGAGCAGAGCTCGCGATGGGCTGCCAGGCAGCCCTCAGGGTGCCTGGCACCGGCCTTGCCGGTGATCGCGAGCTTTGCTCGCTCCTACAGGGTCTGGAAACGCTGTAGTTGCATCTCTCGCAGGCGGCTCAGGGTGCGCTGGAACGGGAACGCCAGGTAACCCTGGGTGTAGAGGGCATCGAGCGGAACCTGGGCTTCCAGGTACAGCGCCACGCGGCGGTCGTAGCACTCATCGACCAGGGCGATGAAGCGGCGCACGGCGTCGTCCCTGGGCGACAGCATGGGCAGCTCGCGGTCGCCTGCCTCGACCCGCACGGCTGCGTCCTCCGTACCGCGTGCGATGCGCCCGGGCTGCTGCTGGCCGCCCAGGGCAGGAACGCCTTCGAGCAGGATGGCTGGAAAATCATCGCACAGCGCCATGAAGTCGATGGCGGCCAGGGGTTGCTCGCACAGGTCGGCGAAACGGCACCAGATGGCCTGGGCACTGCGCCGGACCACCCGAATCTGCCGGGCACCGATCTGCAAGGGCTCGGCAGTGCCCGGCAGGCCTGGGCTGAGCTGCTGGAACACGCTTTCAAGGGCGCCGCGCGTGCCGGGTTCGGCCACCCAGTAACGCTTGTGCTCGGCGCCCGGGTGCAGGCGATGGTCCTGCTCCCCGGCCACGGGCAGCACCTGCATGTGACGCTCGATGGCGGCGATGGCCGGCAGGAAGCGCTCGCGGTTGAAGCCGTCGCGGTACAGCTGCCCAGGGGGCTGGTTGGACGTGGCGACGATCACCACGCCCTGGTCGAACAGTACCTGGAACAGCCGGCCGAGAATGATGGCATCACCGATGTCGCTGACGAACAGTTCATCGAAGCACAGCACACGGATTTCCCTGGCCAGTTCACGGGCCAGTGCTTGCAGCGGGTCGGCGGTGCCGTTGAGCTGGAACAGGCGTTGGTGGACCCAGGCCATGAAATGGTGAAAGTGCTGGCGCCGGGCCGGAACGCCCAGGCAGCGGTGGAACAAGTCCATGAGCCAGGTTTTGCCGCGGCCGACCGGGCCCCAGAGGTACAGGCCCTGGGGGCGCTTGCCCTGCTCCAGGGCCTGGAAGCAGGCTTGCAGGGCCTGGACGGCACGGGCCTGGGCGGAGTCATGGGTAAAGCCCTGCTGGGTGAGCGCCTGCAGGTAGAGAGACTGCGGATCGTGGGGCATGACGGTCGGCGTGGCCTGAGGTAACGCTGTAGTCTATACGGGCCTCTTCGCGGGGCAAGCCCGCTCCTACAATGGGCCATCAAACCCAGGCATTTGTAGGAGCGGGCTTGCCCCGCGAAGCGGCCCGTGCAGGCCACCCATTACCTCAGCCCTTATCAAGCCCCACTTTCAACAATGCCCCGTCCTTGGCATCGGTCAGCACATACAGGTAGCCATCCGGCCCCACCCGCACATCGCGAATCCGCGCCTTCAAGTCACCCAGCAAACGCTCTTCATGCACGATCTTGTCGCCATCGAGCTGCAAACGAATCAACTCCTGACTCGCCAGCGCACCAATGAACAGGTTGTGGTCCCAGGCCTTGAAGGTCGGGCTGTCATAAAACGCCATGCCGCTGATACCCGGCGACTTCTCCCACACATGGTGCGGGTCGACCATGCCGTCGACATGCTTGCCCTTGGCTTCGGGGATCGGCAGCATCGAGTAGTTGATGCCGTGGGTTGCGATCGGCCAGCCGTAGTTCTTGCCCGGCTCCGGGATGTTGATTTCGTCGCCGCCACGGGGGCCGTGCTCGTGGGTCCAGAGCTTGCCGGTCCACGGGTTCAGCGCCGCGCCCTGCTGGTTGCGATGGCCAAACGACCAGATCTCGGGGCGCACGCCCTGCTTGCCAACGAAGGGGTTGTCCTTGGGCACTTCGCCATCCGGCAGGATGCGCACGATCTTGCCTTGCAGCTTGTCCAGGTCCTGGGCCGTGGGGCGCTGGTTGTTCTCGCCCAGGGCAATGAACAGGAAACCGTCACGGTCGAAGACCAGGCGCGAGCCGAAGTGGTTGCCTTCGGACAGCTTGGGCTGCTGGCGGAAGATCACACTGAAGTGCTCCAGCCGCGCGCGGTCCTGCGACAGCTGCCCACGGCCGACTGCCGTACCGGCCTTGCCATCGCTGCCCTCCTCGGCATAGGACAGGTAGACGGTGCGGTCCTTGGCGAACGAGGGTGACAGCACCACATCCAGCAGGCCGCCCTGGCCTTCTGCCCAGACCTTGGGCACGCCGCTGATGGGCGGGCCAACCTTGCCCTCGGCGCTGACCAGGCGCAGGTTGCCAGGGCGCTCGGTGACCAGCATGTCCTTGCCACCCGGCAGGAACGCCAGCGCCCAGGGGTTGCGCAAGCCATCGGCCAAGGTGCTGACGGTCAGTTGCCCCTGCTCACTGGGCAAGCGCTGCTCTGGCGCGGCATGGGCCAACAATGGCAGCAAGGCGGCGGCGGTCAGGGTGGTCAGCCAGGTGCTTCGAGACATCTAGGATTCCTTTCGATGAGGGCTCAGGGTGCGCGCGGGGTGTCGCGCGCTGGCCGGGTGGGTTCCAGGTTTGGCGCCTGTTGCTGGCGGCGCAGGTTGTCACCATTGCCAATGCCGTGGTTATCCAGGGTTGGCGGGCGCGGGTTGGGCACGGTGGACGGCCCGCGCACGGGCGGGGTGGCTGGCACGCTGCCCTGGCGGCTGTTGGGGTTGGCGCGCTGGATCGGGCTGTTGTATGGGTTGCTGTCGCTGGCGGCCAGTTGCAGCGTTTGCCCAGGGGCAGCCTGCACGGGAAGGCACAGCGCGAGGCCGACGATCAAGGTTGGCAATGTAGGATTCATGCTTCACCTCCTGCACGAAAAAGCGCGCCTTATGCGTTTGGATAGCCTAAGGCGCCAAGGGTTCGCGGCAAAAGCGTGAATGCGATTCCTGATGTTTCAGCCGCTTGCAGCCGCGCTGTCGACCTTGTGGCGCGCCGCATACAGGCACAGCATCTCCATGGCCAGGGTGGCCCCGGCCAGTGCGGTGATGTCGGCATGGTCATAGGCGGGTGCCACCTCTACCAGGTCCATGCCCACCAGGTAGATGCCGCGCAGGCCGCCAAGAATTTCCAGCGCCTGCACCGTGCTCAGCCCGCCGCACACCGGGGTGCCGGTGCCGGGCGCGTAGGCCGGGTCGAGGCAGTCGATGTCGAAGGTCAGGTACACCGGGCGCTCGCCCACCCGCTGGCGGATCGCCGCAATGATCGCCTCGGTGCCCTGGCGGTGCACCTGCCGGGCATCGAGGATGGCAAAGCCCTGGCTGTCATCATTGGTGGTGCGCAGGCCGACCTGAACCGAATGGGCCGGGTCTACCAGGCCTTCGCGGGCCGCGTGCCAGAACATGGTGCCGTGGTCGATGCGCTTGCCCTCCTCGTCTGGCCAGGTGTCGCTGTGCGCATCGAAGTGAATGAGCGCCAGCGGGCCGTGGCGGCGGGCGTGGGCCTTGAGCAGCGGGTAGCTGATGAAGTGGTCGCCGCCCAGGGTCAGCATCGCGCAGCCGGCCTGCAGGATATGCTCGGCGTGGGCCTGGATGCTGCCTGGCACCGACTGCGGCGTGCCGCTGTCGAAGGCGCAGTCGCCGTAGTCGATCACGGCCAGGTGGTCGAACGGGTCGAACGCCCACGGCCAGTGGCGTGCCCAGGCCTGCTGCACCGAAGCGGCACGAATGGCCCGCGGCCCGAAACGTGCGCCTGGGCGATTGCTGGTGGCGGTGTCGAACGGCACGCCGCTGACCACCACGTCGACGCCACGCAGGTCGCGGCTGTAGCGCCGGCGCGAGAAACTGGTAATGCCGGCGTAGGTGCTTTCTGCGGCTGTGCCGTAGAGGCTGTCACGGGTCATGGCCTGGTCGTTGCTGCTGGCTTGCTCCACGGTGGGGCTCCTTCGTTGTAATGAGGGGTCACTGGCGGCTGCGGAACGCCGTCCACAAGCGGTTGCGCTGGCGCAGGTCGGCCAGCGCCATGCTGCGGTCGGCATACAGGCGCGAGCGCACTTGGGCGGGTGGGTAGATGTCCGGGTCGTTGCGCACGGCCTCATCCACCAGCGGTGTGGCGGCCTGGTTGGCGTTGGCGAAGAACAGCGCGTTGGTCAGCGCAGCCACCGATTCGGGCTGGAGCATGAAGGCGATGAAGGCCCGGGCTGCCTGGGGGTGCGGCGCATCCTTGGGAATGACCAGGTTGTCCTGCCACACCAACGTGCCTTCGCGTGGAATGCGGTAGATCAGCTCGAACGGCTTGTTGGCGCGGCGGGCCTGGTCTGCGGCCATGGCGGCGTCGCCGTTGTAGGTCAGTGCCAGGCACACGCTGCCATTGGCCAGGTCGCTGATCTGCCGGCCGTTGGCGACATAGCTGATCGACGGCTGCAGCTGGTTCAGCAGTTGCTGCGCCGCGGCCAGGTCGGCCTTGTCCTGGCTGTAGGGGTCTTTGCCGAGGTAGTTGAGGGCTACGCCGATCACTTCCTGGGGCGAGTCGGGCATGGCGATGCCGCATTCCTTCAGGCGGCTGGCGTATTCAGGCTTGAACAGCAGGTCGAGGCTGTCCAGCGGCACATCGCCCAGGCGCTGGCGCACCGCTTGCACATTCACCCCCAAGCCCAGGGTGCCCCAGGTGTACGGCACGGCGTAGCGGTTGCCCGGGTCGGCTTCGGCCAGCTTGGCCAGCAGGTCTTTGTCGAGGTTGGCGTAACCGGGCATGGCCTGTGCGTTCAGTGGCTGCAGCGCCTGGGCCTTGAGTGCGCGGGCCAGCACGGTGGACGAAGGCACCACCACGTCGTAGCCACTGCCGCCGGTGAGCAGCTTGGTTTCCAGCACTTCGGTGGTGTCGAAGGTGTCGTAGCGCACCTTGTAGCCGGTTTCACGCTCGAAGCGCTGCAGGGTTTCGGGTGCGACGTAGTCGGCCCAGCTGTAGAGGTTGACGACTTTTTCTTCGGCCTGCAGTGGCAGGGCCAAAGCCAGTTCCATGGACAGCAGGCCAAGCAGACACAACGATCGACGCATGACAGGCACCTCGGCAAGTGGGTGGATGCCGACAGCATGCCAGCCGGGTTACATTGCAAGAATGGCAAGTCTGCAAAGCTGACATTCACCAGGAGCAATGTATGCTCGGACAACTTCACGACCCCGACCTGCACCTGCTGCGGCTGTTCGTCACTGTAGTCGAGGCCGGTGGCTTCAGTGCCGCGCAGGGGGTGCTAGGGCTCAGCCAACCCACCATCAGCCAGCGCATGGCCCAGTTGGAAACGCGCCTGGGTTATCGCCTGTGCAGCCGGGGCAAGGGGGGCTTTCGCCTGACCGACAAGGGCGAACTGCTGCTGGATGCGGCGCGTGGTTTGCTGCTGAACATCGAGCAGTTTCGCCAGCAGGCCAACGGTGTGGCCGGCCGCCTACTGGGAACGGTGCGGGTGGGCATGGCGGAAAACCAGGACACGGCGGTCAGCCTGAAGCTGGCCTCGGCGATTGCGCGCTTTCGCCAACGGGAGGAGTCGGTGCAACTGGAGCTGATCAGTGCGCCCCCGGCGCAGTTGGAGCGGTTGCTGCTGGAGCAGCGGCTCGATTGCGCGATTAGTTATTTTTCCGGCAACCAGGCGGCGTTCGATTACCAGCCCTTGTTCGAGGAGCGCCAGCGGCTCTATTGCGGCAAAGGGCATGCGTTGTTCACCGCCGGGCAGGTTGCCTTGGAGCAATTGCTGGAGGTGGACCAGGTGCGCCACCCTTATCGCTTCCTGAAAGGTGGCGAGCCGTTCCAGAGTAGGCGCAGCATGGCCGTGGCGGAGCAGATTGAAAGCGTGCTGACGTTGATCTTGTCGGGGCGGCACATTGGTTATCTGCCGTGCCACTGCGCGGCGAGCTGGGAGGCGCAGGGGCTGTTGCGGGCGCTGGAGCCGGGGTTGGACTTCGTGGTGCCCTTTACCTTGGCCAGGCATCGAGCGCAGGGGCCTGGGGAGGCGCAGGCAGCCTTCGTGGAAGATCTGCTGGCGGTGTTTTCCGAGCCGAGCTGCGATCCCCTGTAGGAGCGAGCGCAGCTCGCGATGGGCTGCAAAGCAGCCCCGGCGCGATAAGCCGCGAAGCTGAAACCCTAGGGCCGCTGCGCGCCCCATCGCGAGCTACGCTCGCTCCTACCGGGGCGGCGCCGGCTTGGAATCAGCAGGCCTCAGTAAGCCATGCTCCAAGTCAGGGTGTAGGTGCGGCCACGCCCCTGGTAGTCATACAGGTAGGCAGGCCCGTAGGTGGGCGAGTAGAACAGCGTCGCCCGCTGCCCCCAGACCGTGCTGTATTGCTTGTTCAGCAGGTTCTGCACCCCGGCGCTGAAGGTGCCGAACCCGGTTTCCTGGCTACCCAGCAGATCGAACGTGGTGTACCCGTCGATTTCATGGTCGGCATCGTCCTTGAGGCTGAACGCATGGTTGGCCTGCAACCGTGCGCTGCGGCCATCGCCTTTCCAGCCAACGAACGCGGTGGCCTTGGACAATGATGCATAGCGGGCATCACGCTTGATCCAACCGCCGTTGGCAGCCTCTTCCTCGGAACGGGTCAGGTGCAAGGTGCCGCCGGCTTCCCAGCCGGTCTGGAAGTGCCGGGTCAGGGCACCTTCGAAACCAAAGTCGCGACTCTTCTGGTCTTCGACGTTGATGGTCAGGGTTTGCGAATCGACGTTGATGATCTTGTCCGACCAGATGTAGTACAACGCCGCCTGGGCGTCCCAGTCGAGGTCGGCGTAGCGCCAACCCAGCTCGACCTGGCGGCTCTTGATGCCGGCCAGTGGGTTGTCGGCCACGCTCAAGCCCTGCTTGCCGTAGTACTTGGCCGGGTCTGGCAGGTCGAAGCCCTCGCCGTAGTTGGTCCAGACCTGGTGGCCGTTCTTGAAGTCGTAGATGGCACCGATGTTGTACAGGTTCACCTGGTAGTCGTTGCTGCCGCCGGGCACGCCCTTGAAATCGCTGACGTCGACGTCCATCTGCTGGCGCCGGGCGCCGCCTGACAAGGTGAGGTTGTCGGTGGCGTGCCAGTCGAGCTGGGCATACACCGACACGCCGTCGACCCGGTAGCTGGGGTAGCGCGCGGCCTTGCTCTGCTCATCCATGCTCAGGCCGCCACTTTCAGACGAGCTCAGGGCGTCGAAGGTGGTCTGCTCGGCATTGAAGCGCTCGCGGTCCAGGTCCAGGCCGTAGGTCAGCTTCAGGCTGTTCCACTGCTTGGCGAACAGGCCCTTGAGGCTGGTGACCTCGAAGTTCTGCTGCGACGCGGCGAAGTACACCCCGCGCGAACCGGTGGGCGTGGCGCGGTTGTAGTAGGGGAACGGGTAGAAGTTGTCGTCTTCCTTGCGGTATGAGGCCTGCAGGTAGAAGTCCTGGCCCAGGACGTCGGTGTGGTGGTAGTTGGCGTTGAGCAGCAGGCGCCGGGTACGTGGCTCCAGGTCCGACGAGTAGCCGCTGCGCAGCTCGGCATCTTCAAGGTCGGAGGGCGCGTTGTACTTGAGGTTGGGGAAATAGATGCCGGTGCTGCCGTGGTTGCCGGAGTCGTAGTACTGGGCCAGCAGGTCGAGTCTCTGCTGCTCGGTAAACTGCATGCCGAGGGTGCCGAGGATATCGAGGGTGCGGTTGTACTGCAGGTCGGTCTGGGTGTTGTCGATGAAGATCTGGTCGCCCGCACCGTCGTAGAACGCTTCGTTCTGCTCGCCAGAAATACCCAGGCGGCCGTGGATACGCTCGTTGCCGCCGCTGACCGACTGGGCGAAGCGGGTGGCCAGGTCGTCGCTGTTGTTGAAACCGCTGCTGGCACCGAGCTGGGTTTCGAAACGGGCCGGGCCGGGCTCGCCCTTCTTGGTCACGATATTGATGATGCCGCCGGTGGCGCCACCGCCGTAGATGGCGCTGGCACCAGACAACACTTCGACACGCTCGACGTTGAACGGCGAGATGCTGTCGAACTGACGCGACAGGCCGCGGGAGCTGTTCTGGCTGACGCCATCGATCATCACCAGCACGTTGCGCCCACGCATGTTCTGGCCGTAGTTGGTGCGCCCTTCCGGTGCAAGGTCCAGGCCCGGCACCAGCTTGCCGATGGCTTCCTTGAGGCTGACGCCGCTGTCGATCTGCTCGCGCAGTTGCTGTTGGTCGACGACCCAGACGGTGCCGGGGATTTCACTGATGGCGGTGCTGGTGCGCGAGGCGACGCTGACTTCGATAGGCTTGAGGTTGACCGCCTGGGGCGCACCATCGGCCTTGCGCAAGGTGATGGTGCGGCTGTCGTTGTAGTGCCAGGCCATGCCGCTGCCGGCAAGCAGTTGCTGAAGTGCCTGGTCGACGCCGTAGCTGCCTTGCAGGGCCGGGCTGGTGAGGCCGGCAACATCGGCGGTGGTGTACAGCAGGTGCAGCCCCGCCTGGTCGGCGAACGCGGTCAGGGCCTGGTCCAGCGCTTGCGCGGGCACATCCAGCGCAACCTGGCGGCTCTGCACCTGCGCGCCTGCATCCGTTGCGGCCCAGGCCTGCAAGGGGCCGGCGAGCACGGCCAGGGCGCTGCAGGACAGCAGGGCATGGTGGAAACGACCGCCGCGACGGTACGAGGGCATGGGCATCAAGGGCACGAATAAGCTTCCAGACAAGTCGTAAATGAGAATGGGTTGCTGATCAGTCCCACTACGACGATCTGGCTTGTGCGAACTTGCAGTGCCAAATGAAAAATATTCTGCCAAGGCCCCTGGGGGCTCAATGCACCACGGCCAACCACGGCAAGTAAGTGACCTTCAGGCCATAACGCTGCTCCAGGGTGCGCAGCAAGGCCTGGGGTTCGTCGAGGTCGAACACGCCACTGACCTCCAGGGCTGCGAGCTTCTGGTCAGAGAGCAGGATGCGGCCTTGCTGGTAGCGCTCAAGCTCCGCCAGCACCTGGCCAAGGGGCTTGCCGTTGAAGATCAACTTGCCCCGCTGCCAGGCGGTCTGGGCACTGGCGTCCGGCGCCACGGCGAGCTCCCGCTCACCCACTTTGGCCTCACCCTTGGCCAGCACCACTTGGCCATCGCGGCGCACGCTAAAGGTGGCGTGGCTGCCCTGTACCGCCTCCCCCGCCGTCTCCACCACGAAGGGGCGCGGGTCGGCGGCGGTTTCGAACAACGCTTCGCCTGCTTGCAAGGCCACCCGGCGTTCGCTAGCGTTGTAGCGCACATCGAGGGCGCTGGCGCTGTTCAGCAGTACGCGCGAGCCGTCTGCCAGGGTGATGCTGCGCCGCTCGCCCAGCCCGGTGTAGTAGTCCGCCAGCCACACGGGCGCCCGTTGCCAGCCGCCGACGCCAGCAACCAGCAGCACCACCGCAGCGGCGATGCCTGCTGCCCAGTGGCGTCGGCGGCGAATGGGTTGGGCCTGGAACGCCTGGGCGGTTGGCGCCTGGCCAATGTCCTGCCACAGCGCCTGGGCTTCAAGGGCCGCCTCGGCATGCGCCGGGCTCAACTGGCACCAGCGCTGGTAACGCGCCTGATCCGCTGCCGTGGCATGGCCCGAATGCAGCAATACCTGCCAGTCGAGGGCATCGTCGGACAGGTCGCTGAGCGGCTGGGGCGGGTGCATGGTCGGGGTATCAGTCATGGTTATGCTTGAGCCAGTCACGGCAGTGGCGCAAGGCCTGGCCAATGTATTTTGCCACCATGCTCTCGGAAACGCCCAGCCGTTGTGCGATCTGCGCCTGGGTCAGGCCCTCGACGCGGTTGAGCAACAGCGCCTCGCGGGCGTTGCCGGGCAGCTGCAGCAGGGCCTGGTCGAGCATCTGCAAGCGCTCGCGGGCCAGCAGGGTTGCCTCGGGTGCAGGTGCCGGGCAGGCCACCTCCCCGGCGCCGTCGCTGTCTTCATGGCTGGCGGCGATGCGTTGCTCGCGGCGCAGGGCATCGATGGCCAGGTTGCCGGCAACGCGAAAGATGAAACTGCGCGCGTGCAGTACCGGCACGGCCTGCTCGTCGATCTTGGCAAGCTTCAGGTAAGTCTCCTGGGCCACATCGGCAGCACGCTGCCGGTCGCTCATGCGCCGGGTGAGAAACTGCAGCAGGTCGTCGTAGTGCTCCTGGAAACTTGCCAGCAGCCCGGACACGGGAGACGTCAGCATGGGGTGCAAATACTGCCAGTAGGAGAAATTATCGGGCGTTAATGAGAAACAGTATCTTTCATTAAGCCTGCCACTTTCAACGCTGCCGTGCATTTGCCACACTGCAGCCACCACTTGGCTGCCAAGGTTGGTTCACATGACTGCACGATTGTACCGTCTCACCCGCCTGCTCCTGGCCTTGGCCTTGCTCGGCGCGCTCAACGCCTGCGCGCTGTTTCAGGCCCGCGACCCGCTGACGATCAGCGTGATCGGCATCGACCCGCTGCCGGGCCAGGACCTGGAAATGCGCATGGCCGTGAAGATGCGGGTACAGAACCCCAACGAAACCCCGCTCGACTTCAACGGCATCGCGCTGAACCTGGAAGTCAACGGCCAGCCACTGGCCTCCGGCGTCAGCGACCAGCAAGGGCATATCGGGCGCTATGATGAAGCGGTGATCAGCGTGCCGGTCAGCATCACGGCGTTCGCCTTCATCCGCCAGGCCTACGGGCTGAGTACGTTGGGCTCACTGCAGGGCATGCCCTACAAGCTGCGCGGGAAACTGGCCGGCGGGCCGTTGGGTACGGTGCGGTTCAGCGACGAGGGCAAGCTAGACCTGCCCAAAGGTGGCAATCTCGACTGGTAAGGGGATCAGCGGTTTGCGCTGGCCGCGGCCATCATCTTGTTCACTTCGCTGCGCACGAGGCTTGCGTATTCGGGCGGGGTCATGCCATCGAGTTCAGCCCGTACCCACTCTGCCCACTTGCCCTTGCGCCGCGGCTTTTCCGCGATCAGGCGGGCAGCGTCACCTTTGGCCTTGCCCAGGTTGTTTTGCCACATTTCGAACAGCCGCGCCTTTTCGGCCTCGATCTGCGCCCGTTCCTCGAAGCTCATGTTGGCCAGATTGAAACTCATGAAGGTACCTGCCTGCTGAAAATGGCCGCTATCTTACACCGTGACAGCGCCACATCACCAAGCCGAAGCAACTTTCCCGGCGCAGCGGCATCCATTGTTCAACTACCCATCGACGAGGACGTGTTCATGGCCCGAAAAACTGCCGTACCGGATAACGATCAAATCAAGGACCAGGTATTCAGTGAGCTGCAGGCACTGATCGAAGAGTCGGAAAAACTGCTGACCGAGAGCGCTACCCTGGTAGGCGAAGAGGCGGAAACCCTGCGCGCCCAGGTGAGCCTGAAACTGCGCCAGGCGCGCCAGGCTGCCGGTGAGGTGCGCGCCAAGGCGCAACCGGTGGTGGACGCTACCCAGGACTACATTGGCGGGCACCCCTGGCAGACCGTTGCCGTGTCGGCCGGCTTCGGCCTGGTGGTCGGCCTGCTGCTGGGGCGCCGCAACTGAGCGTCAGGCGGCCTGCACCATCGGGATACCACTGTGGAAGCGCAGTTCCTGGTCCGGCGACTGGATCAGTTCGGCTTCCGCTTCCCGCACCAGGGTGATGCGGCGGGCAATGTCCGCCTCATCGCCGTAGTGGTGGGCCAGCTTCAGGTAACCCTGGTAATGGCGCGCCTCGCTCTTGAGCAGGCCGTGATAGAACCTGCCAAGCTCCTCATCGAGGTGCGGTACCAACGCCGCGAAGCGCTCGCAGCTGCGTGCCTCGATGAACGCCCCAACCACCAGCGTATCCACCAGCTTGACCGGCTCATGGGCACGCACCAGGCGCCGCAGGCCGGAAGCGTAGCGCCCCGCCGACACCGGGCGTAGCGGCACGCCACGGCGCTTCATCAGGCGCAGCACCTGCTCGTGGTGTACCAGCTCTTCGCGGGCCAGGCGCGACATCATGTTGATCAGGTCCAGGTGCGTGTTGTACTTGGCAATCAGGCTGAGCGCCGTGCTGGCGGCCTTGAACTCACAATTCTTGTGGTCGATCAGCAGGGTTTCCTGGTCGGCAAGTGCGGCCTCGATCCAGGCATCTGGTGTCGGGCAGCCGAGGAAGGCGTCGATTTCGGGGGTCAGGGACATAAACGTGCAACCACACAGTGCAGACAGGACCGGCGATTATACCGACGGTGGCCGGTAGCACCAGTGGCTATGCTTGATGTACGTCAAGCGGCGATGTGGGGAGCGCCGACTATAGTCAGGCATTGGTCGCCACCTTTGAAGGGAGTTCACGCCCATGCAAGCGGTCCGCAGCATCCTCGTCGTCCTCGACCCCGAACATGCCCATAGCCGGGCGTTGACCCGCGCCAAGCTGATTGCCGGGGTAACCGGCGCACGCCTGCACCTGCTGATGTGTGACAGGAAGCATGACCACGGTGCGCTGCTCAGCCTGCTCAGTAGCCAGTTGCATGATGATGGTTACGACAACGTCACCCATGAACAGAAATGGAAAGACAACCTGCATGAGTCGATCATCCATGTTCAGCAGGCCGAGGGGTGCGAGCTGGTAATCAAGGAACACCGGCCAGACAATCCGCTGAAGAAGGCCTTGCTGACACCCAGCGACTGGAAGCTGCTGCGCCAATGCCCCTGCGCAGTGCTGATGGTCAAGAGCGAACGGCCGTGGACCGGGGGCGTGATCCTGGCAGCTGTGGATGTGGGCAATCAGGATGAAGACCATCGTCGGCTGCACGCGAGCATCATCGACCACGGCTATGGCATTGCTGGGTTGGCCAAGGGCGACCTGCACGTGATCAGCGCCCACCCCTCGCCCATGCTGTCGGCGTCGGACCCGGTCTACCAGCTGAGCGAAACCATTGAAAAGCGCTACCGGGAAGCCTGCAGTGCGTTTCAGGCGGAGTTCGATATCAGCGAAGATCGCCTGCATGTTGCCGAAGGCCCGGCAGATGTACTGATTCCCCACTTCGAAAAGCAACTGGACGCGGTGGTCACTGTGATGGGTACGGTTGCGCGCACCGGCATTTCCGGGGCCTTGATCGGTAATACGTCAGAGGTGGTGCTCGATTCGCTGGAGGGGGATGTGCTGGTGCTCAAAAGTGAGGAAGCCACTGCACACCTGGCAGAGTTGGCACGCGGCTAATACCCACCCCACACGGATAGGGTTGGTGCCCAACCTGGTAGGAGCGAGCAAAGCTCGCGATGCGGTCGGCCAGGCGCCGCGCATCTCAAGAAATTAAACGCCAGAAAAGACAAAACCCCTACCTGCTCGCGCAGATAGGGGTTTTGCGAAATGAATCTTGACGATGACCTACTCTCACATGGGGAAACCCCACACTACCATCGGCGATG
>NZ_VWXK01000038.1 GCF_011752565.1 Pantoea sp. Ap-967
CCAGTGTGTTTTCACACAGTCTGAGAAGGCCCTTTGTACAGGATCCGTCAGGCCAATGGGACCACCCAAGTAAGTCGCCGGTAACTCCCCATAGATGATCGCGTCGCAGATACGCTCGGCGTAGAGGTGAAGCGTAGGCCATTGGGGAAAGTGCTTGAGCAAGCCGCCAGGATCAGATAGCTCGACTTGCAATATTTCGGCTTCGTGGTCGGCGAGATCGCACCAGAGGATGGCCGCATCAATGGGGTGATATGAGCTTCTAAATGAGACCATGGTGACAGCCTCCTGCTGAACACTTCCTCATTCGCTGCCGGGCAGCCTAAACCCAGAGGCAGCGACCCAGATATACAAAAATTGGATCCAATATTGATGACCGCCTGCTTACGAGTTCGTTCAATGCGCATGTTTTGAGCGCGACAGAATTTGACGCTAACCTCGCCGGTCGACATCTAGAAGAGGGGACCACGATCCACGCAAACGGCTGTGGTACCAGATGGAGCTGGCAAATCAGGGCCAGTCATCGGCCTGATTCGTATGGGCGAGGTGATCGCTAACGCTAATCGCCCAACTTGGATCACCGCGGCCATTGCAGTTGTCATGGCTCTGATCTTTGCCGTGGTCGGTGCCAGTTTCGCTAGGCTGATCGCGCCCCCAATCCGCGCCGTAGCAGCCAGTGGTCTGAAAGGAGTTGCTCAAGGTGAAGGCGATTTGGCTCGCAATCTCGAAGTGTGAGGTCAAGACGAGGCCGCAGATCTGGCCAGCCGGTTCAACCAGCTCCTCGGCACCATCAGCAGCCTGATCCACTACATCGGCGCGGACGCCGGCAAGATCCTCAGCACCTCGAACAGTTCGACCCGCTTCTTTTGCGACATGGCCGAAGCCGCCGGGCGCCAACGTGAAGCTGTGGACATGGTGTCCACCGATATCCACGAAATGGTCGCCACCGCCAACGAAGTCGCCCGCTCATGCAGCCAGGCCGCGCAGCCAGCCGACAGCGGCTAGCAGCAGGCCCGCTAAGGCCAGCAACAGATCAATGCGGCGGTGAACAGCGTCGACCGCCTGATCCAGGAAATCTAGCAGTCGGCTGCGTGAACACGCATCAAGTCCGTCGCAAACTGAGAGGTCTACGGGGTGTCAGTGGGATTAGCAGGCGAAAACGCGAGTAGCTTATTCAGCGAGAAAAGACGGTTGTAGTGACATATGGGCCGCGCCCACGACCCGTATGGCGTCAGTAAGCGGCGCAGTTTACACCCTGATCGCCTCACGTAGTCCTGCAATGCCGAAGATGCTCATAATTCGTTTGAGGTTGTAGGCAAGAACATGGGGGGCCCTTCAAGGGGGTGTCGTTCGCCCTGGCCGAGGTGTTGGCCAAGTTCGGTGTCACCTTCGAAATGCGCACCTTCGACGCCGCCGATAAGGTTTTTGCCACCTTGGAAGTGCCTGGTTCGGCGCGTCGCACCGTACCAGCGCGACCGGTAAATGGACCAGCCCGGTCTGCGCTGGCGGTGGGTAAGGGGCACCATGCCCTGCATTAGTGCCGCACCTTTGAACATGCCGAACTGGCGTGCGTCGAACCCTCGGTCGGTGCCGTAGCCATACCCCTTATGGCCGCTTGACCCTCAGAACCTGAGACAGCGCTGAGCAGTGTCCAGATACCAATTGACGAAGTCGATCACTTTCTTTTCATCATTTACAGAGAACGGACCAGGCACATATCCGCGGCCCTGCACGCCTTTGAAGTTGTTCTCCGCCAGCCATTTGTCCTGATCGTTGGTGGCGTTCCACAGCGCTGTGAGGTGGGCCAGTTCGTAGTCGCGGCCTTCCACGGCATTCTTGTGCACCAGCCACTTGCCGCGCACATGGGTAGTGCCAACATCGATCGGCCAGGCCTCGAAGCTGAAGGCGTGGTCGCGCAGGGCGTGGCTGAAGGCGTTGGGCTCGGTGGCCCAGCGCAGGGTGCCAATATTGCCCTCGCCGGAGGGAATCAGCAGCTGGGAACAGGCCAGGCGGCCGTCCAGGGTCAGGGACTCGACACCGTCCTTGATCGGGAACCGCAGGATGTCAAACCAGGCGCCCTCGGCTGGGCCGTTGACCAGGCCATTTGCGTGGCAGACCGCTTCGAAGTCTTTCATCCAGTCCGGCTGAGCGTCGAAGTAGTCGTCCTCGGTGGGATCGCGGAACGCGGTGAGCAACTCCGGATGGCGCGCGCTGCAGTGATAGCATTCGCGGCCGTTCTCCATCACTAGCTTCCAGTTGGCGTATTCGGGCAGCACTACGCTGTGGGCGACTTTGGCGTTCTCCAGATCGTGGGGGGCGAGCATCGGCTCGAGCTGATGGCGGAACTCGGCGAAATCCGGAGCATCGTCCGACAGGGCAATGAAGATCACTCCCGCTACCACCTCGCAGTGCACCGGGACCAGGCCATGCTGGCGCGGATCGAAGTCGGCGGGCATGTTGCGTGCGAAGATCAGGTTGCCGCCCAGGTCGTAGGTCCATTGGTGGTAGGGGCAGACCAGCCGCCGTGCCGAGCCCTTGTCACTGGTGCAGAGCAGTGCGCCGCGATGCCGGCAAGTGTTGAAGTAGCCGCGGACCACACTCTCCGACTCGCGAATGATCACCACCGAGGTCTTGCCCAGTTGCACGGTGATGTAGTCGCCGGTCCTGGGTATTTCCGCCAGGTGCCCGGCTTGCAGCCAGGCGCGGGTGAAGACCGCGTCCATCTCGAAGTCGAACACCGCAGCGCTGGTGTACAGCGTCTGCGGCAGGGTATGGCCGCGTCGGCATTGGCTATACAGGTCGGCCAGGTTCGGGGTGAGGGAAGGGGTGGGGACGGGAGCGTGATGGCTGCAGCCGGTCATGGAAAAACCTCATCGAAGGTCGCCTGCGCGGGCGTTCATTGTTTTCAGGGCGCCCGCCGGTTATAAGGCGCTGGCGGCGGATCGCCAAACGAATACGCGGCATGGCCTGCATTCCTTTTTTCATGCAGGGAAGCGGGTATTCCCACGCGGAATGGGCGTATGCCGATTGATCCTTTGCGGCGTCGGCAGTGAGTCCCGATAGTGGCGGCCGGAACAACAAAAAGAGCCGAAACCGCCATGACCACTTTCGCGCAGTCCCTCGCGCCACGGGCCTGGAGCCCGGGACGCCACGTCGTCCGTTGCGTGCGCACCATCGATGAAACCCGGGATGTCCGAACCTTCTGCTTCGTCGCCGAGCAACCCTGCCTGTTCGTGTTCAGGCCGGGGCAGTTTGTCACCCTGGAACTGCTGATCGACGGCGAGACGCTGATGCGTAGCTACACGATTGCCAGCTCGCCGACGCTGCCCACGCAGTTTTCTCTGACCATCAAGCGTATCCCCGGTGGCAAGGTGTCCAACTGGCTGCACGATCACTTTGGTACCGGCCAGGTCCTGGTCGTCCATGGGCCGGCAGGGCGTTTCCACCTTGCGAAGCGTCCGGCGGATAAAGTGCTGTTGCTGTCCGGCGGTGTCGGGATCACCCCGCTGATGTCCATGGCGCGCTGGCTGTGCGATACCCATAGCGCCACGGACGCGGTGTTTGTGCACAGCGCGCGCACGCCGGGGGACATCATCTATCACCGCGAGCTGCGTCATATGGCGGCGCGCAACCCGGCGTTCCAACTGCATCTGGTGTGCGAGCGCCAGGGCAGTGGCGAAACCTGGTCAGGATATCGCGGTTACGTTGGTCGGGCGATGCTGGAACTGATGGCGGCGGATTTTCTCGACCGCGAGATCTTCTGCTGCGGCCCCGCGCCCTACATGGCCGCGGTCAGGCGCCTGCTCGACGAGGCCGGCTTCGACAGTCGTCGCTACCACGAGGAAGCCTTCGTGCCAGTGACGCAGACACCGCCACCCACCACCGAGCAGACCCATCTGGTGCATTTCGCTCGCAGCGACAAAGGTATTCGCATCACCCCCGGCGAGACCGTGCACGCGGCCGCCAGCCAGCTCGGCGTGGCCCTGCCCAAGGCCTGCGGCATGGGTATATGCGGCACCTGCCGGGTGCTCAAGCGCGCCGGCGAAGTACGCATGGCCGCCAATGGTGGGATCAGCGAGGAAGAGCTCGCGGAGGGCTACATCCTGTCGTGCTGCAGTGAGCCCCTGGGCGACGTGGTTATCGATGCCTGACATTGCCCGCCCGTGTGATTGCCGCTACCCTCGGACCCGCGCACCCCGCGCCCGCCCGGACACTGCCCATGACCGCGAAGAAGTTGCCACCCCTCAGCGCCATCGTCGCCTTCGACGCGGTGGTGCGCCTTGGTACCTTCACCCGTGCGGCCGCGGAGTTGCACCTGACCCAGAGCGCCGTCAGCAAGCAGATCAAGCGTCTGGAAGAAAGCCTGGGCACGCCCCTGTTCGAGCGGCGCGGCAACGAGGTCAGCCTCACTGACAACGGCGCCGTGCTGTACCGCGCCGTTACCCAGAGCCTACAGTGCATCAAGGAGGCGGTGCAGCAGATCGACGGTGCCCAGGCGCCCGGCCTGTCCATCGCCGCCAGTAGCGGCATTGCCAGCTACCTGGTGATCCCGCTGCTGTCGCGTTTTCGCAAGTTGCACCCGCAGGTCAACGTGCGGGTGGTGGCGGTCGAGGACCGCCGCGCCATCGACTTCGGCGCCACCGATTTCGCCATTGTCTACGGCGATGGGCAGTGGCCGGCGCTGCGCAGCCAGCGCATCGCCGAGGAGGAGATATTCGCCGTGTGCACCCCGGCCTATCGCGACCGCCAGCAGATCCGGGGCTTGGCCGATTTGGCCCGCTGCGACCTGATCGAACTGGAGTCCAACGATCCGGCGACCCTCTCGACCCGCCAGTGGATGCGCCGTGTCGGCGTCGAGGGCAGCCACCTGGGGGCGATCCTGCGCGTGTCGAGCTACGACCTGGCGATCAAGGCCGCCCTGGCCGGGGAAGGCATTGCCCTGGCTTGGGCTGAAGCGCTGCCGGCGGAAGTCGATGGCCAGCGCCTCTGCCGCGCCTGTCCCGAGACCCTGCTGACAGGACAGGGCGAGTACCTCGCCTGTCCCGCCTCCCGCGAGCTGACCCCGTTGGCCCGCACGCTGTGGGAGTGGGTCGGCGCGGCGTCCTGACTGTCATTTCCTCAGGCAAGCCGCGAAACCAGCCCATTCCTGTGGCACTTGCATGCGTATGGCGCATGCAAGGCAGAAGCAATATGCGCTTTTGCCGTGCCGGTGCCAGAGGTATGTTTTTCCCTGTACACGGCTCCCGCCGTGCACCTCTCGAACAAGAACAATAACAAGCTCGCGGCGCTACTCAGGTGCGCCGGTCAGCGGCTGGAGGTCAACCATGTCCGTGCATTCGAACAGTCTCAACGCCACCGTGTCGTCCACCGAATCATCCGTGGTCGCCAGCCCCGGCGCCTGGACCACCCTGTTCATCCTTACCGCGGTGTATGCGATCAACATCGCCGACCGCTATGTCCTTTCCACGCTGATCGAGCCGATCAAGCACGAGTTCCAGCTCAGCGACGCTTCGGTCGGCTTTCTCACCGGGGTCGCCCTGGCGATCTTCTACGTCGCCGCCGGCTTGCCCCTGGGAGCTCTGGCCGATCGCACCAACCGCAAGCGCATGATCGGCGTGGCCGTGGCGGTCTGGTCGGCCATGACCGTGCTCTGCGGCCTGAGCAACAACTTCTGGCACCTGCTGCTGGCGCGGATCGGCGTCGGTGTGGGTGAGGCGGGTGGTACGCCGCCCAGTCACTCGATCATCGCCGACAAGTTTCGTCCCCGCCTGCGTGCCTTCGCCCTGTCGCTGTATGGCATCGGTGCCAGCGTTGGCGCCTGGTTCGGCGCTTCCGGGGCCGGGTACCTGAACGACGCCTACGGCTGGCGTACCACGCTGCTGGTGTTCGGCCTGTGCGGCATACCCTTCGCCCTGCTGGTGTGGTTGTGCATCCGCGAGCCGAAGCGGGTGCACGATGAGCCGGTCGTACCTGCAAGCGATGACAGCAGCTTCAAGGCAGCGCTGGCCTATACCCTGCGGCGCCGTGCGCTGTTCCACCTGATCGCCGGTGCCACCGTGATCACCTTCTGGGGCTGGGGCATCCTCTGGTGGGCCACTTCGTTCCTGGTCCGCAGCCATGGCCTGACAGTGGGCGAGGCCGGCGCGCTGCTCGGGCCCATCCACGGGTTGGCCGGAACCGCGATGATGGTCGTCACCGTGCTCGTAATGCTGCTGTTGCGCGGCAAGCCGATGGATCGCCAGTCCAGCTTCGTGGCCTGGACTACCTTGCTCGGCACGCTGTTCTCCGTGGCCCTGTTCAGTACCACGCGGCTCGACCTGGTGCATGTCCTGCTGTGGCTGTTCGTGCCCATCACCTACATCTACATCGGCCCCTCCATCGGCCTGTTGCAGAACCTCTATCCGGCCGGCATGCGCGCCAAGGGCTCGGCGATCCTGCTGTTCACCGCCAACATCGCCAACCTGGCCATCGCTCCGCAACTGGTCGGCCTGCTCTCCGACCTGGTCGGTCCGCACCTGGCCAATCCGGCTGAATCGCTGCGCTATGTTCTGCTCGGCTGCGCGTTCACCGGCTTCTGGGCGACCTACCACTACTGGGCCTGCGCCCGTCACATGCAGAGGGAAACCCAATGATCCAGGCACTCGCGATCAACGTCGACCAGGTGCGCTACGTGCAGCGCCCGCTCTCGGGAAAGGCACAGGTCGAAATGGGCTGGTCGGTCCCCCTGGACGACGAGGGGCCGCTGCTGGCGGGGTTTGCCCGCTGGGATGGCGATGACTCGCCATACAAGACCCTCGACTACGACGAGGTGCTGATCGTGCTCGAAGGCCACTTCGGCTTCCAGCTGGAGTCCGGCGAGCGCTTCGAAGGCGGCCCGCACACCACCTTGCGAATTCCGAAGCACACCGCCGTCAAGTACTTCGGCACCGAGGCGAAAGTCTTCTTCGTCATTACCCCGCCAGGCGAGTGAACGGCACTATGGACGCAGCAGCAGTGGATATCAGGCTCAAACCTCACGACGATCACACCAACGGCTGGTCGGCGATCTTACCCCCGCGCCAGGCCCATGCGCCCCTGAACCAGCGCATCGAGGCCGACTGGCTGGTAATCGGCGCCGGTTACGCCGGGCTGGCGGTCGCGCGGCGCTTGGCGCACAACCGCCCCAGCGAGCGCATCGTCGTGCTCGAAGCCGGCGAGGCGGGTGACAATGCCTCGGGGCGTAATTCCGGTTTCGCCATCGATGTACCGCACAATGTCGGCAGTTCCACTGCGGAACTGGAGAAGGCGGTCAACTACAAGCGCCTGATGAAGGCGGGCATCGCTTACCTTGACGATATCGTCAAGTCGCGGCAGATCGTTTGCGACTGGAGCGAGAAAGGCAAGTACCATTGTGCTGCCGCGCCGCAGCTGGCCGAAACCCTGTTGCGCCAGCACGCCAATGAACTGGACACCCTGGGCGAGCCCTACCAGTGGCTGGAGCAGGCCGAGCTGGCCCGTCGCCTGGGAACCTCGTTCTTCCATGCCGGGATCTACACCCCCGGTTGCATCCTACTCAACCCGGCAGCGCTGACCCGTGGTCTGGCTGATACCCTGCCGGAGAATGTCACGCTTTACGAGAACAGTGCTGTCACTCGCCTGGAATGCGGTGCGCGCATCCACGCGAGCACCGCCGGAGGTGAGGTCAGTGCCAGCCGGCTGATGCTGGCGAACAACGGCAGCGCTTCGCAGTTGGCAGGCTTCGAGCGGCAGATGTTCAATGTTGCATCCTATGGCAGCCTGACCCGGCCACTGACGGCGGAGCAGCGGGCGCGGATCGGCAACGTCGAGGAGTGGGGCGTGACTCCGGCCAATGCGGTTAGCGGCGCGACCATGCGTTATACCCGTGATCATCGCCTGCTGATCCGCCAGCAGTTCGACTTCACTCCGCGTCTGCAGGTCGACGAGCGTGTTCGCCAGCGGGTCCGGGCGCAGCATCGCGAAGTGTTCCTGGCACGTTTCCCGATGCTGGAGGATGTGGCGCTGGAGCATTTTTGGATGGGGTTCTTCAGCATCACTCGCAATGGCGCGCCGCGATGGGGCAAGATCGAGCGTAATGTCTACGCCGCCGTGGGCTGCAACGGGGTCGGAATCGCCAAGCAGACCATCGCCGGGGTGACCCTGGCCGACCTGGCCTGTGGCGTGGACAACGAACTGATCACCGACATGCGCGAACTGGGTGCTCCGCAGCGGTTGCCGCCCAGGCCGTTCCTTGATCTTGGGGTTAAGGCCTATCTCGCCAAAGAGCGTTGGGTCGGGAGGCAGGAATATTAAGAAAGGCGGGCCATGAGCATATCCAGAAAACGACTTCCTCCCCTGCAGAACCTCGAAGCCTTCGAGGCCGCCGCCCGGCACCTAAGCTTTACCCGGGCGGCGGAGGAGATCAACCTGTCGCAGAGCGCGGTGAGCCGGCAGATCAAGCATCTGGAAGAGAGCATGGGCGTGCAGCTGTTCACCCGCACGCACAAGGCCCTCGACCTGACCAAGGCCGGTCGCACCCTGCTCGGCGGCATCGAGCGCAGCCTGGCGGAACTGCGCCGCACCGTGGAGACCATTGAGAACGACAAGAGTCCTACCGTGACCATCAGCGCCAGCATGGCCATCGCCAGCTTCTGGCTGTTGCCGGGCATCGCCGAGTTCAAGGACCGCCATCCGGAGATCCGTGTGCGGGTCATCGCCGTCGACGGCGAGGACTACGCGGCGATCCAGGACAACGAGAGCGACTTCACCATCCTCTACGACCAGGGCCAGCGTGGCGGACACGTGTGCATCGGGCTGTTCGAGGAGATGATCTTTCCCGCCTGTGCCCCGGCCTACCTGAAAGGCCGCGAAATCACCGGTATCGCCGACCTGTCCCGGGAGAAGCTGATCGACTTCGAGGTCAGGCACCTGCGCACGGTCAAGGGCTGGCCGGACTGGTTCAGCCGAGCCGGCTGCGACACCCGGGGGATCAACTACACCCTGTCGGTTTCCAACTACGACCTCGCATGTCGCGCGGCGTTCGCCGGCCAGGGGGTGATGTTGATGTGGGCTTACGTCGCGCCGCTGACGGACTTCGCCAATGGCAACCTGGTGCGGCCGGTGGACGCGGTGGTCAACACCGGGCATGTCGAGTACCTGGTGCATGGCCAGGGCCTGGAGGCGTCCCGCCCGCATATGGTGTTCAAGGACTGGATCCTCGATTACGCCCGCCGTACCAACGAAGCGACACGGGCGTTCCTCGGGCTCTGAGTGCACTCTCCTGCATGCGCCTGTGGCATGCACTGCCCGGGAAATGAGCGTTTGTCCGCCAGCGGACGGCGCGGCAACACTGATGGCTCCTCATACAAGAACAACAAGAGGTTCGCCATCGTGTCCCGACCTGTCCGTGCTCCCCGCGCGTTCTGCGCCAGCGCCTTGCTTCTGTGCAGCTTGCCCCTGATGGCCGAGGAAGCCACCGAGGGCCTGCTGGAAGGCAGCTCCCTGCAACTGATCAACCGCAACTTCTACTTCAACCGCGATTTCCGCAGTCGCGGCGATGGTGTCTTCAACCCGCAACGGCAGAGTTACCGGGAGGAGTGGGCCCAAGGGTTCCAAGGCTTCTTCAGTTCCGGTTACACCGCGGGGACTCTGGGTGTCGGCATCGACGCCCATGCCTTGCTGGGCCTGAAGCTGGACAGCGGTGGTGGCACCTCCGGCACCAACCTGCTGCCATTGGATAGCCAGCGGCGTGCCGAGGACGACTTTTCCGCCGCGGGTGCGGCGCTCAAGTTGCGGGCGTTCGACACGGAGCTGAAACTCGGCGACCTGTTCCCGATCACCCCGGTGTTCCAGCGCGGCGATGGCCGTCTGCTGCCGCAGAGCTTTCGCGGCGTGTCGCTGAGCAACACCAGCATCGACGGCCTGATCCTGCAAGGCGGCCACCTGCATGCGGCGCGCAACAAGGCCAGCAGCAATCATGACGGCGAGATGAGTACCGAATACGGCGGCACAGCCTACCGTAGCGCCAGCTACCTTGGCGGTGAATACGCTTTCGCCGATGGCACCGCGTTGAGCCTGTACCAGGCGCGTTTCGAAGATGTCTGGACGCAGCGCTACCTGAGCCTGGCGCATACCTTTGCGTTCGATGGCGGGCACGCGCTAGACCTGGGTGGCAATTACTACCGTACTCGCGACCAGGGCAGTGCACGGGCGGGGAAGATCGCCACGGACAGCTGGAGCACTTACGCCCGCCTGCGCACGGGTGCGCATTCGCTGATGCTGGCCTACCAGCGCATCGATGGCGACCAGCCGTTCGACTACCTCGGTGACGGTGATTCCATCTACCTGGCCAACTCGGTGCTCTATTCGGATTTCAACTCACCGAACGAGCGCTCCTGGCAGATCCGTTACGACTTCGAGCTAGCTGCCTGGGGGCTGCCAGGGCTGAGCTTCATGGCGCGCTATCTACGTGGTTCGGGCATCGATAACAGCGAAGTCGACAGCACTGGCGCCTATGCTTATTACGCGACGTTGGGGGATGGCGGCAAGCATTGGGAGCGCGATTTCCAGTTGAAGTATGTGGTGCAAAGTGGGCCAGCGAAAAACCTGTCGTGGGTAGTGCAGCAGACCACCCACCGCGCTAATTCAGCCCAATCTGATGGAGACGTTGATCAGGTAAGGATCATCACGCAGTATCCGGTCGACGTCTTTTGACGTTAGGCGTTGAGAACGCTCGATTCGTAAAGACATTGCTGATCACCCACGTTGCAGGTTTCGGAGGCATGTGTGCTTCCGAACCTCCAGCGTGGGATGTTCCGATCAAGTCTGTGCGTGAGCTGAAATGCGCGTGACCATGAGGGATATTCATTGCGCAGAGATGATCGGCTTCGGGGGAAGGCAGGAGGCAGCTCCACGATGAAGGGTCTAGACGTGTACCACCTCCGGCGTTCAGAGGGCGGCCTTGATTTAATCTGCTTTCGGATGGGCATCCTTGACGTGCCAAGTTTATAAACAAAAAGGAGGCCGGCGGCCCCCTCTCGAATAGCAGACTGAACTCAGTAGCCCAAGGCCTGGCCTGTGCCGCGACGTGGATCGTTGGCGCCGTAGTAGCGGTTGTTGCCCACGGGCTTACCGTCGAGAGACGGGGCGCCTACCAAGATTGCAGCGACGTGGTTGAGGGGCTGTGGCCCGGTAAACTTGTGACCCCAGCTCTCCAGGATTTTCCGGGTGTCTGCGCTGATCGTGAAGTCCTCAAGGTGAGTTTCCTCTGGCAGCCACTGCTGATGGAAACGAGGAGCATCGACCGCTTCCTGGATGTTCATCTTGTAGTCGATCGCGTTCAGCATGGTTAGCAGAGTGGCGGTGATGATGCGGCTGCCACCTGGAGTACCCACGACCATGACCGGCTTACCGTCTTTGGTAACGATGGTCGGACTCATCGACGACAGCGGCGTTTTACCGGGGGCAATCGCGTTCGCTTCGCCTTGTACGAGGCCATACATGTTTGGCTCGCCGACTTTCGAAGTGAAGTCGTCCATTTCGTCGTTCAGCAAGACGCCGGTACCGCTGGCCATCACCACTGCACCAAACCAGTCGTTCAAGGTGTAGGTGACGGAAACGGCGTTGCCCCATTGGTCGATGATGGAGTAGTGGGTGGTGTTGTTACCTTCGTGAGGCGCAACCCCTGTTCCGAGTTTTGACGAGTCGCCAGCCTTGTGTGGGTCGATCGCTTCACGGATCTTGGCGGCGTACTTTTTGTCGAGCAGGTGGTCGATCGGGTTTTTCACGAAGTCCGGGTCGCCGAGGTAGCTGTTTCGGTCTATGTAGGCATGGCGCATAGCTTCAATCTGGTAGTGCATGCCCTGAGCAGAGTGATACCCCAGTTCTCCCATCGGATAGCCTTCGAGGATGTTCATGATCTGGCAGATCACTACACCGCCCGAGCTGGGTGGCGGGGCGGAGATCACGTGGTAGCCCCGGTAATCGCATTCAACCGGAGCCAGCTCGCGGGTCTTGTAGTGGTCAAGATCCTTCTGGGTGATGATGCCGCCACCGGCCTTGCTGGAGTTCACCAACGCATCGGCGACCCAACCTTTGTAGAAGCCGTTTTCACCTTTGTCCGAGATCGTCCGCAGGGTTTTGGCGAGGTCTTTTTGAACCAGACGCTGACCGACTTCCATGGGTTTTCCATTGGAAAGGAAGATCGAGCCTGAGTCCTTTATGTCCTTCTTGAAGTCGTCGGTAGCGGTGACCAGCAGATCCACATCGCCTTGCTCAAGCGTGAAGCCTTTCTCGGCCAGGGCAATAGAGGGTTCGATCAAGGTTGCACGAGGCTTGGTGCCGTATTTCTCGCGTGCGTACTCAAGACCCGATACGGTACCCGGCACGGCCACAGCAAGCTGACCGCGCGAGCTAAGTCCTGGAACGATGTTCCCCGATTTGTCCAAGTACATGTCAGCGGTAGCGGCAAGCGGCGCCTTCTCGCGGAAGTCAAGGAACGTCTTCTTGCCATCGGCGAGCTGAATGGTCATGAAACCACCGCCGCCGAGATTTCCTGCAGCGGGATAAACCACCGCTAGGGCGTAACCTACGGCTACTGCAGCATCCACTGCGTTCCCGCCAGCTTTCAGGACATCGACCCCGACCTTGCTCGCCAGATGTTGGGCGGTGACTACCATGCCGTGTTCAGCCGCGACCGGCGTTTGCGAAGCTGCATGAGAGACGGAGATGGACAGTATTTGAACTGCCGCAATGAAGGACACACCGATTTTCTTATAGTGCATAGCGAATTGATCCTGCAATTGCCGTAGAGAACTGTGCCAGTGGGACTGTAGCTGGCACGAGAAGCGTTGTAGCTGTAAGCGAGGGGGGAGAAACGAAGAAGGAGGCTTTTAGCCTCCTTCTCTTACTGGAACTCGTGGCTGACTTCAGACCACAAGCTCACTTTTTGATCGCGGGCTTTGAAGAACTCGATCTCGCGCTTGATGCCCGAGCTCAGATCCCAACCTGGCAGGTCGAGGATGATCAGCTCTTCCATGACGTCCATGAACACTGCATCCACTGGAGCCCAGAGCTTGCCGATGGCAGCGTTGTCTTTGCCCTCGAAAGCCAGGTTGATCGGGTGGGACATCGACACTTGACTGAACACCGCGTTGCCCGATTCAACGATCGTGGCAGCTACCTTGTTGCATGCCAGGAACCGCTCGTGGGTCACGTTGGCATCAGTGTGGCTGTAAGGGCAGGCCAGGAAAATTTTACGCATGTTTACCTCTATTAATGGCGGCGAGTGATCGCCTGGTGGTTACCGGTCAGGCAGAGCGAAGTGCTGTTTGCGGGCAATCGAGTTCCTCCTGCTGAGCGTTTTCCTGGGCTTCATAGCGCAGGGCTGCAGGCACGGAAATCTTGATTGCGATGCCGACTGCCAGCAGGCCACCGAAGAGCTTGGCCAGCAGTACTGGCATGATCAACGTGGGCTGGAAGTTGGCGGTGAATGCCAGGTGGTCGCCGATGGTTGCTTGAGCACATACGCCCAGCGCAACGCACAGCACCTTGTCGCGAGCATTCAGGTTTTTGAACATGTGGTAGACCGCGATGATGTTGGCGAACACCATGACGAAGGCGGCTGCACCAGGGCCTGAGAGGCCAAACTGTTTACCCAGGACTTCCATCGGGCGGCGGCAGTACTTGTTGAACAAGAAGCAGATGGGGAAGGTGCCAGCGAGCATGATGCCTATGTAGCCCGCGATCTCGATCGCGCGGAACAGCTCCTTCTGATCTGCAAACATTGGATCGAAGCCCCACACCCCGAAGTTCTTCATGAAGAAGCCGGTGAAGTGCTCCACGATGGCGAGAGCCAGGATGATCTTGATGAAGGCGTCCATGACCTTACCGAACACCAGGAAGCCGGTGACCATGAGATTGGCCCTATAGCGCAGGCCAGCCGCGAGTACGAAACAGAAGATGAACAGCGGTGTCAGCAACTTGAGGCACGCCACGAAGTCCAGCGTCAGGTAGTGCAGGGCCGGCGAGTTCGTCGACACCATTTCACGCACTGGCAAGTTGAACGAGGTGATCATGACCAGTGACGCGAGTACGGCGAAGGGGATGCTGATCAGGCCGGCCATCGCCCCCAGAGCGAGGTATTTGTGATCCTTGCGATCCAGCATCATCAGGCCGACGGGAATCAGATAGACAATGGTAGCGCCGGACGTGTAGCCGACAATCATGGCGGTGATCCAGACGTCGCGGTTTGCGGCGATCGCGTCAGCGAGCTGATAGCCGCCCATGTCCACAGCGATGATTGAGAGCGCAGCGATCGAGACGTCCGATCCCATCAAACTGAAGTATGGGCCAAGGGCCATTTCGATGAACTTCGACAGGAACGGGATGGAGATCATGATCCCCGCCTGAGCGAGGAAGACGGGCCCAATGGAGTGAATCCCGTTCACGAACTCTTTACCCAGACCACTCTCAGGCTTGAGAACGGATGCGCAAGCACCGATCACCGCACCCATCATGATCAGATAGATCACAAAATTTCCAAACTCAGCCATGACTTCACCTTCATGTCCACAATGGCCTGGCGGTATGACCTGCCGGGCCTGGAACTTTGTTCTTGTTTAGCTCCCAATCGATATCAGAAGCACCGTCAACGTGAATGTGAATCGCCGGAATCTTCAGCAAATCGGCTGTGTGACTTCCGAGACGTTTCTGACCATTTACTAACCACATCACATGCCATTCGTTGTTTTGGTGTGGTTTTGAGGATCAATTGGGCTGGATTCGGTCAAAATGGCGGCGTATTGTGACTGGAACCATCAACGGTGCGGGCTACGAGGGCCGTGGGTAAGTTTCTGAAATCACAAGAATAATGGTGCGCGATGTCGGCAAGTGTTTGACGTTGAGCGTTACCGATGCTTCAAGTGTGTGCATCGGTAACACATACCGCTTCCTTTGGGGGCATCGGCACGTGACCAAGGAGTAGAAATGCGTCCGAGTGAAAGGCGACAGCACATACTGGAGTTGCTGCGGCAACGCGAGCGGATATCGGTCGAGGAGCTGGCTCGCTCGCTTAGCACCTCTCAGGAAACGATTCGGCGCGATCTGACGGTGCTTTCGGAAGAGGGGCAGGTCACCAAGTACCATGGAGGGGCATCCTTGCCCCCTCGCGGGGAGCACGAGAATGCGTTCCAGACCCGCATGAACGAGTTCTCGGCAGAGAAGCGAATGGTCGCGCGCTACGCTGCAGGGCTCTATTCCCCAGGAGACAGCATCCTAATCGATACCGGTACGACGACGCTCTTCTTTGCGCGTGAGCTTGCGAAAATGAGCCGGATCACGGTCATCACGAACTCGCTGATGATTGCCGAAAGCATTGGGGCAAGCGGTAACCGTGTCTTCATGATTGGTGGGGAGTACCGCCCCGAGTCCGCTCAGAACACAGGAGCATTGGCGATGGAGCAGATCGCCCGCTTCAACGCAGAGCACGCCGTGGTGACCATCGGTGCCCTCAGTTCAGACGGAGCGTTCGACTTCTCGATCGAGGAAGCGGAAATCACTCGGGCGATGATCGCGCGCACCCGCTACCTGACGGTCATCGCCGACTCCTCAAAAATGGGCAAGCGCGCCTTGTTCCAGGTGTTCCCGTTGGATCGGATTGACCGCTTGATCATCGACCGTAAGCCGATAGGCGAGTTGGCGAAGGCCCTGGCTGAAGCCCATGTCGAGGTGCACGAGGTGCCTGCTAGCAACAGGCAGGAATGGGTGGAGCGCTGATTGATCAGGTGGCCCGCCCAGCCAAGGGAGGGCCACTTCAACCACGCAGGTTACAGGTAGGTGCCCAGTGGAGGCATGCGTTCGAGCTGCTTCCTGCGGCGCAACCATACCGCTGCGAACACGACGACTCCCACGAGCATTGAAGCCAATACGTACATCTGCGCTACGCGGAAATCGCTTGGGATGATGAAAACGCACATCTCCACGAAGAGCCACACGCTTGCGCCGACAACCACTGGCCATTCCCATTTGCCGAGGGTGAAGTCGTCAGGGTGGTGGATATGCTTGTGACGGGTGAAGATGTAGAGCACCACGGTACCGCTGTAGAGCAGCGCCGGGAACAGCGTCGCGGCCCCCAGCAACTGGGTAAGTGCATCAGGTGAGCTGTAAAAGCTCAGCACGATGCCAACCGACACGACACACGCCAGGAGCGTTGCCCACAGCGGCCCACCGGTTGGCCTGGGGACGACCGATAGTTTTTCCGAGAAGGGTAGGCGGCCATCTCGGGCCATGGCATGGATGAGCCGGCTGTTACTCGTCATGATCACGAGACCGCAGGCGAAGATGGCCACGCAAACCACCACCAATACCACCTTGCTGAAGGTTTCACCCAGGGTCATCCGAATGACGTCTGCTACAGGTGCAGAACTTCGAGTGAGTTCGGCTACGTTGTCGCCAAGGCCCAGGCTCACCACGATCAGGAACAGTGTGCCGAGTACGCCACTGACCACGACGGCGTTGACCATCGCCTTGGGCACTACCTGCTTGGGGTTGTGGGTTTCTTCAGCCAGGTTGGCAGCCGATTCCCAGCCCACCAGCGTGAATGCTCCGAGCAGGCCAGAGAGCATGAACGGGCCAAGCCAGCCGTAGTAGTTGTCGCTGTGGACGATGCCTGTGGACAGCAAATTGGAGGTATTTCCTTTGCCGAAGAACGCCACGGCGGCGCCGATGGCAATGATCAGTCCGAACACCGCGACAACTTCGGCGCCGACGGCCAAGTTGTTGATCTTGGTGAGAATCGGTGTTGACCAGATGATGAGAGCTGTCTGTACCAGGATCAGGATGAGAGTGGTCAGAGCGCCCGCTGAAGCGCTGTACTCCCATCCGAGTAGGGGGAACAGTGCGACCTGGGCTAGGCCATAATCTACTGCCACGGTGACGATGGACAGGAAGGCAAAGCTAGCCCAACCGAACCACCACCCGAGTACCGGATTTACCAAGCGGCTGGCCCACTGGTAGCTGAATCCGGAAAGTGGGATTTTGCTCGCCAGCAACCCGAAAACGAGTGCCACGAGAATGGTGCCCAAGGTAACGATCGGCCATGTCCAGATACCAATGGGCCCGCTGGAAGTCAGCATGCTGCCGTAGGTCGAGAACAGACCTGTGGTGATGGAGATGAAGGAGAAGGCGACAGCGAAGGATTCGAACTTGCCTAGCGTCCTTTCAAACTGGGCAGTGTATTGCTCTTCGGCGGGTGAGCCGTCGTTGAGTTTCGCCCGAGTATTCATTGCATTCTCAGACATATGGATGTCTCCTGAAGTGTGTTCACTATCAAGCAGACTCGTCCCGATCATGATCGTCAGGGTGAGTTATTGTTATCGACGCACGCGGTATGCCATGGACTTTAATGGTGTGGTTTTGTGTTTTTCCTCTTCTGGAACGGGCAAAAATGCATGTCTCCAAGGTGCTGGTGTCCACAGGGCAAAGTTTGAAAACTTTGCCCTGAGTGACCACTGATTACCTAGCCTGACTTACCTCCAGCTTCTGCACCGTTTTACGGCATCGGAGAAGGTCTCGCGCCACTGTTGGGCTTCGGTCGCGCTGATGCGTGGCCGGAACTTGGTGCTGGTGTTGCGTGGAGGTTTGAGCTCGATACCGATGCCTTTGGCCGCCAGGGCTGCGCAACCGAACGAGGTCAGTTCGTCGAATCGCTGGGTCACGATGCAGCGCTGCAGCGCATCGGCCAGGAACTGCGCGAAGTACGGGCTGCGTGCAAGGCCACCATCGATGGACAGTTGGTCGGTCACGTTCAGGAATCCGTCCATGGCCGAAATCACTTCGACGCTGCGCAGAGCGACGCCTTCGAGAAGTGCCTGGCACATGTCCTGGCGGGTGGTGCCGCCGCTCATGCCGACCCACAGGGCAGCAGCGCTGCGATCCCAATGCGGACAAGCAAGGCCGGAGAGGGCTGGCACAAAGGCAAGCCGGCGCGAAATAGCAGGCGGTTCACTGAAGGCGGCCAGCTCGGAGAAATCACTGAAGAGGCCGAGACGACCCGCCCATTCCACGGCGGCGCTAGCGTCATAAACACCCCCGTCCATGGCATAGGTAGGTTTGCCCGCGATTTGCCAGGCGATAGTGGCAAGCAGGCCTTTTTCGGGAGCCCGGATGATCTGATCACCCGTGACGGTCAGGGCGAAGGCGCCGGTACCGTAGGTGATCTTTGCATCCCCGCCGGCACGGCAGCCATGGCCATACAGAGAGGCCTGCTGATCGACGATCGAAGCGGTGACCGGAGTAACGCCGATTTCACCGAAGAATCCAACGGTGTCGCGGATCTCGGGAAGTGCTTCCATCGGCACGCCGAACAGTTCGCACAGCTCGGTGTCCCACTGCCCGGTGGCCAGGTTCATCAGCGAGGTACGTGACGCCGTTGTGACGTCAGTGGCAAACACGCCGGTGAGTCGATCCAGGAAGTAGGCGTCGGTGGTGCCCAGGCGCAGCCGTCCAGCCTTCAGTGCACTCTGGGCGGCGGGCAGGTTCTGGACAATCCAGGCCAACTTGCTTGCCGAGAAGTACGGGTCGAGGGCAAGGCCAGCTCGCTCCAGGGTCAGCGACTCAGCGCCAGTTGCACGCAGTCGGCTGATTTCAGGTGCGGTGCGGTTGTCCTGCCAGACGATCACAGGCGAGAGCGGCTCACCGGTTTTCGCATCCCAGGCCAGACAGCTTTCGCCTTGGTTTGCGATGCCGATGGCATCGACCTTTCCCGTTGCTTGAAGGCAGCTCTGGAGGTTGTTCAGGAGCTCGATTGGATCGTGCTCTACCCAGCCTGGATGCGGGTGATGTTGTTGGTGCCGAAGCGATTGCTGGATGTCGGCGGAGCCATTCTGGGTGACGACCAGGACACGGGTGCTGGTGGTACCTTGATCGAGCGCGGCGATACGCATGTTTTTGTTGTCTCCTCGGCTATCTTCTTACTCGCCGACAAAGTCGACTTCAATCTGCTGCACGCCCTTCGGTACATTCAACGATGCAATCGGGACGAGAATTCGGCGCTCTGGTAGCGCAGACGTGGTACGTGACCACAGCTCTTTACCGTCGGCGGTGATCAGCAGACGGCCACGCGTTGCGCGGTTCACTCGCATCTGCAGGTTCTTCATGCCTTCCACCGGTGACAGGGTGAGGCGCTGTGGGACACAAAGTTTGAGCTGCCCTTTGCATAGGATCTCGATGTCCTGGCCTGGAGCCGGCAACTGCCCCCGCATGTCGCGTACGATCAGAGAAGCGATCTTGCGACCTTCCCTGTATGACCACCCTGCGGTCTCAATGGGGCGCAACAGGTTGCCAGCAGCGAAGTAGGCCGGATCGGAGCACCTACCGTATTGATCAATGGCGGGGCCACCGCTTTTCAGGTCAAGCTTGAGATCGCTCAGCCTTACCAGGCTGGACTCAGGAACAAAGCGCCCGGTCAGCAGAACGCCGTCGCATTCAAACTCGCGGATCGAGCCATCTGCCAACTTCACGCTCGCGCCTTCGACGCGGCCAGTCCCGTGAATTTCCTGTAGCTGCGCGCCAAAGTGCATGGGCACACCGCACAGGCGTGGGAACAGCGAAAGAGGCCAGCGCGCAGTTGCACGGCGGTTCGCCTCGATCATGGCCACAGGCTTAATACCCGCTTTTCGGCAGCTGAGCACCGAGGACAAGCTGACCAACTCGGTACCCACAATCAGCGGGCGCTCGAACGGTTTCAAGTGCTCAAGGTAAACGTAGGACTGGAAAGCACCGGTGTTGATGACGCCCAGAGGACGGTCGCCTCCAACCAAGCGCGCGGAGCGTGGAGTTTCACGTGCGCCTGTTGCGATGAGTACTCGTTTTGCCTGAATCTGCAGAGCCCCTGCTGGGCTGACAACGTCCAGTTGGCCATTGGCTCCGAGACGGGTCACGGAGTGCAGCACTCGAATGTCCACGCCTGCTTTCTTGGCCTCGCTGACGTTTCGCTTGGCGTAGTCCGGCCCGCTGTAAATACGACCGTATTCCCAGAACCCGAAAGGCGGGTGACCGCAATGACGAGGAATGCCACCGGCTTCCGGTTCGCGCTCGATTACCACAACCTTGCCGATGCCCTGCTTGCGCAGTTCGATGGCTGCAGAAAGTCCCGACGGGCCACCACCAATGATGGCGACGTCGACGTGTTCGATGTTAGTGGGACTCATGGCAAACACCTGTAGCAAGAGGAATGGCGAGGTGGCCGGCACTCAGCTCGGCGACCCGCGCGCCACAATAGAAACCCTGGCAGCGTCCCATGCACGCACGGGTTCGCCGTTTGAGGCCGCCGATATCTCCGGGCGGGAGAGGGCTACTCAAGGCTGCTTTGATTTCTCGCAGCGTGACCATTTCGCAGTGGCACACAATCTCTTCGTAACCGGGGTTCTGGTAGTCACGAGGGAGGTGCTCGGCGAGGTTTGGCATCGAGGGCCACATGAGGCTGGTGGGCGCTTCGTGTTTGAAGTCGTACAGGCTGAAGACGTGCTTGGCGATGCCGAGTGCCGCCGTCAGACCGGTCGAGCGGATACCGCCCACGGTGATCCAGTTCTTGCCGTCCACCTTGCGTACCCGGTATTCCTTTTTCTCGGAAGCAGGGCGCAAAGCTGCATACGTGGCGGTCACCGGCATGCCTTCGAGCGCCGGAATGCGTTCTACAGCGGCTTCGACCAGTTGACCGAGAATTTCACTGTCCAGGCGCGCATGGATACGGTCATCCTGCTCTTCGGCTGTGGGGCCTACCAGCAGGTTGCCGTACACGGTCTTGGTGAGCACGATGCCCTTGGTACGCTCGTTGGGTACTGGCAGCACGATGTTCGTGAGATAGCGCGACGCAGCCTTGTCGAATACTACGAACTGACCCTTGCGCGGGTGAATCGAGAAGCTGGATTCACCCAGCAGGCTTTGCTCAAGGATGTCCCCGAACAGCCCGGCACAGTTAATGACGGTACGGGTCAGGAAAGTTCCTTGTGAGGTCTCCAATCGCCACAATTCACCGTCGAACTGGCCACCCAGGACTTCGGCATTGAACTGGGTTTTGGCGCCCAGCAGCATGGCTTGCTGAAGGTAGCCTAGCGGGGCAGACCAAGGGTCGATCAAGAACTCACCTGGCACCTCAGCGGCGCCGAGTGCATGTTTTGCCAGGTGAGGTTCGAGCGCACGTACTCGCGCACGGTCAATGATCTGAACGTCAGCTACGCCATTGTCATGCGCCTGTTGAACAATGCCCTGCAGTTTCGCTAGATCTTCTTCACTCCAGGCAACGACCATCGCGCCGGACTTGAGCAGCGGAAGGTTCATCTTGGAGTGGATATCTAGGTACTCCTGGTAACCATCCTGCATACAGCGCAGTTCGAGGCTGTCGCGAGGAGCGTCGAAACCGGTATGGAGGATTGCGCTGTTGCCTTTACTGGCGCCCGACAGAATGTCGGAGCTCTTCTCCAGCAGAAGCACCTTGGCACCTTCCAAGGTGAAACGCCTCACCATCGCGCATCCCACAACGCCGCCGCCGACAACGACGACGTCGAAGACATCGGTGTGATTAGGTAATGGTTTCGTCATGTTATTGCCTGTTGGGATAAATCAGCTATGCCAAAGAGGGTGCATCCCACATGCCACTGACTGAATGGTTGGTTTTTTGACCGATTTTTCAGGTGGTTCGGTCGTTATTGCTCTGACCTGTGTTATGTGAAGAGCCATTGCTGTCTCATCGAAGTACCTTCGATATGAGGCTTTGCGGGCTCCAATGCAACGCTTGGCGTAGGTCCGCCGTTGTTGAGCAGAGTGCCCGATTTAAGTTGCGCACTGCCTAATCGGTCATTTTCTAAATACGGTCATTAAAATGTGGCTTCGGTCATACGCGCCCTGGTTGATACCGTGCTACACGTTCTAAGTGGATGTGTTACGGATTCACACCCTTTGCTTTTGATAATTCAGAGGATTTACCACTTTGAACTGCTTTTGAAGGCACCGAACTTGTGGGAGTTCGAATTAATAGTCCACATTCGGTGGGCGCCTTAAAACAAGCGCTCAGTCAGAAAAATGCCTGATTGATGACTGAAATAGTGGTTTTCTTTGTAAATACCACAGCGGAAAGTGACATCGGCACAAATGGTGCGGCGTTTCATCACCCACCAGCCTGGGCTGTGCCCATTGAACGAGATGTCACTGCTATGCAACGCAGAACCAAAATAGTCGCCACGCTCGGCCCTGCCACTAACACGCCCGAAATGATCGAAGGCCTCATCGAAGCCGGTGTCGATGTCGTTCGCCTCAACTTCTCCCACGGATCTGCGCAAGACCATATGAGCCGCGCCTCACTGGTGCGCTCCCTGGCGGCGAAACATGGTCGCTTCGTCGCCGTCCTGGCCGACCTTCAAGGCCCAAAGATCCGGATCGCCCGATTCGCCGACACCAAGGTCGTACTCGCCAAGGGGCAGACCTTTACGCTCGATGCCCGGTTAGGCCGGGACGAAGGTGATGCGACCCAGGTGGGTATCGACTACAAGGCGCTGATCACTGACAGCCGTCCTCACGACATCTTGCTTCTGGATGACGGTCGAATCGAGCTGGAGGTGCAGGAAGTGCGCGAGAGCTCGTTGATCTGCACCGTTGTGGTGGGTGGCCCTCTGTCGAACAACAAGGGGATCAACCGCAAAGGTGGTGGCCTCTCCGCTGCGGCCCTCACCGAAAAAGATCGCGAAGACATCAAGACGGCTGCGCTCATGCAAGCTGACTACCTGGCAGTGTCGTTCCCGCGGGACGCCGATGACATGCACCTGGCGCGCAAGCTGATGCTGGAGGCTGGAGGCCAAGCCGGGTTGGTAGCAAAAATCGAGCGTGCGGAAACCGTACAAGACACTGCCATTTTGGATGCAATCATCGAGGCCTCCGATGGCGTCATGGTCGCGCGTGGTGACCTTGGGGTCGAAATCGGGGATGCCGAACTCGTTGCTGTCCAGAAGCTGATCATTGATCGTGCGAGGACGCTGAATCGTGTCGTGATCACGGCAACCCAGATGATGGAGACGATGATCACCCAGTCGCTGCCTACGCGTGCGGAAGTGTTCGACGTCGCGAACGCCGTTCTGGACGGCACCGATGCAGTCATGCTTTCAGCTGAAACGGCGGCAGGCGCCTATCCCATCGAAACCATCGAGGCCATGTGCCGAGTCATCCTGGGTGCAGAAAAGCATCCTCTGGCTCACCGCTCCAAGCATCGTATGAACGAGGTCTTCCATCGCATTGATGAGTCGATCGCGATGTCGGCCATGTATGCCGCCAACCACTTGGATGGCGTGAAGGCAATCATCTGCATGACCGAGTCCGGGGATACCCCGCGACTCATGTCGAGAATTCGCTCTCACCTGCCCATTTTCGCGTTCTCGCGCAATGTGCGCACCCAGAATCGAGTAGCCCTGTTCCGTGGCGTCAGCACTGTCCCGTTCGATGCAGACAGCATTCCGACTGACGAAGTAAACCAGCGAGCCATTGATGAGCTGGTGAGCCGAGGTGTGGTCACCGTGGGCGATCACGTACTCATCACCAAAGGCAGCTACCTCAATGCGCAAGGCGGCACGAACACCCTGCGCATCGTTCGTGTCGGTGATCGCATCAACTGAGAGGAGTGCCCCATGACCGACCTGATTAGCAGTGCCGCTGGGCACCGACGTCAGCAGGACTCACACGGCGCTGGTGAATGGCCGCGTGACTTTGACTTTCGTGTGCAAGTGGCAGAGCAGCAGGAACTGCTAACCCTGGATTCTGAAACCGCAACCTACAACGCTTCGTTGGTACCGCCTGTGAAAAAGAACACCCTGATCCAAAATGTATTCGCCCGCGAAATCCTGGACTCTCGTGGAAACCCTACCGTTGAAGCCGTGGTCACCCTGGAGTGTGGCGTGGTGGGGGAGGCGAGTGTTCCTTCCGGTGCGTCGACAGGATCCCGCGAAGCCTTGGAATTGCGTGATGGCTCCTGGCGCTATCAGGGTAAGGGCGTAATGCGCGCTGTGGAGAATGTGAACAATCCAATTCGCGAGCGGATTGTGGGGCTCGATGCTTTGAATCAGCGAGTGATCGACCAGGCCATGATCACCCTGGACGGCACTGATGCGAAATCGATTCTGGGTGCCAATGCGATTCTGGCGGTCTCCCTGGCAACGGCGAAAGCTGCTGCTGCCTCTCTGAACGTCCCTCTCTACGAGCATCTGGCTTCGCTCTACAGCGCGGAACCGCGTTTGGCCATGCCTGTCCCGATGATGAACATCATCAATGGCGGTGAGCACGCGGACAACAACATCGACATCCAGGAGTTCATGATTCAGCCGGTGAGTGCGACAAGCTTCCGTGAAGCCTTGCGCATGGGCGCTGAAATCTTCCACTGCTTGAAGAAGGTGTTGAGCGAGCGCGGTCTGAGCACCGCCGTGGGTGATGAGGGCGGTTTTGCACCATCCCTGGGTTCTAACGAAGAAGCGCTGGTGGTGATCAAGGAAGCCGTGTCCCGCTCGGGTTATGAGCTGGGTAAAGACATCACCCTCGCTCTGGATTGTGCCGCTTCAGAGTTCTACAAGGGCGGGCGCTACGTATTGGCCGGAGAAGGCAAGTCGTTCACTTCGAGTGAATTCGCTGAGTACCTGGCTGGCTTGTGCGATGCGTATCCCATCGTCTCCATTGAAGATGGGATGGACGAAAGTGATTGGGAGGGCTGGGCGCACCTCACCCAGCGTCTGGGGCAGAAGGTTCAGCTAGTTGGCGATGATCTGTTCGTCACCAATACTCAGATCCTGCACGAGGGCATCCAACAGGGCATCGCCAACTCGATCCTGATCAAGTTCAACCAGATCGGCACCCTGAGCGAAACCTTCGACGCTATTCGCATGGCGCAGAAAGCTGGTTACACAGCGGTGATCTCGCACCGTTCCGGCGAAACCGAAGACACCACCATTGCCGACCTCGCTGTTGCCACCGGTGCTGGCCAGATCAAAACCGGTTCGCTTTGCCGCTCTGACCGGGTGGGCAAGTACAACCGTTTGCTGCGCATTGAGGAAGCACTTCAAGCGCGTGCGCCCTACAGCGCCGAATCCCTTCTTTCTCGCAGATCCTGAAGGGGTACACGAACATGGCCAACAAGCTTGTTATCGGCAACTGGAAAATGAACGGCTCCCGTCAGAGCAACACTGAGTTCCTGTCGAAATTTCTGGCACCTCTGGATCAACTGGAGAACGTCGACGTCGCTGTCTGCCCACCCGCCATCTACTTGGAGCAACTGGCAGGTTTGGTCGTCCAGTCACCGATCCATTTGGGTGCGCAGAACCTGAGTGAATCAGAGCAAGGGGCTTTCACCGGCGAGATATCGGGCTCAATGCTACGGGACTTTGGGTGTCACTACGTTCTGGTCGGCCACTCTGAGCGCCGTAGTCTGAACGGCGAAACCAACGCGTTGGTGGCGGCCAAATTCAAGGCTGCCCTGAACGCTGGGCTGACTCCCGTCTTGTGTGTCGGCGAGACGCTGGATCAGCGCCATGATGGCGAGACCCTGAATGTCGTAAATGACCAGCTTCAGGCTGTGCTGGACGCCGTGGGGGTGCAGGAACTGGGCAAGGGTGTCATCGCCTATGAGCCTGTCTGGGCTATCGGGACGGGGGAGACCGCGACCCCTCAGCAGGCGCAGGAGGTACACCAGCACATTCGCCGCTATATCGCCGAGATCAGCCCAGAGGTCGCCCGGACAACTCGCATCCTCTACGGCGGCAGCGTCAAAGGCGACAACGCCGCTGAGTTGTTCAGCCAACCCGACATTGATGGTGGTCTGGTAGGGGGCGCGTCCCTGGACGCCCATTCGTTCCTGTCCATCTGCAGAGCGGGCCAGTCCCGACAACTTTGATCGCATGAAGCGGGCTGCGTGCCGGCCCGCCAATTCAAACCATTCCAAGAGAATTCAAAATGACCAGTAACCGCTTAGCCAACCTTTTCCCTACCGTAAATGAGATCCCCGAAGCATATCGACTCGGGGAACCCGTCGAGCAGCGCGAGTACCTGGTAGGTGGCCAGCTTCAGCGCTGGGAAGGTAGCCTGCTCAAAGTCACCAGCCCGGTTTATCTCTCCACCCCTGATGGCGACCAACAGGTTGTGCTGGGAAGCTTCCCGGAGATGGATGCTGATGCTGCACTGGTCGCGTTGGATGCAGCGGTAAAAGCCTACGACAATGGGCAAGGTGAATGGCCTACCATGCGGGTGGCCGAGAGAATTCGCCACGTTGAAGCGTTCCTGGCTCGTATGCGACAGCAGCGCACAGCCGTGGTGAAACTGCTGATGTGGGAGATCGGCAAAAACCTCAAGGATTCAGAGAAAGAATTCGATCGCACCTGTGACTACATCGTCGATACCATCAACGCGCTGAAGGATCTGGATCGCCGTTCCAGCCGCTTCGAACTGGAACAGGACACCCTGGGCCAGATCCGTCGCGTGCCGCTGGGTGTGACCCTCTGCATGGGGCCGTACAACTACCCACTCAACGAGACCTTCACCACCCTGATCCCGGCATTGATCATGGGTAACACCGTGGTGTTCAAGCCGGCCAAGTTCGGCGTCTTGCTGATTCGTCCGTTGCTGGAGGCTTTCCGCGACAGCTTCCCTGCCGGCGTGATCAACGTGATCTACGGCAGTGGCCGCGAGACCGTGAGTGCCCTGATGGCCAGCGGCAAAGTGGATATCTTCGCGTTCATCGGCACCAACAAGGGCGCCAGTGCGCTGAAGAAGCTGCACCCTCGTCCCCATCGGTTGCGTGCTGCGCTCGGTCTGGATGCCAAGAACCCAGGTATCGTTCTGCCTGAGGTTGATCTCGACAATGCCGTCAACGAAGCCGTGACAGGCTCCCTGTCGTTCAACGGTCAGCGCTGCACCGCGCTGAAAATCCTGTTCGTGCACGATGACGTCGTCGATCAGTTCCTGGAGAAGTTCAACCACAAGCTGGCCTCGCTCAAGCCTGGCATGCCCTGGGAGCCAGGCGTTGCCCTGACGCCGCTACCAGAACCTGGGAAGGTCGACTATCTCAATTCTCTGGTCGCTGATGCCCAGGAGAAAGGGGCTCGCATCGTCAACGAAGGCGGTGGTGAAGTCCGTGGCTCGTTCTTCTTCCCTGCCGTCCTGTACCCCGTATCTGCTGATATGCGGGTCTACCAAGAAGAGCAGTTTGGCCCATTGGTACCTGTTGTGCCGTACCGAGATCTGCACACGGTCATCAACTATGTCCTGGATTCTGATTTCGGCCAGCAGTTGAGCATCTTTGGCACCAACCCAGGTCAGGTAGGCAGTCTGGTTGACGTCTTTGCCAACCAGGTAGGTCGGATCAACCTCAACACCCAGTGCCAACGTGGCCCGGATTCGTACCCGTTCAACGGACGCAAAAACTCTGCTGAAGGAACGCTCTCTGTGCACGATGCGCTTCGGGTGTTCTCCATCCGTACCCTGGTGGCTACCAAGTTCAATGAGAACAACAAGGAGCTGGTGAGCGAGATTATCCAGAACCGGAAATCGAGCTTCATCACCACTGACTATATCTTCTGAGTGAGTACCTGAGATGGCTACCTGCACACTGATCATCCTGGACGGGATCGGTGTGCGGGCGGAGGTAGAAGCGAATGCCTTTGCCACTGCCCGCACGCCCACGCTGGACGGGTTGTTCGAGCATTACCCTCATAGTCTCATTGCCACCTCGGGCTTAGCGGTGGGTCTGCCTGATGGCCAGATGGGCAACTCCGAGGTCGGGCACATGAACCTCGGTGCGGGTCGGATCGTTTATCAGAACTTCACCCGCATCAACAAGGCCATTGATGATGGTTCATTTGCCAGCAACCCAGCTCTGATGGAGCTGGTTAGCGGCACCAAGACCCGTGGCGGCGCCATCCATGTGATGGGCCTGCTTTCGCCGGGTGGTGTTCACAGCCACATCGACCAGATCATTGCCGGCTGTCAGATCCTGGCCGGGGAGGGAGTCGAGCGGGTCTACGTGCACGCATTCCTCGACGGTCGCGACACGCCTCCGAAGAGCGCAGCTGAGTCGATATCAGCTCTGGAGGATGCGCTTGCTCTGCAGCAGTGTGGTCGGATTGCAACCGTCATTGGTCGCTACTTCGCCCTGGATCGAGACAAGCGTTGGAGTCGTGTTGAGTCGGCGTACCGCCTGATCGTGCAAGGTGAAGCAGAACACCATGCTCTATCCGCCAGTGACGCTCTGCAGGCCGCCTATGAGCGAGGGGAGTCCGATGAGTTCGTGCAGGCGACCGTGATCGGAGCGGCTGCGCCTATCGGTGAAGATGACTCGATCATCTTTATGAACTTCCGCCCTGATCGAGCGCGTCAGCTTTGCGAGGCTCTAATTTCGCCAGCATTTGATGCGTTCGCTCGTCCTCAAGTGATCGGTAAGGAACGGCTGCTGACGCTGACCCGCTACTCCGATGACCTGGATGGGCCTTGCGCGTTTCCTCCCGAGTCCATCTCGAACAGCCTGGGAGAGTACCTGGCAGGCCTCGGAAAAACTCAGCTGCGAATCGCTGAAACCGAAAAATATGCCCATGTCACGTTCTTCTTCAACGGTGGTCGAGAAGAGCCGTTCAACGAGGAGCGACGCATCCTGATTCAGTCGCCTCTGGTGGCGTCCTATGACTTGCAGCCGGAGATGAGTGCATTCGAGCTTACGGACAGGCTGGAGGAGGAAATCCTTAGCGGCAAAAACGACCTGATCGTTTGCAACTATGCCAATGGGGACATGGTAGGGCACACGGGGTTATTCGACGCGGCTGTCAAGGCGGTGGAAACTCTGGATCAGTGCTTGGCCAGGGTAGTTGAAGCGACGTTGAAGAACGGAGGTCACTGCTTGATTACCGCCGACCACGGTAACGTTGAGCAAATGCTGGATCCGGCTACCGAGCAGGTGCACACCGCGCATACCACTAACCCGGTTCCGTTGATCTATGTAGGCGGCCAGCCTGGCATCACGCTCAAAAATGGTCGGCTCTGTGATTTGGCGCCGACCCTTCTCAGCATCATGGGCTTGGCTGTACCGGAAGAGATGACCGGCCAAGTGCTGATCGCCCCTTGACGAGCAGCATCCGATCGACCTGGTGTACGCAGTGTCCTGATAGGCGCGGTATGCCAGGCAGTTTCTAGGCTCGGCTGAGTAGAGCCGATGCACCGCCCGAGTTCTTGATGGTCTGCAGAACGATTTCTGAGCGGATGTCGGTTACGCCGTTAGTTCGGTTGAGGCGGCTCACCAGGAACTCGGAGAAGTGCTTGAGGTTGCGCGCCTGCACCTTGAGAACGTAGTTGCTATGGCCCGTGACAATCCAAGCCTTGACGACCTCCGGCCAGTTGTTGACCTGCTCTACAAACCTTTCATGCCACCCATCCTCGTTCTGGCGCATGGACACGTGCACCAGTGCTTCCAGCTCGATACCCAGCTTTTCCGAGTCCAGGATCGGGCGGTAGCCCAAGATGATGCCCTGGTCTTCGAGCAGGCGTAGACGGCGCAGGCATGCGGAGGGTGACAATGCCACTTTCTCCGCGAGCTCTTGATTGCTGATGCGTCCATCCTGCTGCAGACACAGCAAAATCCGTACGTCGATGGCGTCAAGGCGAGCCTGCATAAAATTCTCCGTTATCTATCCTTCTGCGCATTTTCTGCGAAAAAATGACGGTGGCGCAACCGAGAATGCACGAAAATTCCGTCAGAAATGCAGCATCATTTTCCCGTTCTGAAGGGAAGAGATCTGCATGTTCGAAGACGCAAAAATTTGGGATATCAGCGCACCCCTGGATGTGAATACCCCAGTGTGGCCGGGGGATACCCCCTTTCAAGAAGAGCGCTGCTGGAAGATTGATGATCACTGCCCAGTCAATGTTGGGCGTATAACCCTGTCGCCTCATACCGGCGCTCATGCAGATGCTCCCCTCCACTACAGTGCGGACGGGCTTGCTATCGGTGCGGTGTCGTTAGAGCCCTACATTGGACCTTGTCGGGTGATCGATTGCACCCACGTCACAGGCATCGTCCAGCCCGAAGACCTGTTTGCTTCCATGGAGGATGTCCCGCGCAGGGTCATCATTCGCACTTTCAATCGCGCACCCACTGCTGCATGGCCTGTGCGCTTTTCTGCCATTGCCCCAGCGACGATCGAGATGCTTGCTGATGCCGGCGTGTGCCTGATCGGCGTGGACACCCCCTCACTTGATCCCCAATCGAGCAAAACCATGGATGCCCATATGGCCGTCGCCAAGTACGGCATGGCCATCCTTGAGGGATTGGTTCTGGACGACGTTCCAGTCGGAGATTTCGAGCTGATCGCCCTGCCACTCAAGTTTACCAACCTTGACGCCAGCCCTGTGCGAGCTGTGCTGCGTCGCCTTGCTTTTAAATAAAGGAAAATAATATGAAGAAGCGTGAACTCTACCTGGCCATGGACTCAACCGACCCGTTGGGGCGGTTCCATGAGCAGTTCAGTCTTCCCGAAAACGTTATTTATTTGGATGGCAACTCCTTGGGCGCAAGGCCGGTCAAGGCCTTGGAGCGCTCGCGCCAGGTCGTCGCGGAGGAGTGGGGGTATGGCCTGATCGGTAGCTGGAACGAAGCAGGCTGGCGTGCCCTGCCTGAGCGGCTGGGCAACAAGATCGCTGGACTGATCGGCGCCAACCACGGCGAGGTCGTGGTCACCGACACTACGTCGATCAACCTCTTCAAAGTCTTGGCGGCAGCGCTCAAGGTTCAGGCTGACGTTGATCCCTCGCGCAAAGTTATTGTCACCGAGCGCAGCAATTTCCCGACCGACATCTACATCGCTCAAGGGCTCGCCGAGCTGCTCGATGATGGCTACAGCCTGCGGTTGGTCGACTCTCCGGAAGAGCTGCCTGCAGCCATCCAGACCGATACGGCGGTGGTCATGATCACGCAGGTCAACTACAAGACCGGCTACCTGCATGACATGAAAGAGCTCACGGCACTCGCGCATGAGTGCGGGGCGTTGACGATCTGGGATCTGTGCCATTCCGCTGGCGCCGTCCCGATCGACCTCAACGGCGCCAATGCCGATTACGCCATCGGCTGCACCTACAAGTACCTCAATGGTGGGCCAGGCTCGCCTGCCTTCGTGTGGACGTCGGCAGCGCTGCAAGACAAGGTCAATCAACCCTTGTCCGGCTGGTGGGGGCACGCTCGCCAATTCCAAATGGAGCCAGGTTACGAGCCGGCAAGCGGGATCAACCGGTACCTCTGCGGTACGCAACCGATCACTTCGATGGCCTTGATCGAGTGCGGCCTGGACATCTTCGGGCAGACCACCATGGAGGCCTTGCGCAAGAAATCGCTGGCGCTCACCGACCTCTTTATCGAGCTCGTTCAAGAACGCTGTGCAGAGTTCCCTCTCACCTTGGTGACGCCGCTTGATCACCAGCATCGCGGCAGCCATGTCAGCTTTGAGCATCCAGAAGGGTATGCGGTGGTGCAGGCGTTGATTGAGAAGGGTGTGGTAGGCGACTACCGCGAGCCTCGCATCATGCGCTTTGGGTTTACTCCTCTGTATACCCGCTACGTGGATGTGTGGGATGCGGTCGAAGCATTGCACTCGGTACTGAGCACGGAGTCATGGCGTACAGACAAGCACATGACCCGAAAAAAAGTCACCTGATTGACTCCTAGTTTGCGCCGCGATCTGGGCAACCAGGTCGTGGCACTGCGGCCAACGGCTATTACAACGACAATATACCGAGGCGAATAAAATGCAGGATCAAAAAAGCTTTGCGGCTATATCCGATCGCGAGCAGGGCCTGAAAAGGCATCTCACACCTGGCCAAATGAGCATGATCGCCATTGGCGGCGCTATTGGTACCGGGTTGTTCATGGGGAGTGGCTACGCCATCAGTTTTGCCGGCCCCGGGGTCTTGATCAGCTATGGGATCGGCGCGGTGATCGCCCTGCTTCTCATGGGATGCCTGGCGGAAATGACCATTGCTCATCCGACTTCTGGTTCATTCGGCGCGTACGCCGAGTTCTACTTGAGCCCCCTGGCTGGATTCCTCGTCAGGTATTCCTACTGGGCCGCAATCGTGCTGGCGATTGGGACAGAGGTCACCGCGATTGCGATGTACATGAAGTACTGGTTCGCCGATGTTCCAGGGTGGGTTTGGATCATCTCGTTCTCGGGTCTGCTGGTCTTGACCAATGCGATCAGCGTGAAGGCCTTTGGGCATTTCGAGTACCTCTTCTCAGCAGTAAAAATCGCGGCAATTCTGGCCTTCATCCTGCTTGGTGCCTGGTTAGTCTTCGGGGGCAGCAATGCCGAGTATGGTTTCCATCACTATGTCGATCATGGCGGCTTCCTTCCCCGAGGATGGAGTGGCGTATGGGTCGCCTTGATTGTCGCCATCTTCAGTTATCTGAGCATCGAGACGATTGCCGTGGCTGCCGGCGAAGCAGAGGAGCCGAAGAGGGCAGTCAAGCATGCCTTCCGTGTGACCATGGCTCGGCTGCTTTTCTTCTACATCATCACGCTGGCACTGATCCTGGCGATGACTCCGTGGGACGTCGCTGCGCAAGGAACTGAGAGCCCATTTGTGTTGGTGATGAACAAGCTCGGCATTCCAGCCGCCACGGGAACGATCAACTTTGTGATCCTGGTGGCTGCGTTGTCTGCGATGAATAGCCAGCTGTATACGGCCACCCGGATGATGTTCAGCCTGTCCAGAGCAGGCTATGCACCGAAGAAGCTCGGGGAGCTGAACAAGCGTGGCGTTCCTATGAACGCACTGCTCATTTCATGTGCCGGTATTGCAGTAGCCACTTCGATTTACCTTATGTTCCCAGGCCAGTCGTTCATGCTGATGATGTCGATCGCCATCTTCGGTGCGATCTTCACCTGGATGATGATTTTTATCACCCACCTGAGCTTCCGCCGATATCAAGTAAAGCACGGCATCAAACTCGATTTTAAAATGTGGGGCTACCCATGGGGGACCTTGGTCGGTGCTGGATTGACTTTTTCCATCTTGGTGACCACTGCTTTTGTACCGCGTTTCAATATGACACTTACCTTCGGGCTGCCCTTCTTGCTGGTTCTGACAGTTTGTTACCGAGTCTTCTTGCGTACGCGAACTAGAAAAGGTGAGGGCGGCGCGGTGGTCAGCGAGACAGCCGCTCACGTGAGCCAATAAGCCTGGTTGTATGTTTATTATTAGTTGAAAAATCAATGTTTGAGGTGATGTATGAGTCAGTGTCCGTTTAGTGCCTCATCCGAGTCGGGTGAGTGGCACAATGCCCAGCTGAATTTTTCCGATAGCATGAGCTATGGGGATTACTTGGGGTTAGATAAAATTCTTACCGCTCAACATCCGCTGTCCGACAACCACAACGAGTTGTTGTTCATCATCCAACACCAAGCGTCCGAGCTGTGGATGAATCTCATGCTGCATGAGCTCAGAGCAGCGCGTGAGAAGGTCAAGCAGGAAGAGTTTCAGCCTGCTTTCAAAATGCTGGCGAGGGTGTCTCGCATCTTTGACCAACTGGTTCAAGCCTGGACTGTACTGGCCACCATGACTCCAAGTGAATATGCCGAATTTCGAGAGTCCCTGGGGCAATCGTCGGGTTTCCAGTCTTATCAGTATCGTGAGATCGAGTTTATCCTCGGCAATAAAAGCACCCCGCTGATGAAGCCCCATGCGCATCGCCGTGAGCTTATGAGCAAGCTCGAAATTGAGCTGCAGTCACCTTCGCTGTACGACGAAGCTGTCAAGGCCATGGCTCGCCAAGGACTGGAAATTGACGCGGATCGATTGAATCTGGTCAGTGATAAACCAACCGAGTACAACGTCTCGGTCGAGAATGCCTGGCGAGCAGTCTATGAAGATCCCAAGCGCTATTGGGATCTCTACCAGTTGGCCGAGAAATTCATTGACCTTGAGGACTCCCTTCGCCAATGGCGTTTCCGCCATGTCACAACGGTTGAGCGAATCATCGGATTCAAAACAGGTACCGGCGGCACCGAAGGAGTCGGCTATCTGCGAAAAATGCTGGATAAGGAGCTGTTCCCTGAGCTATGGCGCCTTCGTACCAACATGTAAGTCATAGCATCCGGTAATGTGCCCGCCTTTTGCGGGCATTTTTTTGGCCGCTTCTTGTGCTCAGCTACCGACGATTTGAATAATATTTCAATTTTCTGCGATCAGCTCGCAAGAAATTTCAATTTCAATGTGTTTGTTAGCAAATAAACAAGATAATTCGACTGTTTTTAGAGCATCATTCAACCACCTTGGAGACCTGCGCTGGTGACCACGGCGAGAGCTGTCGGTATGAAGCGTTGGGTGCCTTGAAGCCTCTGGTATGGGGGTTTGAGTACTCAAATATGGATGGTGTTATGCGTAAGATGAAGAAAGCTGTTGTTGTGATGCTGGTGTCAATCGGTTTATCGAATGCATGCGTTTGTTTGGCGGAAAATGCCAAAAACGACTTGGGCTATAACCAGCCGTGGCCTACCCCGCGCTTCATTTGGAAGGACGGTAAGCTTCTGCCAAATCCTGAGCTACAGCATGAAGATGAAAATCAAAAAGAAGAAGAAGCTTCGCAGGAAAAAAAGGGCTGATTTTCTAATTTGGTTTTGCCTGTGCTCCTTTGGGCGTTTGGCCAGCTTCCATAGAAGAGGTTGGCCTTTTTACAGCTGCAGCCCTGTGTCATCGCCTACTTTTAAAACTATGCTTTGCCAGCGTTTCGCTGGGTACCTCGTTGAACAGCTTGCGATAGTCGGCTGAGAATCGCCCTAGGTGAGAAAATCCCCAAGCAGTTGCAATCTCCGCGATATTTCGATGGTCTTGGCTAAGTAGGATGTCGCGCCTTACCCCGAGCAATCGGAATTGCTTGAGATAAGCCATTGGTGAAGTTCCAATATATTTTTTGAAGCTTTCGAAAAGCTTGTACTTGGGTACGGCGGCAACGAGTTCAATATCTTCCAGGCAGATGTCATTCGTGGCATTGAGCTCTATGAATTCCTTTGCCTTCAATACGTAGTTTGGGAGGTGCTGGCTCAGCTCTTTGTCAATTTCGGGCGTATAGCTATTGGGTTGAGATATCAGCAAGCAGCGAACAAGAAATTCCGAGTAGTTCAGCGCGACACCTGGATGCCCCAGCAGGCCATCGTCACTGTCCATCTCCCGGAGCGCATTTTTTACCATGCGCCACCAAGACCCTGTTTTCCCTTCGACTGCGTTCATCATTGGGAGAAACTCAACTGGGGAATGGACTGGCTTTTTGATGATGGTTTCAAGAACGCTGCGGACAGTGTCAACAGGTATGGCTATTTGCAATTTTCGGCAATTTCCATCAATTGTGAGATGCTGTTCCCCGGTCGGGCCGAGAATGATTCCAGAGTCGGGAGTTGAGTGGACAGTCGAGCCCCGCACGTGCAAATCTTGAAATCCCTCATCCGGCAAGCTGAGGCTATAGCTGTTGAGGGCATTCTCTCCTCTGATGTCTATCACCGCTTCAGTGCCATATTCGATGTGCCCGATCGTCAGGCTCTCCAGTCTTCTGCCCTGGTGCCTGAACCTCACATGGGCAGGCTTATCTACCCGCAGCATGTGGGGCCCGCAGATGGCGCTCATCCACGCCTGTGCCTCAGCAAGATCATGTATTTCGGTACGGACAGGCTTGCGCAGGGTATTGACCGGCATCACGAATACCTCGGCTATTGTTATTGGCTTATTAATAAGCAAAGTTCGTTCCAGCAACGGGACATAATTATCTGGATAGACGATCGCAATAAATCGGATAGAGCTCGGTAGGTTGGCGGATTTCCCTCGATCTAAAAGTGATTTTCAGCAGAAATTCCTAACTTTCCAGTTATGCCATTGGGGTGGGAATGAGCATTGTGGCTGCACGGCAGTAACGTGTTACCAACCGAAACAAACTCTGAATAATGATAATCATTGGCATCTTGTTTTTTCACGTTCACAGGATGTGGATTATGATCGTTGAATATGTGGATAGACCGCTGCTGAGATGATTCTTTTAAATGGAGGCACACCTACAACAATGCCTAATGGCCAGAGGTCTTGCCGCGATGTCCTCCTACCGAACCGCAGAACAGTGGACGAGCTTTGTAGAAAGCTGCATCGATTTTCGTCCAGTAGAGGGTATTTTTCGAATTGCCCGAGACATGTTCACTGAGCCTGAGCTCTATGACTTGGAAATGGAGCTGATCTTCGAAAAGAACTGGATCTACGCCTGCCATGAGAGTGAGTTGCCCAACAAACATGACTTCGTAACGATGCGAGCTGGGCGGCAGCCGCTGATTATCACCAGAGATGGTGAAGGAAATCTGAACGCGCTGATCAACGCCTGCCAGCATCGTGGCACTACGCTGACACGTGTGATGAAGGGCAATCAGTCCACGTTTACTTGCCCCTTCCATGCTTGGTGTTACAAGAGTGATGGCCGCCTTGTAAAGGTGAAGGCGCCTGGGGAGTATCCTGAAGGGTTCGACAAAGCAACCCGTGGCCTGAAGAAAGCCCGCATCCAAAGCTACAAAGGGTTCGTATTCGTAAGCCTTGACAATGACGGAAAGGACTCTCTGGAAGATTACCTCGGTGACGCCAAGGTGTTCTTCGACATGATGGTCGCACAATCGCCTACTGGGGAGCTTGAAGTTCTACCAGGTAAGTCGGCGTATACCTATGAAGGTAACTGGAAGCTGCAGAATGAGAACGGGCTTGATGGTTACCATGTGAGTACGGTGCATTACAACTACGTGGCAACCGTTCAGCATCGTCAGCAGGTAAACTCTGCCAAGGGTGTTATGGCAAGCGACACGCTTGATTATTCGAAGCTTGGCGCCGGAGATAAAGAAACAGACGATGGCTGGTTTGCTTTCGAAAATGGCCATACCGTGCTGTTCAGCGATATGCCGAACCCCAGTGTAAGGCCAGGTTACGCATCCATTATGCCAAGGCTCACTCAAGAGTATGGCAAGGACAAAGCTGAATGGATGATGCACCGACTTCGTAACTTGAACGTTTATCCAAGTATGTTCTTCTTGGATCAAATTAGCTCTCAGCTTCGTATCATCAGACCGTTGGCTTGGAATAAAACTGAAATTCACAGCTTCTGCCTGGGTGTGAAAGGTGAGTCCGACGCAGATCGGGAGAACAGGATCCGCCAGTTCGAAGACTTCTTCAATGTCTCAGGTATGGGCACGCCGGATGATCTGGTGGAGTTCAAAGAAGCCCAGCGAGGCTTCCAGGCCCGTCTGGAGCGTTGGAACGATATCTCCCGAGGGTGCGATCGCTGGGAAAAAGGCACTACCAGCAGTGCGAAAATCCTGGGCATTCAGCCCGCGATGACGGGTGTCGAGTTCACCCACGAAGGCCTCTATGTCAATCAGCATTCCAATTGGGCGAAGTTCCTGCTTCGCGGGTTGGAACAGAAGAAGCATGCCGAATCACAACTGATTGCCCGTGAGGTTTGAGATGAACAGTGAACTTCAGTACGAGATTGAAAAATTCTTCTATCGAAAGTCCGCGCTGTGTGATACCCAGTCCTGGGACGAATACATTGATCTGTTCACCGAGGATAGCGAGTTCCACCTGCCTCAGTGGGATTCGGAGCATGTGTACACCACGGATCCGAAGAAAGGCATGTCGCTCATCTACTACGCCAACCGTGGTGGTCTGGAAGATCGCGTGTTCCGTATCAGAACAGGAAAGGCGGCTTCGACCATCCCGATGCCCAGAACCCTGCACATGGTCAGCAATATCCAGATCGAAGCCGTGGAGGGCGGGGATCTGAGCGTCAGCTTGAATTGGTTGACGCTTTACCATCGGCTTCAGATTTCAGAGCAATTCTTTGGGCGGGCTGATTATCGCCTGCGCAAAGTCAATGGTCAGTGGAAGATCGCCAGGAAGTTTACCGTCCTGCTGAACGATACCATCAATTCGGTATTGGATTTCTACCATCTCTGACAGTGGGTCGATCATGCCTCATAAAATTGCACTGAGCTTCGCAGATGGTAAAACATTCTTCTGTGAAACCAATGGTGTCGAAAGTGTTTTAGATGCCGCTTTGAAAAATGGAATCAAGATACCGCTTGATTGCAGGGAGGGCGTTTGCGGCACCTGCCAAGGTCGGTGTGACTCTGGCAATTACACCCAGGACTATGTCGATGATGACGCGCTGAGCGCCGACGATCTTGCCCAAGGGAAGGTGCTGACCTGCCAAACGAAGGTCTCGTCAGATGCCGCGTTCTACTTCGACTTCGATTCGACCCTGTGCTCAGCACCACCGACTCGGCAAATTGAAGGCGTGGTGGTTAAAGTCGACAGAGTCTCTGACACCACGGCGGTGCTGCACCTGGATGTGTCGTCTGCGGCAGCCATGGTCGATTACCTCCCTGGCCAATACGCCAGGCTTCAGGTGCCGGGGACCGCGAACTGGCGCTCCTACTCATTCGCCTCCGCACCTGGTAGTACGACCCTCCAGTTCTTGATCCGTATTCTACCCAGCGGCGTGATGAGTGATTACATCCGCGAGCGCTGCGCCGTAGGTGACTGCGTGATGGTGGAGGCACCGCTTGGGGCGTTCTACCTTCGCAAGGTGAAGAACCCCTTGATCATGGTCGCTGGGGGAACGGGGCTTTCGGCATTTCTGGGGATGCTCGACCAGATATCTCAAGCACCTATCGGCCAGGACGTCACGCTTTTCTATGGGGTGCGCAGCGCTGTGGATCTGTGTGAACTGGATAGGCTGAACAGCTTCACTGACACCATTCCCGGCTTCGAGTATCACCTTGTTGTCAGCGAACCGGATGCTGAATGGCAAGGCAAATCTGGCTACATAAATCAGCATCTCTGTGTCGATACTATTTCCAGGACGGAGCACGACATCTATCTCTGTGGGCCACCCCCTATGGTTGAGTCAGTTAAAGAGTGGAGGACTACGCACGGGTTGGAACATAGCACGCTCTACTTCGAGAAATTTACCGAAAGCAATACCTAGCGCCCGGCTTTGCAGTCGCTTGGTATCTCATTGAATTCTTAAGAGAGGAAAAGCTATGAGTAGTCCTGTTGTTCAGCGAGTCGAAGTGTTGATTGTTGACTTGCCAACGATTCGTCCTCACAAACTAGCCATGCGTACGATGAAGGGTCAAACCCTGGTGTTGCTGAAACTCCATTGTAGCGACGGCGTCGTGGGGATTGGCGAGGCTACAACAATTGGCGGCTTGAGTTATGGTGCCGAGAGTCCCGAGAGCATCAAAACAAACTTGGAAGCCTGGTTCGCGCCGTTGATCGTTGGGGAAGACGCAACCAATATCAATCGGCTGCTCAAACGTATCAATCAGCAGGTGAGGGGTAATACCTTCGCCAAGTCCGCTGTTGAAACTGCTCTGCTTGATGCCCAAGGGAAGCGCCTCGATATTTCGGTGGCTGACCTGCTTGGTGGACGCGTCAGAGAGGGCTTGGAATGCGCCTGGACACTGGCTAGCGGCGACACTGTACGGGACATCGATGAAGCTGAGCAGATGCTCGACCTTCGCCGACACCGGCATTTCAAACTGAAAATCGGTGCCAACGACCCTCTCGTGGATATCGCCCATGTGAGCGCGATCAAGCGAGCCTTGGGTGATCGCGCAAGTGTGCGTGTCGACGTCAACCAAGCCTGGAGCGAAGCCGTCGCCATTCGCGCGAGCCAGATGCTCGCCGATGCAGGCGTCGAGTTGATCGAGCAGCCTCTGCATCGATCTGACCGTCTGGGGATGGCGCGACTGAGCGCTAAGAGCCCGATTCCACTGATGGCCGACGAAGCTATCGAGTCCGTGGCAGACAGCTTTGCCCTCGCTCAAATGGCGGCAGCGCCGATCTTCGCCTTGAAGATTGCAAAAACAGGTGGGCCTAAATCAGTCCTCAAGACCGCAGCCATCGCTGAGGCGGCGGGTATTGCTTTGTACGGCGGCACAATGCTTGAAGGCACTGTCGGAACTGTCGCATCGGCACAGGCCTTTTCAACGTTCGAGAGTCTGGAGTGGCATACCGAGTTGTTCGGGCCGCTCTTGCTGACAGAAGACGTTGTAATAAACCCTCTTCAATATCGTGATTTCCAGTTGATCCTGCCAAGTGGTTCCGGCTTGGGCGTGCATCTGGACGAAGAAAAATTGGCATTCTTCAGTCGAAAATAAATCCAAGAAGGAGGCGGTATGCTTTTTCATGTTCGTATGTCTGTGAATATACCCCATGATGTGCCTGAGCACTTTGCCAGTCAACTCAAGGTGGATGAAAAAGAAGTTGCTCAGAAACTGCAGCAAGAAGGTGTATGGCGGCACCTATGGCGCGTGGCTGGGCTCTACTCGAATGTGAGTGTGTTTGACGTTCCAGATGCTCAAGTCCTTCATGAAATACTTATCGGCCTCCCGTTGTTCCCGTACATGGACATTGAGGTAACGGCGCTGTGCCGACATCCTTCGTCTATTCATGCCGATGATAAGTAAGTCACCCTGATAACAGGAGATAAGCAATGAGTGTCGCTATTTCGCATACTGCAGAGGTTCAGAAGTTTTTTGAGATGGCCTCCGGTTTTGACCAATCCGGCGGTGATACTCGCGTGAAAACCATCACGCACCGCGTGCTGACCGACATCATAAAAATCATCGAGGAGTTGAACATCTCCACCGAAGAGTTTTGGGCGGCAGTCAACTACCTGAACGTGCTGGGCTCGCGCCACGAAGCTGGTCTGGTAGTAGCCGGGCTTGGCTTGGAGCATTACCTGGATCTTCGACTGGATGCCGAGGATGCTCGCAACGGCGCCGTTGGAGGGACTCCTCGTACGATCGAAGGCCCGCTTTACGTTGCCGGCGCTCCTCTGAACGAGGGTTTTGCCAAGCTCGATGATGGCGTCGACAAAGGTGTTAGGCTCACGATGGCAGGGGTGGTGCGTGATACCGATGGTGCGCCGATCCCTGGAGCGTTGGTCGATGTCTGGCACGCCAACACGGGTGGTACCTATTCGTACTTTGACTCGTCGCAATCTGAATACAATCTGCGCCGGCGCATCGTGACAGATGCCGATGGCCGCTATCGCTTCGACAGCATTGTGCCCTCGGGGTACGGTTGCCCGCCGGATGGCCCGACCCAGCAATGGCTAGACCAATTGGGCCGGCATGGACAGCGTCCCGCACATATCCACTTCTTCATTTCAGCTCCGGCGCACCGGCACCTGACCACTCAGATCAACCTCTCCGGTGAGAAGTATCTCTATGACGATTTCGCCTATGCCACGCGTGATGGCTTGGTAGCGGACATCGTCTTTGCCGATGCCCCAGAGATGCCAGGTGGGAAAGTCGCATCGATCAATTTCGATTTCGCTTTGCAACCCGCCAGGAACGAAAAGTCTGAAGGTCGTCGCAGTCGAGTGCGAGCCCTGGAGTCGTAGTAGCTACTCAGGCCTTTCCGAAAGTAGCGGGCTGGAAAGGCCTGGATATGTAACAACCTGTTCCCTATGCCGATAAAACGCTTACCCAGCAAAATAATAATGGCGGGATTTTCCAATGTGTAAAATGTCACATATGTCGTTGGCGTCATTTGCTGTCGCCTTCAGTTCTTTTTCTTGCGCCTCAGATTCAAATTCTCTAGATGGGTTTTTGGCAGGAAGTAGTCTTAATATTCTCTTGAGAAATGCATATATCAGCCGTGATTACAGATCCGGGTCGCAAGATAAGGCTGAATGGGGACAAGCCTTCCTTTCAAGGTTCTCGTCTGGGTTCTATGACCTGTCAGGCGTTGGAATAGGGCTTGATGCGTTTGGCCTGGCCGCTCTCCGGCTAGATGGTGGGGGTGGTACCTCAGGCGCTAATGGGATCGACTTTTTTAAGCGAGACAGTCATGGTCATCCGTCTCGCGATATCTCGCGCGCAGGCGGCTCCGTCAAGATCAAAGTTTCCAACACCATCGTTCAGTATGGTGATCTCATGCCGACCCTCCCAGTTATCAATACCGATGACTCTCGTCTGTTGCCCGAAAACTTCACTGGGACACTGATCTCGTCCAAGGAAATCGGTCATGTGGAAATGATCGCAGGCCACTTCACTGCTGAGACTCGAAAGAGTGCCGCAGGTCGTGATAGTGGAGGCCTCGATGAAATCGATGTTGTAGGTGGTTACTTTGACATCTCACCTCAGCTGCAAGCTTCGATCTTCCATGCTGATGTGGAGGGGCGCTTGAGGCGCAGCTTCGCGTCAGCCAGCTATACCATCCCCTTGTCAGACCGAAAGTCTATAAATTTTGATTTCAATGGCTATGTCACCAAGCTCGACAAGGGGTTTGCCCAAGCCCTCTCTACCGGCCAGGACAACAAGCTCTGGAGCTTGGCGCTGAACTACAAGGTCGGGCCTCATACACTCGTTCTGGCTTACCAGCAAAACGCGGGTGACAGTCCCTACGTCTACGGTGGGTATCAGAGCGCGGGCTATGTAGGTGACGGTGGCGGGACTATCTTCGTCGCGAACTCGTACTGGTCTGACTTCAACGCGGAGGATGAGCGATCCGTGCAGATTGGCTACGGCCTAGATTTCGCCGAGTACGGTATGCCTGGCCTCAGCTATCGAGTGGCAGCGCTCAAAGGTTTCAATATCCGAACCGCTGATGGAGAAGGGGAGGAGCGCGAGATCTTCAACCAGGTTCAGTATGTCGTTCAGAGTGGTGCGGCGAAGGACTTGAAACTCCGGCTGAGGGCTTCGTGGGTCAGGGTTTCGAATAATTCCCGAGATTGTAACCAGGACGGAGACGAAATACGGATGCTTGTCGAGTATCCGATCAATATCTTTTGAATAGTCGTATGGCTGCTTTGAAATAGGCGGCCATTTTTTAAGGGTGGTTATTGCGGGCATTGATTGGCAGCCCCTGTGTCGTATTTTTAAAAATAGATACTGACTTGAAACCAACGATGCCGTGTTCGGCCCTATGGTTCCAAAAAAATCAGGATAGAACTCATGTGTCGGAGAGCTAGTGGCCCATGGTTCGATTTGAAACATACACATGGCACATGTAACCTGTGGGAACAGTGCGCTGGTCATCTATCGTGCGTGATTAAATGGCTGCACTTCTCAAACTGACTATTTAACGCTGGCGAGTCCACATTTTTAGGATGCGCATAGACGAGGCGATTTTCAAGAAAAAACCACATTCCGTTCGAGTTGTACACGGCCTCAGCGCCCGCATAGTGCCTGATATTTGGCCGAAAAAGGGCAAATCCAAATTCGTTCGTGCAGTGGCATGTGCGGTGCTTCTCTAGTAGGGCTGAAAAGCCTCATATATAGGAGATGCGCAAATGAACAACATCAATAATACAAATCTCGATCTCGCCGTCTGGTTCTCCACTCCAAGTCTGGCGCTTGGTGAAATTGCCAAGAATGTGGGATACCGCACTGCAGTCCTAGATATTGAGCATGGCAATTTTGACCTGGCTGATCTTGAGCGCTTCGTACCGGCCCTGAAATGGCTTGGCTTCAAGGTATATGCCAAGGTACTGGGGCCGTTCCGTGAAGCCATCCAGCAAGGGTTGGACTTCGGTGCTGACGGCGTGATCATTCCCCACATTGAGGGCGAGGAGCATGCACGGAAAGTCTGTGGGTTCTCGAAATTCCCCCCACTCGGAGATCGTAGCTCTGCAGGGGGCCGAACCCAGAACTACGGCATGGCCGATGACGCCTGGTTCAAAGAGCAGGACATCAAAACCAAGTGCTTCCCCATGATCGAAGACGCTGGGGCTTTTGCAGAGGTGGAGAAAATCCTGGCCCTTGATTGTGTCGATGGCATCTTCATCGGGCCTACCGACCTGTCCCTTCGTCGCGAGCGTGGGTCGTACAAGCGTAGCGCCGGCGATTGGGACGACCTGGCTATCATCGCCGAAGCCGCGAATCGGGCAGGTAAGCCGTGGATCTTCCCTGCGTGGAGCGAGGTTGAAAAACGCTTTGCTCTGGACAAGGGGGCAGCAACTATTTTGCTGACCATGGAGCATATCGCGATCTCAGCCGGACTGAATCAGGCTTGGGATCAGATGCAGAGCGTGGTACGTGAGGCAGAGCGAGGCAGCCAGGAATGATTGCTGGTTCGACGATTCATCGGAAGCGGTGGATGATCGGAGGGCTGCTAGGCCTGGGATCGTTCGTTAACTATGTTGATCGCGTCAACCTCTCAATTGCTGCTACTCCTTTGGCGCAGAGTCTGGATTTAAGCCCTGCTGAGATGGGCATTGTCTTCTCGGCATTCTTATGGACGTACGCAATCCTCCAAATTCCGATGGGAATGCTGATCGATAAGATCGGTGTCAGTTGGGCAATGCGGATTGCCACGTTGCTGTGGGGTGTTGCAACGCTGTTGACCATCTTTGCGGGAGGGCTGGGGCTGTTGATTGTCGCACGACTTATTCTTGGGGTTGCAGAGGCGCCGGTAGTACCTGCTGCCTGGAAAGCCACGGGGTACTGGTTCCCAAAGAATGAGCGTGGGATGTGCACGGCGATGTTTGATGGTGCATCCAAACTGTCGATGGTGATTGGTATCCCCATGATGGCATACGCTGTTTCTCACTACGGCTGGCATGCAGCATTTTATGTGTCGCTTGTCATGAGCATGTTCTATTGCATCGTCTTCTGGATGTTCTATCGCAGCCCTCAGGAAATGAAAGATAAGGGATGGCTTACTGAGCAAGAGCATAGGTACATTTTGGAAGGTGGTGCGCAATCCGAAGAGAAAGCAGAGACAGGTAGCGGTCTGAAAGGCGTGAAATATCTCCTCTCTCAGCGCAAAACCTGGGGGCTGGCGATCGGGTTTGCGAGCTACACCTACTGCTTCTATGTACTGCTCACCTGGATGCCAGCCTACCTCGAAAAGCAGCTTGGGTTGAACGTACTCTCTAGTGGGATGTACAGCTCATTGCCCTGGGCCTTCGCGATTGCAGCAGAGTTCATTATCGGCGGCTGGTTGGTTGACAAGCTGATTTCCAGGGGTAAGGACTCCACGAAGGTTCGTCAGTATGTGCTGATCGGCAGCATGCTGCTTTCGTTGTGCGTAGTCGGGGCGGCTTTCGCTGACACCGTCTGGTTGGCTCTGGTGTTTCTGTCACTAGGGGCTGCGGGCCTTGCAATCACGGCACCCACCGCATCAAGCATCGTTGCCTTGATTGCTCCTCAGGGGCAGGTGGCTGCATTAGGCGGGATCGTCAACTGTGTTGCGAACTTCTGTGGTATCGCCGCGCCGATTGTGACGGGCTTGATCTACCAGGCGACGGGGAGTTTCTCCATTGCATTTCTCGCCTGTGGGGGCGTCGCAGTGATCGGCATCCTCAGCTACGTATGTGTGCTTGGTCGGATTACTGCGATTCCTGATCAGCCAGAGGCAGATCTTGTAGGCCAGGTAGCAGTGGGTCCACAACTTAATTAATCGTTAAGTGTGTTGTGGGGCTCATGAGCTGGAGTTTTAAAGTGTAGGCTGAAGTGAGGTGGCTTGGGAGTCCAGGCCACCTCATTTTTCATTTCAATGGAATGGTATATGAGATGATAAAGCGGTTCTGGTCAGAGTCTCTGGCTGTTTCAAGATTGGTTCTATAAGGAGCGTTGAGCCATACAAAGGACAAGTCCTTAAGTGGCCCGTCTTGGATGACGTAGCTTAAGGTATAGTCTGTCTCGAATTCTTTTCTGCTTCCGAGTTTCGTAGCTATCTGGTCGCCATAGAAATACATGGCGCTGGCTCTTAATCCAGGAATGCCCAGCCCCGAAAAGTCGTAAGTGTAGTCGATGGCTCTGGTTCGCTCACCGGCACGCGTATAGGCGGCTGCGAGTGTCGATGTGAAGGTATACTGGTTGGTTCCATTGCCCTGGTTTAACCAAGGCAGGTCGCTTCTACCATTTAGCTTTTGATAACCGAGGCCAACCGTGTGCGTGCCAAACGAATAGGTGAGCCGTAGGGTGGTCATCCGGTTGTCGACCTTGCCCTTAGTTATATAGGGGCTGTCTTCGCCATAGAACCCCGAAATCGTATAGCCATCAGCCAGGCCTGATGCTTTTCCATTCTTCCCGTCAGGAGTGCTGAAATACTGTCTAGCATCAAAATTTACGCGGCCTGGGCCAAGATTCAGTAGGTATTTCAACCCTAGGAAGTCTTGTTTGTAAAAATCTGTCAGTTGAGCATGATAGTACTGCAGTGAGAGATTTTCAGACGCTTGGTACTCAACCCCAGCATAGATAAACTCATTTACGAAGCGTGCAGGTGCACCGTCTTGGGATGCGCTGGATGGGCGCTGGGTGTTCGCACCATTGATAGAAAGTCCGCTGTGGCCACTGTTGATCCTGCTCTTCGCAGCGTTCACTCTGCCGACGGTCAGTTTAAGTCCATCCAGATCGCTAGAGGTCGCTTCGGTTCCTGTGTAGGTCTGGGGTGCAATCCGTCCGATGTTGGAGGTGATCACAGGGTTGTTCGGGGTAATTTCTCCCGCTTTAATGACCGACTTTCCAAGGGCAAGTTTGACAGCTACGCCCAAGCTGCTGAACTCATCGACAGAGCTATTATCATGCTTCAGTGGGAAGCTCGCCCCAGGCTGTCGAGTGCGTCCAGGCTTATCTGTTCTTCCCCCGGAGTCTAATTTGAATACAGCGGTGCCTTTGACATCGACGCCGACGCCAACGACTCCATCTGTGAGCCCGGATGAGTAGTCCAGGAGAAATCCCTGTCCCCAGTCGGTTTGGCGAGAAGGGCCCGCATCTCCTGAGTGAAAGTCTTGGTCAAAGTACAGGTTTTTTAGAGTAAGGCTGGCCTTGCCATCTTCAATGAAGCCTGCGTTTGCCGCCGAGCCTGAAACAGCAATGCCTATGGGTAGCGCCCATTCCATAACCTGAATAATGCCTTTACCAAAGCGCATTAAAACCTCCCGGAAGTGATGATTATTATTTTTGAGCGGGTTGCGCGGTGTGCTGCTGTGTAGATTTCCTACAAGTGGTTGTTACCTGGCGGATCAAATCAAGAAAATGCTCCGCTGAGGGTCATTGATACAATCCGTGTACCAGTGAGGTTGGTAGTTGTGGCTTTGACGGTTGAGCGTTCCAAGTTGGTCAAAAGTACTGGTTTGGGCGGTCGTTTTTAATCGTTGCGTGGCTGGTGTTTATGGCTTTTGGCGTTTGCAGGGGAGGCAGCTTTCGAGGTGTGCATGCCTAAATGCTGATTTGCAATCGATAAATCGTCACTCAGTCAATGTAAATCCATGCTGGCACAAAATCTGTTTGTTCAATGGGTGAATGCCAGCGTGGTCGTCTCTAAAGGGATTGTGCTGGGAAGGGAAAATAGTGGAGGACTAATAATTGAAAGTTGCACTTTGCCAGTTGAACTCAAAGCAGGATAAAGTTGCGAATATCGCTTCAGCGATCGAGCAAATCGGTAACGCTGTTAAACAGGGCGCTCGTGTGGCTGTTCTGCCCGAATGTATTGATTACATGGGGCCCATCTCCGGAGTGCTCGGCAACTCAGAGGAGTTCGATGGTGCAACGCCGGCAGCATTTGCACACGTGGCCAAGGAACATGGTATTTGGATCGTCGCTGGAACTATTCGTACCCGCTCAGAAGGCGAAACGCGCTGTTCGAACACAGCTTATGTCATTAGCCCGGACGGCTTGATTCACTACCATTACAACAAGGTTCACATGTTCGATGTCCTCATCGACGGCCAGGTAGACTTCCTTGAGTCGGCCATTGTGAAGCCAGGTTCTGAGGTAGGGTTCACCCACATCGATGACGTGCCTGTCGGGCTCGCAATCTGCTTTGACATCCGCTTCCCGGAGCTTTTCCGGGCTCAGGCCCTCAAGGGGGCAAAGGTGATGTTCGTACCAGCCGCCTTCACCATGTTCACGGGTAAGGATCACTGGGAAGTGTTGCTGCGTGCCCGCGCGATTGAAAACCAGTGCTTTGTGGTCGCCGTAGGGCAGTGGGGCGCCCACGCTCCTGGGACGGTCTCGTATGGTCGCAGCATGGTAATCGATCCGTGGGGTACCGTACTTGCCACAGCACCGGATGGGGTGAATACCACCGTGGTAGACCTCCCTATGCATCGAATTGATGAAGTTCGTGCCTCGGTTCCATCCCTCGCAAACCGCTGTCCTGAGGTATACAAACTCGGGCTGTAATTGCAGCGCCATATGGCCGCCTGCCAAGGGTGCGTGTATGGCGTCGATCCACTGGCCGCCCCTGACCTCTGGCTTTGGCGGCCCGTGATTTAGTTTGCGGTAGACGAGAACAAAGCGTTTACATACCAATAGCGAAAGTCATGTGCGAAATGCGCAAGAAATTTTGTAGGCTGAGCACTTGTCACAAAAGAAACTTAAATCACTATGATAGTGAGGCCTCCAATCAGGAGGCCTTATCTTGTATCAGCGTATTGTTTTTCCAGTATCGGTAGTCGCCTTTTCCATCGCAAGCGCCCATGCAGCAGACACCTATGAGTTGAATACGCCACGACTGACCGGCATGGACAACTTTCGTGACATTGCGGGCACAACTGAAGCCTATGCAACGGCTAATGACGGTGTCATGAGAGCAGGCGTTTTCTATCGCTCTAATGTGTTAACTCCCACGGCTGATGATCTAATCGTTCTGAATTCTCTGGGAATAAGCTCCGTTTTTGACTTGCGTTCTGATTGGGAGGTCAGTGCTACACCTGACGCCCTGCCAAGTGGAGCCCAGTACTTTCAGATTGATATCCTGGGTGGAGCGCTCGGGCTGCCCAACGGATACGACATCACCACAGCTCAGGAAGCGGGCGAGCTGATGGAAGCCACCAACAGGGCCTTTGTAAGCGACGCCAGTACTCGGGAGCAGTTTAAGCTCCTTTTTGAAGAGTTGGCGTTGACCGATGGCGCCGCATTGTTTCATTGCTCCTCGGGGAAGGACCGCACCGGATGGGCTACCGCCGTCTTGCTCAGCATCGCGGGTGTGAGCTCCGAAACCATCTTAGAAAACTATATGGCAACGAACGCTTACACATCTGATCGTGTGACAGCACTGCTTGCTTCCTTGCCGGCAGACCAGGCCGCGATGTGGCAGGCGTTGATGGTTCAGCGGCCAGAGTACCTGCAGGCGGGCCTCAACGAAGCAGCCGCACTGTATGGCAGCATGGAGGGTTATCTGGAGAGCGGGCTTGGTCTTTCAAAGGAAACCATTTATGTCCTGCGAGGGAAAATGGTTTATTTCAGCAGTTTGCCAGGCCAGGCTGAGTTGTTGGGGAACGCTGCTGCCGGAGCGAAGCTCCTTCAAGAACTCCAGAACTCAAGTCTGTCCGGCGCCTTCACGGCATACAACTATTATCTGCAATCCTCCATTGAACAGGGAAATCTCAATCGGGTGGAGTCGAAGATAGGAGGGCAAGTCCTTGCCGATACCGCGTCCTACCTGCTTAGGCAGGGCAGTTTGATCCAAGATTCTGCACAGCCGCTCACCACTGGCATTGGCTTGAGGACAGGGCAGAGACGCATCTGGTCTACTGGTATCGCCGATCAGACTCGCACTGGCAGCTCGAATCATACAGCGGGTAGCGATACCAACAGCCAAGGCATGATGGTCGGCCTGACCCAGAACTTCAATGACATGCTTTCTGGGTATGCAAGCTTTGGCTATGTCCATGGAGGTGTCAATGCTGCAGACGGTCATTCCTCCAACAACACTACCTTCCTGTCGGTCGGCACGCGTTTCGCACCTGATGGGCTGGAAAAAGGGCTCTTTATGTCGGTACACGGATTGGCTGGTTATGTCGACTACGACAGTAGCCGTGACCTGACCATGGGCTTGGGCACAGCGAAGGGGGAAACGCATGGTAGCCTGACTGGAGCCGGTTTGGATCTGGGCTACCGTGCCCAAACTAAAAACGTCACCGTCGAGCCGAGCTTGGGCGTTCGCTACAGCCAGCTGGAACTTGCCAAATTCAACGAAAGCGGAAGCGAACTTGCTCTAGATGTAGACGAGACCCAGGGCTCCAATACGGCGGCTTTGGCCAACCTAAACATTTCACTGGCTCCTATAGAGCTGTCAGGTGGTTGGCGTGTCTCACCCGGTGGGCGCGTGCGATACACTCGCGACCTTGATGGACACGACGTCAACAGTAGTGGAAGTGTTGAAGGGTTGACGGTCAGGCAGCGAGCCGCTTTCAACAGCAAGGATCAATTTTCAGCCGCTCTTAATGTGTCTGCAAACCTGAAGCAGCTCACCTTCGCGGCAGAGGTGACGGCGGTCAAAGCGGGGAGGACCGATGGCTTGGCAGGAAGTCTGAAGGTCGGTTACGACTTCTGAGGGATCAGGGGTATTCGCGCGTGTTCACAACTTCACGGCTTCAGTGGCTAAAGTTGAAGCGCTTTTGCAACTCCGCAGGCGTAACGCCATAGGCCTGCCTAAAGTATTGGCAGAATCGTCCGGAACTGCCAAATCCCAACATCAACGCCACATCATTGACGCTGGAGACAGTGCCAGAGCTTAATAGCTGGTGCGCGTGCTCCAGCCTCACTTTTCGTTGGTAGGCAATAATGGTTAACCCTTCAAATTGTTTGAAGCCCATCTGAAGTGATCTCAGGCTGACATTTGATAGTCTGGCCAGCTCCTCGCCTGTTATACATTTTCTGAAATTTTCCCGTATATACTCGGTGGCAATTTTTACGTGCCGGGGAGAAGGCGCTTTTGTCGGCCTGTTCAGCGCTGCGCAGTAATTATTGGGCCATGACAGAAGAATTGAATCTACCAGCATTTCTTTCACTCGAGCAGGGGTGAATGCGTTTGAGTTAATGAGGTCGGCCAGTTCCAGCCCTGTGGCAAATGTGATCATTGACTTTATTGCAGTCAATTTAAGTTTGTCTAGGTTTACAATCTGCTCGAAATGGATTGTGTCCATGGCAGGCTTCTCGAGCAAGATGGATAATCGCTCTGAAATGACACGCTCGCTTATAGAGCAACCTAAATGACGGTGGTTGTGGTGATACTGGACTGCAGTGATATCTGACTTGCGGGTTGAAATGGCCAGCCCTGGCGTTCCAGTGATATTGTTCATGAGTATCACGCCGCGATCAGGGAAAAGAAATGTGAATTCGTCGCTGCTGAGGTTTGATTTACCTTGCCAATCTCGATATTCGACATGACGAAAGCTGAATCCTCCCATACGACCGTATACCCCGGACAGGAACTCAGACTCAACGTGTACATGTCTTCTATCATCTGCCGTTAGCGATCTTCGTAAGACCTCAGAGCTAAATTGCTTCTCACCCAACGTAGCTGAGTTGAAAACGAGTCTCTCAAGTTGAAATTTTTCAGTCACTGTTCTAACCGTTCCATCACATACCATATCGGCCTAAGCGGTAGTACGTTCGTCAGTCGCCCAACCCTGCAATGTTAAGTGATGAACATGACAGCGATAGGATTGGGAAAGGCTCATGTGAGTTCAAAATGCTGCACTAAGGGGAGCAAGTGGGGCCGCTGAAGGGCAGTGTAGTCGCTGCGACAATTGTGCGGTTGACAATCTTGGGAAAACGATTTGTTACCTAATCGATAGCCTGCTACCATTTGTGCTCCGTGAGATACGATGACTGTCATGTATATGACATCGAGTGGTTTGCCGTACGCCCCCGTCGTCGCAGAAGAGCAGGCCTCAAGCCCGCCGTCGCCAGCATTTCACGGGTCTGAGTGATTAGTCATAGGTAGACCTGCATGTTGTTAACCAAACACACCTCGCGAAGGAAGTTCCTGCTTTCGTCGCTGATCGCCTTGCCCGCGATGGGTATCACCGTCAACGGCCTGAGTGCCGCAATGGCGGCGGAAATAGCGGCGCCGAGCCTCGACAGCTACACCCCGTGCTTTTTCACCCCGGCCGAATGGACTTTCATCCTCGCCGCCTGCGATCGCCTGATCCCCGCCGATGGCCGTGGCCCCGGCGCGCTGGAAACCAACGTGCCGATCTTCATCGACCAGCAACTGGCCGGTGACCTGGGCAGCGAGATCTACCTGGAAGGCCCGTTCGACCTGAATGCCCCGGCCACCCTGGGCTACCAACTGCCGTACACCCCGCAGCAGGTTTACCGCAAAGGCATCGCCGCGCTGGAAAGCTGGTGCCAGGCCACCTATGGCCAGCATTTCGCATTGCTGGAACTGGGCCTGCGCGAAGAGGCGTTGAAAAAACTGCAAGCCGGCCAGGTCGACTTCGCCGCCCATGGCGAACGTGTGCTCAAGGCCAAGCTGTTCTTCGGCGAACTGCTCAACCACAGCCGCCAGGGCTGGCTGGCCGACCCGATCTACGGCGGCAACAAGGGCATGAAGGCGTGGATCGCCATCGGCTTCCCCGGTGCCCGGGCCAGCTACCTGGAATGGGTCGCCCAGCACAATGTCCCGTACCCCCTGGGCCCCGTCAGCCTGACTGGCCAACGCGGTTGATCCCTTCGCTACGCGATACAGCATTCAAGGTTTTTTATGCCACACATTACCAATGACGAAGTCGACGTCGCCGTTGTCGGCCTGGGCTGGGCCGGCTCGCTGATGAGCATCGAGCTTGCCCAGGCAGGCTTGAAAGTACGCGCCTTCGAGCGCGGTGAAGACCGCACCAACGCCGACTTCGCCTACCCCAAACCGGCTGACCAGTATGCCTACGGCGTACGCAACAAGATCATGGTCACGCCCAAGGACGGCGCCCTCACCGTGCGCCATAACCTCAATGGCACCGCCTTGCCGACCCGCCAGTGGGGCGCTTTCGTGCCCGGCACCGGCGTCGGCGGTTCGGGCCTGCACTGGACCGGCGTACTGATCCGACCGACGCCGACCGACATCAAGCTCAAGACCTACGCCGACCAGGCCTATGCCCCGGGCATTTTGCAGAGCGACATGACCATCGGCGACTTCCCGTTCACCTGGGACGAGATCGAGCCGTACCTCGACAAGTTCGACAAGATCTGCGGCCTGTCGGGCAATACCGGCAACCTCAACGGGCAGATCCTGGTGGGCGGTGACCCATTCGAAGGCCCGCGCTCCAACCCGTACCCGCTGCCGGCGCTGGAAGATACGCTGAACAACAAGATGTTCGCCGACGCCGCGCGCAAGCTCGGTTACCACCCGTTCCCCAACCCGTCGGCCAACGTCTCGCGGGCCTGGAAAAACCCGTACGGCAACCAGATCGCGCCGTGCAACTACTGCGGCTACTGCAGCAAGTACCCGTGCCTGAACTTCTCCAAGGCCTCGCCGCAGACGGCGGTGCTCGATGCGCTCAAGCGCATGGACAACTTCGATTACCGGGTCAACGCCAACGTGCTGCGCGTGGAGCTGCACGCCGACGGCAAGACCGCCAAGGGCATCACCTACGTCGACGGGCAGGGCAATGAAGTGTTCCAGCCGGCCAAGATCGTCGTGCTGGCGGCGTTCCAATTCGTCAACGTGCGCCTGATGCTGCTCTCTGGCATCGGCAAACCGTACAACCCGATCACCCGCGAGGGCACCATCGGCCGCAACTACGCGTTCCTCAGCAACGGCGGCGCCACGCTGTTCTTCAAGGACAAGCACTTCAACCCGTTCGCCACCGCCGGCGCCACCGGGCAGATGTTCAACGATGTGTCTCCCGGCAACTACGATGGCCCGTCGCTGGGTTTCATCGGCGGCGCCAAGATCCACAGCTCGCAAGCCACCGGCACACCGATCGGCACTGCGCTGCCGTCCGGCACGCCGGAATGGGGCCAGGGCTGGAAAGAGGGCATGCAGGACTGGTACGGCCATTCGATGAAGATCAGCATTTCCACCGGCTGCATGTCGTACCGCGACCATTATGTCGACCTCGACCCGACCTACAAGGACCCATGGGGCCAGCCGCTGCTGCGCATCACCTTCGACTGGAAGGAGAACGAGCTCAAGCTGCAGCAACACCTGCGCAAGATCGTGCTGAACATCACCCAGGAGCTCAACCCGGACAGCTACAGCGAAAGCTTCCTGGGCATGGACTCGCACTGGGACATCACCAAGTACGTGTCCACCCACAACGTCGGTGGCGCGATCATGGGTGATTCGCCGCAAACCAGCGCGCTCAACCGTTACCTGCAGAGCTGGGACGTACACAACGTGTTCGTGCCGGGCGGCAACGCCTTCCCGCAGAACTTCCAGGCCAACCCGACCTCGATGATTGGCGCCCTGACCCTGTTCGCGGCCCAGGCCATCAAGGATCAGTACCTGAAAAACCCTGGCCCGCTGGTGCAGGCGTGAGGAGCGAGAACATGAAAAACACATCCCGCTCCCTGCTCTCGGTGGTGCTGGGCATCGCCGTGCTGGCCGCTGTGCTGGCGTGGATCGTCGCAGGCTTGCTCAATCGCTCGGGCGATGCGTCTGCGCAGCTGGCCCAGACGGTGACCCCGGCGTTGATCGAGAAAGGCGCCTACCTGGCCCGCGCCGGTGACTGCGTGGCCTGCCACACCAGCCACGACGGCGGCAAGCCGTTCGCGGGCGGGCTGGGCATCGCCTCGCCGATCGGTACTATCTACTCGACCAACATCACCCCGGACAAGCAGACCGGTATCGGCAACTGGACCTACGGCGAGTTCGAGCGCGCGGTGCGCCGCGGCATCGGCCACGACGGTAGCGCGCTGTACCCGGCGATGCCGTTCCCGTCCTATGCCAAGGTCAGCGATGAAGACACCCAGGCGTTGTATGCCTACTTCATGCAGGGCGTTGCGCCGGTCGAGCAGCCGAACAAGGCCAACGACATCCCTTGGCCGCTGTCGATCCGCATGCCGCTGGCCTACTGGCGCGCGTTGTTCTCGCCGGCCCCGCAGGCGAGCGTGACCAGCGCCGGTGGTAGCCGCATCGACCGCGGCGCCTACCTGGTGCAAGGCCTTGGCCACTGCGGTTCGTGCCACACGCCTCGGGCCCTGACGATGCAGGAAAAAGGCCTGGACGAGTCGGCCAGCGGCTACCTTACCGGTGCCGAACTGAACGGCTGGAACGTGCCGGCCCTGCGCGGGATGCCGCACTGGAGCGAGCAAGAGCTGGTCGAATACCTGGGCAGTGGCCGCAACGCCAAGGCCTCGGTGGCTGGCGAGATGACCGATGTGATCGCCAACAGCACCTCGCACATGAGCGATGCCGACCTGCAGGCCATGGCCGCGTACCTCAAGTCGCTGGCACCGGCCAAAGGCCCAGGCTACCAGCAGCAGGCCGAACGCAGCGCGGCGACCACCGCCAAGCTGACGGCGGCCAAGGGCCTGACCCTGGGCGAGCGGCTGTACATCGACAACTGCGGTGCCTGCCACTTCGTTTCCGGGCAGGGTGCAGAGCGCGTGTTCCCGCGCCTGGACGGCGCCTCGGTGGTCAACGCGGCCAATGCCGATGCACTGCTGCACGTGATCCTCGCAGGGGCGGCGACGCCGTCGACCGAGCGCGCGCCTTCGGTGCTGCCGATGCCGGGCTTTGCCGAGCGCATGGATGACGCCGAAGTGGCCGAGTTGGCAACCTTCCTGCGCCAAGGCTGGTCGAATGTGGCCTCGGCAGTAACGGCGGAGCAGGTGCGCAAAATTCGTTCAACCCTTGAGGCGAAGCACTGATTCCGTCCGCATGCCCCCCGCCAAGTTCGGCAGCACATTGCGCTGGATGATCGAGGGTTGCTGATCGCAGTGAAGGTTGCCAACTTTTGGCATTTGCCATTGTTGAAGTTTAAGTCCAGAATCAAGGCTATCCCTGTTTCAGGGATGACTGAAAACCCTTAGATTTCAACGGCTCGCAGGCCCGATGCGAGTCTCGTTTCCCGCTCCAAATATAGGCTTACAGAATTTTACGGAAGTCTGTAAGTTGTCGAAAAAGGGCCTTCGCAGGCTGTGTGAAAACACACTGA
>NZ_VWXK01000039.1 GCF_011752565.1 Pantoea sp. Ap-967
GCGTTTATTTTGAAGTTTTTTGCGAGAAACTCGTTTAGCTTCAAACACTTGACTCGCTGCGATCTCTCGTAGCGGGAGGCGAATCATACAGCGTTTTGACACGCTGTCAACACTCACCTCAACCGCTGGCGATCTTTCGATCGAAGCCCTTTCAGTGACTTCTTAACAAGCTAACTCGTTGAATTTCAAGGAGTTTGTTGTTCCGATGTCGCTGGAAGTGGGGCGCATTATAAGGGGATTCGGAGGGGCGTCAACCTTTAATTTCAAGAATTTGAAATATAGAGGGGGAAGACCGTGTTACGGCTGGCAGGTGTCCGCCGCGACACGTTCAGCGCCTGGGAGATCGAGCGCCGCCCGCGCGGCGCTTCGCGAGCTGCGCTCGCTCCTACGTTTGTTTCGGGCCAGTGAGGCCTGGGGGATTGGCGCGCGAACGCCTTGGCGCATGCCTGGATATCGCGACGTACAAACAAGGGGCCGCGCGCGGTGGCCACATGAACACTGGCCCGAAACAAACGTAGGAGCGAGCAAAGCTCGCGAAGCGCCGCGCGGGCGGCGCTCGATCTCACAGGCGCCACACCTATAACGGCAGGCACCTCTCAAACCCAACCCGGTCTACAACAACCTCCTCAAACCACCCTCCCCGGCCTCCTGCCAACCCTGGACAACACCCGCGAAACCACAGGCACCCGCAGCACCATCAATACAACCCCAATACCCGCATAAATAGCCCACTCCCTCAAATCCGAGCGAACGATCCACAAAAAATGCAACAACCCCAACCCCAACACCCCATACACCAACCTGTGCAACTTCCTCCACCGCGCCCCCAACCGTCGCTGGCTATACCGGTTCGACGTCACCGCCAACACCAGCAACCCCAGAAACCCCAACGCCCCCACAATAATGTAGGGCCGCTTGCGCAGCTCCACCGCCAACTGCCCCCAGTCCAGCCCAAGGATGAAGAACAGGTACGCCATGATGTGCAACACAATATAGGCAAATACCCACAACCCCAGCTGCCGGCGTACTACGATCCAACCCGACCACCCCGTCAGCTTCTGCAGCGGCGTCATACACAAGGTCACCAGCAGGAACGTCAGCGCCCCAAGCCCAAGGCGGTCCATGATGATCTTCCCAGGGTCCGGCCCCAGCAGGTTCATCGCCGCCTCATACAACCACCACGCGGGGAACAGGCAGCCCACCATGAAAATGGCCAGCCGAAACCAGGGATAGCGCATCAATAGTTCTTCCGCAGGTCGAGCCCGGTGTACAGCGACGCCACCTCATCGGCGTAGCCATTGAACATCTGCGTCTCCCGCACGTTGGGACTGAACAGCCCGCTGGGCAAGCGCCGCTCACGTGCCTGGCTCCAGCGCGGGTGGTCGACGGTTGGGTTGACGTTGGCATAGAAGCCGTACTCGGTAGGCGCCAACCCTTCCCAGGTCGTGCCCGGTTGCTCGGCCACCAGGCTGATGCGCACGATCGACTTGATGCTCTTGAACCCATACTTCCACGGCACCACCAACCGCAGCGGCGCGCCATTCTGGTTGGCCAGCTCCCGGCCATACATGCCAACCGCCAGAATGGCCAAGGGATGCATGGCCTCATCCAGGCGCAAGCCTTCCCTATACGGCCAGTCGATCAAGGCGAACCCCGAGCGCTGCCCGGGCATGTGCTCAGGGTCCTTCAACGTTTCGAAGCGCACGTAGCGCGCCTTGGAAGTCGGCTCCACCTGCTTGAGCACCTGCGCCAAGGGAAAGCCCAGCCAGGGAATGACCATCGACCATGCCTCGACACAACGCAACCGGTAGATGCGCTCCTCAAGCTGGTAGGGTTTGACGAAGTCTTCCAGCGCGTAGCGCCCCGGCTTACCCACCTCGCCATCGACCACCACGCTCCAGGGTTCGGTCTTCAGGCTGCCTCCATTGGCTGCCGGGTCGCCCTTGTCGGGCCCGAACTCATAGAAGTTGTTGTAGTGGGTAGCGTCCTTGAACGGGGTAATTGCCTCGTCCCTGACCGTGACTGCCTGCCACTGCGTAGCCGCCAGCTTGTCCTTGAACCAGGCCGGAGCGGCGCCGGCCTCGGCATCGGCGTAGCGGCTGGCATCGGCTGCATGGCCCACACCAGGCAACGCGCCCAGGGCCAGGCCTGCCAGCGAACCACCCAGCAGGGTGCGACGGGAAAGGTAGATGCCTTCGGGGGTGATCTCTGCCGGCTTGCAGTCGGAGGAGCGGGGAAGCTTGATGAGCATGGGCGGCTCCACAGCACGGGATAACGGATGTACCCGTAAGACTGTGGAGCCGGAAGGTTATTCCAGCATTAAGCGATTTTCACGCTTTGCGCCGGCGCGCCTTCAGCAGGAACTGGATAGGGCCAGACGCTGCATAGGCAAGGAAGATCAGCAGCAGGATGCGCGGCGGGTCGCTGAACACCACGGCAAACACCAGCACCACCGCCAGGATCGCCACGAACGGCACGCGCCCCTTGAGGTCCAGCTCCTTGAAGCTGTTGTACTTGATGTTGCTGACCATCAGCATGCCGGCAGCCGCCACCAGCAGGGCCACCAGGAACGACAGCTTCGAGCCCTGGATGCCATAGTCGCTGAATGCCCACACGGTTCCCGCCACCACACCGGCCGCGGCCGGGCTGGCCAGGCCGATGAAATAGCGTTTGTCGGCGGTGCCGACCTGGGTGTTGAAGCGGGCCAGGCGCAGCGCCGCACCGGCTACATAGATGAAGGCGACCATCCAGCCGACCTTGCCCATGTCGCCCAGCGCCCAGCCAAAGGCCAGCAAGGCCGGGGCGACACCGAAGGCAACCATGTCCGACAGCGAGTCGTACTCGGCGCCGAAGGCACTCTGGGTATTGGTCATGCGTGCAACACGGCCATCCAGGCCATCGAGCACCATGGCAACGAAGATGGCGATGGCGGCAAAGGCGAAATACTTGCTCGCCTCGCGTGGGTCACCGGCACTCAGGGCGCTCTGTGCGCTCATCGAGCTGATGATGGAATAGAAGCCGGCAAACAGGTTGGCGGTGGTGAACAGGTTGGGCAGCAGGTAGATGCCGCGGTGGCGCACCTTGCGGCCTTCGGCGTCATGCCCTTCTTCAACGTGCTCATCGACAGGTAGCAGGCTTTCGGCGTCGGAGGCCTTGTTCGGCTCTTCGGGACGTTCGCTCATGGAGGGTACCTTGCAACAGGGTGGAAAATGTTCGACACGGGCCCGCGAAACAGGTTCTAACGGCGGGCCACTGGTCTGCTTTATACCAGAAGCAGGCAGCCAGAACGAAAAAACGCGGCCGAAGCCGCGTTTTTCATGAAGCGATGTTACTTAGTTCTTGGATTTGTCGACGATCTTGTTCGCCGAGATCCAAGGCATCATCGAGCGCAGTTGCTCGCCGATGATCTCGATGCCGTGCGAAGCGTTGTTACGACGCTTGGCGGTCATCGATGGGTAGTTGGTAGCGCCTTCGGAGATGAACATCTTCGCGTACTCGCCGTCCTGGATGCGCTTCAGAGCATTGCGCATGGCCTTGCGGGATTCTTCGTTGATGACTTCTGGGCCGGTGACGTACTCACCGTACTCGGCGTTGTTGGAGATCGAGTAGTTCATGTTGGCGATGCCGCCTTCGTACATGAGGTCAACGATCAGCTTCAGCTCGTGCAGGCACTCGAAGTAGGCCATTTCTGGCGCGTAACCAGCTTCAACCAGGGTTTCGAAACCGGCTTTGACCAGCTCGACGGTACCGCCGCACAGAACGGCTTGCTCACCGAACAGGTCGGTTTCAGTCTCGTCCTTGAAGGTGGTTTCGATGATGCCGGTACGGCCGCCACCGACGCCAGCGGCGTAGGACAGGGCGACGTTCTTGGCGTTGCCCGAAGCGTCCTGGTAGATAGCGATCAGGTCAGGGATACCGCCGCCTTTGACGAACTCGGAGCGAACGGTGTGGCCCGGGGCCTTCGGCGCGATCATGATCACGTCGAGGTCGGCACGCGGAACAACCTGGTTGTAGTGGATCGAGAAGCCGTGGGAGAAGGCCAGGGTAGCGCCCTTCTTGATGTTCGGCTCGATTTCGTTCTTGTACAGAGCGCCCTGGAACTCGTCCGGGGTCAGGATCATCACCAGGTCAGCCGCAGCGACAGCGGTGGCCACGTCGGCAACTTTCAGGCCGTGGGCTTCAGCCTTGGCAACGGTAGCCGAACCTTTACGCAGACCGACGGTAACGTCTACACCGGAGTCCTTCAGGTTGCACGCCTGGGCGTGGCCTTGGGAACCGTAACCGATGATGGCGACTTTCTTACCCTGGATGATGGAAAGGTCGCAGTCTTTATCGTAGAAAACTTTCATGAAAATACCCCTGGTTATATCTCGGCCCCTGCGGAGCCATCGCTAATTTTTGAATTTAGATGCTGAGCACTTTGTCGCCACGGGCAATGCCGGTAACGCCGCTGCGCACGGTTTCGAGAATCGATGCGGTGCCAATTGCCTGGATGAAGCTGTCCAGTTTGTCGCTGGTGCCGCTCAGCTGCACGGTGTACACGCTGGCGGTCACGTCGACGATCTGGCCACGGAAGATATCCGTGGTGCGCTTGATCTCGGCGCGCTGGGCACCGGTGGCCTTGACCTTGACCAGCATCAGTTCACGCTCGATGTGAGCGCTTTCCGACAGGTCGACGAGTTTCACCACCTCGACCAGCTTGTTCAGGTTCTTGGTGATCTGCTCGATCACTTCGTCATGGCCAACGGTAGTCAGCGTCAGACGCGACAGGGTCGGGTCTTCGGTCGGCGCCACGGTCAGGCTTTCAATGTTGTAGTTGCGCTGGGAGAACAGGCCGACCACACGGGACAGAGCACCGGGTTCGTTTTCCAGCAGCAGGGAAATGATGTGCCGCATATCAGGTACGCTCCGTCTTGCTCAGCCACATGTCACGCATCGAGCCATCCTTGATCTGCATCGGATAGACGTGCTCGCTGCGGTCGACCGCGATGTCGATGAACACCAGGCGGTCCTTCATCGCAAACGCTTCTTCCAGCTTCGGCTTGAGGTCCTTCAGGCTGGTGATGCGGATGCCCACATGGCCATAGGCCTCGGCCAGCTTGATGAAGTCAGGCAGCGACTCGACGTAGGAGTGCGAGTGACGGCCGTTGTAGGCCATGTCCTGCCACTGGCGAACCATGCCCAGTACACCGTTGTTCAGGTTGACGATTTTCACCGGCAAGCCGTACTGCATGCAGGTGGACAGCTCCTGGATGTTCATCTGGATACTGCCTTCGCCGGTCACGCAGGCCACGTCCTGGTCGGGGAAGTTGAGCTTCACGCCCATCGCCGCCGGGAAGCCGAAGCCCATGGTGCCCAGGCCACCGGAGTTGATCCAGCGGTTCGGCTTGTTGAAGCGGTAGTACTGCGCAGCGAACATCTGATGCTGGCCCACGTCGGAGGTGACGAAGGCATCGCCATGGGTCACTTCGCACAGGGTCTCGATGACTTTCTGCGGCTTGATGACATTGCCGTCACCCTTGTCGTAAGGGAACAGTTCGCCATCGCCACGCCACTCGTCGATCTGCTTCCACCAGGCATCCAGCGCCGCCTTGTCAGGCTGCTCGCCGATTTCCTTGAGGATGCCGAGCATTTCGCTGAGCACGCTGTCGACCGGGCCTACGATCGGCACGTCGGCCTTGATCATCTTGGAGATCGACGCCGGGTCGATATCGACGTGGATGATCTTGGCGTTCGGGCAGAACTTGGCCGGGCCGTTGACCACGCGGTCGTCGAAACGCGCACCGACGGCGAAGATCACGTCGGCATTGTGCATGGCCATGTTGGCAGTGAAGCTGCCGTGCATGCCGAGCATGCCGAGGAACTGGCGATCGGTACCCGGGAAGCCACCCAGCCCCATGAGGGTGTTGGTGACCGGCAGGTTCAGCGACTTGGCGATTTCGGTCAGGGCTTCGGAGCCACCGCCGAGAATCACGCCGCCGCCGGCGTAGACGATCGGGCGCTTGGCAGCCAGCAGCATCTCGGCCGCCTTGCGGATCTGGCCGGAGTGGCCACGTACCGCCGGGCTGTAGGAGCGCAGCTTGACCTTCTTCGGATAGACGTACTCGAACTTCTCGGCCGGATTGGTCATATCTTTTGGAATGTCGACCACGACCGGGCCTGGGCGACCGGATTGCGCCAGGTAGAAGGCTTTCTTGAGTACTTCAGGGATCTCGGTCGGGTTCTTGATCATGAAGCTGTGCTTCACGATCGGCCGCGAGATACCGATCATGTCGGTTTCCTGGAAGGCATCGGTGCCCACCATGGTGCTAGGCACCTGGCCGGACAGGATGACCATCGGGATGGAGTCCATGTAGGCGGTGGCGATGCCGGTAATGGCATTGGTCGCGCCCGGGCCGGAGGTTACCAGCACCACACCGGCCTTGCCGGTGGCGCGGGCGTAGCCGTCCGCCATATGGGTTGCCGCCTGCTCGTGGCGAACCAGGATGTGTTCCACTTCCGGTTCTTTGAACAGTGCGTCGTAAACATGAAGGAGAGCACCACCAGGGTACCCGTAGATGTGCTTAACGCCTTCGTCACGCAAGAAGCGGACGACCATCTCAGCGCCAGATAAAAGCTCCACGTTGTTCACCTCTAAAACGCCAGAATACCGCCCTCGATGGACGGGTCTTAATAGGTTTACTGCCAAGCAGAGCATGAGCGAACGTCAGCACTGACTGAGCAAGTATTGGGAGCGCCCCAGAGTGTTGCGGGGTTATCCCACCCAGCGCGAGGTAACGCGTTGCGGGGTGTAACAGGTCGGCGCGGGTGTGCGCCTCATGATCTGCTTAGCGGGTCTGCTTCTGGCAGTCCCTCTACAGCGGAATCTGGATTCTTGTGATTTGGCGGCAACAAGTCAAGAAAAATTATTGCCAATTTTCCCCCAAGATGAATTCCTGCCACCACTAAAAACCTAGTCGGCAGCAGAAAAAAGAAGATTTCCACAAAAAAGGGCCACAATCTGCGGGCCTTGAAGGAAAAACTGAAGAAATCAGGCGGAAGGAGCGATCAATTGGTCGAAAGCTGCCAACAGTCGGCGCAGCTCGCGACTTTGCTCCGGCCGATTGGTGAACACCGTTTCGGCCATCACCAGGATGCTCGAAGCATTGGGCAGCGGCTGGCCCAGCTCGATGATGATCTTCATGCGTGGCAGGAAGATCCACTGCAGCCACTGCTCGAAGCTCAAGGTATCCACCGCGAACGGCACGGTGCTGGCCAGCGCTTCGTCGCTGGGGGCCTCGTCGTCCCACCAGCCCTGCACCTGCAGCTCACGCTCGATGAGCAGCAGGTGGTCGGCGATGTCGAGGATCCGCTGCTCGACCATCAGGAGCTCACCCGTGCTTTCTGCCGGGCCAGTGCGGCGCCGGCGCTGTCGCCCTGCTTCTCGCGGGCCTGGGCGATGGTGTTCCACAGCTCGGCCTGCAGGTCAGGGCGGCCGTTGGCGTAGGTCAGGGCGCGGCGTGCCAGTTGCTCGGCCTGGGGCGCATCGCCCTGGGACAGGCGCACCTGGGCCAGGCGGAACAGCACCTGCGGCTCGCGCGGGGCGATACGCTGGGCGCGCTCCAGGCTGGAGGCGGCGCCATTGAAGTCACCGCTGCCCTGTTGCGACTGGGCCGTGGTCAGCAGCGCCAGCACCGGGCCGTCGAGCTGTTCGTCGGCCGACAGGCCACCGGATGCGCCGCTGCGGGGAATGCCGGTGGGTGCGCTGGTGGCGGCCGGGGCGCTGTTCATCGAGGCGATGTCGAACGGTTCGTCGGCAATCGGGTTGGGATTGGTGGTCATCGGCGCCGATGTTTCAGGGCCGGGGGTAATCGGCCCGGTGCTGATCGGCGCCGCCCCGTTGTTCGCCGGGAAGGTCTGGATGCCGGAGGCACCGGCGCCCTGCGGGATCATCACGGTGACGCCGGAGTCCTCAGGCAGCGACTGCGCCTGCGCGGTGCCACGCCCCGTCGCCACAGGGGCACGGTTGGCCTGCATCCGTTCACTGTTGGACACCCGGGTGCTGGAATCCACCACCGGGATATTGCCGCGCTGGACGCTGGAACACCCCTGGAGCACTACCAGCGCCGTCACGGCAGGAAACAGCCACTTATTCAATTCACACCTCATCAATGCTGCTCAGGGCTCAGTTCATCCAGCCCTTGACCCAGTCCATGACCGACTCTGCCGGATTCTGCTCACCGCCACAGGTTGCCCCGGCAGGCGGCTCGCTGCCGCGAATATACGGCATCTGCACGGCACCCGGACAGCTACTGTCGGAACCTTTGCCGCTGTAGGGGTCGATCCAGGCCTGCACGACGTTGTCTGGCTGCGGCATGTCCAACGGCAGCGGCTCGGCTTTCTTCATGAAGCTGGTCCATACCTGCAGCGCGCCGGTGGCACCGGTGAACGGCGTCTTGCCGTTGTCGTCGCGGCCCATCCACACCACCGCCAGCAGGTCCTGGCTGAAGCCCGAGAACCAGCTGTCGCGCGAGTCGTTGCTGGTGCCGGTCTTGCCCGCCAGGGTCAGCGAGCTTGGCAGCACGTTGTACACCGAGCGGCCAGTACCTTCACGCATCACCCGCTGCATGGCGTTCTGCACCAGGTAGATGGACCCCGGGTCGAAGGTTTGCTGGATCTGGAACGGGTAGCGCTTGAGCGGCTCGCCCTCGGCGGTGAGCACGCTGCGGATACCGCGCATCGGCGTGTTGAAGCCACCGTTGGCGATGGTCTGGTACATGGTCGCAACTTGCATCGGCGACATGCCGCCGGCGCCGAGCAACATCGCCGGGAAGGCCGGCCAGTCGACGTTGACGCCCAGGCGGCCGATGGTCTTGATCACGTTCGGCACGCCCACTTCCAGGCCCAGCTTGGCCGTCGACAGGTTCAACGAGTTGGCCAGCCCCTGGTACAGGTAGATGGTGCCATGCGGGCGCCGGTCGTAGTTTTGCGGGCGCCACACCTGGCCATCGGCCCCTTTGACCGAGAATGGCTCATCCTGCACCCAGGTGGTCAGCGTGTATTTGCTGGGCTGCTCCAGTGCAGTCAGGTAAACCGCAGGCTTGACCAGCGAGCCGATCGGGCGCACGGCGTCGATGGCGCGGTTGAAGCCGGCAAAGCCCGACTGGCGGCTGCCGATCAAGGCCTGCACCTCGCCGGTTTCCGGGTTGGTCACGACCATCGCCGATTCCACCTCGTCGGCGCCCTTGCGCCCGGCCAGGCGCTTGAAGGTTTCGGCCATGGAGGTTTCGGCCTTCATCTGCAGGATCGGGTCGAAGCTGGTGAAGATGCGCAGGCCTTCTTCGGTCAAGTCTTCGTCGCGGTAGTCCTGGCGCAGCTGGCGCTTGACCAGGTCGAGGAAGGCCGGGAACGAGCTGTCGGCCAGGCTGCCGCGCTTGGTCACGCCCAGTGGCATCTTCTTCGCCGCATCGACTTCGGCCTGGGTAGCCACGCCCTGCTCGGCCACCAGGTCCAGCACCAGGTTGCGGCGGGCCAGGGCACGTTCAGGGTAACGGCGCGGGTTGTAGTAGGACGGGCCCTTGACCATGCCCACCAGCAAGGCGATCTGGTGCAGCTTGAGCTCCGACAGCGGCTGGCTGAAGAAGAACTGGCTGGCCAGGCCAAAGCCGTGCACCGCACGCTGGCCGTCCTGACCGATGAACACCTCGTTGAGGTAGGCCTCGAGGATTTCCCGCTTGTCGTAGTGCATTTCCAGCAGCATGGCCATCATCGCTTCGGTGAGCTTGCGGCTAAGGCTGCGTTCGCTGGTGAGGTAGAAGTTCTTCACCAACTGCTGGGTCAGGGTACTGCCGCCCTGGCGCATCGAGCCGGACGAGGTGTTCACCCACATGGCCCGGGCGATGGACTTGGGCGACACGCCGAAGTGGTGATAGAAGTCCCGGTCTTCGGTGGCCACCAGGGTTTCGAGCAGGTAAGGCGGCACCTGGTCGATCTTGATCAGAATGCGGTCTTCGAGGTTTTTCGGGTAGATGCCGCCGATCATCAGCGGTTCAAGGCGCACAACGTCGAGTTTCTTGCCATTGGCGCCAGCCAGGTCCGCCACGTAGTCGCCGGAGAATCGCACGCGCACGAACTGCGCAGGTTCCATGCCCTCGTAGAACTGGAAGCCACGGGTATTGAGGTCGACGGTATTGCCGTTGATCGCCGCCGCGCCCGGGCCGTTGGCTGCGCTTTCACGCCGGTAGCCGAGGGCATCGAGCTCGGTCAGGAAGTCGTTCTTGCTCAGTTTCTGGCCACTGAACAGCTCCAGCGGCCGGGCATACACCTTGGCCGGGATGGTCCAGCGCTTGCCGGAGAACTTCTCCTGAACGATGGCATCGAGGTAAACCGCGAAGCCGGCAACGATCACCAGGCCGACCAGGCTGAGCTTCAAGGCCCAGCCCAGCCAGGCGCGCGAGCGGCCGGTCGGGCGTTTCTGAGGGGTGCGGGAATTTCGGGTTCGAGTCATGGCGGCGGATTATACGCACTTTATAAAAGGTGGGCAGGCGCCCCCTGGCGGTAGGCAGGGACGGCACCATTGACCATAATGGCGCTTTCGAATTCCCTGAGCCCGGAAGGATTTCCTGTGAGCCAAGCCCTAATCACCGCGTTGCAGAACCCTGCCTTGTACCCCCACCCCGTGGACGGGTTCCAACTGATCGAGACGCACATCTCCTGGGTCCTGCTCACTGGCGAGTATGCCTACAAGATCAAGAAGCCGATGAACTTCGGCTTCCTCGACTTCACCGGCCTCGACCAGCGCCAGCACTTCTGCCACGAAGAGTTGCGCCTCAACCAACGCCTGACCGAAGGCCTGTACCTGGACGTGTTGCCGATTACCGGCAGCGCCGAGGCCCCGCAGATCGGCGGTGACGGTGAAGCGATCGAGTTCGTGCTGAAGATGCGCCAGTTCCCCCAGGGCCAGATGCTCAGCACCTTGCAGGCCAATGGCGAGCTCAATGCCGGCCATATCGACCAGATGGCCCGGCAAATTGCCGAATTCCACCTGCAGGCACCGAAAGTGCCGGTCGAGCACCCGCTGGGCACTCCGGACAGCGTGATGGCGCCGGTTGAGCAGAACTTCGAGCAGATCCGCCCGTTCCTCAGCGACAAGGCCGACCTGCAGCAACTGGACAACCTCCAGGCCTGGGCACGCAGCAGCTTCGAGCGCCTGCACGGCCTGCTCCAGGCGCGCAAGGCCGACGGTTTCATCCGCGAATGCCACGGTGACATCCACCTGGGCAACGCCACCCTGATCGACGGCAAGGTGGTGATTTTCGACTGCATCGAGTTCAACGAGCCGTTCCGCCTGACCGACGTGTATGCCGACGTCGGCTTCCTGGCCATGGACCTGGAAGACCGTGGCCTGAAGTGCCTGGCCCGGCGTTTCGTCAGCCAGTACCTGGAATTGACCGGCGACTACGCAGGCCTGGAGCTGCTGAATTTCTACAAGGCCTACCGCGCCCTGGTCCGGGCCAAGGTTGCCCTGTTCAGCCTGCCGGCCGACGCCGACGGCGTGCAGCGTGCCACCACCCTGCGCACCTACCGCAACTACGCCAACCTGGCCGAAAGCTACAGCGCCATCCCGTCGCGCCTGCTGGCCATCACCCACGGTGTTTCGGCGGTGGGCAAAAGCCACGTGGCCATGCGCCTGGTCGAGGCCCTGGGTGCGGTGCGGGTGCGTTCGGATGTAGAGCGCAAGCGCCTGTTCGGCGAGCAGCAGGCACAGGACGCCAACCAGCTGGCCAGCGGCATTTATGCCCAGGACGCCAGCACCGCGACCTACCAGCGCCTGCACGCCCTGGCCGCGACCATCCTGCGCGCCGGCTTCCCGGTGGTGCTCGATGCCACCTACCTCAAGGCACAACAGCGCCAGGACGCAGCGGCGGTTGCCCGCGAGACCGGCGTGCCGTTCCTGATCCTCGACTGCCACGCCCCGGAGGCGGTGATCGCCAGCTGGCTGGCCCAGCGCCAGGCCGAGAACGCGGACCCGTCGGACGCCACCCTGGAAGTGGTCAAGGCCCAGCAGGCCAGCCGCGAGCCGTTGAGCGCCGATGAACTGGCCCAGAGCACCGGCGTCGATACCCAGGACGGCGGCAGCATGGACCAGGTGATCGAGCAGATTCGCCAGCGGTTGCCTGGTTTGTAAGCCTGCATCGCCTGCTGATCCAGCAGGCGACGCCGCCCTGGTAGGAGCGAGCGTAGCTCGCGATGGGGCGCGCAGCGGCCCCAGCGTTGCAGCTTCGCAGTTCATCACGCCGGGGCTGCCTTGCAGCCCATCGCGAGCTGCGCTCGCTCCTACCGGGTAGGCAAAAGGCCCGGATAGGCGGCAGCTCGTCGCCGCCGATGGCAAAAGGCCGCGCATTTACCATCCCCCGCTACACTCCTCTCTGCCCTGCTCGCGATTTATCCCCACGACCCGTTCAGCCATCGCAAGGAGGCTCGATGAACGATGAATTGCAGCACCTGAAAAACCTTGGCAAGACCTCCGCGCAGTGGTTGCATGCGGCCGGTATCCACAGTGCGTCGGACCTGCGTCGGTTAGGTGCGGTGGGTGCTTATCAAGCAGTGAAGACCCGCGGTTTCCGGGCCTCGAAAGTGCTGTTGTACGCGATTGAAGGCGCGCTGTTGGACATGCACTGGAACGACTTGCCGGCCGAACGCAAGGAAGCGCTCAACCAGCAACTCGATGCCAAAACCTGCGCAGCGAAAAAAAATGGAAATTAATGCTCACAGGGGATTGACGTCGAAATGAGAATCGTTATGATTATCACAACTGGTCGCGAGACTGGTTGGATAAGCTAAGAGCCCCTGGTTCGGACTCTCAGATTATCTCCTCATCAGGCTAATCACGGTTATTGACCCGGCATTTTGCCGGGTCTTTTTTTTGCCTGCCGATAAGCGCGCCTCTAACGGGTGATGTAACCCCGGTGCGTTCTTCTACCTGCGCAGTTGCGCGCAATAATCCTGCTCCGGCAGCGCCGCCGTATACCACACATAATCGGCCATCCCAGGTGTCACCACCTCGCCCACCTCCGCCAGCAGCAGCACCGCGCTTTGCCCTTTGGCGCCCAAATCCGCCAGGTGCAACGGCACCCCCAGGTCCTTGCGCGCGTGATAAGCCCCGGTCAACAGCAGGGCCGGCTGTGGCGCCGCCAACAGGCGCTCGGCAATGCGCCGGTCACGCTGCTGCTGAACCGCCAGCATCGCCGGCAACTGGCTTTCCGGCAGCAAGCCGCAATGCCCCTGGCGCACCTGCTCCAGCAGCGCCGCCTTCACCTGCGGCGCATTCGAGTGCTGGCCGGGCACCGAGGTGGGCTGGCCATAGGCTTGACGGACTTCACTCGGTGACAGGTTGGCCGCCAACAGCGGCACATGCTGCTGCAAGGCTTCACGCACGATGGGCCCGTACAGTTGCCAGTCCCAGCCCTGCTCCCAGGCCAGCGCCTTGGGCAGGTCCTGGGGCAGTTGCGCCTGCCCGGCGAGCGCATCGGCCCGCGCCTGCTGCTCGGGCTGGAGCATTTCCAGCAACAGGCTGCCCTGGGCGCGGCGCGCCTGCAGCGCCCGCATCAGCCACAGCTGCAAGGCATGGTGGTCGGGGTTGTCGTGCTTCTCGCCCACCAGCACACGGGGTGCATCCGCCAGTTGCCGAACCAGTTGCGCGGGGCTGATGAGCTGGCCGCTGGCCAGGTCGCGAATTTGCCCAAGTTCGGCATCCTGGCGCCCCTCGCTGGCCTGCCAGGCAGGCAAGGGCGGCAGGCTGGCCTGGCAGCCCCCCAGCATCAACAGCAAGCCCAGCACACTACCGGTCAGTACAGGATGACGCATGGGCAAGGCCTCCTAGCGGGTGATGATCAGTGGGTGCCCCCGTTCCGGGTGGGGCTGCACCAGTACGTCGATGCCGAACACAGCCTTCAGCGCCAGCGGGGTCAGCACTTCTGCCGGCGTGGCCAGGGCATGGCAGCGCCCGCCATCGAGCAGCAGGATACGGTCACAGTAGCGCGCCGCCAGGTTCAGGTCATGCAGGATCACCAGCACCGCCGCGCCCCGGTCGGCAAACCGGCGCACGGCGTCCAGGGTGGTGTGCTGGTGCAAGGGGTCGAGCGCCGAGGTGGGCTCGTCGAGCAGCAACGTGGCGCCCTCGTCACCGGGCCACAGCTGCGCCAGCACCCGTGCCAGGTGCACCCGTTGCCGCTCGCCACCGGACAAGGCCAGGTAACTGCGCTGCACCAGGTGCCAGGCGTCGGCGGCGCGCAGGGCGGCCTCGACGATCTGCGCATCGCGCTGTTGCCCGGTGCCGTGGGGCATGCGCCCCATGCCCACCACTTCCTCGACCTTGAACGAGAAGCCCAGGCTCGAAGCCTGCGGCAGTACCGCCAGTGACCGGGCGCGCGCCTGGCCGGCCCAGTCCGCCAGTGGCCTGTCGTGTAGGGTGACCCGCCCGCGGTCAGGCGCAAGCTCCCCGCACATCACGCCCAGCAGGCTGCTCTTGCCAGCCCCGTTCGGGCCCAGCACACCCACCACTTGCCCCGGCTCCAGCTGCAGGTCAATGCCCTGCAGCACGTCATTGTCGCCACGGCGCAGGTGCAGGCCTTCTACTCGCAACATCAGCTGCGCCCTCGAATCAGCAGGAACAGGAAGAACGGCGCCCCGATAAAGGCGGTGACGATACCGATCGGCAGCTCAGCAGGCGCCAGCAGCAAGCGCGCGGCCAGGTCGGCAAACAGCATCAGCACGCCACCGGCCAACAATGAAGCGGGCAGCACCACCCGGTGATCGGGCCCGGCGAGCAAACGCACCAGGTGCGGCACCACCAGGCCGATAAAGCCGATCAGCCCGGCCGCCGCCACCGCCGCGCCCACGCCCAGCGCCGTGCACAACACCAGCTCGCGCTTGAGCCGTTCCACGTCGACGCCAAGGTGGCGGGCCTCCGACTCGCCCAGCAGCAACGCATTCAACGCCTTTGCCCGGCGTGGCAGCCACAGCGCAACGCCCCCGGCCACCAGCAGCAATGGCCAAAGCCGGTCATAGCTGGCGCCATTGAGGCTGCCCAGGTTCCAGAAGGTCAGGGTCCGCAGGGTGGCATCGTCGGCCAGGTAGGAGAACAAACCTACTGCCGCGCCGCCCAGGGCGGTCATCGCCACACCGGCGAGCAGCATCGTGGCGACGTTGGTCTGCCCGTCGCGCCGCCCCAGGCGGTACACCAACGCCGTCACGCCCAACCCGCCAATGAACGCGCACAGCGACAACAGGTAGGGGGCAAGCACATCCGGGATGCCGCCCAGCCAGCTGCCGCCGACAATCGCCACGGCCGCCCCCATCGCAGCGCCAGCCGCTACCCCCACCAACCCAGGGTCGGCCAACGGGTTGCGAAACAGCCCCTGCATGGCCACGCCAGACAACGCCAACACGCCACCCACCGCCAGGCCCAGCAAGGTCCGCGGCAGGCGAATCTGGCCAAGGATCATCTCGGCCTGTTCCAGGCCATTGGCGGCAACTGGCAGCCCCAACAGCCGCAACCCGGCACGCAAGGTATCGACCAACGGCAGGCTCACCGGCCCCAGGGCCAGCGACAGCCAGATTGCCAACAGGCACAAGAAGGTCAGGCAGGTAAACAGGGTGCGTGGCTGAATCCGTTGCTTCATCGAGCAGTGCTAGCCGGGTAGAAGGCGGTCGCCAGTTGCTGCAGGGTCGCCGGCAAACGCGGGCCGAGGCCACCGACCAGCAAGGTCGGGTCCAGCGAAATCAGGCGCTTTTCACGCACGGCGCGCGAGGCCGCCAGGGCCGGGTTTTCCTTGATCAGTGCCTGCAGGGCCTGCTCGCCGGTCAGGGCACGGTCGGACACCACCACCACATCCGGGTCCAGCGCGGCCAAGGCCTCGTTGGAGAAGTTCTTGTAGCCCTGATGCTCAGCCAGGTTATGCCCCCCTGCCTGGCGCAACACCCAGTCACCCGCCGTGCCTTGCCCGGCGATCAACGGCTTGGCACCGGCATGGCCTACCAGCAACAGCACGCCGGGGGCCTTATGGTTGGCCTGGGCCTGCTTGACCTGGGCCTGCAGCGCCTGCAATTGCTGGTGGTAATCCGCCGCCAGCTGCGCGGCCTGCGCCTGGGCGCCCAGCAGGCTGCCCAGGTGCTTGAGGTTTTCATCCACGGCCGTGAGCTCGGCCTGGCTGGAGAACAGTTCCACCCGCACCCCCGCCTTGCGGATCTGCGCCAGCACCGGCGGTGGCCCCATTTCCTCGGTGCCCACCAGCACATCCGGGCGCAGGCTGAGAATGCCTTCGGCAGACAGCTGCCGCTGGTAACCGATGCTCGGCAGCGCCTTCAGCGATTCGGGGTGCTGGCTGGTGGTGTCGACACCAACCAACCGCGGCTCGCCGCCCAGGGCACTGATCCACTCGCTCAACGCCCCGCCAGCACTGACCCAGCGCTGCGGCAGGTCGGCAGCCAGAGCCTGGGCTGAAGCAACGAGGGCTGCGCACAAGGCGAGCAAGGCAGCGGGACGGCGCATCATTGGGGTTTCCTTCTAAAGGCGGGCCACACGCCTTGTGGCGAGCGGCAGAACTGCGCACCATGGGCGGCTGGCGCAGCGAATGCGGGCAATTTGATAATTATTCGCATTGAGGCGTCAAGCCATCACTTGTTTCACGAGCCTTCCCTGCCATGCACTTCGTTTGCTCCTCCACCGCCCTGGCCGAAGGCCACAGCCGCGCCTTCAGCGTAGACGGCATCGACCTGTTCGGCGTTCGCCGCCACGGCCAGGTGTACCTGTACCGCAACCGCTGCCCCCATCGCGGCATCCCGTTGAACTGGGCCGAGGATGCCTTCCTCGACGACAGCGCCAGCCTCATTCACTGCGCCCACCATGGGGCGCTGTTTCTGATCGACAGCGGCGAATGCGTGGCGGGCCCCTGCGAGGGTGACATGCTGCAGGCCCTGGGCTGCCTGGAAGACAGCCAGGGCATCTGGCTCAAGGATTGAGCAGCACCGGCAGCGGGCGGTCGATGACGATTTGCCCGGCATCGAGCTGCGCACCGTAGGCCAGCACCTCTACGCCGTCTGCCACTGCCGCGCGCAGCGCCTTGGCGTAGGCGGCGTCGATTTCTTCGGCAGGGCGCACGGCCTCGATGCCGGTGAGGTTCACGCAGTACAGCTGCACAGCGCGTATGCCCTGGCGGGCCAGTGCCGCCAGTTCACGCAGGTGCTTGGCGCCGCGCTGGGTCACGGCATCGGGGAAGGCCGCCACGGCGGTGCCTGGGTAGCCGAGGGTGACGCTCTTGACCTCGACATAGGCCGGCCCTGCCGGGAACTCCAGGCGAAAGTCCACCCGGCTGCCCTCCTCGCCGTAGGCCACCTCGCGCTTGAGCGCGGTGAAGCCGGCCAGCTCGCGGATAACCCCGGCGCGCAGCGCCTCTTCCACCAGCGCATTGGCCCGCCCGGTATTGATGCAGGCCAGGCGCCCCTGGGGCGTTTCGCTGATTTCCCAGGTGCCGGGCAACTTGCGCTTGGGGTCGTTGGAGCGGCTGAACCATACCTGCCCGCCTTCGCGCATGCAGTTGAGCATCGAGCCGGTGTTGGGGCAGTGGATGGTCAGCTGCTCGCCGCTGGCCAGCTCGATGTCGGCCAGAAAACGCTTGTAGCGGCGCAGCAGGCGCCCTTGTTCGAGCAATGGAAAGTGCATGCCCTACCCCTGCCAGCTGCGCAGGCCACGGGCGATGCGTTCCACCGCCTGCTCCAGGCGCGGCAGGCTCTGGGTGTAGGCAAAGCGCACATGATGGCCGGCCAGGTGGCGGCCAAAATCCAGGCCCGGGGTGAACGCCAGGTGCTCGGTTTCCAGGAAGTGCTGGCAGAACGCGAAGGCATCGCCGCCAAAGGCGCTGATGTCGGCATACAGGTAGAACGCGCCCTGGGGCTCGACGGCAATCTTGAAGCCCAGTTCGCGCAGCGCTGGCAACAGGTAGTCGCGACGGCGGGCGAATTCGCCGCGGCGCTCCTCGAAGATCGCCAGGGTTTCGGGCTCGAAGCAGGCCAGCGCAGCATGCTGGGCCATGCTTGGGGCACTGATGTAAAGGTTCTGCGCCAGCTTCTCCAGGTCTGCCACGGCATCCGGTGGCGCCACCAGCCAGCCAAGGCGCCAGCCGGTCATGCCGAAATACTTGGAAAAACTATTGAGGACGAAGGCCCCATCGTCCACTTCCAGCACGCTTGGCGCGTCCATGCCGTAGGTCAGGCCGTGGTAGATCTCGTCCACCACCAGGTGGCCGTGGCGCTCACGGGTGGCCTGGGACAGGCTGGCCAGGGCATCGTGGCCCAGCACCGTGCCGGTCGGGTTGGCCGGCGAGGCCACCAGCGCGCCTACCGTGTCGTTGTCCCAATGGCGCCCCACCAGCTCGGCGGTCAGCTGGTAGTTGACCTCCGGCCCCACCGGCACCAGTTGCGCGCCGCCTTCCACCAAGCGCAGGAAGTGCCGGTTGCACGGGTAGCCCGGGTCGGCCAGCAGCCAGTGCTTGCCAGGGTCCACCAGCAGGCTGCTGGCGAGCAGCAGCGCGCCCGAGCCGCCGGGGGTGATGAGGATACGCTCGGGGTCGACGGCCAGCCCGTAGCGCTGGCCATAGAAGCCGGCGATGGCTTCGCGCAGCGCCGGCAGGCCACGGGCGGCGGTGTAGCGGGTGTGGCCCGCCGCCAGCGCGGCCTGGCCGGCGGCGACGATGGGCGCGGCGGTGGTGAAGTCCGGCTCGCCGATTTCCAGGTGGATCACGTCGTGCCCGGCCGCCTGCAGCTCGTTGGCCCGCGCCAGCAGCGCCATGACATGGAAGGGTTCGATGGCGCGGCTGCGCGCACTGTAGGGGTGGGCCATGACCTTCTCTCAATTGGGTCTAAACTGTTGATTCTACCTGCGCACGGCATCGAACGTGCGCCGCGCGGCGCTGTCAACAGCTAGGATCGGGCGGGGTAGCGCACCCCCGATCTATCTGGTAAGTTCGGCGGCTCGCAGTCGCAGGGCCGGCGGGTGCCGGAGATGGAGCAGCCTGCGCATTGGATCAGATGAGTGAGAGGCGGTCTATTCATGTCCACCGTAGAAAAGCAAAAAGTCCAGACGACCATGTACGGTGTCGAACCCTACGTAGAGACCAAGGGTGAGGAGTACATGGGCGAGCCCATGAAGAAGCACTTCACCAAGCTCCTCAATGCCTGGAAAGGCGAGCTGATGGTCAGTGTGGATCGTACCGTGGACCACATGAAGGACGAGGCAGCCAACTTCCCCGACCCGGCTGACCGTGCCAGCCAGGAAGAAGAATTCGCCCTTGAGCTGCGTAACCGCGACCGCGAGCGCAAGCTGATCAAGAAAATCGACAAGACCCTCGACAAGATCAAGGCCGACGAGTACGGCTGGTGCGAGTCCTGCGGCATCGAGATCGGCCTGCGCCGCCTGGAAGCCCGCCCGACCGCCGACCTGTGCTTCGACTGCAAGGAAATCGCCGAGAAAAAGGAAAAGACCGTCGGCAAAGGCTGACCCTTATCCCATCCGAACGGGGCGCATCTTGCGCCCCGTTTCATTTATACGCCCGGCAACGCCATGAAAGACTCCCGTTACATCGGACGCTTCGCCCCCACCCCCAGCGGCTTCCTGCACTTCGGCTCGCTGGTCGCCGCCCTCGCCTCCTGGCTCGATGCCCGCGCCGTCGATGGCCGCTGGCTGCTGCGCATGGAAGACACCGACCCGCCGCGGGAAATGCCCGGCGCCCGAGACGCCATCCTGCAAACCCTGGAGCGCTATGGGCTGCACTGGGATGGCGAGGTGGTGTTCCAGAGCCAGCGCCACGACGCCTATGCCGCGGTGGTCGACCGCCTGTTCAGTCAGGGCCTGGCCTATGCCTGCACCTGCTCGCGCAAGCAGCTGGAAGGCTACAACGGCATCTACCCGGGCTTTTGCCGCAACGCCGGGCATGCCCGCGAAGGGGCGGCGATCCGCCTGCGGGTGCCGGAGCTGTTGTACCGCTTCAATGACCGGGTGCAGGGCGAGTTCCAGCAGCACCTGGGGCGTGAGGTGGGGGATTTCGTGATCCAGCGCCGTGACGGGTTGTATGCCTACCAGTTGGCGGTGGTGCTGGACGACGCCTGGCAGGGCGTCACCGACATCGTGCGTGGGGCCGACCTGCTCGACAACACCCCGCGCCAGCTGTACCTGCAGGAGTTGCTGGGGTTCTCGCAGCCGCGCTACCTGCACATACCGCTGATCGTGCAGCCTGATGGGCACAAGCTGGGCAAGTCGTACCGTTCGCCACCGCTGCAGGCCGAGCATGCGACGCCATTGTTGCTGCGTGCGTTGCGGGCCTTGGGGCAGGCGACCGAACCTGAGTGGTTGCTGGCCACGCCGGCCCAGGTGCTGGCCGAGGCCCGCAAGCAATGGCGGCCGGAAGCGATTGCCCGGCGGGGGACGGTGCCGGAGGCGGACTTGTACTGACGGCTTGCCGGCCCTTTCGCGAGCTTTGCTCGCTCCTACCAGTGATTACGCGATACCTGTAGGAGCGAGCAAAGCTCGCGAAAGGGCCATGCCACCCACCACAATCCAAAAGCCCAATAATTTCAAACCCTTGGCGAACCCCACCGATTCCCGCTAGCATCCCCCCCGCCATTTGCGCCAATAATAAGTCCAAGCCCGCAGCGCCCAACCATCGAGGCCAGCATGTACATCTATCGTTTGGTCCTGCTTCTGGTCGTGGGGATCTACCTGTTCTCCCCGGCCATCATGGACTGGTGGATCGAGCCGACCGGAGCCTGGTACCGCCCCTACCTGCTCTGGCTGATCCTGATCGTCGTCACCTTCATCCTGCAGAGCCAACGAGATGCCGATGAGCTTTAGCCTGACCCAGATGATCCTGATCAGCGCCGCGTACCTGATGGTGCTGTTCGGCGTGGCCTGGGTCAGCGAACGCGGGCTGATCCCGCGCGCAGTGATTCGCCACCCGCTGACCTACACCCTGTCGCTGGGCGTGTACGCCAGCGCCTGGGCCTTCTACGGCTCGGTGGGCCTGGCCTACCAGTATGGCTACGGCTTCCTCGCCTGTTACCTGGGCGTGTCTGGCGCGTTCCTGCTGGCCCCGGTGCTGCTCTACCCGATCCTGAAAATCACCCGCACCTACCAGCTGTCATCGCTGGCCGACCTGTTGGCGTTCCGCTTTCGCAGCACCTGGGCCGGCGCGCTGACCACGGTGATCATGCTGATAGGCGTGCTGCCCCTGCTGGCGTTGCAGATCCAGGCGGTGGCCGACTCCATCAGTATTCTCACCGGCGAGCCGGTCAAGGCCCGGGTGGCATTCGCCTTCTGCACGCTGATCATCCTGTTCACCATCTTCTTCGGCTCGCGCCATATCGCCACCCGTGAGAAACACGAAGGCCTGGTGTTCGCCATTGCCTTCGAGTCGGTCATCAAGCTGCTGGCCCTGGGTGGTATCGGCCTGTACGCGCTGTACGGCGTGTTCGGCGGCCCGCACGAGCTGGAGGTGTGGCTGCTGCAGAACCAAACCGCCCTGGCCGCGCTGCACACGCCGCTGCAGGAAGGCCCATGGCGCACCCTGCTGCTGGTGTTCTTCGCCTCGGCCATCGTCATGCCGCACATGTACCACATGGCCTTCACCGAAAACCTCAACCCGCGCTCGCTGGTCAGCGCCAGCTGGGGCCTGCCGTTGTTCCTGCTGCTGATGAGCCTGGCCGTGCCCCTGGTGCTGTGGGCGGGCCTGCGCCTGGGCGCCAGCACCAACCCCGAATACTTCACCCTGGGCCTGGGCATCGCCGCCAACAATCAGGCCCTGACCTTGCTGGCTTATGTCGGCGGGCTGGCCTCGGCCAGCGGGCTGATCATCGTCACCACCCTGGCATTGTCCGGCATGGCCCTGAACCACCTGGTGCTGCCGCTGTACCAGCCGCCGGCCGAAGGCAACATCTACCGCTGGCTGAAATGGACCCGCCGGGCGCTGATCGTCGCCATCATCACCGCCGGGTTCGTCTTCTACCTGACCCAGAACAACCACCAGAGCCTGGCCAACCTGGGCATCGTCGCCTTCGTCGCCACCTTGCAGTTCCTGCCGGGCGTGCTGTCGGTGCTGTACTGGCCCACCGCCAACCGCCGCGGCTTCATTGCCGGGCTGCTGGCCGGCACCCTGGTGTGGTTCGTCACCATGCTGCTGCCGCTGCTGGGCAACCTGCAGGGCTTCTACATACCCCTGCTGGACATGATCTACGTGCTGGACGACACCAGCTGGCACATGGCAGCGATCGCCTCGCTGGCTGCCAACGTACTGCTGTTCACCCTGATCTCGCTGTTCACCAACGCCAGTACCGAGGAAGTCAGTGCTGCCGAAGCCTGCGCCGTGGACAACGTGCGCCGCCCGCAACGGCGCGAACTGCATGCCGCCTCGCCACAGGAGTTCGCCACCCAGCTGGCCAAGCCACTGGGCGCCAAGGCGGCGCAGAAGGAAGTCGAGCAGGCCCTGCGCGACCTCTACCTGCCGTTCGACGAGCGCCGCCCCTACGCCCTGCGCCGCCTGCGCGACCGCATCGAGGCCAACCTGTCCGGCCTGATGGGGCCAAGCGTGGCCCAGGACATGGTCGAGACGTTCCTGCCGTACAAGTCCGGTAACGAGAACTACGTGACCGAAGACATCCACTTCATCGAAAGCCGCCTGGAAGACTACCACTCGCGCCTGACCGGCCTGGCCGCCGAACTCGACGCCCTGCGCCGCTACCACCGGCAAACCCTGCAGGAGTTGCCGATGGGCGTGTGCTCGCTGGCCAAGGACCAGGAGATCCTCATGTGGAACAAGGCCATGGAGGAGCTGACCGGCATTGCCGCCAAGCACGTGGTCGGCTCACGCCTGGTCACCATCGCCGAGCCCTGGCGCGCCCTGCTGCAAGGCTTCATCAACGTGCCCGACGAGCACCTGCACAAGCAGCGCCTGGCGCTGGACGGCCAGCCGCGCTGGCTGAACCTGCACAAGGCGGCCATCGACGAGCCCCTGGCCCCCGGTAACAGCGGCCTGGTGCTGCTGGTCGAAGACCTTACCGAAACCCAGGCCCTGGAAGACAAGCTGGTGCACTCCGAACGCCTGGCCAGCATTGGCCGCCTGGCTGCCGGGGTGGCCCATGAGATCGGCAACCCGATCACCGGCATTGCCTGCCTTGCGCAGAACCTGCGCGAGGAACGCGAGGGCGACGGCGAGATCATCGAGCTGTCGAGCCAGATCCTCGAACAAACCAAGCGCGTGTCGCGCATCGTGCAGTCGCTGATGAGCTTCGCCCATGCCGGCGGCAGCCACCAGAACAGCGAGGAGCCGGTGTGCCTGGCCGAGGTGGCGCAGGATGCCATTGGCCTGCTGGCCTTGAACCGGCGCAACTTCGAAGTGCAGTTCTTCAACCTCTGCGACCCGGACCACTGGGTCGAAGGGGACCCGCAGCGCCTGGCCCAGGTGCTCATCAACCTGCTGTCCAACGCCCGCGATGCATCGCCTGCGGGCAGCGCCGTGCGGGTGCGCAGCTCGGTGTTCGAACACACCGTGGACCTGATCGTCGAGGACGAGGGCAGCGGGATCCCGAAAAACATCATGGACCGCCTGTTCGAACCGTTCTTCACCACCAAGGACCCAGGCGAGGGAACCGGACTGGGGCTCGCTCTGGTCTATTCCATCGTGGAAGAGCATTATGGGCAAATCACCATCGACAGCCCGGCCGACATCGAACGGCAACGTGGCACACGGATCCGCGTGACCCTGCCCCGGCATGTCGTAGCGACGTCCCCTGAAATTCGAGACCGTCGAGAGAATTGAATCAATGCCTCACATTCTGATCGTCGAAGACGAAACCATCATCCGCTCGGCCTTGCGCCGCCTGCTTGAGCGGAACCAGTACCAGGTCAGCGAAGCCGGCTCGGTGCAGGAAGCCCAGGAACGCTTCAGCATTGCCACCTTCGACCTGATCGTCAGTGACCTGCGCCTGCCGGGCGCCCCGGGTACCGAGCTGATCAAGCTTGGCCAGGGCACCCCGGTGCTGATCATGACCAGCTACGCCAGCCTGCGCTCGGCGGTGGACTCGATGAAGATGGGCGCGGTGGACTACATCGCCAAGCCATTCGACCACGACGAGATGCTCCAGGCCGTGGCGCGCATCCTGCGTGACCGGCAGAACGCGCCGGCCGCAGCGCCCGCCCCTGCCGCCGAACCGCGCAGCAGCGGCAAGGCCGCAACCGCCGACAAGGCCAGCCCTGCCGCCAACGGCGAAATCGGTATCATCGGCTCATGCCCGCCGATGCAGGACATGTACAGCAAGATCCGCAAGGTTGCCCCAACCGACTCCAACGTGTTGATCCAGGGCGAGTCGGGCACCGGTAAAGAGCTGGTTGCGCGGGCGCTGCATAACCTGTCGCGCCGGGCCAAGGCGCCGATGATTTCGGTGAACTGCGCGGCCATTCCGGAAACCCTGATCGAGTCGGAACTGTTCGGCCACGAAAAAGGCGCCTTCACCGGCGCCAGCGCTGGCCGTGCCGGCCTGGTGGAAGCCGCCGACGGCGGCACGCTGTTCCTCGACGAAATCGGCGAACTGCCACTGGAAGCCCAGGCCCGGCTGCTGCGCGTGCTGCAGGAAGGCGAGATCCGCCGGGTGGGCTCGGTGCAGTCGCAAAAGGTGGACGTACGCCTGATCGCCGCCACCCACCGCGACCTGAAAAACCTGGCCAAGGCCGGGCAGTTCCGCGAAGACTTGTATTACCGCTTGCACGTGATTGCCTTGAAGTTGCCGGCCCTGCGCGAGCGTGGCAGCGACGTCAATGAAATTGCCGCTGCCTTCCTTGCCCGCCAGCGTGCGCGCATCGGCCGTGACGACCTGCATTTCTCGGCCGAGGCCGAGCAGGCCATTCGTCACTACAGCTGGCCGGGTAACGTGCGCGAATTGGAGAACGCCGTGGAGCGTGCGGTGATTCTCAGCGAGAGCGCGGAAATATCGGCCGACCTGCTGGGCATCGACATCGAGCTGAGCGACCTGGAAGAGGACGAAATCCTCGACCACGCCCTGGCCGCCAGTGCCAATAGCGCCAGCCACGAGCCGACCGAGGACCTGTCGCTGGAAGACTACTTCCAGCATTTCGTGCTCGAACACCAGGACCACATGACCGAAACCGAGCTGGCGCGCAAGCTTGGGGTCAGCCGCAAATGCCTGTGGGAACGCCGCCAGCGCCTGGGCATTCCGCGGCGCAAGAGCAATGCCACCAGCGACAACTGAGTTCGGCTAGGTTTTTTTATCGCCTGTGAGATCGAGCGCCGCCCGCGCGGCGCTCGATCTCACAGCCACAGCCCCCCTCAAGGCAAACACCCCGGTAACACACCACCTCCCGCACAAATCTGTTACCCAACCTTTCCGGCGTAACAGTCCCCGAGGCATACGGTAACGAAATTTCTACATTTCCAGCCGCCCGCCCACCGCCAATTTTCCTCAAACCCTTGATTTCATTGGATTTTAAAAAGTTGGCACGGCACCTGCTATATCTTTGGTACAAGAACAATAACAAGCACTGCAACTCAGAATAAGAACAAGACGAAACGGCTCACGCACAATAAAAACAAGACGGCGGAGGCGCAGCTAACTGATTCTTTTGGAGAGGATGCGTGTTTGGGGCTTGCCCCACGACCAGGCAGAGAACAACAAAAACTGCACTAAAAAGCAGCGCCTGAACTGGTTGGATCGATTGATCAACGTGACATCAGCGGCCAAAGCAATCCGTTTGCTCTTGACCCCTGGATTAGGGGGTCGTCCACAAGCTTCGAGATTTGTGGGCAGGGCGCTCAACAAAAACAAAAAGCCCAGCAAAAAAACAATAAGAGCACGCAACGACTTCTTGGGGAGCTTAGGCTCCCCTTGTCGTTTCTCCCCTTCCAGCAGGCCTTCCTGCCAACGCCTACACCATTCCCTGAGTAAATGCTAGAATCCCCGCCCATCATGCGGCCATTCTCCTATTCTTGGCCGATCATTCCTTCAAACAGTGCATCCCATGCTGAAGAAGCTGTTCCAGTCTTTCCGCCCACCCGTACCGGGCCAGCACCACCGGCGCACCACGCCTGAGGTGATCAACAAGAGCCAACACTCGCTGCAGCGCCACCAGTTCAGCCGCCACGCGGTGAACATCGTCGAGCGCCTGCAGAGTGCGGGCTACCAGGCATACCTGGTCGGTGGCTGTGTCCGCGACCTGATGCTGGGCATCTCGCCCAAGGACTTCGACGTCGCCACCAGCGCCACCCCCGAACAGGTTCGCGCCGAGTTCCGCAATGCGCGCATCATCGGCCGGCGCTTCAAGCTGGTCCACGTGCATTTCGGCCGTGAGATCATCGAGGTCGCCACCTTCCGCGCCCATCACTCGGAAGAGGACCAGGGCGACAGCCACCGTTCGTCGCACAACGCCAGTGGCCGCATCCTGCGGGACAACGTATACGGCACCCTGGAAGAAGACGCGCAACGCCGCGACTTCACCATCAACGCCCTGTACTACGACCCGGTCAGCGAGCGCATCCTCGATTACGCCAACGGCGTGCACGACGTGCGCAACCGCCTGCTGCGCCTGATCGGCGACCCGACCCACCGCTACCAGGAAGACCCGGTGCGCATGCTGCGCGCAGTGCGTTTCGCCGCCAAGCTGGACTTCGGCATCGAAAAGCACACCTTCCAGCCGATTCGCGAATTGGCCCCGCTGCTGCGCGAGATTCCGCCAGCGCGCCTGTTCGAGGAATGCCTCAAGCTATTCCTCTCCGGCCAAGGTGCCATCGCCTTCGAAATGCTGGTTGACCTGGAGCTGTTCGAGCCGCTGTTCCCGGCCAGTGCCCGTGCCCTGGAAGAGCGCCCGACCTACACCCACACCCTGATCAGCCAGGCGTTGAACAACACCGACCTGCGCGTCAAGCAGGGCAAGCCGGTAACGCCGGCCTTCCTGTTCGCCGCCCTGCTGTGGCCAGCCTTGCCAGGCCGTGTGCTGCACCTGCAGAACCAAGGCGTGCCGCCGATTCCGGCCATGAACGGGGCGGCCCACGACCTGATCGCCGAGCAGTGCGCGCGCATCGCCATTCCCAAGCGCTTCACCCTGCCAATTCGCGAGATCTGGGACATGCAGGAGCGCCTGCCACGGCGCAGCGGCAAGCGCGCCGACCTGCTGCTGGACAACCCACGCTTCCGCGCCGGTTACGACTTCCTGCTGCTGCGCGAAAGCGCAGGCGAGGAAACCGACGACCTCGGCCAGTGGTGGACCGATTACCAGGACGCCAACGACAGCGAGCGCCGCGAGATGATTCGCGAACTCGGCAGCCGCGACGAAGGCACCGGTGCTGGCCCGCGCAAACGCAAACGCAGCGGTAGCAAGCGCAAACGCAGCGGCGGTGACGAGGCGTTCGAGTGACCACCCGCGCCTTCATCGGCCTGGGCAGCAACCTGGACGCCCCTGCAGAGCAGCTGCGCAGCGCCCTGCAAGCCCTTAACCAGATTGCAGGCAGCCGCCTGGCGGGGGCTTCGGCCCTCTATACCAGCGACTCGCTGCTGCCCGGCCAGCCGCGCTACACCAACGCCGTCGCTGCGCTGGACACCGCCCTGGCGCCGTTGGAACTGCTCGACGCACTGCAGGCGATCGAGAACGACCAGGGCCGCGTGCGCAAGGAACGCTGGGGCCCACGCACCCTGGACCTGGATATCCTGCTGTTCGGCGACCAGGTCATCGATGTGCCACGCCTGCAAGTGCCGCACTACCACATGCACGCCCGCCCCTTCGTGCTGTACCCGCTGGCCGAGCTGGTGAGCGAAGATTTCCGCCTGGCCGATGGCCGCGCCCTCGCCGCCCTGCTCCAAGCCTGCCCATTCGTCGGCCTGGAACGCCTGTAAACCGGGCGTTTGCGCCACCCCCTGGCGAACGGTAACGCCAGTAACACCCTGTTAGTAACAATGCGGTAACAGGGTCATTGACTTCCCCCACCTCGCTCACGACTATAGGCGTCCCGTGTGGCACCAAAGTGCCTCATACCCGTATTTAGGCCCGGACGGACCTGTGCCCGAACATCACGCGCGATGATGTGCCGCTCCGGAAGATGACTACACGCGTTGTTCTGCAGTCGTTTTTCACAGCGCCTGAACGAGGAATTTCCTACATGCCTGAAGTAACCCTGACCACCCTGCACGGCCTCAAGGCCAAGGGTGAAAAGATCACCATGCTGACCTGCTACGACGCGACCTTTGCCAAGGCCGCCAGCCAGGCGGGCGTCGAAGTGCTGTTGGTGGGCGATTCCCTGGGAATGGTCCTGCAGGGCCACGACAGCACGCTGCCCGTTACCACCGCCGAAATGGCCTACCACACCGCCTGCGTGAAGCGCGGCAACGACGGTGCGCTGATTCTCGCCGACCTGCCCTTCATGGCCCATGCCACGCCCGAGCAGGCCTTCGCCAACTGCGCCACGCTGATGCAGGCCGGCGCGCACATGATCAAACTCGAAGGCGCCGCCTGGCTGGCCGATACCATCCGCCTGCTGGCCGAGCGCGGCGTGCCGGTGTGCGCGCACATGGGCCTGACCCCGCAGACCGTCAATGTACTTGGTGGCTACAAGGTTCAGGGCCGCCAGGAAGCCCAGGCGCGGCAGATGCGCGCCGACGCCATTGCCCTGGAGCAGGCCGGTGCGGCCATGCTGCTGCTCGAATGCGTGCCCAGCGAGCTGGCGGCGGAAATTTCCCAGGCCGTCGGCATTCCGGTCATCGGCATCGGCGCGGGAAGCGCTACCGACGGCCAAGTGCTGGTCCTGCATGACATGCTGGGGCTGTCGTTGAGCGGGCGGGTACCGAAGTTCGTGAAGAACTTCATGGCCGGCCAGCCCGACATCCAGAGCGCCCTGGCGGCCTATGTGCAGGCCGTCAAGGACGTCACCTTCCCCGCCAGTGAACACGGATTCAGTGCATGAACACAGTCAAGACCGTCCGCGAACTGCGCGCCGCCGTCGCTCGCGCCCGCGGTGAAGGCAAGCGTATCGCCTTTGTGCCGACCATGGGCAACCTGCACAGCGGCCACGCCGCACTGGTGACCAAGGCCGCCCAGCGTGCCGATTTCGTGGTGGCCAGCATCTTCGTCAACCCGCTGCAGTTTGGCGCCAACGAAGACCTCGACAAGTACCCGCGTACCCTGGCCGCCGACCAACAGCGCCTGCTCGATGCCGGCTGCCATTTGCTGTTCGCCCCCACGGTCGAAGAGATGTACCCCGACGGCATGGCCGTGCAAACCCGCGTCAGCGTGCCCGCGCTGTCCGAAGGCCTGTGCGGGGCCAGCCGCCCGGGGCATTTCGAAGGCGTGGCGACGGTGGTCAGCAAGCTGTTCAACATGGTTCAGCCGGACCTGGCCGTGTTCGGTGAAAAGGACTACCAGCAGTTGGCGGTGATCCGCGCCATGGTGCGCGACCTGAACATGCCGATCCAGATCATTGGCGAGCCGACCGTACGGGCCGAAGACGGCCTGGCGCTGTCGTCGCGCAACGGCTACCTGACGCCGGAACAGCGTGCCACGGCGCCTGTGGTGTATCGCACGCTGAAACAGCTGGGTGAAGCCATTGTCCGTGGCCAGGTGGATTTCGCTGCGCTGGTCGAAGAAGGCAAGGCGCAGCTGGAAGCTGCAGGGCTGCGGCCTGACTACCTGGAAGTGCGCCATGCACTGAGCCTGCGCCCGGCGGCGTTTGGCGACCGGGACCTGGTGATACTGGTGGCGGCTTACCTGGGTAACACGCGGCTGATTGATAACCTTTACTTGCATGTGGGTGAGAAGACCGCGTGATGGCCTGGGGCTGCTTTGCAGCCCATTCGCGGGGCAAGCCCGCTCCTACACAAGGATTGTCGAGGCGTGAGTGGGGCGCAGCGCGCGCCCCCAAAATCCCATTCCCTGCGCACGGCCTTTGCCTATAATGGTGCCAGCTTGAACCCGGCAATGACTGCCCTGTCCAAGGCACACCACGCAGCCGTTATCGCTGCGCTACAGCAAGGAATTCCGCGCAATGGCGTATTACCGCACTCCCCACGATGTTACGGCCCTGCCTGCCTGGCAGGCACTGCAGAAACACCGCGACGCCATGCAAGGCTTCAGCATGCGCGAAGCCTTTGCCGCCGACGCCAAGCGCTTCGAGCAGTTCTCCCTGAGCAGCTGCGGGCTGTTCCTGGACTACTCGAAAAACCTGATCACCGATGAAACCCGTGACCTGCTGGTGAACCTGGCTGACCAGGTCGGCCTTCAGGACGCCATCCAGTCGATGTTCAACGGCGAGATCATCAACGCCTCCGAAGGCCGCCCGGTGTTGCACACCGCCCTGCGCCGCCCGGTAGGCGACAAGCTCAGCGTCAATGGCGTCAACGTGATGCCCGACGTGCACAAAGTGCTGAACCAGATCACCGAGCTGGTCGGCCGCATCCATGACGGCCTGTGGCGCGGCTACAGCGAAAAGCCGATCACCGACGTGGTCAACATCGGCATCGGCGGCTCGTTCCTTGGCCCGGAGCTTGTCTCCGAAGCCCTGCTGCCCTACGCCCAGCGTGGCGTGCGCTGCCACTACCTGGCCAATATCGACGGCAGCGAATTCCATGAGCTGTCGGCCAACCTGCGCGCCGAAACCACCCTGTTCATCGTTTCGTCGAAATCGTTCAACACCCTCGAAACCCTGAAGAACGCCATCGCCGCGCGTACCTGGTACCTGGCCCAGGGCGGTTCGGAAGCCGAGCTATATCGCCACTTCATCGCCGTGTCCAGCAACAAGGCCGCCGCCGTGGCCTTCGGCATCCGTGAAGAGAACATCTTCCCGATGTGGGACTGGGTGGGTGGGCGTTATTCGCTGTGGTCGGCCATCGGCCTGCCGATTGCCCTGGCCATCGGCACCGCCAACTTCAAGGAACTGCTGTCCGGCGCCTACACCATGGACCAGCATTTCCAGACTGCGCCGTTCGACAAGAACATGCCGGTGCTGCTGGCCCTGCTGGGCGTGTGGTATGGCAATTTCTGGGGCGCCAGCAGCCACGCGATCCTGCCGTACGACCACTACCTGCGCAACATCACCAAGCACCTGCAACAGCTGGACATGGAGTCCAACGGCAAGAGCGTGCTGCAGGACGGCACCCCGGTGAAAACCGAAACCGGCCCGGTGATCTGGGGCGGCGTCGGCTGCAACGGCCAACACGCCTACCACCAGCTGCTGCACCAGGGCACCCAACTGATTCCGGCCGACTTCATCGTGCCAGTGGTGAGCTTCAACCCGGTTGCCGACCATCACCAGTGGCTGTACGCCAACTGCCTGTCGCAAAGCCAGGCACTGATGCTGGGCAAGACCCGCGAGGAAGCCGAGGCAGAGCTGCGCCAGAAAGGCCTGAACGAGGCGGACATCGAGAAGCTCGCCCCGCACAAGGTGATTCCCGGCAACCGCCCGAGCAACACCCTGGTGGTCGAGCGCATCAGCCCACGCCGCCTCGGCGCGCTGGTCGCCATGTACGAGCACAAGGTATTCGTGCAGAGCGTGATCTGGGGCATCAACGCCTTCGACCAGTGGGGCGTGGAGCTGGGCAAGGAACTGGGCAAAGGTGTGTACCAGCGCCTGGTCGGCAGCCTGGAAGACAGCGCCGAAGACGGCTCTACCCAGGGCCTGATCAACTACTTCCGCGGCCGTCATCGCGGGTGATCTGACTCCTGTGCCGGCCTCTTCGCGGGGCAAGCCCGCTCCTACAGGTTGTACACGTGCCCTGTAGGAGCGGGCTTGCCCCGCGAAAGGGCCGGCACTGACGGAACACGCCCCCCAGCTACACTGTCCATCGAATAGCCGCTGCTGTCCCTCGCCCCTCACAAGAGCAGGACCACCCGCCATGTTCGATCTCAAGCAGTATCCCCAGGCCCTGGCCGTGAGCCAATCCGCCACCCTCTCCACCGACGACTACCGCCGCCTCTACCGCCAGTCGGTCGACGACCCCGATGCCTTCTGGGCCGAACAGGCCAAGCGCCTGGACTGGATCAAACCCTGGTCCAGCGTCCAGCAATGCGACCTGAACACCGGCAGCGCGCGCTGGTTCGATGGCGCCCAGCTGAACGTCAGCTACAACTGCATCGACCGCCACTTGGCCCAGCGCGGTGAACAAACCGCCCTGCTCTGGGAAGGCGACGACCCCAACGACTCGAAAGCCATCAGCTACCGCGAACTGCACCGCGAAGTCTGCCGCCTGGCCAATGCGCTGAAGGCGCGCGGCGTGAAAAAAGGCGACCGGGTGTGCATCTACATGCCGATGATTCCCGAAGCCGCCTACGCCATGCTTGCCTGCACCCGCATCGGCGCCGTGCATTCGGTGGTGTTCGGTGGTTTCTCCCCCGATGCCCTGCGCGACCGCATTCTCGACGCCGACTGCCGCACGCTGATCACCGCCGATGAAGGCGTGCGTGGTGGCAAGCGCGTACCGCTCAAGCTTAACGTCGACAAGGCCCTGGCCAGTTGCCCCGCCGTCAGCAGCGTGTTCGTGGTGCGCCGCACCGGTGCCGATGTGCCCTGGAGCGAGGGCCGCGACCTGTGGTACCACGCCGCCACCGAACAGGCCGGCGACGACTGCCCGCCCGAGCCGATGGACGCCGAAGCCCCGCTGTTCATCCTCTACACCTCCGGCAGCACCGGCAAACCCAAGGGCGTGCTGCACACCACCGGCGGCTACCTGTTGCAGGCGGCCATGACCTTCAAGGTGGTGTTCGACTACCGTGACGGCGAGGTGTTCTGGTGCACCGCCGACGTCGGCTGGGTCACCGGCCACAGCTATATCGTCTATGGCCCCCTGGCCAACGGCGCGGTTTCGCTGATGTTCGAAGGCGTGCCCAACTACCCCGACACCTCGCGCTTCTGGCAGGTGATCGACAAGCACCAGGTGAACATCTTCTACACCGCCCCCACGGCCCTGCGCGCCCTCATGCGCGAGGGCAGCGGGCCCCTGCAGGGCACCTCACGCAAGAGCCTGCGCCTGCTCGGCAGTGTTGGCGAACCCATCAACCCGGAAGCCTGGGAATGGTATTTCGAGGAAGTCGGGCAGAAGCGCTGCCCCATCGTCGACACCTGGTGGCAGACCGAAACCGGCGGCATCATGCTCACCCCCCTGCCCGGCGCCGACAGGCTCAAACCCGGTTGCGCCACCCAGCCGATGTTCGGCGTGCAACCGGTGCTGCTGGACGAAAAGGGCAAGCCGATCGACGGCCCCGGTGCCGGCCTGCTGGTCATCAAGGCCAGCTGGCCCGGGCAGATCCGCAGCGTCTACGGCGACCACGCGCGCATGGTCGAAACCTACTTCAAGCCCATGCCCGGCTACTACTTCACCGGCGACGGCGCCCGCCGCGATGCCGACGGCGACTACTGGATCACCGGCCGTATCGACGATGTGATCAACGTCTCCGGCCACCGTATCGGCACTGCCGAAGTAGAAAGCGCCCTGGTGCTGCATGACAGCGTGGCCGAGGCGGCCGTGGTCGGCTACCCCCACGACCTCAAGGGCCAGGGCGTGTACGCCTTCGTCACCCCGATGAACGGGGTAACGCCAGACGATGCGCTCAAGGCCGAGCTGCTGGCGCTGGTCAGTAAGGAAATCGGCAGCTTCGCCAAGCCTGAACTGATCCAATGGGCCCCGGCCTTGCCCAAGACCCGCTCGGGCAAGATCATGCGGCGTATACTGCGCAAGATCGCCTGCAACGAGCTGGACAACCTGGGCGATACCTCGACCCTGGCCGACCCGAGCGTGGTGCAGGGGTTGATCGACAAACGCCTTAATCAATAGCGCGGCCACTGCCATGGCCGCCCGCATTCGCAGGACGCCATGGAAGCCCTACGCCGCCGCATCGAAACCCAGGTCATGAGCCTTACCGGGCTGGCCCTCGGCCAGCTCCACCTCGAATCGCCCAAGGGCGACCCGGGCCTGTTCGGGCCGCACAGCGTCAGCTGGCAGGTGCATGGCGACTTCCCGAGCATGCTGGTGGGCGGCATCGGCGCCTTGCTGCTGCAGTTGTTGCACCCACTGGCCCTGGCCGGGGTCTGGGACCACTCGAACTTCCGTGAAGACCTGCTCGGCCGCTTGCGCCGCACCAGCCAGTTCATCTCCGGCACCACGTTCGGCTCCACCCGTGATGCCGAGTGGTTGCTCGACAAGGTGCGCACCATTCACCTGCAGGTAACCGGCACCGCGCCCGACGGCCGCCCCTATGCCGCCAGTGACCCCGACCTGCTGACCTGGGTGCATGTGGCCGAGGTCAGCAGCTTTCTCGCCGCCCACCGGCGCTACCGCAACCCCAGCATGAGCCGCACCGAGCAAGACGCCTACTACGCCGAAATCGCCCTGATTGCCGAGCGCCTGGGTGCCCGCGACGTGCCGCGCTCGTGCCAGCAGGTGGAAGACTACCTGCAACGCATGCGCCCGCAACTGCAGTGCAGCGCCCACAGCCTGGAGGTGGTCGGCGTCCTGCTTGCCGCCCCGGCGCCCAGCCGCCTGGCCGAGCCGGTCGGCAAGCTGATGCTCAAGGCCGGCATCGACCTGCTGCCAGACTGGGCCCAGGCCATGCTCGGCTTGCAGCAAGGGCCGCTGCAGCGGCGCCTGGTGCGCCTGGGCCTGCAACGCACTGCGCCGCTGCTGCGCTGGGCCATGCGCGACGGCTCGGCACACCGTGCCAAGCGCCGCATGGGCATTGAATAAGGCCGTAGGATCGCCCCGGCGGAACCGATTTAACCTGCCATACTCCAAGCATTCCTGCTTAGACAGACGAAGCGACACATGTACAAAGGATTGATCCGCGCCCTTGGCGCCGTGCTGGCCTTGCTGGCCCTCTACAGCCTGCTTGGCTTCCTCATTCTGCCCGGTGTCGCCTTGCGTATCGCCAACCAGCAGCTGGCGCAGTACGCCACCGTGCCGGCGCACCTGCAACGCATCGAACTCAACCCGTTCAGCCTGGAGCTGACACTGTGGGGCCTGCAGCTGGGCGAGCCGGGCAAGGAGCAGGTCGGCTTCGAGCGCCTGTACGCCAACCTGGCGCTCGACAGCCTGTGGAGCGGCGCCCTGCACCTGCAGGCCGTGGAGCTCGACAAGCCACGCAACGAGGTGCTGTTCGCCAAGGACGGCACGCTCAACCTGACCCAGCTGTTCAAGTTGCCGCCCAGCCAGCCCAAGGCCGACGAGCCGCCTGGCAAGCCATTCCCCCTGCGCATCGCCAGTATCAAGCTCAACGGCGGCTACCTGCATTTCGAAGACAAGCGCCCGAGCGAGCCGATCGAATTTCTTTACGACGACATGAACCTGGAGCTGAAAAACCTCAGCACCCTGCCCGACGACAACGCCGACATGACCCTGGTCGCCCAGGGCCCCAACGGCGGGCGTATCGACTGGGCCGGCACCCTGAGCCTGTCGCCAGTCGCCTCGCAGGGCACGCTCAAGGTCACCGACGGCAAGATGAAGCTGTTCTGGCCCTATGTGCGCGATGCCCTGCCGCTGGTGCTGGAAGAGGGCACCCTGAGCCTCGACACCCACTACACGATCAACCTGTCCAAGGGCACTGAGCTGCTACTGGAAAATGCCTCGATCAAGGTGGCGCCGTTCAACCTCCAGGCCCCCGATGGCCGCCCCCTGGTGCGCCTGGCCAGCCTGCAGGTGAGCGAAACCTCCGTCGACCTGGCCAAGCAGCTCGTCACCGTCGGCAAGGTGCGCAGCGAACAGCTGGAAACCTGGGCCGCCCTGGAAAAGGACGGCCAGCTCGACTGGCAGAAGCTGTTCGCCGAGCAACCGGCCAACGCCACGGCGAAGGAAAAGGCCGAGCTGGCCGCAGCCGAGCCCACGCCTGAAGAGCAGGCCGCCAAGCAACCGGGCAAACCCTGGCAGGTGCTGCTCAAGGATGTGCAACTGCGCAATTACCAGGTGCACCTGGCCGACCGCAGCCAGAAAGAACCGGTGGCCCTGGATCTCGGCCCGCTGAACCTCGACCTGCAAGGCTTCGACAGCCTCAACCAGTCGCCCTTCACCCTCAAGCTCGACACCGGCGTGGGCAAGCAGGGCAAGCTGCAGGCCGCAGGCGAAGTCAACCTGGCGCCGGTCACCGCCCGGCTCGATGTCAGCACCCGGGACATCGACCTGCGCGTGGCCCAGGCCTACATCAGCCCGTTCATCCGCCTGGAGCTGCGCAGCGGTATGCTGGCCAGTGACCTCAAGGTTGACCTCAAGCGCGTCGACCCACTGGCGTTCAGCGTCACCGGCAAGGCCCAGGTCAACCAGTTGCATACCCTGGATACCATCAAGGACCGGGACTTCGTGAAGTGGGAACAGGTTAACGTCGACGGCCTGTCGTACGTGCATGGCGATGCCCTGTCGATCGACAAGGTGACCCTGCGCCAACCCTATGCGCGCTTCATCATCAACGAGGATCGCACCACCAACGTCGATGACCTGCTTATCCCACAACCGGCAGGCGCGCCCAGCGCTGGCAAGGCCAAACCGGCCAGTGCCGCCGCCAGCAAGCCCCTGGGTATCCACGTCGGCCAGATCGACATCAACGACGGCTCGGCCAACTTCGCCGACCTGACCCTCACCCCGAACTTTGCCACCGCCGTGCAGCAGCTCAACGGCCAGATCGGCACCCTCGACAACCGCAAGCCCGTGCCGGCCAAGGTCGATGTCAAAGGCAAGGTCGACCGCTATGCACCGGTCACCATCAAGGGTGCACTGAACCCCTTCAACCCGCTGGCCAGCCTGGACATCGCCACCAGTTTCAAGCGCGTCGAGCTCACCACCCTGACGCCCTACTCCGGCAAGTTCGCCGGGTTCCGCATCCGCAAGGGCCGGCTGAACCTCGACCTGCACTACCTGATCACCAATGGCCAATTGAAGGCCGAGAACAAGCTGGTGGTCGAGCAATTGCAACTGGGTGAAAAGGTCGACAGCCCGGATGCCGTGGACCTGCCGATTCGCCTGGCCATTGCCCTGCTCAAGGACACCGAAGGCAGGATATCCATCGAGCTTCCCGTCACCGGCGACCTCAATAACCCGCAGTTCAGCGTGATGCCAATCGTCTGGCAAACCCTGCGCAACCTGGTGCTGCGCGCAGCCCAGGCGCCGTTCAAGTTCATCGGCGGGCTGATTGCCGGCGGTGGCTCGCAAGACCTGGGCACCGTCGCTTTCGCCCCAGGCTCCAGCGAGCTTGGCGGTGATGCCCAGTCGACCCTGGACAAGCTTGCCGCAGCGCTCAAGGAACGCCCGGAGCTGCGCCTGGAAATCGAAGGCACCGCCGCACAAAGCAGCGACGGGCCGTTGATTGCCCAGCAGCGCCTGGAGCGCGAGTATCAGGCGACCTGGTACAAGATCCTGCAGCGGCGCGGTGACAAGGTGCCGGCCAATGCCTCGATGCTGGTGGTCGATGACAGTGACAAGCCGGCGATGCTTGAGGGCATCTACCGCACTCGCCTCAAGCAGCAGCCGCCGGCCGAGTGGGAGAAACTGAGCCGCGATGAACGTACCGCCAAGCTGCGCGAGGCGGTGATCAAGTCATGGGCCGAGAGCACACCGCTGCTGCGCACCTTGGGGCAAGAGCGGGCCAGTAGCATCAAGGATTACCTGGTGGACAAGGGCAAGCTTGAGGATGACCGGGTTTACTTTATCGACACCAGTCTGGGGCAGGCTGAGGGTGATGGGCGGGTGATTACCCCGATGCACCTGGATGCGGAGTGATTGAGTTGAACAGGTCTGGCCTCTTCGCGGGGCAAGCCCGCTCCTACAAGGATGTCAGCACACCTTTGTAGGAGCGGGCTTGCCCCGCGAAGAGGCCGCCACAGGCTTACACTAACCGCTGCCCTGAAACCGCCGGGTGATACAGCGGCTGCACCTTGTTCCCCGCCGGGTCCAGCAAATGGAAGCTGCGCGCCCCATCCCCATGGTTGAACGGCCGGTCGAGCAAGGTCACCCCACGCGCCTTGAAGTACTGGTACCACGCCTCCAGCTCCTCGACGCTGTCGACGATGAACCCGTAATGGTCCAGGGTCTGCAAGCCGTTCGCCGCCCCTACTCCACGCCCCAGCGACAGGTTGTCGTTACCGCAGGTCAGGTACACCAGGTCTTCATTGGCGCGGCTCAGCACCTCCATGCCCATGACATCCACGTAGAAACGCTCGCACTCCTCCAGGTTCGGCACCAGCAGGGCAATGTGACGCAAGCCGTTGAGGCGGCCAGGGCGGGCAGGCAATTCGGACATTGGCGAAGCTCCATTTTTGTATACAATTCATGTGAGAATGTAAAACAAAAGGACCGCCCTGTGTATAGCCTGTTCATCAAGACCCGCGTCAAGCCCGGTTGCGCCGACGCCTTTCTCACGGCCATCAAGGTCAATGCTGCCGCTTCGGTGGCCACCGAACCGGGTTGCCTGGTGTTCGATGTGTCCCAGGACCGCCTCGACCCGGACGTCATCTATCTCTATGAAATTTACCGCGATGACGACGCCTATGAAGCCCACACCCAGACGGCACATTTTCGCGACAGCCGGCCGCTGGTCGAGCCGCTGGTATTGGAGCAGGAATGCTTCGAAAGCGATGTGATCGCCCGCAACCCGGTGTACTGAGCGCACCAATGAAAAGCCCCGGCGTTCGCCGAGGCTTTTGGGAAAGGTGGCCAAATCCGTTTGGCCGACGGGACATTCCTTATTCGGCTTTCAGGCCGTCAGCAGACACAGCCTTCACGCCTTTGATTTTCTTGGTGATATCAACGGCCATTTTCTTCTGCGATTCGGTCACGGCAGTGGTCGACGACAGCGATACGACACCTTTATTGGTTTCGACCTTGATGTCGCTACCTGGGATGCCTTTTTCGGTCAGCAGGTCAGATTTGACCTTGGTAGTGATCCAAGTGTCCGAGGTCGCTTCCTTGGCTTTGGTCACCTCACCGGCCGCCAGCGTCATCGGGGCCTGGGTGGACTGTTGGGCGAAGGCCGCATTAGCCATGGTCAGGGTCAGAGCGGTAGCAGTAGCGGCAGCAATGGCGAACTTCTTCATGTGGGTCACTCCTGTTTTTCGAAAGGTCTGCGCCGTGAGTCCTGGCGGCAGGTATGAAGGTAGTTGCATCTGCTGTGCCAGCTTTTCCGCTTCGCTTGTTTCCTTATAAATCAATGACTTAGCTACACACCATAGTTTCATGGTTCGTGCATTTTGCAACCCACGCAGAAAACCTGCATGCAAGATGCAAGCGTACAAAAGGTTCCCTTGGGCCATGAAAAAAGGGCCCTGCGAAGGGCCCTTTTCCTGTTGCTTGGCAGTCGCTTAGACGCCCGAGGCCTTGGCCGCGGCAACGTCTTTGATCGACAGCTTGATACGGCCGCGGTTGTCCACGTCCAGTACCAGCACTTCAACTTCCTGGCCTTCCTTGAGCACGTCGGTGACTTTCTCGACGCGAGCATCGCTCAGCATCGAGATGTGCACCAGGCCGTCCTTGCCAGGCAGGATGTTGACGAAGGCGCCGAAGTCGACAATGCGCTCGACCTTGCCGACGTAGATCTTGCCGATCTCGGCCTCGGCGGTGATGCCCAGGATGCGCTGCTTGGCAGCATCTGCCGCTTCCTTGGTTTCGCCGAAAATCTTGATCGAGCCGTCGTCTTCGATGTCGATCGAAGCCTTGGTTTCTTCGCAGATGGCACGGATGGTGGCGCCACCTTTACCGATGACGTCACGGATCTTGTCGGTGTCGATCTTCATCGCGATCATGGTCGGGGCGTTGGCCGACAGCTCGGTACGCGACTCGCCAATGATCTGGTTCATCTGGCCGAGGATGTTCAGGCGCGCTTCCAGGGCTTGGCCCAGGGCGATTTCCATGATCTCTTCGGTGATGCCGTTGATCTTGATGTCCATCTGCAGCGCGGTAACACCCTTGGCGGTACCGGCTACCTTGAAGTCCATGTCGCCCAAGTGGTCTTCGTCACCCAGGATGTCGGTGAGGATGGCGAACTTCTCGCCTTCCTTGACCAGGCCCATGGCGATACCGGCCACTGGCGCCTTCATCGGTACACCGGCGTCCATCAGGGCCAGGGAAGCACCGCAAACCGAGGCCATGGAGCTGGAACCGTTGGATTCGGTGATTTCCGACACCACGCGGATGGTGTACGGGAACACGTCGGCCGCTGGCAGCATGGCCTGCACCGAACGACGGGCCAGACGGCCGTGGCCGATTTCGCGGCGGCCAGCACCGCCCATGCGGCCACACTCACCTACCGAGAACGGTGGGAAGTTGTAGTGCAGCATGAACGGGTCTTTCTTCTCGCCTTCCAGGGTGTCCAGCAGCTGGGCGTCACGGGCAGTACCCAGGGTCGCAACGACCAGGGCCTGGGTTTCGCCACGGGTGAACAGGGCCGAACCGTGGGTCTTCGGCAGCACGCCAACTTCGATGTTCAGCGGGCGTACGGTCTTGGTGTCGCGGCCGTCGATACGTGGCTTGCCGTTGACGATGTTTTCGCGAACGGTGCGGTATTCGATCTCGCCGAAGATGTCTTTGACTTCGCCAGCCGAAGGTTGGCCTTCTTCACCGGAGAACTTGGCAACCGCCTGGTCGCGCAGCTCGCCCAGGCGCGCATAGCGGTCGGCCTTGACGGTGATGGTGTAGCCCTGGGAAACGGCTTCGCCGAATTCAGCGCGGATGGCGTTGAACAGCTCGGTGTTGGCAACGGCCGGTTTCCAGTCCCAGGTCGGCTTGCCGGCTTCGGCAGCCAGCTCTTTGACAGCCTGGATAACAGCCTGGAATTCGTCGTGGGCGAACAGCACGGCGCCCAGCATCTGGTCTTCGGTCAGCTCTTGGGCTTCCGATTCAACCATCAGTACGGCGTCGGAAGTACCGGCTACGACCATGTCCAGGCTCGAAGCAGCCAGTTGCTCGTAGGTTGGGTTCAGCAGGTAGCCGGTGCTTTCGTGGAAGGCAACGCGAGCGGCACCGATCGGGCCTTCGAACGGAATGCCGGAGATGGCCAGGGCAGCCGAAGTACCGATCATCGCGGCGATGTCCGGGTCGGTCTTCTTGCTGGTGGAAACCACGGTGCAGACAACCTGCACTTCGTTCATGAAGCCTTCAGGGAACAGCGGACGGATCGGGCGGTCGATCAGACGCGAGGTCAGGGTCTCTTTCTCGGAAGGACGGCCTTCACGCTTGAAGAAGCCACCTGGGATCTTGCCCGCGGCGTAGGTTTTTTCCTGATAGTGGACCGACAGCGGGAAGAAGCCCTTGCCCGGGTCTGCCTGCTTGGCACCGACCACGGTCACCAGCACGGTGACGTCGTTGTCGACGGTAACCAGCACGGCGCCGGTTGCCTGACGGGCAATACGGCCCGTTTCGAGAGTAACGGTCGATTGACCGAACTGGAATTTCTTGATTACCGGGTTCACGGTTTCCTACCTTTTTCAGTGGCTCTGGGGGAACTGGTTTCTTGCGAATTCTTGGGCAGAACGGGGAATCGGCCCCATTGACCGTCCAGATACAACACGAGGTTGGGAGCCTGGCGCCGAGCGGAAAAAACCACTCGGCATTGCCAGGCTGCCAACCTCGAAGATACGCGTGGCGTGCCCGACGACAATGCTGCGAAGCAGCATAGCCGAAGCTTGCGACACGCCATGCACACCACTGACCAGGCCGCTATTAGCGACGCAGGCCCAGGCGACCGATCAGGGCGCTGTAACGAGTGGTGTCTTTGCCCTTCAGGTAGTCCAGCAGCTTACGACGCTGGTTAACCATACGAATCAGACCACGACGGGAGTGGTGGTCTTTGTCGTTGGCCTTGAAGTGGCCTTGCAGCTTGTTGATGTTGGCGGTCAGCAGAGCAACCTGCACTTCCGGGCTACCGGTATCGCCGGCGGCTTGCTGGTATTCGGCAACGATCTGAGCTTTTTCTTCAACGCTGAGGGCCATGAGGCTTCTCCTGATTAAACGGACCCCGCGAACGGGTTCCAATAGGCCAGGGACAAATCCCTGTATTAATAAAATGAGGTGTGACCGTGCCTACTGACAGCCATCCTCGGTGCCACCGGTTTCAGCCAAGGCCTGGGCCGGTGGTTTCGGTCATTCCGACCGAATCAGTCGACGCGGCGCAATGCGCCCGTCTTCGCTCACTTCACCGATACCGATGAAGCGGCCATTGTGATCCTGTACGCGGACCATGCCAAACTGAGGTGCCTCCGGCGCGCGCACCGCCTGGCCATGCAGCCAGTAGAAAGCGCTGTGCTCGGACAGGCACACCAGTGGCCAGTCCTGCAGCCCGCTGTCGGACGGCATCAGGAAGCGATCGAGCGCTTCGTTGCCACCTTCGGCATGGGCCTGCTCAAGTTCCTCAAGGGTAACCGTCTGTGCCAGCGCGAAGGGCCCAGCCTGGGTCCTGCGCAGCTCGGCGACATAGGCGCCGCAGCCCAGGGCCTCGCCCATATCCTCCACCAGGGTGCGGATATAGGTGCCTTTGCTGCAACCCACCGACAGTCGTGCACGGGTGCCTTCGCACTCAAGCAACTCCAAGCGGCCAATAGTAACAGAACGCGCCTCGCGCTCCACTACCTCTCCTGCACGCGCCAGTTTGTACAGCGGCTGGCCGTCGCGCTTGAGCGCCGAGTACATCGGCGGCACTTGAAGGATTTCACCACGAAAACGTGGGATAACGGCTTCGATATCGGCGCGACCAACGGTTACTTCGCGGGTCTGCAGCACTTCGCCTTCAGCGTCCGCCGTGGTGGTAGTCTGCCCCATCTGCATGACCGTCTCGTAGCCCTTGTCGGAATCGAGCAGGTACTGCGAGAACTTGGTCGCTTCACCGAAGCACAGTGGCAGCACGCCGGTGGCCAGCGGGTCGAGGCTGCCGGTGTGGCCGGCCTTCTCGGCATTGAGCAGCCAGCGAACCTTCTGCAGCGCAGCGTTGGAGGTGAAGCCCAGCGGCTTGTCGAGCAGGATGATGCCGCTGACGTTGCGGCGGATACGTTTGACCTGGGCCACCACTTACTCCTTGGCGTCCGGCTCGTCGGCATCCTTGTGCAGGCGGTCTTCGGCCACTGCACGTTCGATCAGTGCCGACAGGTGAACACCACGGCTGACACTTTCATCGAAGTGGAAGTGCAACTGCGGCACGCTGCGCAGCTGCATCGAGCGGCCCAGGTGCAGGCGCAGGAAGCTTGCGGCGCTGTTCAGGGCCTTGAGCGACTGTTGCACGGCGTCTGGCGTTTCTTCGCCCATCACGGTGATGAACACCTTGGCGTGGCCAAGGTCGCGGCTGACGTCGACGGCGGTGATGGTCACCAGGCCGACGCGCGGGTCTTTGACTTCACGGCGGATCAGCTCGGCCAGCTCACGCTGCATCTGATCGCCGATACGTTGGGTACGGCTGTATTCTTTGGCCATTCTTGCTACCTGTAACTTAAAGCGGCAAACGCCCGGTCAGGCTGATGCCTGACCGGGCGCTACCTACTGAGGCGCTGCCCACCGCCCTGCGGCGGGGGCTGGCGCCCTGCCCGCCCTTAGAGGGTACGAGCAACCTGGACTTTCTCGAAGACTTCGATCTTGTCGCCGACCTTGACGTCGTTGTAGCTCTTGACGCCAATACCGCACTCCATGCCCGAACGCACTTCCGAGGCGTCGTCCTTGAAGCGACGCAGCGATTCCAGCTCGCCTTCGAAGATCACAACGTCTTCGCGCAGTACGCGGATCGGACGGTTGCGGTACACGGTACCTTCGATGACCATACAGCCAGCGATGGCGCCGAACTTCGGCGAACGGAACACATCACGCACTTCGGCGACACCCAGGATGTTCTCGCGAACGTCGCTGCCGAGCATGCCGGTCAGGGCCTTCTTGACGTCTTCGATGATGTCGTAGATCACGTTGTAGTAACGCATATCCAGACCTTCCTGCTCGACGATCTTGCGCGCGCCGGCATCGGCACGCACGTTGAAGCCGAACAGTACTGCATTCGAAGCCAGCGCCAGGTTGGCGTCGCTTTCGGTGATACCACCGACGCCGCCACCGATGACGCGAACCTGAACTTCGTCGTTGCCCAGGCCGCCCAGGGAACCCTGCAGTGCTTCCAGGGAACCGCGCACGTCGGTCTTGAGGACGATGTTGAGGGTCTTCTTCTCTTCCTGACCCATGGTCTCGAAGATGTTTTCCAGCTTGCCGGCGTGAGCACGGGCCAGCTTGACCTCGCGGTACTTGCCTTGACGGAACAGGGCAACTTCGCGGGCTTTCTTCTCGTCGGCCACCACGGACAGCTCGTCACCGGCTTCCGGGGTACCGTCCAGGCCAAGGATCTCGACCGGGATCGACGGGCCGGCTTCCTTCACAGGCTTGCCGTTCTCGTCGAGCATGGCGCGAACGCGGCCATAGTTGGAACCGCACAGGACCATGTCGCCCTGACGCAGGGTACCGTCCTGAACCAGGATGGTGGCCACTGGGCCACGGCCCTTGTCCAGGCGCGATTCAACCACGACGCCACGACCAGGCGCGGTCGGGGTGGCGGTCAGTTCGAGGATCTCGGCTTGCAGCAGAACGGCTTCAAGCAGCTCGTCGACACCGGTACCCATCTTCGCCGACACCTTGACGAACGGCGTGTCACCACCCCAGTCCTCGGAGGTGACGCCTTCGACGGCCAGCTCGTTGCGGATGCGATCAAGGTCGGCACCCGGCTTGTCGATCTTGTTCACTGCAACCACCAGCGGAACGCCAGCTGCCTTGGCATGCTGAACAGCTTCGCGGGTTTGCGGCATCACGCCGTCGTCCGCCGCCACCACCAGGATGACGATGTCGGTGGCCTTGGCACCACGGGCACGCATCGCGGTGAACGCGGCGTGGCCTGGGGTATCGAGGAAGGTGACCATGCCGCGGTCGGTTTCCACGTGGTAGGCACCGATGTGCTGGGTGATACCACCGGCTTCGCCAGCGGCAACCTTGGCACGACGGATGTAGTCGAGCAGCGAGGTCTTACCATGGTCAACGTGACCCATGACGGTAACCACCGGTGCACGCGACTCGGTCTGGCCTTCGAACTTCAACGATTCGGCCAGGGAGTCTTCCAGGGCGGTATCGCTGACCAGGGTGACCTTGTGGCCCAGCTCTTCGGCGATCAGCTGAGCGGTTTCCTGGTCGAGCACCTGGTTGATGGTGACCGGAGTGCCCATCTTGAACATGAACTTGACGACTTCAGCGGCCTTGACCGACATCTGCTGGGCAAGTTCGGAGACGGTGATCGTCTCGCCGATGGTCACGTCACGGATGACGGGGCCAGTCGGGTTCTGGAAGCCGTGCTGGTTGCGCTTCTTCAGCTTGCTCTTGCCACCACGGCCACGACGAGCGCCATCGCTCTCTTCGTCGGTGGTGCGTGGAGCGGCACGTGGAGTAGGCGCTTTTTCCTTCTCCTTGACCTTGACCTTGATCGAAACGCGTGGCGCTTCACCACGACGACGGTCGTCGTCACGGGTGCGGCCTTCGTTGCGACGGGCTTCGTCTTTCTTGCGCTCGGCGGCACGGGCAGCGGCGTCTTCGGACGCCGGGGCGTCGGCAACTACCGGAGCCGGGGCAGCGGCAGGCGCGGCTTCTGGCTTGGCGGCAGGCGCCGGGGCAGCAGCAACGGCTTCGGCTGCCTGACGGCGAGCCTGCTCTTCGTTGCGCTGACGCACTTCGGCCTCGACCTTGTCGCGGGCGGCATTTTCGGCCGCGCGGCGCTCGTCCTGCTCACGCTTCTGCTCAGCCTGGATTTCTTCCGGGCTGCGCTGAACGAAAACCTTCTTCTTGCGTACTTCTACGCTGATGCTTTTGCTACCGGCGACACGCAGGGTGCTGGTGGTCTTGCGCTGCAAGGTAATCTTGCGCGGCTCTTCCGCCTTGCTCTTGTGGCTGCTCTTCAAATGAGACAGCAGGGTCTGCTTCTCATTGTCGGTCACTACCTGACCGGCGTCGGTGTGCGGCAGACCTGCCTCACGCATCTGCTGCAGCAGGCGCTCTACCGGTGCCTCGACCTCTTGGGCCAGTTCTTTCACCGTGACTTGCGTCATGCACTTCTCTCCTCAGGCCGCGCCTAATTACTCGAACCAGTGGGCTCGGGCGGCCATGATCAACTTGCCGGCACGCTCTTCGTCGATGCCGTCGATGTCGAGCAGGTCGTCAATCGACTGCTCGGCCAGGTCTTCGCGGTTAACCACGCCGCGCACCGCCAGTTCCGCTGCCAGGTCCTTGTCCATGCCCTCGAGGGAGAGCAGGTCGTCGGACGGATGGGCGTCTGCCAGTTTTTCTTCGGTAGCGATGGCCTTGGTCAACAAACGGTCCTTGGCACGAGCGCGCAGCTCATTGACGATATCCTCGTCAAAGCCATCGATGTTGAGCATTTCTTCCAACGGTACGTAGGCAATTTCTTCGAGGCTGGTGAAGCCTTCGTCGACCAGCACTTGGGCCAGCTCCTCGTCGACTTCCAGTTCCTCGATGAAGTTGCGCAGGATGTCGCCGGTTTCAGCCTGTTGCTTGGCCTGGATGTCCTTCTCGGTCATCACGTTCAGGGTCCAGCCGGTCAGTTGACTGGCCAAACGAACGTTCTGACCGCCACGGCCAATGGCCTGGGCCAGGTTGTCCTCGGCAACGGCGATGTCCATGGCATGGGCATCTTCGTCAACGATGATCGCCGCGACTTCAGCCGGCGACATGGCGTTGATGACGAACTGCGCCGGGTTCTCGTCCCACAGGACGATATCCACACGCTCACCACCCAGCTCGCCGGATACGGCTTGGACACGCGAACCGCGCATGCCGATGCAGGCACCTTGCGGGTCGATGCGCTTGTCCTTGGAGCGGACGGCGATCTTGGCACGCGAACCCGGATCACGGGAGGCGGCCATGACTTCGATGAGGCCTTCGGCGATTTCCGGCACTTCGATGCGGAACAGCTCGATCAGCATCTGTGGCGCAGTGCGCGACAGGATCAGCTGTGGGCCGCGGTTCTCGGTGCGGATTTCCTTGAGCAGCGCGCGCAGGCGCACGCCAACACGGAAGGTCTCACGTGGAATGATGTCTTCGCGGGCCAGCAGGGCCTCGGCGTTGTTGCCCAGGTCAACGATGACGTTGTCGCGGGTAACTTTCTTGACGGTGCCGGAGATGATCTCGTTGACCCGCTCGCGGTAGGCGTCGACCACCTGGGCGCGCTCGGCCTCACGGACCTTCTGCACGATGACCTGCTTGGCGGTCTGGGCGGCGATACGGCCGAACTCGATGGACTCGATCTTCTCCTCGATCACGTCGCCGATCTTGGCTTCGGGATGGGTGTCCTTGATCTTGTCCAGCCAGGTTTCGATCGCTGGGTCGTCCAGGTCGTTTTCGTCGACCACGGTCCAGCGACGGAAGGTTTCATAGCTACCGGTGTGGCGGTTGATTTCCACACGCAGGTCGACTTCGTCCTCAAAACGTTTTTTGGTTGCAGTAGCCAGGGCCACTTCCAGCGCTTCGAAAATGACGCCGGGCGGTACACCTTTTTCGTTGGATACCGATTCAACAACCAGCAGTACTTCTTTGCTCATCGTACGCCTCGCCTTGCGCAAGCCATTGGGCCCGGATAGTCCGCCGGGCCCGGCACGTCTCAGTCAAAACTGGGAATAATATTGGCCTTGTCGATCGAGTCGATCGGCAGCAGGAACTCCTGGTTGTCCACCTGGACCACCACGTCCTGATCCTCCACACCGCGGAGAAGGCCCTGGAAGTTACGACGACCCTCAAAGGGTGAACGCAGCTTGATCTTCACTTGTTCACCGGCATGCGAGGCAAACTGTTCCAGAGTGAACAGTGGGCGATCCATGCCTGGAGAGGAGACCTCAAGGGTGTATTCGCTGCTGATCGGATCTTCCACATCGAGGATCGCGCTGGCCTGACGGCTGACCGCTTCGCAGTCGTCCACCAGGATCCCGTCTTCCTTGTCGATATAGATGCGCAGTACCGAATGCTTACCCTGGGATACGAACTCGATCCCCCAGCACTGATAGCCCAGACCCTCGACCACCGGGGCCAACAAGGCCTGCAACTGTTCTAGCTTGCTCGACACCTGAACCCCCTCGTGCATGCTGTGCAAATAAAAAATGGGCGAAGCGCCCATCCCTGAAAGCGCCGTTGGACAACGACGCCGTAAACTGTTCGGCTAGCAAAAAGCCCCTGAAAAGGGGCTCTGCTGGAGCTGGTTGCGGGGGCTGGATTTGAACCAACGACCTTCGGGTTATGAGCCCGACGAGCTACCAAGCTGCTCCACCCCGCGACAAAGCTGGGGCGAAAGTATAAGTCTTAACCCGCTTGAGGGTCAAACCCAAACCTTCACCTGCAAGAAAGCCCGCTAAAGCGGGCTCTCAAGCTTCAATTGGTACCGAGAAGGGGACTCGAACCCCTACACCCTATGGGCACAACCACCTCAAGGTTGCGTGTCTACCAATTCCACCACCTCGGCAATACTACTACTTGAAACCCGTTACTTCTGCTCTTCGGCCGGAGGAGGTACATCACCTTTGCTGGTGGTGTCGCTCTTCTGTTCCTGGAGCACCGGTACATCATCATTAACTGCCGGCTTTGGCTGCTCTTTCACTTCTAGCACTGCTGGATCTGGAAGACCTGCTTGGCTAAGCTGGTGAGCTTGTTGCTTCGCGAAGTATCCTAACCCAAGTGCTGTCAAAAAGAAAGTGGCAGCGAGTATTGCAGTCAATTTACTCAGGAAGGTAGCAGAGCCTTGGCTTCCGAACACAGTATTTGAAGCACCTGCGCCGAAAGATGCACCTGCTTCCGCACCTTTACCCTGTTGAAGCAGAACCAGCACTACAAGCGACAGCGCTGCCAACAGATGAAAAACAACGATAACTGTTTCCAGCATTTGTTCAGTTTCCTGCGGCGCGACAAATTGCACCGAATTCGTCTGCGTTCAGGGACGCTCCACCAATGAGCCCCCCATCGATATCCGGCATGCCGAACAGTTCGGCCGCATTGGCCGCCTTCACGCTGCCGCCGTAGAGAAGCTGCACGCTTGCGGCAACTTCGGCGTCTTCGGCCGCCAACTGTGCGCGGATGGCTGCATGCACATCCTGAGCTTGTTGAGGCGAAGCCGTCAAACCTGTGCCAATGGCCCAAACCGGCTCATAAGCAATTACAGCCTTGGCAAAAGCCTTAACACCGAACGCGTCGATGATACTGCTTAGTTGACTCCCGACAACTTCGAGGGTCTTGCCTGCCTCGCGCTCTTCAAGGGTTTCCCCTACGCAGAGCACCGGCATTAAACCACTAAGTTGAGCCGCTGCAAACTTCTCTTTCAGCACTTCTTCACTTTCGCCGATGATCTGGCGACGTTCCGAGTGACCGATCAGTACCCACTTGCAACCGGCTTCAACCAACTGACTCGGTGCAACTTCACCGGTCAGCGCGCCTTGTTCAGGCTTTACTGCAGAATTCTGTGCTCCGACAGTGATTCCCTTGCCTTGCAACCCATCAACCACTTGGTTGATGAACAGGGCCGGTGGAAACACCGCGACTTCGACACCGCTCGGCACGGACATATTGCCCAGGCCCAGGATCAGCTCAGCGACGCTGGCGCGGGTACCGTGCATCTTCCAGTTACCAGCTACCATGGGGCGACGCATGCTTTACCTCGTCGGTCAAAGTGGGCGCAGATCTTACCCAACCCGATCTGCGCTGGCAAGCCTCTTTCAGGCACAAACTTGCGCGACCAGCTTGGCCAGGGCTTCGGCATGGGTCCGCACCTGGTTTTCGTCGTCGCCCTCGACCATCACCCGCACCAGCGGCTCGGTGCCGGACTTGCGCAGCAGCACACGCCCACGGCCCGCCATGGCCTCGGTCACCTTGGCGCTGGCTGCCTTCACCTCGGCGTGCTCCAGCGGGTCGACCTTGCTTGCGCCGAAGCGCACGTTGATCAACACCTGCGGGCACTTGCGCAGCGCCTGGCGCGATTGCGCGAGGGTTTCACCACGGCGCTTGAGCGCCATCAGCACCTGCAGCGCGGCAATGATCGCATCACCGGTGGTGGTGTGGTTGCAGCACACCACGTGGCCGGAGTTCTCGCCGCCTACCTGCCAGTCACGCTCAAGCAGTTCGGCCATGACGTAGCGGTCGCCGACCTTGGCCCGCACGAACGGGATATCCAGGTCCTGCAGCGCCAGTTCCAGGCCCAGGTTGCTCATCAGCGTACCCACCACGCCGCCCTGCAGCTTGCCGCGTTCCTTGAGGTCACGGGCAATGATGAACAGCAGTTCGTCGCCGTCGACGATCGCACCGGTATGGTCGACCATCAACACCCGGTCGCCGTCACCGTCGAACGCGATGCCGAGGTCGGCGTGGCCAACCAGCACCGCCGCCTGCAGCGACTCGATGTGGGTGGAGCCACAGTTTTCGTTGATGTTCAGGCCGTCGGGCTGAGCGTGCAGCACCGTTACGTCGGCGCCCAGTTCGCGGAACACGCTGGGCGCAACCTTGTAGGTGGCACCGTGGGCGCAGTCGATCACCAGCTTGAGGCCTTCGAAGCTGGTGCTGCTCGGCACGCTGCTCTTGCAGAATTCGATGTAGCGGCCAGCGGCATCGTTGATGCGCGACACCTTGCCGAGCTTGCTCGAATCGACCACGGTCATCGGCTGGTCGAGCAATTCCTCGATCATCAGCTCCACTTCGTCGGGCAGCTTGGTGCCCTGCCCCGAGAAGAACTTGATGCCGTTGTCGTCGTGCGGGTTGTGCGAAGCACTGATGACGATGCCCGCTTCGGCATGGAAGGTGCGCGTCAGGTAGGCGATGGCCGGGGTCGGCATCGGCCCGAGCAACAGCACGTCGGCGCCTGCGGCCGACAGGCCGGCCTCAAGGGCAGACTCGAACATGTAGCCGGAAATGCGCGTGTCCTTGCCCACCAGCACCTGGCATTTGCCCTGCTTGCGGAACGCCATGCCCGCCGCCCAGCCCAGCTTGAGCATGAAGTCGGGGGTAATCGGGTATTCACCGACACGGCCACGGATGCCGTCGGTGCCAAAGTATTTTCTGCTCATAGCGACTCCAATGTGCTTATTCGGCGTTCTGTACCGCGGCAATCATGCGCACCACATCGACGGTCTCGGCCACGTCATGGACGCGCAGGATACTGGCCCCCTTGGTCATGGCCAGGGCCGCCAGCGCCAGGCTGCCGTACAGTCGCTCACCGACCGGACGCTCCAGCGTCAGGCCGATCATGCTCTTGCGTGAAACGCCCACCAACAGCGGGCGACCCAGGCGATAGAGCGCTTCCATGTGTTTGAACAGGCTCAGGTTATGCGCCAGTGTCTTGGCGAAGCCAAAGCCTGGGTCGAGCACGATGCGCTCGGCCGGAATACCCGCCGCTGCGCATGCGGCCATCCGCTGCTCAAGATAGCGCGTAACGTCGGCCGTCACATCCTCGTAATGCGGGTCGTCCTGCATGTTGCCCGGCTCGCCCCGCATGTGCATCAGGCACACCGGCAAGCCGGTGTCTGCGGCAGCATCCAGCGCGCCGTCGCGCTCCAGCGCGCGAACATCGTTGATCAGCCCCGCACCAAGGCGGGCCGACTCGCGAATGACTGCAGGCGTGGAGGTATCCACCGAGATGACCACGTCGAAACGGCTGTTGATGGCCTCGACCATCGGCGCCACCCGCTCCAGCTCCTCGGTCACGCTGACCGCACGGGCACCAGGGCGGGTCGACTCGCCACCGATATCGATCAGCGTGGCGCCCGCGGCGATCATCGCCTCGGCATGGCGCAACGCCTCGTCGCGCTGGCTGAAACGGCCACCGTCGGAGAAGGAATCGGGGGTGATGTTGAGAATACCCATGACATGGGTACGGGACAAATCAAGAACCCGGTTGCCGCAAGGCAACCGGGTTGGGTACAGCTGTGAGCTCATACGTGCCCTTAGTGTTGTGCAGCCGGGCCGCCAATCGGCGATTCCGGGCGGTCGCCCTGGGTCGCGGAGTTGCCCGATGCCGAATCATCATCCCAGTCGCGCGGTTCGCGAGGGGTACGGCCGGCCATGATATCGTCGATCTGCTCGGCGTCGATGGTCTCGTACTTCATCAGGGCTTCGGCCATGGCGTCGAGCTTGTCGCGGTTGTCGGTCAACAGCTGCTTGGCCGTGGCATAGCACTGGTCGATGATACTGCGCACTTCCGAGTCGATCAGCTTGGCCGTTTCGCCGGAGACGCTGGCGTGCTGGCTGGCCGCGCTACGGCCGAGGAACACCTCGCCCTCCTCTTCGGCGTACATCAGCGGGCCGAGTTTTTCCGACAGGCCCCACTTGGTGACCATGTTCCGGGCGATTTGGCTGGCGCGCATGATGTCGTTGGAGGCACCGGTGGTGACACCGTCGAAGCCCAGGGTCATCTCCTCGGCGATACGGCCGCCGTACAGCGAGCAGATCTGGCTGATCAGCGCACGCTTGGACAGGCTGTAACGGTCTTCCTCGGGCAGGAACATGGTCACACCCAGGGCACGGCCACGGGGAATGATCGACACCTTGTACACCGGGTCGTGCTCGGGCACCAGGCGACCAACGATGGCGTGGCCGGCTTCGTGGTACGCGGTGTTCTGCTTTTCTTTCTCGGACATGACCATGGTCTTGCGCTCGGCGCCCATCATGATCTTGTCCTTGGCCAGTTCGAACTCTTTCATCTCGACCAGGCGCTTGTTGGAGCGTGCGGCAAACAGCGACGCTTCGTTGACCAGGTTGGCAAGGTCGGCACCGGAGAAGCCTGGGGTACCACGGGCAATGACCGCCGGGTTGACGTTGTCGCCCACCGGCACTTTGCGCATGTGCACCTTGAGGATCTGCTCACGGCCACGGATGTCCGGCAGGCCGACAACCACCTGGCGGTCGAAGCGACCAGGGCGCAGCAGCGCCGGGTCGAGCACGTCCGGGCGGTTGGTGGCGGCAATGACGATGATGCCATCGTTCATTTCGAAGCCGTCCATCTCCACCAGCAACTGGTTGAGGGTTTGCTCACGCTCGTCGTGACCGCCGCCCATGCCGGCGCCACGGTGGCGGCCAACGGCGTCGATCTCGTCGATGAAGATGATGCACGGGGCGTGCTTCTTGGCCTGTTCGAACATGTCGCGAACACGGCTGGCACCGACACCGACGAACATTTCGACGAAGTCCGAACCGGAAATGGTGAAGAACGGCACCTTGGCTTCGCCAGCGATGGCCTTGGCCAGCAGGGTTTTACCGGTACCGGGCGGGCCAACCATCAGCACGCCACGCGGGATGCGGCCACCCAGGCGCTGGAACTTGCCCGGGTCACGCAGGAACTCGACCAGCTCGCCCACTTCTTCCTTGGCTTCGTCGCAACCGGCGACGTCGGCCAGGGTAGTCTTGACCTGGTCTTCGGAAAGCAGGCGCGCCTTGCTCTTGCCGAAGCTCATCGGCCCGCCCTTGCCACCGGCACCGCCCTGCATCTGGCGCATGAAGAACATGAACACGGCGATGATCACCAGGATCGGGAAACTGGCGACCAGCAACTGGGTCCAGATGCTCTGCTGCTCGGGCTGCTTGCCTTCGACCACCACGTGGTTGTCGACCAGGTCGCCGATCAGGCCATTGTCGGTAATGGCCGGGCGCACGGTCTTGAAGTTGTCGCCGTCGGCGCGCTTGCCGGTAATGATGTAGCCGTCGACGGTCACCCGCTCGACCTTGCCATCCTTGACCTGCTGGATGAAGTCGGAGTAGTTGAGGGTCTGCGGCTCGTTAGGGCTGGAGAAGTTGTTCATCACCGTCACCAGGACGGCTGCGATGATCAACCACAGGATCAGATTCTTTGCCATGTCGTTCAATTCGCTACCCTCTGAGGCCGGCGCACGACGCAGCCGTGCCTCGCATGATATTCATCGCCCTAACTTACTACATTACCTACGCATCCGCAGGCACCGTCTGTAACCCTTTGTGAAAGCTAGACTACACGAAGTTCGGACGATCCAGACGGGACGGCCGATTGGAAATAACTATCGGCCACCCCGTTTTACGCCTCATACCCCTTTGAAACCCTTGCCCAGCAGGTACTGTTCACGGGAACGGTCCCGGGACGACGACGGCTTGCGCATCTGCACCTTGTCGAACTTGCTGCGCACGTCCTTGAGGTACATGTCGAAACCTTCGCCCTGGAAAATCTTGATCAGGAAGTCCCCGCCCGGCTTGAGCACGCGGGTCGCCAGATCCAGGGCCAGCTCGCAGAGGAACATGGCTCGCGGCATGTCCACCGCAGGCGTACCACTCATATTGGGGGCCATGTCGGAAATCACAAGGTCTACGTGCGAATCGCCGACCGCCTGGAGGATTTGCTGCAGCACTTCGTCCTGGGTGAAGTCACCCTGGATGAAGGTCACGTCGGGGATCGAGTCCATTTCCAGGATGTCGGAGGCGATCAGCCGGCCCTGGCCGCCGATCAGACGACTGGTCACCTGCGACCAGCCCCCAGGGGCCGCGCCCAGGTCGATCACGCTCATGCCGGGGCGGATCAGGCGGTCCTTTTCCTGGATCTCCAGCAGTTTGTAGCTCGCACGCGAGCGGTAGCCATCCTTCTGCGCTTGTTTGACAAAAGGGTCGTTGAAATGCTCTCGCAGCCAGTTTGCGCTGCTTTTGGAACGTTGTACCACGGGGCACCTCGATGATATGCGTCGTGATTGACTGGGCGGAGCCGGTGGCCCTCGGGTAAAATGCCGGTCAATTTTACAGAATCAGACGGAAAGGGTCAGATTATGCCGCTCAATAACGAGCAGAAGAAGCAATACAAGTCCATTGGTCATGACCTGAAGCCGGTCCTGATCGTTGCCGGCAACGGTTTGAACGAAGGCGTGATCGCCGAATTGGAGCGGGCACTGGTCGACCATGAGCTGATCAAGGTCGAAATCCGCTCGGAAGACCGCGAAGAACGCGCTGCGACCATTGCCGAGCTGTGCAAGGCCGGCCGTGCCGAGCTGGTGCAGACCATCGGCAAGAAAGCGCTGATCTATCGCAAGAACCCACAGCCGAACAAGCAGCTGTCCAATATCCACCGTTACAAGTAACGGAGCGGAGCCACTACCGGCGCCCCACCTGTAATTAAATGGACTCGCCCCCGCCGAGGCATCACAGTGCCACGGTGGCGTTCTAAGAAGCCAACGGCAGCGAGGGCGAGACCATGAAAAAGCTTACGACGAAACACGATTGTGCGCCTTGTGCA
>NZ_VWXK01000003.1 GCF_011752565.1 Pantoea sp. Ap-967
TGCTGTCATGCGCAAGTATCTGACAGGCATCTGGGCGTGCATGCGTGGGGATGAGCCATTTGATACGGCCAAGCTTTTCAGCTCTGAACACCTCAGAAAAGCTTGACCATCAACAGAGTATCTACATGGTTCTCTGTTAAATCAGGTAGTTACGATTTTTTCTGTAGGAGCGGGCTTGCCCCGCGAAAGGGCCGGCACAAGCAACTCAAGGCCTGCGGATCACCCGCCCGTGGCATCCAGCATCAAGCGCTGCTTGACCACATCGACCAGGCGGTCGGGCTGGAACTTGGAGAGGAAGTTGTCGCAACCGACCTTCTTCACCATCGACTCGTTGAAGCTGCCCGACAACGAGGTGTGCAGCACCACGTAGAGCTTGCGCAGGCGTGCATCGCTGCGAATCTCGGTGGTCAGCCGGTAGCCGTCCATCTCGGGCATTTCGGCATCGGTGAACACCATCAGCAGTTTTTCGCAAACGTCTTCGCCGGCATCGGCCCAGCCCTTGAGCATGCGCAAGGCCTTCAGGCCGTCGCTGGCCACATGCAGCTTCACCCCCAACTGCGACAGGGTATCGCGCAGCTGCGCCAGCGCCACGCTGGAATCGTCCACCAGCAGCACTTCGCGCCCACGGGCACGCGCCAGCACCGGGTCGGCGAGCTTGTCCCCGGAAACCCGGGCGTTGTACGGCACGATCTCGGCCAGTACCTTTTCCACGTCGATCACTTCCACCAACTGCTCATCGACCTTGGTGATCGCCGTCAGGTAATGCTGGCGCCCAGCGCTGGAAGGCGGCGGCATGATCGACTCCCAGTTCATGTTGACGATACGGTCGACGCCGCCCACCAGGAACGCCTGCACCGAGCGGTTGTACTCGGTGACGATGATGGTGCTGTCTGGCCCCGGCTGCAGCGGGCGCATGCCAATGGCCTGGGACAGGTCGATCACCGGCAGGGTCTGCCCGCGCAGGTTCACCACCCCACACACGAAGGCATGGCGCTGCGGCATCAGGGTCAGCTTGGGCAGTTGCAACACTTCCTGCACCTTGAACACGTTGATGGCGAACAGTTGGCGACCGGCCAGGCGGAACATCAGGATTTCCAGGCGGTTCTCACCCACCAGTTGCGTGCGTTGGTCTACCGTGTCAAGAATGCCAGCCATTGGACAGCCCCCAGGCTTGAGTCGAAAATGTTGAAAGGATTCACCCTATATCGGCGGCGTGGCGGCCATCTTGACCCTTGCGTAAAAATGCCGTCCGGGCAATTGATATCACAATAGCATCATGCTTTACTCCAGTTGCCCGCACCTTGGATCCCTTCTAGGGCAACCTGTCGCACCCTAGGCCGCTCTAAGGGAAACCCCTAGGAGCAATCAGGTGCAACCTGATGTTCGCGCCATCCTTTAGCCATTAATGTGACGCCATTCTCACTGCATGAATGGAGTCAGGCTTTTGCTAGCGATCGTCATGGCGTGGCCATCCCCTGCTCCAGCCCAACGCGCCGGAGTGTCTTGATGGACAGCACAGTCTCAAACAACAGCGCCCTGCAGGAATTCCTGCTGGATGCGCAAGTCTTGCTGACCCAGTCCCAGGAATGCCTGCAGCACCTGGAGCTGATCGCCAACGACCCTGACGCCTGCCATTGCCTCGACCGTACCCTCGACACCCTCGCCCGCCGCGCCAGCAGCCTGGGCCTACGCGAAATCGCCCTCTACGCCACCCGCCTGCAGCAGATTCTGGCCCCAGCCTGCCGCCAACTGCACCTGCACAGCGCCGCCCTGCCCGCGCTGGACGCTTGCCTGAACCTGCTGGCCTGGCAGCTGGAGCTGGTCGACGTGCACACCGGCCACCTGGCCCTGGACAGCGGCGAGCAGGACTCACTGCTGAGCGAACTGGCCGCGGCACTGCAACAACCACTCCCGCAAACGTGTGCCTAGCCCTGCGTGAGCGTTGAGGCCTGAGCGCCACGGGCTCGCGCCCACGGGATGTGCGCAGGCAACTAAGCGCGCCCTCTGCCAACCGCCGCCGTGCAACTAATGAAGTTCAGCAAGTTGCGCCGTGGGTACTTGGGCCCAACCTTGGCAAGTTGCCGGGGGAGGCTTCGACGCCTGGTTCATTGGTGGCAGTTTGCTACTTGAAAACAAGCCATTTTTTTCACGATCAGCCCGCAAAAGCTGGGGTTTCAGCTCACTTCACACCCGCGACCAATGCCACCCAAAGTGTTAACATGCCCGCCAACAAACACCGGCCAGCCGTACCCGAAGCGCGTCGATGCGTATTCGAGTTTGTTGGGCTCACAACGCCAAAGCCTCTGGTAAAACATGCGCAAGGCTTCCATCAGCAAGACTTCAGTGGCTTCCCCTCTATGTTCCCACGCTTGAAGACTGTTCTGCGCTGCCGGTCCAGCGCCACCTTGCTGTGCTGGGTAACGGCAACGCTGTGCGTGGTTTCCCTGATTGCCAACCTGCTGCTGTTCATGGCAGGCCAGCCCATGCCTGCCAGCCTCGTACTGCTGCAGTTGCTGGCCACCCTAGGCGTCGGCTGGCACCTGAGCCGTGGCGCGCGGTCGATCAGCCTGCGCCCGGCGGAGCTGGCCGGCCGCATGCTCAAGGTTCAGGAAGGCGAGCGCCAGCACTTGAGCCGCGAGCTGCATGACGACATCGGCCAGCTGCTCACCGCCGCCAGAATGCAACTGCAATGGCTGCAGCGCCGGGTGCCGGCCGAACTCCAGAGCGCCTGTGGCACCCTGGGCAGCACCCTTGACGACACCTTGGGCAAGGTGCGCGACGTATCCGCCATCCTTAACCCGCGGCAACTGGCAAGCCTGGGCCTGGAAGCCAGCTTGCGCGCCCACCTGGTGCGTACCTTGGCCAATAGCGACGTGCACTGGAGCCTGGAATGCCACCAGCGCCTGGGCGGCATTGGTGAGGAAGTGGCGATGGCGGCATTTCGCATCACCCAGGAAGCGGTCACCAACATGCTGCGCCATGCCGGCGCCCGCAACCTCACCATCCGCCTGCTGCGCGGCCCCACCGGCCTTACCCTGTCGATTCAGGACGACGGCCAAGGCTTCGTCCCGGCGCCAGACCCCGCCGTGGCTGGCCAGCGCGGCATGGCCGGCATGCAGGAACGCGCCACGGCGCTCAACGGCAGCCTGCACGTCAGCAGCCAGCCAGGCCGGGGCACACGCATCGAAGTGCTGTTCCCGTGGCCGCCACGCACCCATGAACGCGCCAGGACACCTGCCACACCATGACCTGTAGATTGCTGCTGGTGGACGACCACTCGCTGATCCGTGCCGGGGTTCGCGCCCTGGTGTCCGACATACCCGGCTACGCCGTGGTGGGTGAAGCCGACGACGGCGACCAGTTGCTGGAGCAGGTGCAGCGGGTGGCGCCGGACATCGTGCTGCTGGACATTTCCATGCGCTCCACCAGCGGCCTGGATGCCCTCACCCTGCTGCGCGCCACTGGCAATACCTGCAAGGTGCTGATCCTGTCGATGCACACCGACCCGGACCTGATCATGCGCGCCCTGGAAAGCGGCGCCCACGGCTACCTGCTCAAGGACGCCACCGCCACCGAACTGGAGCAGGCCCTGGCCGCGCTGCGGGCGGGCGAGCGTTACCTGAGCCCGGCCATTGCCCATACGGTGATCAACCAGGCCCTGATGCGCGCCCAGCACGGCAAACAAACCAACAGCGACCGCCACAACCTGACCGCCCGGCAACTGGAAATCCTGCGCCTGATCGTGCGCGGCAAGTCCACCCGCGAGATCGCCGCGGGCCTTGGCCTTTCGATCAAGACCGTGGAAACCCACCGCTCGCAGATCATGAAGCGCCTGCAGATCTACGACGTGGCCGGCCTGGTGTTGTTCGCCGTGCGCGAAAAAATCATCAGCCTGGACGACTGAGCAGCGGCGAGTTCGCCGGCAAGTGCACGCGCAACGCCGCCGGGACTGCCTCGAACCGCAGGCTGTCGGCCTGCAGCGGCTCACCATCTAGGTTGATGTCCAACCCCTGCGAGCAGTGGATTTCCACCCACGGCAAGCGCGTACGCACAAACAGCCCGTCGCCTGCGAGCAAGTCACGCAACGCACCGACCATTTCCTGCGGCGCCGGCAGGATGGCGATGTCGAGCAAGCCGTCATCCACCTGCGCTTGCGGGCACAACACCTGCCCACCGCCGGCCTGGCGGCCATTGCCGATGCCCAGTGCCAGCAACTCGCCCTGCCAGTTGAAATCCGGCCCGCGCACGCGCACCGAGGCGGCTTGCAGTTCACTGAAGCGCGTCAGGCCAGTGAACAGGTAGGCGGCGGCGCCCAGCATTTTCTTCAGGTCTTCGGAGGTGCTGGCCGTGACCTGGCTGCCGAAGCCGCCGGTGGCCATGTTCAGGAACAGCTGGTCGCCCACCCGCCCAAGGTCGATCGGCATCGCCGGCATGTCCAGCAGGGCCAGCGCCTCGGCAGGCACCAGCGAAACGCCGGCGGCCCGGGCAAAATCATTGGCCGTGCCCAGCGGCAGCAGGGCCAGGCTGGCCTTGGTATTGGCCTGCCCCATGGCTTCGGCCACATCGCGCAGGGTGCCGTCGCCACCGCCTGCAACCACATGGCTGTAACCGGCCGCCAGCGCCTCGCCCACCAGCCGCTGGGCATCGCCGCCTTCCCAGGTGACCCGCACATCCAGCTGCCAGCCCCGCTCGCGCAGGCCCAGCACCGCCTGGCGCACGTCCTCGTTCGCGGCCTGCTTGCCGTGCAAAATCAGCATTGCCTTGCTCATTGCCCTTCTCCCCCGCAAACCGTTGCGTGCAGATCTCGACCACACGCGCACGCAGAATGCTGCATGCCGGCAAAAAATCCCTCTGACCGGGCAGCCACCAAGAAGTGCGCTTTACTGATAAGACGGACGCGCACCGGGAGCAGCCATGGGCTGATCGCCCCAGCGCGTTTTTTGTCCGCAGCCCTTTGCGAGGATTCCGGGCCATGCGCATTCTCTGGACACTGCCCTACCTGCCCTGGCCCACCACCAGTGGCTGCAAGACCCGGCAATACCACCTGCTGCGCGCCCTGGCCCAGCAGGGCCACCGGATCACCTTGCTGGTGCAGTCGAAAATTCCCCTGAGCGATGCCATCCGCGAAGCTCTGGAACCCTGCGTCGAACGCCTGATCGTGCTGCCCCGGCGGGCACTGAACAACCCGCTCAACCTGCTGGCCTCGCCCATCATCGACTACCCCATGCGGGCGATCATCAATGGCCTGGCGCCGAACCTGCGGCACCGCTTCGAACAGCTGCTGGACGAGCCCTGGGACGTCATCCAGATCGAGCACAGCTACAGCTTCCAGCCCTTCGAGAAAGCCTTGCAAGCCCGTGGCCTGCCCTACATGCTCAGCGAGCACAACCTGGAATCGGTCACCGGCGCGGCCTGCCACGACCGCCTGCCCCTGTGGCTGCGCCCCCTTAACGCCTTCGACCGCTGGCGCTACCGGCGCTGGGAACAGCGCGTGCTGCGCCAGCCCACCGAAGTGGTGGCGGTAAGCCCGCACGATGCCGAGCTGATCAGCCAGGTCAGCGGGCGGCGGGTGAACGTGGTGGTCAACGGCGTGGATTGCGACTTCTACCAGCACGTGCAACCGGCCCTGCACAGCCAGCGCCTGCTGTTCGTCGGCAATTTCGAGTGTGGCGCCAATCAAGAGGCGGTGGAGTGGGCGCTGGAAGAGATCCTGCCGCAGGTGTGGATGAGCAACCCCGCCGTACGCCTGGCGATCGCCGGGCATGCCTTGCCTGCCAGCTGGAAACTGCACTGGAACGACCCGCGCATCGAGTGGGTCGGCTACCGCCCCGACCTGCGCGAGCTGCAGCGGCGTTCGGCGTTGTTCTTCGCCCCGCTGCGCTACCCGGGCGGTTCCAAGGTCAAGATCCTCGAAGCCATGGCCGCCGGGCTACCGGTAATCAGCACCGGCAAGGGCATGTCGGGCCTTGCGGCGAACCAGGGTGAGCATTACCTGGGCAGCGACGACCCCGACCAGCTGGCGCTGTTGATCACCCAACTGCTCAACCAGCCCTGGCGCATGTGCCAATTGAGCGAAGCCGGCCGCCAGTTCGCCCGCCAGCGCCACGACTGGAGCGTGGCGGCGCAGCAACTGGAAACCGTGCACATGCGCTTGACCCAGGCAGCCCCAGCCAATGCCGGCCAAGGCGGCAGCGCCTGGCTGGGGCGCTCAGCCGAGTAGTTCGCTCAGTGGAATGAACGGCACGCTGTCACCCGGCTTGGGCGTACTGCCTTCGCGCACTTCCACCAAGCCATCGGCCCAGGCAGCACTGCGCAGCACCCCGGAGCTCTGGTTCTTGTAGATCTGCACCTGGCCGTTGTCGATGCGCGCCCGCAAGTACTCACGGCGGGTGCCGGCCTTGGGCCAGTCGAAGCCAGCCGGCATGTCGAAGCGCAGTGGCGTCACCGCCATCACGCCCTGGCGGCGCAGCAGGTACGGGCGGGTCAGCAGGCCGAAGGTGACCAGGGTCGAGGCTGGGTTGCCCGGCAGGCCGATCACCGGCACACCGCGGTAGTGGCCAAAGGTCAACGGCTTGCCCGGTTTGATCGCCAGCTTCCACAGGGCCAGCTCACCGGCCTCCCGCAGCGCCGCGCCCAGGTAGTCGGCCTCGCCCACGGACACGCCGCCGGTGGAGAGAATCAGGTCGACATCGCCCAAGCCGCCCAGGCACTCACGGGTGCGCGCCAGGTCATCGGGCAGAATGCCCATGTCGCGCACCTCGCAGCCCAGGCGCTGCAACCAGCTGACCAGCAAGCGCCGGTTGCTGTTGTAGATTTGCCCCGGGCCCAGCGGCAGGCCGGGTTCGACCAGCTCGTCACCGGTGGACAACACCGCCACCCGCACCCGGCGCACCACCTGCAGCTCGCCATGCCCGAGGGTGGCCGCCAGGCCCAGTTCGATCGGCCCCAGGCGCGTGCCGGCCACCAGCACCTGCTCGCCCTGGCGGGTTTCCTGGCCCTGGGGACGCACGTTCTGGTCTGGCTTCAAGGGTTCGAGAAAGCGCACCGTGCCATCGGCCAGCACCTCGGTGTTCTCCTGCATTTCGACGCAATCGGCGCCGGCAGGCATGGGCGCGCCGGTGAAGATCCGCGCGCAGGTGCCCGGCTGCAAGGGCTGCGGCGCATGGCCAGCGAAAATCCGCTGGCTTACGCTCAGCGGCTCGCCCTGCAGGTCAGCCAGGCGCAGGGCGTAACCGTCCATGGCGCTGTTTGGCCAGGGCGGCAGGTCGAGCGAGGCCACCAGGTCGCTGGCCAGCACTCGGCCATCGGCTTCGGCCAGGGAAACCCATTCGGTTTCCTTGATGGGTGCGGCTTCGGCCAATGCCAGCAAGCGCGCCAGGGCCTCTTCCACCGGCATCAACGGCCGGGCTTGCGGCGCCTCAGCCACGGCTGTCACAGGCCGCTGCCTGCTTCAGGTGCGCCACGAAGTTGCACGGCCGGTGGCGGGCATCGAGCTGTTCGGCGAGGATGCCGTCCCAGCCGGTACGCACTGCGTTGGTCGAACCTGGCAGGCAGCACACCAGGGTGCCATTGGCCAGGCCCGCCAGGGCGCGCGACTGCACGGTGGAGGTGCCGATATCGGCCACGGAAATCTGCCGGAACAGCTCGCCGAACCCGTCCACTTGCTTGTCCAGCAGGCAAGCGACCGCTTCCGGGGTGCTGTCGCGGCCAGTGAAGCCGGTACCGCCGGTAATCAGCACCACCTGCACGCTGTCGTCGGCGATCCAGGTGGCGACCTGGGCGCGGATCTTGTACAGGTCATCCTTGAGCAGTACCCGCGCGGCCAGGTGGTGGCCCGCGGCCGTGAGGCGGTCGACGAAGGTCTGGCCGGAGCTGTCGGTGTCGAAGGTGCGGGTGTCGCTGACTGTCAGCACGGCGATGTTCAGCGGCACGAAGGGGGTATCTGCCTTGGCTTTCATGGGGGTCCGTCGCGGGGGAATGAGGATGGGGCATTTATATCACAGGCGGCCCGGCAGGCAGCGCAGGCAGACTTGGATCAATACGGCGCGATTGGCGCTATGCTGCACTGTGAAGGAACTTGCACGGACACACTGCGTCATAAAGTCATCTAGCACCCTCGCATTGGAGATACACGATGATTCAACGGACCCTTCCTGCCTTTCTGCTCGCCCTGGGCCTCGGTGCGCTCGCCGGGTGCGCCTCGCCTACCGTGATCACGCTGAACGACGGCCGCGAGATCCAGGCCACCGATACCCCGAAGTATGACGAGGACTCCGGCTTCTACGAATTCGAACAGCTCGACGGCAAGCGCACGCGCCTGAACAAAGACCAGATTCGTACCGTCAAAGAGCTCTGAACAGAGCCGTTTTTCGGGCATTAGCCCCTGCCATGGCAAGGGCTTGCAGGCGAAAAATGGATGCAGTAGGATTTTGTTCATCGGAGTGTAGCGCAGCCAGGTAGCGCGTCTCGTTCGGGACGAGAAGGCCGCAGGTTCGAATCCTGTCTCTCCGACCAGATCCTTAGCCAAAGCCCGCCTTGCGCGGGCTTTTTGTATTTTGGGGTGAGGGGCGCTGCTGGCGCAGCGCCGCCCCTACCTACGCCGTCAACCGCGACGTCACCTCGCCCAACTGCCCCGACAACCCATGCAACCGCTGCCCCGCCTGCTCGGTGTGCTGCACCGCTTCCTGGTTGGCCGTGGCGATACGGGTGATCTCGATCAGGTTGCGCGAGATGTCCTCGGCCACGCTGGTCTGCTCTTCGGCGGCCGTGGCGATCTGCCGGTTCATGTCACGAATCGCCTCCACCGCCGTGGTGATGCGCTGCAGCATCTGCCCGGCCTGCTGCACCTGCTCGGCGCCCTCCTCGCTGCGCTGCTGGCCGCTTTCGATGGCCTTGACCGCCTCCACCGCGCCCGACTGCACCGCCTCGATGATCTGGTGAATTTCAGCGATCGACGCCGCCGTGCGCTGGGCCAGGCTGCGCACCTCGTCGGCAACCACCGCGAACCCACGCCCGGCCTCGCCGGCCCTGGCGGCCTCGATGGCGGCGTTGAGCGCCAGCAGGTTGGTTTGTTCGGCAATGCCGCGAATCACTTCCAGCACCTTGCCAATGCGTGAACTGTCGGTTTCCAGGTCGCGTATCACCGCCGCGGTGCCGGCAATCTCGCGGTTGACCACGCCAATGATATCGATGGTCTGTTGCATCACCTGCTCACCCGCCTGGGCGCTGTGGTCGGCGTCATCCGCGGCGCGCGCCGCCTCGGCGGCATGGCGGGCGACCTCCTGGGCAGTGGCGGACATTTCGTGCATGGCCGTGGCCACCTGGTCGGTGCGCTGGAACTGGTCCTGGGTGCCGCGGGCCATGTCGCCGGCGATGCTACGCAACTGGCCGCTGGCGCCTTCCAGTTCCTGGGCGTTGTCTTTCAGGCGGCCAACGGTGTCGGCCAAAAAATCGCGCAGGGTGTTCGCCGCACGGGCCAGGCGGCCCAGTTCATCTTCCCGGCGGCTGTCGACCCGGGCCGCGAAACGGCCCTGGCTCAGCTGCGCCACGTACTCGATCAGCTGGCGAATCGGCTCGACCAGGCTGCGGTTCACCCGCCACAGGCTGAGCAGCCCCACCAGCAGGGCTGAGCCCAGCATCACCAGCACGCCCAGCCACACCGTGCGCTCGGCACTGGCGCTGATATCGCCAGCGCGGGCGCGGGCGTCGGCACGCAGTTGCTCGACCAGCGCGCTCATCTGCTCGCTGGCGGCGCGGTCCACGCCCTTCACGGCCTGGTCGCCAGCCACCGGGTCGCCGCCTGCGGCCAAAAACGCCTGGCGCCCTTGCTGATACGCCAAACCCAGTTGCCGGTGGCTGTCACGCAGTTGCTGCAGCGGTGCCTTGAGCTTGGCGTCACTGCTGTCGATCAGCTCGCCCAGCAACTGCTGCACCTGCTGTTCACGGGCCTGGAACTGCTGCCAGTACTTGTCCAGTTCGGCCGGCTGGCGACCGCGCAACAGCACGTTCTTCCATTCCTGCACCTGGATCTTGAACTGCAGGTTGGCCTCGTCGATCAGCTGCGAGGCCCGCAGAGGCCCGTCCACCAACTCGGCATAGTTGCGCACGCTGGAGGACAGGAACTGGAAGCACACCAGGGCGATCAGCAGCATCGCCGCCAAGCTACTGCCAAGCAGGGTGAGGATTTGCACGCGGAGGGATTTACGCAGCATCGCGGGTCTCGGAGCCAGTCAAAAAGGAAAAGGGAACAGCGCCATTGGCAGCGCCGCCAGACATCCTTGTCCTCGTTCACAGGGCAAAAAAAAGCTGCCATCAGTCGATAGCAGCCAGGTCGAGCACTTACGCAACAGTTGAGCCAATACTCTCAGGCAAATGCTACAGAAATGTTACAGAAAAGCGACCATCAGCCTGTGGTGAACTGCAGCTCAGCCAGCCGGGCGTACAGCGGGCTTTCTTCGATCAATTGCCGGTGCGTGCCCACGGCCACCAGGCGCCCCTTGTCGATTACCGCGATGCGGTCTGCGTGCTGCACCGTGGCCAGGCGATGGGCGATCACCAGCGTGGTGCGCCCTTCCATCAGGGCCGGCAAGGCCTGCTGGATCAGGTGTTCGCTTTGTGCGTCGAGGGCACTGGTGGCTTCGTCGAGCAGCAGGATCGGCGCATCCACCAGCAGCGCGCGGGCAATTGCCAGGCGCTGCTTCTGGCCACCGGACAACCCGACACCGCCCTCGCCCAACGGTGTCTGGTAACCCTGGGGCAGTTGCCGGATGAATTCGTCGGCATGGGCACCGCGGGCCGCCGCCTCCACCTCGGCCAGGCTCGCTTCGGGCCGGCCGTAGCGGATATTGGCTTCGACCGTACCACGAAACAGCGACGGGTTCTGTGCCACCAGGGCGAATTGGGCACGCAAGGTGTCCGGGGCCAGCGCGGTGATCGGCTGGCCGTCGAGCAGAATCTGGCCTTGTTGCGGGTCGTAGAAGCGCAGCAGAAGGTCGAACAGGGTCGACTTGCCTGCGCCCGACGGCCCCACCAGTGCCACGGTCTGGCCGGGCTCGATGGCCAGGCTGAGGTGGTCGATGGCGGCCACCGAGGGCCGCGAAGGGTAGGCGAACACCACCTCTTCCAGGGCGATACGGCCACCTTGGGGGCGCAGCGCCTGGGGTTGCTGCGGCGCCAGGATGGTACTTTGCGCCGCCAGCAGTTCGGCAATGCGCTCGGCAGCGCCGGCGGCCCGCTGCAGCTCGCCGATCACCTCGCTGAGGGTGCCGAAGGCGCTGCCGACGATCAGGCTGTAGAACACGAACGCTGCCAATTCACCCGCCGAGATGCGCCCGGCGATCACGTCCATGCCGCCCACCCACAGCATCACCCCGACGGCGCCCAGCACCAGCACGATCACCAGGGTAATCAGCCAGGCACGCTGGGCGATGCGCTGGCGGGCCACGGCGAACGCCGCCTCGACCGTGCCGGCGAACAGCTCGCGGTCACGCCCCTGGTGGTTGTAGGCCTGAACGGTCTTGATCTGCCCCAGCGTCTCGGCCACGTAGCTGCCCACGTCGGCCACCCGGTCCTGGCTCTGGCGCGACAGGCTGCGCACGCGCCGGCCGAACAGCAGAATCGGCGCCAGCACCAGGGGCAAGGCCACCACCACGATGCTGGTGAGCTTGGGGTTGGTGATGAACAGCAACACCACGCCACCGAGCACCATCAGCGCGTTGCGCAGGAACAGCGACAGCGACGAACCGATCACCGTCTGCAGCAAGGTGGTGTCGGCGGTTAGCCGCGACTGGATCTCGGAGCTGCGGTTGTCCTCGAAGAAACCCGGGTGAAGGCCGATCAAGTGGTCGAACACCGCGCGGCGGATGTCGGCCACGCAACGCTCGCCAATCCACGACACCAGGTAGAAGCGGCTGAAGGTGCCCACCGCCAGGGCCAGCACCAGCACCAGGAACAGGCCGATGGTCTGGTTGAGCTGGTGCGCTGAGCCGGTCATGAAGCCCTGGTCGACCAGCAGGCGAATGCCCTGGCCCATGGACAGGGTGATGGCAGCGGTGACGATCAGGGCCAGCAAGGCCAGCAGCGCTTGCCGGCGATAGGGGCGCAGGTACTGCCAACCCAGCTGCAGGGCGCGGCGTTGACGGGAGGAATCCGGGTTGGGCATGGCGCGCTTCACAAAAAACAGAGGAGCCCGAAGACTACCACTCCTGACTGTCGATGGTGGCTATAGCACATCGTTCTAACCAGGGTATGGAGCTTTGCCGTGCTTTCTGGTGGACTGTAGATGCAGTGCCCTGATGAGGAGATCGCCAATGAGCTTGCAACACAACAGCGATAGCGTGAAACCCCAGAACAAGACGCAGCCCAAGGCCTGTGGTTCGATCATTGACGCCCAGGGGCGCGAGGTCGAGATCACCGAGCAGATGATCCAGCAGGCCTGCAAGGCCCTGGAAGAAAGCCGCGTGGAAAAAGTGCGTAAAGGCTGAGGCGCGAATTTCTTGAAACCCGGCCCAGTGCCGGGTTTTTTATGGCCTGCGCTGGCCCTTTCGCGGGGCAAGCCCGCTCCTACAAGGGGGGGGCCAGCACAGGTTCACGCGACCATCAAACCAACACACCACCCAGGGCACTGACCATCTGCGCCAGCTGTGGTGCCTCGCCGCGCACCCGCACCGCCAGCCCTTCAACCTCGCGGCGCGGCGGATATTGCTTGCGCAACTGGTCGAACGCCGCCCGCTGCTGCGCCACATCGTCACTCAGGCTGCGACGAAAATCGGCATCGTCACGTCGCGGGTCATACACCGCCCGGCACAAGGTCGCCAGGGACCAGGCGATATCGGCGCCCGCATCGAGCTCAATCTGCGCCAAGGGTGGCGGCGGCAGCAGGTCAGCCAGCTTGACCTGCTCGGCCTCGCCGAGAAACCGGCACAACGCCTGGTAGATCTGCGCCGTGCCGCGCTGGCGGCCATCGAGGCTGTAACCGGCGATATGCGGCGTAGCCAAGGTGCACAGGTCGGCCAGTTGCAGATCGACCTGCGGCTCGCCCTCCCACACATCCAGCACCGCGTGCACATCTTCGCGGTCCAGCAGCAGCTGGCGCAGGGCGGCGTTGTCCACCACCGGCCCACGGCTGGCGTTGATCAACCAGGCGCCCGGGCGCAGTTGGGCCAGCTGCGCCTGGCCCAGCAAGTGCCAGGTCGGGTGCTCGCCGCTGCGCTGCAGCGGAGTGTGCAGGCTGATGACATCGCATTGCTCAACAATCGTCTGCAGGCTGACATAGTCGCCGCCCTCGGCCGCCTGGCGCAGCGGGTCGCACACCAGCACCTTCCAGCCCAGCCCGTGCAGCACCCGCACCAGCCGGCCACCGACTTCACCTGCGCCGACCACCCCGTAGGTACGCTGGGGCAAGGTCACGCCATCGAGCTCGGCCAGGGTCAGCAGGCTGCCCAGCACGTAGTCGACAACGCCCCGGGCGTTGCAGCCGGGTGCGCTGCTCCAGTGGATGCCGGCTTCGGCGAAGTAGTTCAGGTCCAGGTGGTCGGTGCCGATGGTGCAGGTGCCGACGAAGCGCACCTTGCTGCCTGCGAGCAATTGCCGGTCGACCTTGGTTACCGAGCGCACCAGCAGCACGTCGGCATCCTTGACGCTGGCCGCGTCGAGGCTACGACCGGGGTAGCGGCGGATCTCGCCGAAACCTTCGAAGAAGGCATCGAGCAGCGGGATATTCTCGTCGGCAACTATCAGCATGGCGCTCTCCTGTCTGGGGAACGCAGTGTAGGCGCAACGAGAAGCCGGTTCCAGCGCGGTTCAGTCGGCCTTCTTGCGGATCCAGTACAGGTAGGTGCCGGCATCTTCCTGCTGTTCGAGCAGTTCGTGGCCGAGGAAGTTGCAGAACTTGGGGATGTCGCGGCGGGTGGACGGGTCGGTGGCGATGACCTTGAGCAGGCCGCCAGCAGCCAGGTTGCGCACGTGCTGGTGCAGCATCATCACCGGCTCCGGGCAGTTCAGGCCAGTGGCATCGAGGATGGCGTCGGGGGTGAAATCGGTCATGGGGGGCTCCGCAAATGATCGGTCATTGTGGCGCATCGCAGCGCATCGACCAAGGGGGCCGCGGCGCGGCCCCTGTAGGCGCGCCGCCACTGCGGCGCGGGTTACCTCAACGCGGCTTCAAATCGAGCCTGCGCAGGTGGCACGTCACCTCTTCACGGTCGTGATAGAGCTGCTTGCAGGCAATCGACACCTTGATCTTGCGCGCCTTGAAGGTCGCGTCCATGCGGTCGAGCAAACGCCGTACCTCGGCATAGCGCTGCTTCATCGGCAGTTTCAGGTTGACCACCGCCTCACGGCACAGCCCCTCGCCCAGCCAGGTTTCGATCAACGAGGTGGTACGCGCCGGCTTCTCGACGATGTCGCACACCATCCAGTCCACCGGCTGCTTGGGCTGCCAGGTGAAACCGTCGGCCATCAGGTGCTGCACCAGCCCTGTGTCCATCAGGCTCTCGGCCATCGGGCCGTTGTCGATGGCCGTCACCAGCATGCCGCGGCGCACCAGCTGGTACGTCCAGCCCCCCGGCGAGGCGCCCAGGTCGACCCCGGTCATGTCATCGCCCAGGCGCTGCGCCCAGTGCTCACGCGGGATGAACTGGTGCCAGGCCTCTTCCAGCTTGAGCGTCGAGCGGCTCGGCGCCTCGCGGGGGAACTTCAGGCGCGGAATGCCCATGGGCCACAGCGCACTGTTGTTGGCCTCGGCCACGCCAACGAATACCCGGCGGCCGCTGATGAAGGTCAGCAGCAGGCGCGGCAGGCTGGGGTTGTCCACCAGGCGGCCGGCCTTTTCCAGGGCCTTGCGCAGCGGCACTTCGAACTTGCGGCAGAAGGTCGACAGCTCCTTGCCTTCGTTGCTGTCCAGCACTTCCAGCCACAGGCTGCCAAAAACAGGCTGCTCGGCCAGGTGCGCCAGCAGCACGCTGATGCGGTCGGTTTCCGGCAGTTCGATATAGGCGCCACGGGCCCACTGGCGCGGGAAGATCAGCTGCGCGAAACGCAACTGGGCCATCAGCCGCTCGGCCCCCTCGGCGTCGGCGCAGACGAATTCGGCGCTGGCGCTTTGCGGCTTGCCCTTGGCATAGCCGGCCACACCCAGCTGGGCCGCATGTTCGCTGATCTCGGCGCACACCTCACCCTCGAAACCGGGCCGGCAATGCATGAACAGGGTATTCATTTCTCACTCCACTACGGCTGGCGCCTCAGGCGCCGGCAGGGCGGCGATGATAAAGGAAGTTCGGAACCTGCGACATGCCCCGCCGGTCCAGAAAAGAGCCAGGGGCGCCAAACGGCGCTAACCTGACCATTCAGCCAGGTCCGTGCCGTGCGGACCAGAACAGCGCGGTGGCACCGGCCTCCCCCAACGAATGCCGGGCCCCGCGGCACAAGGAGTCGGCAATGCCCTCGCTCGATAGCCTGAACACCCTCAAGACCCTCAAGGTGGCTGACCGCACCTACCATTACTACAGCCTCACCGAGGCCGCCAGCCAGCTGGGCGACCTGCAGCGCCTGCCCAAGTCGCTGAAGGTGCTGCTGGAAAACCTGCTGCGCTGGGAAGACGGCGAAACCGTCACCGGCGACGATTTGCGCGCCCTCGCCGCCTGGCTGCAGGAACGCCGCTCCGACCGCGAAATCCAGTACCGTCCGGCGCGGGTGCTGATGCAGGACTTCACCGGCGTGCCCGCCGTGGTGGACCTGGCCGCCATGCGCGCGGCCATGGCCAAGGCCGGTGGCGACCCACAGCGCATCAACCCGCTGTCGCCGGTGGACCTGGTGATCGACCACTCGGTGATGGTCGACCGCTACGCCACCCCCCAGGCCTTCACCGAGAACGTCGACATCGAGATGCAGCGCAACGGCGAGCGCTATGCCTTCCTGCGCTGGGGCCAAAGCGCCTTCGACAACTTCCGCGTGGTACCGCCGGGCACCGGCATCTGCCACCAGGTCAACCTGGAATACCTGGGCCGCACGGTGTGGACCCGCGAAGCCGATGGCCGCACCTATGCCTTCCCCGACACCCTGGTGGGCACCGACTCGCACACCACCATGATCAACGGCCTCGGCGTGCTCGGTTGGGGCGTCGGCGGCATCGAGGCGGAAGCGGCGATGCTGGGCCAGCCGGTATCGATGTTGATCCCCGAGGTCATCGGCTTCAAGCTCACCGGCAAACTGCGCGAAGGCATCACCGCCACCGACCTGGTGCTGACGGTCACGCAGATGCTGCGCAAGAAAGGCGTGGTGGGCAAGTTCGTCGAGTTCTATGGCGATGGCCTGGCCGACCTGCCCCTGGCCGACCGCGCCACCATCGCCAACATGGCACCTGAATACGGCGCCACCTGCGGCTTCTTCCCGGTCGACCAGGTAACCCTCGACTACCTGCGCCTGTCGGGCCGGCCGAGCGAGGCCGTGGCACTGGTGGAGCAGTACTGCAAGGCCCAGGGCCTGTGGCGGCAAAGCGGGCAGGAGCCGCTGTTCAGCGATACCCTGGCACTGGACATGCACGAGGTCGAAGCCAGCCTGGCCGGGCCCAAGCGGCCCCAGGACCGAGTAGCCCTGGGCCAGGTGAGCCAGGCGTTCGACCAGTTCATCGAATTGCAGCCCAAGCCGCTGGCCAAGGAAGTCGGCCGCCTGGAAAGCGAAGGCGGCGGTGGCGTGGCGGTGGGCAACGCCGACCAGGCCGGCGAAATTGCCTACAACCACGCCGGCCAAACCCACACCCTGCGCGATGGCGCCGTGGTGATCGCGGCCATCACGTCATGCACCAACACCTCCAACCCCAGCGTGATGATGGCAGCCGGCCTGGTGGCGAAGAAGGCCCTGGAAAAAGGCCTGCAGCGCAAGCCTTGGGTGAAGAGTTCGCTGGCCCCTGGGTCCAAGGTGGTCACCGACTACTACCAGGCCGCCGGGCTTACGCCCTACCTCGACCAGCTCGGCTTCGACCTGGTCGGCTATGGCTGCACCACCTGCATCGGCAACTCCGGCCCGCTGGATGAGGCCATCGAAAAAGCCATCGGCAGCGCCGACCTCACGGTGGCGTCGGTGCTGTCGGGCAACCGCAACTTCGAAGGCCGCGTGCACCCCCTGGTGAAAACCAACTGGCTGGCCTCGCCGCCGCTGGTGGTGGCCTATGCCCTGGCCGGCAGCGTGCGCGTGGACCTCACCCGCGACCCGCTGGGCACGGGCAAGGATGGCCAGCCGGTGTACCTGCGTGATATCTGGCCCAGCCAGCAGGAAATTGCCGAGGCCGTGGCCAAGGTCGACACCGCAATGTTCCACAAGGAGTACGCCGAAGTGTTTGCCGGCGATGCCCAGTGGCAGGCCATCGAGGTGCCCCAGGCCGCCACCTATGTGTGGCAGGAGGCCTCGACCTACATCCAGCACCCGCCGTTCTTCGACGACATCGCCGGGCCCCTGCCCGACATCAAGGACATCCAGGGTGCACGCATCCTCGCCCTGCTCGGCGATTCGGTGACCACCGACCACATTTCGCCGGCGGGCAACATCAAGGCCGACAGCCCAGCCGGGCGCTACCTGCGTGACAAGGGCGTGGAGCCACGCGACTTCAACTCCTACGGTTCGCGGCGCGGCAACCACGAGGTGATGATGCGGGGCACCTTCGCCAACATCCGCATTCGCAACGAAATGCTTGGCGGCGAGGAAGGCGGCAACACCCTGCATGTGCCCAGTGGGGAAAAGCTGTCGATCTATGATGCCGCCATGCGCTACCAAACCGAGGGCACGCCCTTGGTGGTGATCGCCGGCCAGGAGTACGGCACCGGCTCCAGCCGCGACTGGGCGGCCAAGGGCACCAACCTGCTGGGGGTCAAGGCGGTGCTGGCAGAGAGTTTCGAGCGTATCCACCGCTCCAACCTGGTGGGCATGGGCGTACTGCCGCTGCAGTTCAAGGCCGGCGCCGACCGCAAGCAGCTGGGGCTTACCGGCAAGGAGCAGATCGATGTGCTGGGGCTGGACGGCGCGGCGCTCAAGCCGGGCATGAACCTGACCTTGCGCATCACCCGTGAGGATGGGGGGCAGCAGGACATCGAGGTGCTGTGCAGGATCGATACCTTGAACGAGGTGGAGTACTTCAAGGCAGGCGGGATTCTGCATTACGTGTTGCGGCAGATGATCCGCGCCTGACAGCCCTTCGCGAGCTGCGCTCGCTCCTACGGAATAAATCGTATTGATTCGATAACGTCTATCTCCGTAGGAGCGAGCATAGCTCGCGATGCGCCGCACAGCGGCGCCAATCCCCCAACCTTCCACCAGTAGCACTTTGATGGCCGCTCAGTCATCATAGGCCCAAGCAGTCACAAAACGGTCATAAACCCCGCGCCTCTACTGCACCCCAGCGCCACCCACCTTGCCCCAGATCAAGCAAATTAATTATTCGTTCAATAAAACCAGTGGCTTGCCGATATCTGTCGAAAGCCTTGCGGATTACTCGACCCATGCGTAACAACCAGCCGATTACCCAGAGAGAACGGACTTTCCCTGCCCAGCAGCGGTTGATCTCCACCACCAACGCCAAGGGTGTGATCACCTACTGCAACGATGCCTTCATCGAGATCAGTGGTTTCACCCGCGAGGAGCTGACCGGTGCGCCGCACAATCTGGTGCGCCACCCCGATGTGCCGTCGGCGGTGTTCGCGCACATGTGGCAAACCCTCAAGCAGGGCCTGCCGTGGATGGGTATCGTCAAGAACCGCTGCAAGTCCGGCGACCATTACTGGGTCAACGCCTACGTCACCCCGATTTTCGACAACAACCAGGTGGTCGGCTTCGAATCGGTACGGGTCAAGCCCACCGCCGAGCAAATCCGCCGCGCCGAAGCGCTGTACCAGCGCATCAACCAGGGCAAGACCTCGGTGCCGCGCCGCGACCGCTGGCTGCCGGTGGCGCAGGACTGGCTGCCGTTCATCCTGGTCAGCCAGGTGGGCTTTTTGATCGGCAACTGGCTTGGCCACTCCTGGGGCTTCGCGATTGCCGCCGGCCTCTCGGTGCCCCTGGGCCTGCTGGGCCTGACCTGGCAGCAACGCGGCCTCAAGCGCCTGCTGCGCCTGGCCGAACAAACCACCTCCGACCCGCTGATCGCGCAGATGTACACCGACAGCCGCGGCGTGCAGGCGCGCCTGGAAATGGCCATGCTCAGCCAGGATGCGCGCCTGAAAACCTGCCTCACCCGCCTGCAGGACAGCGCCGAGCACCTGAGTGAACAGGCGCGCCAGTCCGATGCCCTGGCCCACAAGAGCTCCTCGGGCCTGGAGCGCCAGCGAGTGGAAACCGAACAAGTGGCCGCCGCGGTCAACCAGATGGCTGCCACCACCCAGGAAGTGGCCAACCACGTGCAACGCACTGCCGATGCCACCCAGGAAGCCAACCGCCTGACCAGCCAAGGGCGGCAGATCGCCGGGGAAACCCGCGACGCCATCGAGCGCCTGTCGACGGCCGTGGGCGAAACCGGCGCCACCGTGACCCAACTGGCCAAGGACAGCGACGAGATTGGCGGCGTGGTGGATGTGATCAAGGGCATCGCCGACCAGACCAACCTGCTGGCGCTCAACGCGGCCATCGAGGCGGCCCGCGCCGGTGAAATGGGCCGTGGCTTTGCCGTGGTTGCCGACGAAGTGCGGCAACTGGCCCAGCGTACTGCCGAGTCGACCGGGCAAATCCACGGCCTGATCGCCAAGTTGCAGCAAACCGCCAACAACGCCGTGCTGACCATGGAAACCGGCCACCGCCAGGCCCAGGAAGGTGTAGACCGGGTGATGCAGGCCGACCAGGCGCTGGTCGGCATCAGCGAAGCGGTGGCCAACATCACCGACATGGCCACGCAGATCGCCGCCGCGACCGAGGAGCAAACCGCGGTGGCCGATGAGATCAGCCGCAATATCAGCACCATCGCCGCACTGGCCGACCAAACCGCCGAACAGGCCCAGCATTCGGCGCAGCTGAGTGAAGAGCTGAGCAGTACGGCGGGTGGCCAGTATTCCCTGGTGGAGCGGTTCAACCGCTGAACGAGCGCCGCTTTTTGCGGCGCATCGCGAGCTTCGCTCGCGCCTACCAGGGCCGCGAATCCCCGCCGGTAGGAGCGAGCGCAGCTCGCGATGAAGCGTTTACCAATCCAGCGTCAAACGGCTCTCGAAATACCGCTCTTCGCCCGTCAACGGGTCGCTAAAGCGCAAGCTGTGGGCCAGCAGCTTCAGCGGCCGCTGGTAGTCGTCATCTTCCTTGAGCAAGTGCGGGTAGAACGGGTCGTTGCAGATCCCTGCCCCCAGCGCCGCCATGTGCACCCGTAGCTGATGGGTTTTGCCGGTGACCGGGGACAGCCCGTAGCGCCACAGTTCGCCATTGCGTTCCAGCACCTCGGCCAGGGTTTCGCTGTTGCTCTCCCCTTCGACCTCATGCATGCGGAAGAACGGCTCGCCGTGCACCAGCCGGCTCTTGTGCACCAAGGGGTAGCGGTGTTGCGGCATGGCGGCGGCAATGGCCTGGTAGCGCTTGTCGATACGCCGCTCGGGGAACAGCCGCTGGTAGGCGCTGCGGGTATCCGGGTTGGCCGAGAACAGCACCAACCCGGCGGTGTGCCGGTCGATGCGGTGCAGCGGCACCAGGTGCGGGTTGCCCAGGCGGCGAATCAACCGCCGCAACAGGGTTTGCTCGACGTATTCGCCGGTCGGGGTCACCGGCAGGAAATGCGGTTTGTCGGCCACCACCAGGTGCTCGTCCATGTGCAGGATGGTTTCCTGCACCGGAATCGGCTTCTCGTTGGGCACTTCCCGGAAATAGTGAAGGCGCATGCCCCGGCGGTACGGCAGGCTGGCAGCCACCGCCTGGCCTGCAGCATCCAGCACCCGGCCACGGGCGAAACGGTCGAGCCACACGGCCCGGTCGATGGCCTTGAAGTGGTCACACAGGCAGTCGAGCACCGTGGCCCAGTGGCCGGGGGGCAGGCAAACCGTGCTGGCTTGCTGGCGGGCAGGGTCGAATGGCGGGGTCATGGCGGGGCTCGAAACAGGCAAGGCCGCGCATTATCGCCCAAGCCCGGCAGCTCAACCAGCCTCGGCCATGGCCTCGCTGCGTTCCTTCAGCCAGCGCAGCACCTGCACCGCCTCCCAGCGCCCAGGATCGTACAGGGCATAAAGCAGGCCTTGGTAACCGACCACGTCCAGCCCGCGGTGGTAACCGGCGCGCTGGAACAGCGCCTCGATCTCGGCGAAGCAGGTGTTGAAATGAACCTTGCCAAACGGCGTGCGCTCATCGAGAACCAGGCCTTCCAGGCGCAGCTCCAGCACCGCCTCGCACACCCGCTCCACCGGCATGCGGTTGACGCTGTACTTGAGTTGCTCGACGTTGTGCATGGGGTTACCTCGATACTGTATTTATATACAGCATACGAAGTGGCAGGCACCGCCGTCAATTCACCTGGCCGTCATTGGCCGAGAAAGGCCACCACCTGCTCGGCATCGAACGGCCAGTGCAGCTCGGCCGACGTGTCGCAGCGGCGCAGCACCGGAATAATCAGCCCATAGCGCTCGAACAGCGTCTCGTCCTCGGCAATGTCGATCAGTTCGATGAGCAGGCCGCGGTCGGCGAAGGGCATCAGCACCGACTCGGCCACTTCGCACAAATGGCACCCGCTGGTACCGAAGAGTTGGCATTCAGGCAGCATGGGGCAGGACTCGATCTGGCTGTGGGATGAAGCCCATTCTAGGCCCGCCCTGCCCACTTGTGCACCCGGCCCCGGTCAATCCTGGCTGGTGGCACCAATACGGTGCAGCGACAGGTCGGCGCCCTGGAACTCCTGCTCATGGCTCAGGCGCAGGCCAAGTACCTTGCGGATCAACCCGTACACCGCAAAACCACCGGCCAGCGCCACCGCGATACCGCCCAAGGTGCCGAGCAACTGGCTGGCCAGGCTGACACCGCCCATGCCGCCAAGCGCGGCCTGGCCGAAGATGCCGCAGGCAATGCCGCCCCACACGCCGCACAGGCCGTGCAGGGGCCAAACGCCCAGCACGTCGTCGATCTTCCAGCGGTTCTGCGCAGCGGTGAAGCTCCACACGAACAGCACCCCCGCCACCAGGCCGGTGGCCAATGCGCCCAGTGGGTGCATCAGGTCGGAACCGGCGCAGATCGCCACCAGCCCGGCCAACGGGCCGTTGTGCAGGAAGCCTGGGTCGTTGCGCCCCGCCAGCAGCGCGGCCAGGGTGCCGCCGACCATGGCCATCAGCGAGTTGATCGCCACCAGGCCGCTGACGCCTTGCAGGGTTTGTGCGCTCATCACGTTGAAGCCGAACCAGCCGATGATCAGGATCCACGAGCCCAGCGCCAGGAACGGGATGCTCGATGGCGCGAAGGCCACCAGCCGGCCCTCGCGGTAACGCCCGCGCCGCGCGCCCAGCAACAGCACCGCCGCCAGCGCCAGCCAGCCGCCCATGGCGTGCACCACCACGGAGCCGGCAAAGTCATGGAACGGCGCACCGAAGCGGGCCTGCAGCCAGGCCTGGATACCCAGGTTGCCGTTCCACACCACGCCCTCGAAGAACGGGTAGACGAACGCCACGATCAGCGCCGTGGCGCACAACTGCGGCACGAAACGGGCGCGCTCGGCGATGCCACCGGAAATGATCGCCGGGATCGCTGCGGCAAACGTCAGCAGGAAGAAGCACTTGACCAGCGCATAGCCATGGTCGGCAGCCAGTGCAGCCGCTGGCTGCAGGAAGTTCACGCCGTAGGCGATCCAGTAGCCGATGAAAAAGTACACCAGCGCCGAGATGGCAAAGTCGCTGAGGATCTTCGACAAGGCATTGACCTGGTTCTTGTGGCGCACCGTGCCCACTTCCAGGAAGGCGAAGCCGGCATGCATGGCCAGCACCAAAATGGCGCCCATGAGGATGAACAGGGTATTGGAACCGTGGACCAGGGAGTCCATCGCGCTGAGCGTATTTTCCATGTAGAAGGCAGACCTGCTGAAAAAGGCACCAGGACAGTTCAAGAACCTGCATCCCTGCACCGAATCGGTGCCAGCCTGTCACCCCTTCACCGTGAAGCGGGTGTGGCCTGCGTGGTTTTTTCTTGGGTTTGTCGTGGATTGGGTTAAGGTTTACCGGTATCCGCCGGGGCCGGCGCCCTGAATCGGCGCAGCGCCCCAGGGCCGTGCCCCGCGTTGTGGCAATTGTCCTTAGCAAGGCGCATACCAGCGCCGACTGAACCTTCCACGCGCCGCGTCACTCGAATGATCTACACACCTGCACAGGGAGAGCCCCAATGGCCAGCAAATCGGCAAAGACTGCACAAGAAATCCTCATGGCTGACTTCCAGGCCTTGGTTCGCGATACCGAGAAACTGCTGGCCGACACCGCCAACCTTGCGGGCGACCAGGCCGACGAATTGCGCGAGCAGATTCACGAGCGCCTGAGCCAGGCCCGGGAAACCCTGCAACTGACCCAGGACTCGGTGCTCGACCGCGGGCAAGCGGCACTGGGCAGCGCCGAGCAGTACGTTCAAGAAAACCCGTGGCAGGCCATCGGCATCGCTGCAGGCGTGGGGCTGTTGATCGGCCTGCTGGCCAACCGGCGCTAAGGAGCCCACATGGACAATGATGCCATTGGCACCAGTGCCTCGGGCCGGCGCCTGGGCGCCGCGCTGCTGGGGCTGCTGCACAGCCATATCGAACTGTTCGGCATCGAACTGCAGGAGCAGAAAGGCCGCACCCTGAGCTTGTTGCTGTTCGCAGGCCTGGCGTTGGTATTTGCGCTGTTGCTGCTCACCGCCCTGTCGGGCTTGCTGCTGGTGCTGCTGTGGGACAGCTACCGCCTGGCCGGGATTATCGGCCTGTGCGTGTTCTACGGCCTTGCCGCGCTGTATTGCGCGCTGCGCCTGAAAGCAGCGGTGTTCGATGAATCCTCGCCCTTCCACGCCACCCTCGAGGAACTGGCCAAGGACCGGGAGCGCCTGTTGCCATGAGCCTGCCTGAAATGCCGAACACGCGAAACCCGCGTGAAATGCGCAAGGCGCTGCTGCGCCTGCGCATGGAAATGCACCGCCAGGAAATCCGCCACGAATCGGGGCAATTGCTGCAACCGCTGCAGCGCTTGCGTGGGGTGGGCAGCTCGCTGGGCGATGGGCTGGGCATCAAGCATGCGCCGTTGTGGGGCGTTGGCGCGGTCGTGGCGCTGGGCTTTCTCACCGGCAAGGGCGTGCGCAGCGGCAACCTTTCCCGCCTGGTGCGCCTGGGCGCCAGCCTGCTGCCTTTGGTGAAGCTGTTCATGCAAAGCGGCCGCCGGCCCTGACGCCAGCTACACCTTCCAGCGTAATGCGCTGTCGTGGCAAACCTGCCGCAATTCCCTGTAGGAGCGGGCTTGCCCCGCGAAGCAAGCGACGCGGTGGATGGCACCGGCTTCGCCGGTGTTCGCGGGTCAAGCCCGCTCCTACACAAAATTTGTTCCATGCGCATTCGCAATGCGCCGCCCCGGCGGCGCCAATCCCCCTTGCACAACCCACCCAGACACCAGAAGCTATACCCTTCGATCGACAGGAGACCGCGCCTTGGACTGGCACACCCTGCTCACCCGCGAACGCCTCGGCAAAGCCCTCTACAGCGCCGATGAACTGGGGCGCAGCCCCTTCCACAAAGACCACGACCGCATCATCTTCTCCGGCGCCTTCCGCCGCCTGGGGCGCAAGACCCAAGTACACCCGGTGTCGAGCAACGACCATATCCACACCCGCCTCACCCACTCGCTGGAAGTCAGCTGCGTTGGCCGCTCGCTCGGCATGCGCGTGGGCGAAACCCTGCGCGACAGCCTGCCGGCCTGGTGCGAACCCAGCGACCTGGGGATGATCGTGCAGTCCGCCTGCCTGGCCCACGACATCGGCAACCCGCCCTTCGGCCACTCCGGCGAAGACGCCATTCGCCACTGGTTCCAGCAGGCTGCCGGGCGCGGTTGGCTCGACGACATGAGCGATGACGAACGCGCCGACTTCCTCAATTTCGAAGGCAACGCCCAAGGCTTTCGCGTGCTCACCCAGCTGGAATACCACCAGTTCGACGGTGGTACCCGGCTGACCTATGCCACCCTCGGCACCTACCTCAAATACCCCTGGAGCGCCCGCCACGCCGACGCCCTGGGCTACAAGAAGCACAAGTTCGGCTGCTACCAGAGCGAACTGGGGCTGCTGGAGCAGATCGCCCGCAAGCTCGGCCTGCCGCAGCTCGAAGCCCAGCGCTGGGCGCGCCACCCGCTGGTTTACCTGATGGAAGCCGCCGATGACATCTGCTACGCGCTGATCGACCTCGAAGACGGCCTGGAGATGGACTTGCTGCAGTACGCCGAGGTGGAGGCACTGCTGCTCGACCTGGTGGGCGACGACCTGCCGGAAACCTACCGCCAGCTCGGGCCTGCCGATTCGCGCCGGCGCAAGCTGGCGATCCTGCGCGGCAAGGCCATCGAACACCTGACCAACGCCGCCGCCCGCGCCTTCGTCGAGCAACAACCCGCACTGCTCGCCGGGCAGCTGCACGGCGACCTGGTCGAGCACATGCACGGCCCGGCCAAGCGCTGCGTGCTGCAGGCCAAGGACATGGCACGCAACAAGATCTTCCAGGACAAGCGCAAGACACTGCATGAAATTGGCGCCTACACCACACTGGAAATTCTCCTCAACACCTTTTGCGCCGCCGCCCTGGAACAGCACGGCGGGCGTACGCCATCGTTCAAGAGCCGGCGCGTGCTCGACTTGCTCGGCAACAATGCACCCCACCCCCACGACTCGCTGCACAAGGCCTTCCTGCGCATGATCGATTTCATCGCCGGCATGACCGACAGCTACGCCAGCGAGATGGCCAGTGAAATGACCGGGCGCTCCAACCCGGCCTGAGCGTCAGCGCCCGGCGCCTCGCCGGGCGGCTGCCTGAATTGTAGGAAATTTCCTATATCCCAGACCCAGGGTTAAACATTTAATAAACATCGAGCCGCACTCTGGATACAAATATTAAAAGTTTGAATTAATCGCTTACACTTCGTGGATTTAATGCCCGTGTTTTGTAGTCCATTTCCCATATAACGCTAATCGCCATTCCTCATACCCCCGAGGAGTTTGAACTGCGTTATGGTGGAACCTGCCTCCGTCATTCGTCGCAGGGAAGTTGAACATGCAATCCGTATTTATTGTCGACGACCACCCGGTCGTCCGCTTGGCCGTTCGCATGCTGTTGGAGAACCAGAACTACAAGGTGGTGGGTGAATCGGACAATGGCGTGGACGCCATGCAGCTGATTCGCGAAACGGACCCGCACCTGGTCATTCTCGACATCAGTATTCCCAAGCTCGATGGCCTGGAAGTGCTGGCGCGCTTCCAGGCCATGGCGCTGCCGCTGAAGGTGCTGGTGCTCACCGCCCAGGCCCCAGCCCTGTTCGCCATGCGTTGCATGCACTCCGGCGCAGCCGGCTATGTGTGCAAGGCCGAAGACCTCACCGAACTGCTCAGCGCAATCAAGGCTGTACTTGCCGGCTATAACTATTTCCCAAGCCAGGCCATCCACCCGCAACACGAAACAACTGACGCCGACTTGCGCTTGTTCCGCCTGGTCAATGACCGGGAATTGATGGTCTTGCAACTTTTCGCCCAGGGCCGCAGCAACAAGGAGATCGCCCGGGGCATGTTCCTCAGCAACAAAACTGTCAGCACCTACAAGAAGCGGCTGATGCAAAAGCTTCAGGTCGAAACCTTGGTCGAGCTGATCGAGATGGCCAAACGCAATGCGCTGGTCTGAGGTCGGCCATGGTGCACATCATCGCTCGCCTGCTCCTCACCCTGACACTGGCCTGGGCGGGGGCGCTGGCCGCCGCCTCCGACGCCACGCCCTATTCGCTGCTGGCCCGTTACGCGCCCACCGACCCCGGGCCGCCCCTGGCGCCACAACAACTGGCCTGGCTGGCCGGGCGCCAGCAGCTGACACTGGGCACATCGGCCCCGGACTACCCCCCGTTCGACATCACCCGCGGGGGGCGCGATTACCAGGGCCTGACCGCCGAATACGCGAACCTGGTCGGCAAAGCCCTGCAGTTGCCCGTGAAGGTGCTGCGCTACCCAGACCGTCAAGCGGCAGTGCAGGCGCTGCTGCGCGGCGAGATCGACCTGCTGGGCAGTGCCAATGGCTATGAAGCGGCGGCCGATGGCCTGGCCATGTCGCTGCCCTACGCCATCGACCAGCCGGTGCTGGTCACCCGTGAGGACGAAGAGCGCCCCCTCGACACCGACCTTGAGGGCATGCGCCTGGGCATGCTCTACCACTACCTGCCCCGCCCCGAGGTGCATGCGGCCTACCCCAAGGCCGAACTGCTGACCTTCGATTCCTCCACCCAGGCGCTCAATGCCGTGGCGTTCGGCCAGGCCGACGTGTTCATCGGCGACACGCTGTCGACCCACTACCAACTCAACCGCGGCCACCTGCCGCGCCTGCGCATGGCCAGCTTCGGCCAACACGAGAGCGTCGGCTTCGGTTTTGCCATGCGCGCGCAGGATACCGAGCTCAAGGCCTTGGTAGACAGCATTCTCGAACACCAGGACAAAGCCGTGCGGGCCAGCATCTTCAAGCGCTGGAGTGCTGGCGCCGACCGGCTGCTCAGCGACCTCAGGCTGCCGTTGTCGGCCGCCGAGGCGCAATGGCTGAAACAGCACCCGGTGGTGCAGGTGGCCATCGACGAAACCGCCGCACCGCTGTCCTATTTCGACGGCAACGGGCATTTTCGCGGCATCACCGCCGACCTGCTGGAACTGATCCGCCTGCGCACGGGCCTGCGCTTCGAAGTGCAGCGCGCCAGCGATTTTGCCGACATGCTCACCCGGCTCAAGGACGAACGGGTCAGCATGATCGCCGCCCTGGCCGTCGACAGCCTCGCGGCCCCGCAGATACGCCTGAGCCGGCCCTACCTGGAAAGCCCCCAGGTGCTGGTGACCCGTGCCGATCACCCGCAGTACGGCTCGCTGGAACAACTGCGCGGGCGCCGCGTCGCCATCGCCCGCCACAGCACCCCGGCCCGGCTGATAACCGAGCGTTACCCGCAAACCAGCTGGGTCGAAACGCAAAGCCCCTACTATTCCATGGCCCTGCTGAGCGCTGGGGCCGTGGATGCGGTGATCACCACCCTGATCGATGCGAACCACGCCGTGGCGGTCGACCCCGCCCTGGTCATTCGCAGCACGCTGGGCAGCGAGCCTGCGACCTTCGCCATGGCCACCAACGCCCAGGCCACGGCGCTGGGTTCGATCCTCGACAAGGCCCTGACCAGCATTTCGCCAGAGGAGCTGGGGGTGATCGACAACCGCTGGCGGGGGTATGTGCGGCATGACGAGAACCACTGGCAAGCCGTGCGCCAGCGGGTCGTCCAGATATTGCTCGGCGCAGGCCTGCTGCTATTGCTGGCATTGCTGTGGAATGCCCGCCTGCGGCGCCAGATCAAGCAGCGCCAGCGCGCCGAGCGGGCGCTGGGTGACCAGCTGGAGTTCATGAGCGCCCTGCTCGACGGCACGCCGCACCCGATGTACGTGCGCGACCGCGAATGCCGCCTGCAAAGCTGCAACGCCAGTTACCTGCAGGCGCTACAGGCGCCCCTGGAGCACGTCATCGGCAAACGCCTGGAAGACACCCACTGCGCCGCCAGCGAGCACACCCGGCAGATGCAAGCCGACTACCAACAGGTGATGGCCGCCGGTGTTCCGTTGATCCTCGACCGCCCGCTGCACATGAACGAACGCGAGCTCACCATCTACCACTGGATCCTGCCGTACCGCGACTCGCTGGGCGAGGTACAAGGCATCATCGGCGGCTGGATCGACATCAGCGAGCGGCGCAAGCTGGTGCAGGAACTGCGTGAGGCCAAACGCCTGGCCGACGACGCCAACCGTGCCAAAAGCACCTTCCTCGCCACCATCAGCCACGAGATCCGCACGCCGATGAGCGCGGTGATCGGCATGCTGGAGCTGGCGGTCAACCGCGCCCGCCAAGGCCAGGTCGACGCGACTTCGCTGGAGGTCGCCCACCATTCGGCCAAGGACCTGCTGGGCCTGATCGGCGATATCCTGGACATCGTTCGCATCGAATCCGGCCACCTGTCCCTGGCCCCCGAGCCGGTCGACCCGGCCGCCTTGGTGGAGTCGGTGGGCCGCGTGTTCGACGGCCAGGCCCGGGAAAAAGGCCTGGCCCTGAAACTCGACATCAGCGCCGACGCCCGTTGCCATGTACTGCTCGACCCCCTGCGCTTCAAGCAGATTCTGTCCAACCTGGTCAGCAACGCCATCAAGTTCACCGAGCAGGGCCAGGTGTGCGTCAGCCTGGGCCTGCGCGAGGCGGGAAGCGCCAACCCCGCGCGGCTGGCGCTGGAGGTGCGCGACAGCGGCATCGGCATCCACCAGGACGACCTGCAACGGCTGTTCAACCCGTTCGTGCAAGCCAACCCGCACAGCCGGCAATCGCGTGCCGGCACCGGGCTGGGCCTGGCGATCTGCCGCAGCCTGTGCGAAATGATGGGGGGCGAGCTGAGCATCAACAGCGTGCCAGGCTTCGGCACCCAGGTGTGCCTGCAACTGCCGCTGGAGCCTGCCGAGGCCCCCTTGCCCGCCGTTCTTCCAGCCGACGACATCACAACACCGGCCCCGCAACTGAAGGTACTGGTGATCGACGACCACCCCGCCAACCTGCTGCTACTGACCCAGCAATTGGGCTACCTGGGGCTCACCGCAGCCAGTGCCAGCGACGGTCGGGAAGGCCTGGGCAAATGGCGCGCGGGCAACTTCGACGTCCTCATACTCGACTGCAACATGCCGCACATGAGCGGTTACCAGCTGGCCGCCACGCTGCGTGCCGAAGAGCGCCACGCCAAGCGCTCGCCCTGCCTCATCCTCGGCTACACCGCCAACGCACAGCCGCAGGTGAAGCAGAAATGCCTGAGCGCCGGCATGGACGACTGCCTGCTCAAGCCCATCACCCTGCGCACCCTCAGCCTGCGCCTGGCCGGTATTACGCCGCGCGCCGCCGTGGTGCAACGTACGCTGTTCGACCTCGGCGGCCTGGGCAGTATCGTCGGCGACAGCAGCAGTGGCCGCGCCCGTTTCGTCGAGGCCTTGCACCGCAGCCTGCATGAAGACCTGGCGGCGCTGATGGCGATCGATGTGGACAACGCACCGGAGGAACTGCGCGAGCAGGCACACAAGATCCTCAGCGCGGCGCGCATGCTCAAAGCGCATGAGGTGATGGCTGCCTGTGAGGCACTTGAGGCGCAAGACGAACCTGTTGCGCGCCTTAAACTACGGCGCCAGGCCTTGGCACGGCACATGTGCCGTGTGGAGAAGGCCCTGGCCCGCTACAGGGCCAGGGCCAGCTGAAGCGGCACGCCGAACGGCGGCCGCCCAGGTGGATCAGGAAGCCGGGTTGATCGGCTTTTCCGGGTACCAGGCGTCCAGCAGCGGGCTGACTTCGATGGTGGTCAGTTCGCTGCGGCCCTTGAGCCAGGCTTCGACAGTGGCGCGCTGCTCTTCGCTGACCGAGCCACGCTTGGCCGAGCAGACCAGGCCGAAATCATCACCGCCGACATAGTCCAGGCCGTTGGCATCCATGGCTTCTGCCAGGAAGGCGTCGAGGAAGGCATCGATGGCTTCGTCGGACAGGTCTTCCTTGAAACCCAGGTTCAGTTCGAAACCCAGCTCCTGGAATTCATCCACGCACAGCTTCTTGCGCAGACGACGGGAACGGTTGGTAGCCATGAAACAATCCTCTTGAGTAATAACGCGCGGCACTTTACCAGTTTCCACGCTACAAAGGCGCTTTTCCGTCGAACGTGGCCCATCAACGCTGCGCTTGGGGCATAATGGCCGCTATATTTCGTCGTGGGGCCACCATTTCTTATAGCCCCAATTTCATTTTCCCTCGTCCGCAGGGTATTTATCCCAGATGATCAAAGCGCTCCGTCCCCTCGTTCTCGCCGGCCTGCTGTTGCCGTTCGCTCTGCCCAGCCAGGCTGCCGCCGTCAATACCACCCTGCCAGCGAAAGTGCAGCAGGCCCTGAAGGCCAACAAACTGCAAGACAGCGCACTGTCGCTGGTGATGCTGCCGCTCAACGGCCCGGGCACCGCCACGGTGTTCAACGCCGATGTGTCGGTGAACCCGGCCTCGACCATGAAGCTGGTCACCACCTACGCCGCCCTGGAACTGCTCGGCCCGACCTTTCAGTGGAAAACCGAGTTCTACACCGACGGCACCCTGAGCAACGGCGTGCTCAATGGCAACCTGTACCTCAAGGGCGGTGGCGACCCAAAGCTGAACATGGAAAAGCTCTGGCTGCTGATGCGTGACCTGCGCGCCAACGGCGTGCGCACCGTCACCGGCGACCTGGTACTGGACCGCAGCCACTTCGTGCAGCCCAACCTGCCGCAGTTCGACGACGACGGTGGCGACGTCAACAAGCCGTTCCTGGTCAAGCCCGACTCGCTGATGATCAACCTCAAGGCCTTGCGCTTCGTTGCCCGCAACGACGGCGGCAAGGTGACCGTGGCCGTCGAGCCGCCGATCGCCAGCATTCATATCGACAACCAGGTCAAGGCCGTGGCTGCCAAGCAGTGCAGCGGCGATGTGCGCTACAACCCGGTGCAGCAGGCCGATGGCATCAGCGTGACCGTCACCGGCCAGCTGGCCGACGGCTGCAACTCGCAAACCTACCTGTCGCTGCTCGACCACCCGACCTACGCCGCCGGTGCGGTGCGGGCGATCTGGAACGAGCTGGGCGGCACCATCCAGGGCCGCGACCGCATCGAGAACGTACCGAAAAGCGCGCGCCTGCTGGCCCGGGCGTTCTCGCCGGACCTGGTGGAGGTGATTCGGGACATCAACAAATACAGCAACAACACCATGGCCCAGCAACTGTTCCTGAGCCTGGGCGCGCAGTTCCGCACCGATGCCGACGGTGACGATGCACGTGCCGCCCAGCGCGTGGTACGCCAGTGGCTGGCGAAAAAAGGCATCACCGCGCCGCACCTGGTGATGGAAAACGGCTCGGGCCTTTCGCGTGCCGAGCGCGTCAGTACCCGCGAGATGGCCGCGCTGCTGCAGGCCGCCTGGAACAGCCCGTATGCTGCCGAGTTCATCAGTTCGATGCCGCTGGTGGGCATGGATGGCACCATGCGCAAGCGCCTCAAGCGCACCGCCATGACCGGCGAAGGGCACATCAAGACCGGCACCCTGAACACCGTGCGGGCGATCGCCGGCTTCAGCCGCGACAGCAATGGCAACACCTGGGCGGTGTCGGCGATCCTCAATGACCCCAAGCCGTGGGGCGCGTCGCAGGTGCTCGACCAGGTGCTGCTCGACCTGTATCGCCAGCCCAAGTTGAACAACAGCGCTACGGCGGCTGTGGGGCAGTGATGCTGTAGTTCGCGGATCGCATTATTGTAGGAGCGAGCGCAGCTCGCGATGGCTGCAGAGCTGCCCCGGGGTTACAAGCCGCGAAGCTGAAACCCTGGGGCCGCTGCGCGCCCCATCGCGAGCTACGCTCGCTCCTACCGGGACCCCGCAGGCTTCGACGGGTGCCCAACCGTTAGGCCAACTCTGCCTCAACCCGGTCACGCCCGGCCTGCTTGGCCGCATACACCCCCGCATCGGCCCGCAGCAGCAAGGCATCGGCGCCCTCCCCCGGCCGCCACCCGGCCACGCCGAAGCTCGCGGTCACCTTGCCAACCCCCTCTACCGGCACGCCGCGCACCCCTTGCCACAACTCCAAGGCCAGCGCCCGCGCCTGCTCGGCATTGCTGCCGGGGCACAGCACCATGAATTCCTCGCCGCCCAGGCGGCAGAACACGTCGGTGCGGCGCAGGCGGTGGCCGATGCGCTGGCACAGGCTGCGTAGCACATGGTCACCCACGGCATGGCCGAATTGGTCATTGATGCGCTTGAAATGGTCGATGTCGAGCATGATTACCGCCAGGTCCTGGTCATCACGCTGGGCGCGGTCCAGCTCCACCTTCAGCCGTTCCTGGAAGTAGCGGCGGTTGTGAATGCCGGTCAGGGCATCGGTCACCGACAGCGCGCGCAGTTCCTCCTCCACGCCCTTGAGGTCGGAAATGTCGGTGAGGTAACCGTGCCACAGCGTGCAGCCCTGCTCACCCACCTCTGGCGTGGCCTCGCCACGCACCCAGCGCAACCCCGCACGGGGCAGGCACACCCGGTATTCCTCGCGCCACGGCGTCAGGTGCTCGGCCGAGTAACGCACCGAGCGGCGCACGCGCTCCAGGTCATCGGGGTGAATGCGCTCGAACACCACAGAAGCATCGTCGCGCAGCGCCTGCAGGTCGACCTCGTAGATATCGAACAGGCCCTGGCTGGCATACGGGAAGCATGAGTGGCCATCGGCATCCAGGCGGTACTGGTAGATGCCGCCGGGCACCTCGGCGCTGAGTTTTTCCAGCAGCCGGTCACGCATCGCCAAGGCCTCGTGCACGCGCCGCCGCTCGGTGACATCGATGCAAATGGCCAGGTAGCCCACCCACAGCCCCTGCTCGTCCAGCACCGCCGTGACCAGCATGTTGGCCAGCAGCTGGCTGCCATCCTTGCGCACCAGGGTCCATTCACCAGGCTCGGCACCGCGTTCCTGGATGGTTTCGGCGAACATCGCCTGGCCACCCGGAATCGGCCTACCGTAGCGCAGGCTCAAGGCCTGGCTGCGCTGGTTGAGCTCTTCGGCCAGCATCAGGTCTTCCAGGTGCAGGTGGCCGATGGCCTCGCTGGCGGCGTAGCCCAGCAGGCGCTCGGCACCGGCATTGAAGGTGCTGACCACGCCCTTGAGGCTGGTGGCGATGATCGCGACCTGGGTGGCGGCGTCGAGCACGCTGCGCAGCTGGTTGTGGGTGTCGCGCAACGATTGCTCGCTGACCTGCAGCTCGGCGGTGCGCTGCTCGACCAGGGTCAGGGCCCGCTGGCGCTGGCTGAACAGGCTGTACAGCAAGGCGCTGAGCAACAGGCTCAGCAGGCCACCGAGAAAGCCCACCGCCGGCGCCGCTGCAGAACGGTTGGCCTGCATGAACGCCTGGCTGGGGCGGATATCGAGCTGGTACTGGTGGTCGGCCAGGTGCAGCATCTGGCTGCTCGACAGCGGCAAGGGCGCAGCGGGGTTCTGCGAGTCGTACAGCACTTCCTGGCCGTCACGCCCGCTGGGGTCGACGATACTCACCACCAGGTTGTCATCGGCAGCGACCGGCAAGCCCTCGCTGACCAGCTGGCGCAGGCTCAGCAACGCCATCACATAGCCCGTCGGCAGGCCACTGGCGTGGTCGTCGGAAAACACGGGGGCCACCATCAGCAAGCCGCGACTCAAACCAGGCTCGACATTGATCATGTCCAGGGGCGCGGACACCGCCATGCTGCCCGGCTGCTGCGCCCGGCCCAGGGCCTGCTCGCGGGCCGGCTGGCTGCGCAGGTCGAGGCCGTAGGGCTGGCCCTGGGCCTGGGTCGATTGGGAATAGAGAATCGGGTAGTAGTGGTCGCGCGTCGGCGACGGCTGCCATTGCCCCTGGGCATCCTGCTCGCGAATCACATAGTCATGGCCAAGCCCGGCACTGGCCGCGCGCTCGAAGGCGCGCCGCTGCCCGGCGTCCACCCGCGGCGCCCAGGAATAGGCCTGGGTGCGGTGCAGCAACGGCCGCGCATAGCCATCGAACTCGCGTGAGGTAACCTCGTCGGAATAGTCGAAGAACCGCCGCAGGCCATCCAGGCGCTGGGTTTGCTCCTCGAAACGCTCAGCAATGCGGCTGGCGCGCTCAGCGGCCAGCAGCTCGAAGCGCTGGCGCAGCTGCTGCTTGTAGAAGGCCTCGGTGGCCAGCGCCAAGGCCGCCGAAAGCAGCACGCCAGCGACCAACGCCACCAACGCCACCGCCCAGGCAGCCATCGCCTCGCTGCACAGGTGCAACACCCTCGCACGAACGCCCCACTTCGACATAGATCGATCTCATCTCGTCAGCGTCCTGCGAACATCATGGCCCTGTGCAGAGTTATAGCTATTGGCCACTAACCACGCAACACGTCTCGTCGCTTCAGCGCAACTGCAGGCGCCAGGCGCGGTGGATACGGTTGTTGCGGGCGAAGTCCGGGTCCAGCGTCTGCGCCGTGATTTCCTCCACCGCGTAGCGCGCGCTCAGGTGCTCGTCGAGCTGGAACTTGCGGAAGTTGTTGGAGAAATACAGCACCCCGCCCGGTGCCAGGCGTGCCATGGCCAGGTCCAGCAACTGCACGTGGTCGCGCTGAACGTCGAACACACCTTCCATGCGCTTGGAGTTGGAGAAGGTCGGCGGGTCGATGAAGATCATGTCGTAGCTGTCACGGTTGGCTTCCAGCCAGGCCATGACATCGCCCTGCTCCAGGCGGTTGCGCTCGGAGAAGCCGTTCAGCGAAAGGTTGCGCCGTGCCCAGTCCAGGTAGGTTTTCGACAGGTCGACGCTGGTGGTGCTGCGTGCACCGCCCTTGGCCGCGTGCACGGTGGCCGTGGCGGTGTAGCAGAACAGGTTGAGGAAGCGCTTGCCGGCAGCCTCGCGCTGGATGCGCATGCGCATCGGGCGGTGGTCGAGGAACAGCCCGGTGTCGAGGTAGTCGGTCAGGTTGACCAGCAGCTTGACGCCGCCTTCGTTGACTTCCTGGAAGCGGCCTTCGGTGGCCTGGCGCTCGTACTGGCGGGTGCCGCTCTGACGCTCGCGGCGCTTGAGCACCACGCGCTGGGGGTCGATGTTCAGCGCCTGGGGAATGGCCGCCAAGGCATCGAGCAGGCGCGCCTGGGCCTTTTCCGGGTCGATGGAACGGGGGGCGGCGTATTCCTGCACGTGTACCCAGTCCTGGTACAGGTCGACGGCCAGGGCGTACTCGGGCATATCGGCATCGTACAGGCGGTAGCAGTCGACCTGCTCGCGGCGGGCCCACTTGCCCAGTTGCTTGAGGTTCTTCTGCAGGCGGTTGGCGAACATCTGCGCACCTTCCGACAGGCGCGCCGGCTCGCTGGCCTGGGGCGCCTGGCGGCGTGCGTCGCCGCTGTCGGCCTGGGCCTCGCGGCGCTCGCCAGTCACGAACTGGTCAGGCTGCACCTTGAACAGCAGCAGCTTGCACGGCAAGGCGCCGTTCCAGAAGGCGTACTGCTTGTGGCTGCGAATGCCCATGCGCTTGCCCAGCTCCGGGGCACCGGTGAACACCGCCGCTTCCCAGCCCATGCAGGCCTGGCGCAGGCGCTCGCCCAGGTTCTGGTAGAGGTACAACAGGCTGGCCTCGTCGCCCAGGCGTTCGCCGTACGGCGGGTTGCTGATGACCAGGCCTTTCTGGTTCTGGTCCGGGCGCGGCTCGAAGGTGCTGACTTCGCCTTGGTAGATCTTCACCCAGTCACCCAGGCCTGCGCGCTCGACGTTGTTGCGCCCGGGCTGGATCAGCCGCGGGTCGGCTTCGTAGCCACGAATCCACAGCGGCGGCTTGGCCAGGCCGGCCTGGGCGCGGGCCTGGGCCTCTTCATGAACCTTGCGCCAGGTGGCCGGCACATGGCCCAGCCAGGCGCTGAAACCCCAGCGCTCGCGCTTGAGGTTCGGTGCAATATCGGCGGCGATCATCGCCGCTTCCACCAGGAAGGTACCCACGCCGCACATCGGGTCGGCCAGGGCGCCGCCCTCGGCGGCAATGCGTGGCCAGCCGGAACGGATTAGCACAGCAGCGGCCAGGTTTTCCTTCAGCGGCGCAGCGCCTTGCTGCAGGCGGTAGCCACGCTGGTGCAGGCTGTGGCCCGACAGGTCCAGCGACAGAATCGCCTCGCCACGGTCCAGGCGCAGGTGCACGCGCACATCCGGGTCGACCTTTTCCACCGAGGGGCGCAGGCCTTCGCGGTTGCGCAGTTTGTCGACGATGGCGTCCTTGACCTTCAGGGCGCCGAAGTGGGTGTTGTCGATGCCCGAGCCGAGCCCGCTGAATTCCACGGCCAGGGTGCCGTCGGCAGCCAGGTGGTCGGCCCAGTCGAGCGCATGCACGCCGTCGTAGAGGTCGTCGGCGTTTTTCATGGAGAAGCGCTTGAGCACCAGCAACACGCGGTTGGCCAGGCGTGACCACAGGCACAGGCGGTAGGCGGTTTCCATGTCGGCGGCGCCGCGAATGGCCGAGGTGTGCTCACGCACATCATCCAGGCCAAGGCCCTTGGCCTCTTCGGCAAGCAGGCCTTCCAGGCCTTTGGGGCAAGTGAGATAGAGTTCGAAACGGTCCGACATGAGTATTCCAGCGCCTTGGGCTATTTAAGTGACGGGGCGACGCATCGCCCCGCCGATGTTTGCCCGAACGCCCTTCCAGCAGGCGTTCGAGTGGCCTTCGCGCTGCAGGGTTGCAGTGCGCGGGCCGGGCCGCCTGAACGATCCGCCGCGTGCCAGGTGGCAGAAACAGCTTAGATCATCAGGCAGTACGAATAATTTCCGCCGATTTCAGGGCCGATGTGACCCTTCGTCGCATTTCAAATTATTACTGTCATCGCTCAGCAACGCTGGCGAAATGACGTCAAGGTTCAGCAAACCCCGATCATAGCGGGCCCAACGCCAAACAGGGTTGAGTCGCATTTATTTACTTATCCCCTCACCCTCGGAAAGGTTACGTGCTTATGACAAATCGATCATTCACACCGTGACCTGCATTCGTTAGAACTGGTCCTAGGCCGCTTCGCAACGAGGCGGCACATTCAGCTCGCCACGCCGGCAGCGAGCGCAAACCGGCAGAAAGACTCTGCCCGGCCTCGGAGAGGCCGACGGGACATTACAGTCAACAAGTGAGGGCAACACCCTATGAGAAGACTTAAGCGTGATCCGTTGGAAAGAGCATATTCACGTGGCTACCAATACGGGGTCACCGGCAAATCCCGCGAACTTTGCCCTTTCAATCTTCCTTCCGTTCGCCAAGCCTGGATCAACGGCTGGCGCGAAGGTCGCGGTGATAACTGGGACGGCATGACTGGCACCGCTGGCATCCATAGACTCAACGAAAATCACGCCGTTGGCTGAACGAGGACACTGAATTCGAGTCACCATGCGCGCACTATCCGTGCGGCGGGCTACGGCCCAGGGGCCCCTTGAAGGGGCCCTTTTTTATGGGCCCGATCTTTGATCGGTGGTGGATGCGTCGCGGGTAAACCCGCGAACGCGCCCTGGCCGATCAGCGCGGCATCGCGGCAATGGCATCCACCGCTTCACGAATCAGCGCCGGGCCTTTATAGATGAAGCCCGAATAGATCTGCACCAGGCTGGCACCGGCGGCGATCTTCTCAGCCGCATGGCGCCCCTCGGTAATGCCGCCAGCGGCAATGATCGGCAACTTGCCCGCCAACTCGCCCGCCAGCACCTTGACGATATGGGTGCTTTTTTCCAGCACTGGCGCACCCGACAGGCCACCGGCCTCGCCACCGTGCTCCAGCCCTTCGACGCCTTCACGGCCCAGGGTGGTGTTGGTGGCGATCACCGCATCCATGCCCGACTGCAGCAATGCCGACGCCACCAGCGCGGTTTCCTCGTCGCTCATGTCCGGGGCGATCTTGATGGCCAGTGGCACGCGCTTGCCATGCTCGCTGGCCAGTTGCTCACGGCGCTCGGCCAGGGCATCGAGCAGTTGCTTGAGCGAATCGCCGAACTGCAGGCTGCGCAGGCCAGGGGTGTTCGGCGAGCTGACGTTGACGGTGATGTAGCTGGCGTCGGTGTACACCTTGTTCAGGCAGATCAGGTAATCGTCCACCGCACGCTCGACCGGGGTGTCGAAGTTCTTGCCGATGTTGATGCCCAGCACACCGTCGTAGCGCGAGGCACGCACGCGCTCGAGCAGGTGGTCGACCCCCAGGTTGTTGAAGCCCATGCGGTTGATGATCGCCGTTGCCTGGGGCAGGCGGAACAAACGTGGCTTGGGGTTGCCCGGTTGCGGCCGTGGCGTCACGGTGCCGATTTCGACGAAGCCGAAGCCCAGCTGGGCGAAGCCGTCGATGGCGGCGCCGTTCTTGTCCAGGCCTGCGGCCAGGCCCACGGGGTTTGCGAAGTTCAAGCCCATCACGCTCACCGGCAACGCCGCCGGCTGCTTGCACAGCACGCCATTGAGCCCGAGGCGGCCACCGGCGCCGATCAGGTCCAGGGACAGGTCATGGGAAGTTTCCGGGGAGAGCTTGAACAGCAGCTGGCGGGCCAGGGTATACATGGGCGGGCAAGGCTCGGGGTGAATGAGGGTGCGATTATAGCCAGCGCGGGCCGTGCATGACAGGCCCTTGGCACATGGGTTGCTACATCGCCTGCACACAGCCTATTCAGTACGGGCGAGGACCTTCGTGAACACAACACCCCTAGCCTGGGTAAACGGCAGCGACGCGCCGGAAAAACCCAGCCTCGACATCGGCTTCATGGCCCTGAGCGACTGCGCTTCGGTGGTAGTGGCCGCCACCCAAGGCTTCGCCCAGCAGCACGGCCTGACCCTCAACCTCAAGCGCCAGGGCTCCTGGGCCAGCCTGCGCGACAAGCTGGCCAGTGGCGAACTGGATGCCGCCCATTGCCTGTATGGCCTGGTGTACGCGCTGCACCTGGGCATCGGTGGGGTGCCGGCCAGCCCCATGGCGGTGCTCATGGGGCTGAACCAGAACGCCCAGGCCATCAACCTCTCGCCGGCGCTGCAACGCCAGGGCGTGACCAGCCCTGAAGCATTGGCCCTGCGCGTGCACCAGGCTGGCGCACCGCTGACCTTCGCCCAGACCTTTCCCACGGGCACCCACGCCATGTGGCTGTATTACTGGCTGGCCAGCCAAGGCATCCACCCCTTGCATGACGTGCGCAGCGTGGTGGTGCCACCGGCGCAGATGGCCGCGCATATCCAGGCCGGGCGCATCGACGGTTTTTGTGCCGGTGAGCCTTGGTCTGCCGCCGCCGTGGCACAGGGCCAGGGCTTCACCCTGGCCACCAGCCAGTCGATCTGGCCGGACCACCCGGAAAAGGTGCTGGCCAGTGCCCGCGCCTTTGCCGAGCAGTACCCCAACAGCGCCCGCGCCCTGGTCAAGGCAGTGCTTGCCGCCAGCCGCTTCATCGAGCAAAGCCCGGAGAACCGCCGCAGTACCGCGCAACTGCTGTGCGGCAGCGCCTACCTGGACACGCCCCTGGAAAACATCGAGCCGCGCTTGCTGGGCGATTATGAAGACGGCCTTGGCCATCGCTGGCAAGACCGCCATGGCCTGCGCCTGTTCGACCAGGGCCGGGCGAACCTGCCGTACCTGTCCGATGGCATGTGGTTCATGACCCAGTTCCGCCGCTGGGGGCTGCTGCGTGAAGACCCCGACTACCTGGGCGTTGCGCAACAGGTGCAGCAACTGGCGCTGTACCGCGACGCCGCCACCGCCGTTGACGTGCCCTGCCCCGACAGCGCCATGCGCAGCAGCCTGCTGATCGACGGCACGTGCTGGGACGGCAGCGACCCGTATGGCTACGCCCGCAGCTTCCGCCTGCATGCCCTGGGCGAGCCGCCAGCCGCCCGTACCGGTCTGTGAGGGCCATCGCCATGCTGCGCATCCTGCTGATCGACGATACCCGGAACAAGCTTGGCCGCCTCAAGGCCGCCCTGCGCGAGGCCGGCTTCGAGGTGATCGAAGCGCCAGACCTGACCATCGACCTGCCCGCCTGCATTGAAACGGTGCGCCCGGACGTGGTGCTGATCGATACCGAGTCACCCGACCGCGATGTGATGGAACAGGTAGTGCTGGTCAGCCGCGACCAACCCCGGCCGATCGTGCTGTTCACCGACGAGCACGACCCTGGGGTGATGCGCCAGGCGATCCAGGCCGGGGTCAGCGCCTATATCGTCGAAGGCATTCATGCCGCGCGCTTGCAGCCGATTCTCGATGTGGCCATGGCGCGTTTTGAAAGCGACCAGGCGCTCAAGGCCCAGCTGCAGGCCCGCGACCAGCAACTGGCCGAGCGCAAGCGCATCGAGCAGGCCAAGGGTTTGCTGATGAAGATGAAGGACTGCAACGAGGAGCAGGCCTACACCCTGATGCGGCGCCAGGCCATGAGCCGCCAGCAGAAGCTGATCCAGGTGGCCGAACAGATCATCGCCATGCATGAAATGCTGGGCTAGGGCACCCGCCGCATCGCGACTCCCCACCACGTCTCAATTCCCTGTAGGAGCGAGCGAAGCTCGCGATGGGCTGCGAAGCAGCCCCGGCGTGATGAGCCGCGAAGCTGAAACCTGGGCCGCTGCGCGCCCCATCGCGAGCTACGCTCGCTCCTACCAGGGCGGTGCCGGCCTAGAGAGGAAGAGTTGGCCCAGCTCTTGCTCAACAATCCTCACCGGTAGCCAACGGCGGTTGCCTCAAACACTCCCGACAAAGACGTCGCTTTCCCTTCCACGCCAGTGGACCGGGTAGCGGCGTCTTTTTCGTTTCCGTTGCATTGCCCCGTGAGGTGTTCGATGAGTACCAGCTTCTGGAAGTCCGGGCATGTGCCCACGCTGTTCGCCGCGTTCCTGTATTTCGACCTGAGCTTCATGGTCTGGTACCTGCTGGGCCCGCTGGCCGTGCAGATCGCTGCCGACCTGCAACTGAGCCCCCAGCAACGCGGCCTGATGGTGGCTACACCCATCCTCGCCGGGGCGGTGCTGCGCTTTATCATGGGCGTGCTGGTCGACCGCCTCTCGCCCAAGACCGCCGGGCTGATTGGCCAAGTCATCGTCATCCTGGCGCTGGCCAGCGCCTGGCACCTGGGCGTGCACACCTACGGCCAAGCCCTGCTGCTGGGCGTGTTTCTCGGCGTTGCCGGCGCGTCCTTCGCCGTGTCGTTGCCGCTGGCCTCGCAATGGTACCCACCGCAGCACCAGGGCAAAGCCATGGGCATCGCCGGTGCGGGCAACTCCGGCACCGTGTTCGCCGCCCTGTTGGCGCCCATGCTGGCGGCCGCCTATGGCTGGAACAACGTGTTCGGCTTTGCCGTGCTGCCCTTGCTGCTAGCCCTGGCGCTGTTTGCCCTGCTGGCCCGCAATGCACCGCAACGGCCCAAGCGCAAAGCCATGGCCGACTACCTCAAGGCCCTGGGTGACCGCGACAGCTGGTGGTTCATGTTCTTCTACAGCGTTACCTTCGGCGGCTTCATTGGCCTGGCCAGTGCCCTGCCGGGCTACTTTAGCGACCAATACGGCCTGAGCCCGGTCAGCGCCGGCTACTACACCGCCGCCTGCGTCTTCGCCGGCAGCCTGATGCGCCCGCTGGGCGGGGCCCTGGCCGACCGCTTCGGCGGCATCCGCACCCTGCTTGGCATGTACAGCGTGGCCGCGGTTTGCATCGCTGCCGTGGGCTTCAACCTGCCCAGTGCCACGGCGGCCCTGGCCCTGTTCGTCAGCGCCATGCTGGGCCTCGGCGCCGGCAATGGCGCGGTGTTCCAACTGGTGCCCCAGCGCTTTCGCCAGGAAATCGGCGTGATGACCGGGCTGATCGGCATGGCCGGCGGCATTGGCGGCTTCGCCCTGGCCGCCGGGCTTGGCACCATCAAGCAGCACACCGGCGACTACCAGCTGGGCCTGTGGCTGTTTGCCAGCCTCGGGCTGCTGGCCTGGTTCGGCCTGCACGGGGTAAAACAGCGCTGGCGCACCACCTGGGGTTCGGCGGCGGTGACGGCGGCGCGGGTCTGAGGTGGCCCGATGAGCCTGCAGCTGAGTTTCGCCCAGGCCAGCGCCACCGGCCCGCGCGCGGAAAACCAGGATGCCCTGCGCCTGGTTACCCCGGCGCCTGAACTGGCTGCCAGCAAGGGTTACCTGTTTGCCCTTGCCGACGGCGTCAGCCAGTGCGCCGATGGCGGCCTGGCCGCGCGCGCCAGCCTGCAGGCACTGGCCATGGACTATTACGCCACCCCCGCCACCTGGGGCGTGGCCCAGGCCCTGGACCGCCTGCTGCTGGCGCAGAACCGCTGGCTGCGCGCCCAGGGCAGCCAACCGTTGCTGACCACCCTGAGTGCCCTGGTGCTGCGTGGGCGCCGCTTCACCCTGGCACATGTCGGCGACTGCCGCGCTTACCGCTGGCACGCTGGCCGCCTGCAGTGCCTGAGCCAAGACCATGTGTGGGACCAGCCCGGCATGCAGCATGTGCTCAAGCGCGCCCTGGGCCTGGACCAGCACCTGCTGGTCGACTACCTGGACGGTGAGCTTGAGCCGGGCGAGTGCTATTTGCTGCTCAGCGACGGCGTCTGGGCCAGCCTGGGCGATGGGCATATCCAGGCGGTACTGCGCGAGCAGCCTGACCTGCAGCGGGCGGTGGATACCCTGGTTGCCAGCGCCCACCTCAATGGCAGCCAGGACAATGCCAGCGCCTTGCTGGTGCGCATCGACCAACTGGGCCCGGCAAACCTGGGCGACACGCTGGTGCAGCTGCAGCAATGGCCGTTACCCGGCGCCCTGCGCGATGGCCAGGCAATCGACGGTTGGCAGGTCGAAACCCGCCTGGCGCACAGCCGTCAGTCGTTGCTGTACCGGGTGCGCGACGGCCAGGGCCAGCCGTGGCTGCTGAAAACCTTGCCTGCCGAGCGCGAGCAGGAGCCAGGGGCCGCGCAAGGGTTGCTGATGGAAGAATGGTTCCTGCGCCGGGTAGCTGGCCGCCATTTCCCGGAAGTGCATGCTGCCAGCCAGCGCCAGCACCTGTACTACGTGATGCGCGAGCACCGCGGCCAAACCCTCGCCACGCAGCTTGCCGAGCACGGCCCGTTGCCGTTGGCGAAATGGCTGGAGGTGGCTCGCCAGTTGTTGCAGGCAGTGGGCGTGCTGCACCGGCGCAACCTGCTGCACCGTGACATCAAGCCCGACAACCTGCACGTGGGTGAAGACGGCCAACTGCGTGTGCTGGACTTTGGCCTGGCCTACTGCCCCGGGCTCTCCGAGAGGTCCCGGCACGACCTGCCCGGCACCCCTTCCTACATTGCCCCGGAAGCCTTCGAGGGAGAGCCGCCGAGCCCGCGCCAAGACCTGTACGCCGTCGGCGTCACGCTGTATCAGCTGCTGACCGGGCATTTTCCCTATGGTGAGGTGGAAGCTTTTCAGCGGCCGCGTTTCGGCCAGCCGGTGAACCCCTCGCGCTATCGACCCGACCTGCCCGAGTGGATCCAGCACAACCTGTTGCAGGCGGTGGCGGCAGACCCGGCGCAGCGTTTCGAAACGGCCGAGCAGTGGTTGTTGCTGCTTGAGCGTGGAGACCGTCAGGAACCGGCTGGGCGCCCACGGCCGTTGCTGGAGCGCGAGCCTGTGAAGGTGTGGCGCACGGTGGCGTTGGTGTCGTTGCTGGTGAATTTGGTGTTGTTGATGCTGTAGATAGGCGCCGCTTTGCGCGGCGCATCGCGAGCTGCGCTCGCTCCTACCAGGGGGACATGGACTGTGGTGTGGATGAATTTTGGGCAAAGAAAAACCCGGCCGAGGCCGGGTTTTTCATTGAAGCTTCAAACCAATTACTTGGCCTGGGCTTCTACCTGAGCTTCAACGCGACGGTTGATAGCACGGCCTTCTTCGGTGGCGTTGTCGGCAACCGGACGGGTTTCGCCGTAGCCAACCGACTGAACGCGGCTCGATTCAACACCGTACTGCTGGGTCAGAACCTGCTTAACAGCATTGGCACGACGCTCGGACAGCTTCTGGTTGTAAGCGTCTGGACCTACGGAGTCAGTGTGACCTTCAACCACGGTGGTGGTTTGTGGGTACTGCTTCATGAAGTCAGCCAGGTTCTTGATGTCGCCGTAGCTGTTAGGCTTGACGACCGACTTGTCGAAGTCGAACTTGACGTCCAGCTCAACGCGAACGACTTCGGCAACAGCCGGGCAGCCATCAGCGTCAACGGTAACGTTGGCTGGGGTGTCTGGGCACTTGTCGACGTTGTCGCACACGCCATCGTTGTCGGAGTCGGAGCAGACTTCGGCAACTGGAGCTGGAGCAGCTTCAGCAGCGTGCTTCGGGCTACCGCCGAAGTTCAGGCCAACACCGATGCTCGGGGCCCACTCGGTGTCACCCTGGTCGATGTTGTACTGGGCTTCAACGCCGGCACGGGCGTAGAACATGTCGGTGATGTACCACTTGGCGCCAGCGCCAACGTTGGCGAAGGTCGACTGGTTACGACCGCCACGGCCGGTCTGGCCCAGGGACTGGTGCGAGAAACCTGCCGATACGTATGGACGGATGGCGTCGTACGGGTTGTTGAAGTGGTAAACGGCGTCCAGGGCGGTGTTCGAGCCCTTGATGTTCTTGCCGTCGTCGCCACGAACGTTGTGCACTTCGTCGTAGCCCAGACGCAGTTCAACGTCGTCGGTCAGGAAGTAACCGATCGAACCGCCGAACAGGTTGCCGTCGTTCTTGAAGTCGCGCTGGCTGTCGTAGAATTCTTTCTTGGCAAAGATTTCAGTTTCGACGGCGCCTTGACCTTGTGCCAGAGCGCCAAACGAAGTGGCGGCTACAAGCGAACCAATGGCCAAGCCCAAGGTGTTTTTCAATTTCATCCGTTAAATCCCCATCTGGTGATAGTTAAGCAGTCCCACCAAAATCCGGGGGACAACTCGACGGCAAGTCTAGCAGAACTCGCCGATTCGTTAGAGATATTTACAAGGGACTAAGTTTCATCCAGGCCTGCAAATTTCTCCCGAAGCTTGTCTAGCGCACGCTTGTAGCGCATCTTCGTCGCGCTCAAGCCCATGTGCATGATGTCGGCGATCTCCTGGAATTCCAGCTCTGCAACAAAGCGCAGCACCAGGATCTCCCGGTCGATCGGGTTCACATGCACGAGCCATTTGTCCAGCCCGCCTTTTTCTTCCGGCTTCGGGGCCTTGTCTTCGGAGGCCTCTTCGACAGGGTCCAGACTCAAGGCATCCATCAACCGGCGTTTACGGCGCTCCTTGCGGTACTGGGTAATGCACTCGTTGTAGGTGATGCTGTAGAGCCAGGTTTTGAACTTGGATTTGCCCTCGAAGTTCTTCAGCCCGTACAGCACCTTCAGCATCACTTCCTGACAGACATCATCGGCGTCCCGGTCGTTCCCCAGGTAACGCGCGCAGACATTGAACAGGGTGCGCTGGTAGCGCCGCATGAGTTCCTCATAGGCGCGGGTTACGTGAAACAGCTCCTCGTGCGAACGCGCCACCAACTCCTCGTCCGTGAGTTCGCGGGGGTCGTAACGCAAGGGCGGCGTATGAACTTTATTCAAAACGAATCTGGCCGACAGTCAGGTCAATGTCGCCGCTCGGCCCCGTAGGCCGAATTTCGCGGCGGCATACATTAACAGCTTTTGGGCGGTTAGCGGCTATTGACCCGCTGCTCGAGCAATTCGCGGTTGGACATTGATACCAACTCGCCATCATCTGTCAGCAAAGTCGTCTTGACCGTGCCGATCTCTTCGATCATCCCTTCAACCTCTCCAATCCGCACCTGCTGGCCGACCTGGTAGAGTTCACGCACGTAGATGCCGGCCAGAATCTGCCCGGCAATTTCGCGGCTACCCAGGCCCATGGCCAGGGCAACGGCCAGACCAACGGTAATCAGCCCAATCACGATCACGTGGTTGAGCAGGTCGGTCTTGACCTCAAGCTGGCTGATGGCCACCGAGATACTGATGATGATCACCAGGCCCTGGGTGATGCGCCCAAGGCCTGCCGAGTATTCCAGGCCGATGCCTTCGGCGGCGCCGCGCACCAGGCCGTTGGCCACCTGCGCCAACATCACGCCGGCCAGCAGCACCAGCGCTGCGCCGAACACCTTGGGCAGGTACAGCGCCAGCATGTCGAGGGTCGCGGAAACCCGCTCAAGGCCCAGCGACTCGGCCGCCGACACCAGGAAGATCAGCAGCACGAACCAGTAGACGATCTTGCCGATCAAGGTCGAGATCGGCACCTGGATGCCCACCCGGCCAAACATCTTGGTCAGCCCGGTGCCGGCCATCAGGCGGTCCAGGCCGAACTTGGCCAGCAGCTTGGAGAGCAGTGTGTCGAGCAGCTTGGCCACCACGAACCCGAGCAGCACCACGACCAGCGCGCCAAACAGGTTGGGGATGAAGTTCGCCACCTTGGTCCATAGGGCGGTCATGGCAGTGACCAGGCTCTGGGTCCAGAGATCGAGTTCCATATTCAATCGGCCTTATCTGCTTTGCTGCCAGTGGCAGCGTTGCGGGTAGAGTGTCGGCGCACCGGCGCAACGTGCGCCGAGCCATTGTTCACGGCGATCAGCAGCGCCTGGCTCCAACGGCCAAGCAAGCTGAACAGGTCACCGGCGCCCACCTGGCGGTTGGCGGTTTTCAGTACGCGACCCAGGCAGGCGGCGTCGTCGCGGTCTTCACCGGACGGCGACGCCTTGAGCAGGTCACGCAGGGATTGTTCAAACGGATCGTGCATGGGCACCTCGCGCAATGTCACTCAGAGACGAGGTGGCCAGGCGATGGGTCACACATCGCGCTGCCCTCTTCGCGGGCAAGCCCGCTCCCACAGGGTTATCCGCAGGGCCTTTGTGGGAGCGAAGAGACCGGTACAGGCATGGCATTGTCATACCCAGCGCAACCGCCGGAACATCCACCACTGCCCCACCGCCAGGGCCAGCACGATCAGGCAGGCGACCAGGAAGCCATAAGGGCTGCTTGAACCGGGAATGCCGCCCACGTTTATCCCCAGCAGCCCGGTGAGAAAGCTCATGGGCAGGAAGATGCAGGTGATGATGCTGAAGCGGTACATGGTGCGGTTCATCCGCTCGCTGCGCCGGCGGTCTTCGCTTTCCAGCAGCAGCGCGGCGCGCTCGCGCGCCAGTTCGAGCTCTTCGAGGTAGCGGATCAGGCTGTTGTTCAGCTCGTTCCAGTAGTCGGCATCGGCATCGCAGAACCAGCTCCATTTGCTGCGCGACAGCTGGGCATAGATGTCGCGCTGTGGCGCCAGGAACCGGCGCAAGCCAGCGGCGCGGCGGCGGATCTGCTGCAGGCTGCCGTGCTCAGGGGTATACCGTTCGTCGGATTCAACCTTTTCCTCTTCCAGGTCGACCTGCTCCGACAGGTCGCTGACCAGGCTCTGGACCTTTTCGGTGAGCAAATCGCCCATCAGCAGCAACAGCTCGGACGCCGATTTCGGCCCCCTGCCCTCTTCCAGCTGCTGGAGCATTTCATCGCTGGCCCGCAGCGGGCGCAAACGCAGCGAAATCACCCGCTGGGCCTGGGCATGGATGCGCACCGACACCATGTCTTCGGGTTCGGCGCCGGGGTTCAGGTTGACCCCGCGCAGGAACAGCAACATCTGCTCGCCTGGCTGGGGCAACAACCGTGGCCGGGTGTTTTCCTCCAGCAGCAGTTCGCAGGCGAACTCGCTCAGGCCGCTGTCCTGCAACAGCCAGGTACGGGTCTGTGGATGGCTACGGTCCCAGTGCAGCCACAGGCTTTCCTGTGGCTGCAACTGCAGGTTGTCCAGCTCGGTGCGGGCAATCGGGCGCGCGCCGCCTTTACCATCGAGCACCAGGGCATGCACCAGCCCCCACTGCGCGTTGTCTTCCTCGAACATCAACACTCCATCAGCGCGTGCGGCGCATCACTCCGGCATTTTCAGCGGGCTTGGCGAGATGATCACGCCATTGTTGTCGGCATAGAGGTATTCGCCTGGGCGGAACGTCACTCCGGCGAAGGTCACGGCCACGTTCAGGTCGCCGATGCCCCGCTTGTCGGTTTTCATCGGGTGGCTGGCCAGGGCCTGCACGCCGACGTCGGTTTGGATCAGCACGTCGACATCGCGCACGCAGCCGTAGATCACCAGGCCTTCCCAGCCATGCTTGGCGGCCTTTTCGGCGAGCATGTCGCCCAGCAGCGCACGGCGCAGCGAACCACCACCATCGACCACCAGGACCTTGCCCTTGCCGTCCTGCTCGACTTGCTCCTTGACCAGCGAGTTGTCTTCGAAGCACTTGATGGTGACGATCTGGCCACCGAACGAATCGCGGCCACCGAAGTTGCTGAACATCGGCTCAAGCACCTGGACCAGGTCGGGGTAGGCATCGCACAGGTCGGGCGTTACGTAATGCTGCATGGGAAGCTCCTGTCAGTCACAACGAAAGCGGGTGTCGGACAAGGCTACACCGTAGACGCTGCTGGCGTCATCCGGGACCGGGCAGTCAGTTGTGGTTAACCTGTGCCCCGCGAAGAGGCCGGCACAGGCGAACCAGATTCAGCCTACAGGCACTGGCTCACGCGCCACCGTCGACTCATGCACCGGCAGCAGCGGGTTACGCAACCAGCGCTCCACCAGCGGCCACACCTGCAACTGCGCCGCCTTGCTCACCAGCATGTCGACATGCCCGAACGCCTCGAAGCCTGCTTCAGGCCCCAGGCGCAGGAACTGCTTGCGCGCCCCGCCCAGCTGGTCGAACAGCTTGCGGCAGGCCCATACCGGGTCCTGGAAGTCCCCCGCCCCGGCCACGGCCAGCAACGGCACATCGACCTCTGCCAGCCCGGCCCACCAGTCGCCGTGCTTGTCGCCAAAACGCCCGAACAAGCCATGCCAGCGCAGGCTTTCCAGCGCCAGGCCGATGGGCTCGTCTTCCGGGCCGCGCTTGAACCGCGGCCCGGAAATCTGCCCCCAGCGCTTGAGCAGCAGCTTGGCGCCCCAGGTCACCGGCGGCACCTTCAACGGCCAGTAGACGCGGCTGATCTGGGTGCCGAACATCGCCACGCTGGCCACCAGCTCCGCTGCCAGGAAGCCGCCGCCCAGCGCCGCCGCCAGGGTCGTGCCACCCAGGGAATGGCCCAGCCAGTGCGGCGCCTGGCCGGACTGCTCACGCACGAAGGCGCCAATCAGCGGCAAATCGTCGCGGGCATAGGCGGCCACGCTGTTGTGTTTCCAGTCACGGTTACGCGGGGACAGGCCATGGCCGCGCATTTCAGGAATCCACACATCGAACCCGGCCCGCGCCAAATAGGCGCCCAGGCCAATGCCCTTGGGCGAATACCAGAACCTGCGGTTGGAAAAACTGCCGTGCACAAGAATCACCGGCACGCCTAGGCACGGGCCCTGGTCGGCCAGGCCCAGGCGGGTCACGGCCAGTTCGACGCTGGGGTCCGGGCTGTTGCCGGCCTTGATCCGGTACACGTCTTCGCTGAGGTCGCCGCGGCGTTCGGCACTGAGCAGGGCCACGGGAAATAGGTTGCTGCTGCTTTGCATAAGGTTGCTTAGATAGCACAAAAAAGGGCGGGATCCATCACTGGAACTCGCCCTGGAAAAAACCAGGCGGGGGCGCGCCAGACGCGCCCCCGCAATTTACCGCATCAGGCCGCGCCTTGGCCTTCGGCCAGGAAGAACCAGGTTTCGAGTACCGAATCCGGGTTCAGCGACACGCTTTCGATGCCCTGCTCCATCAGCCACTTGGCAAGGTCCGGGTGGTCCGACGGGCCCTGGCCGCAGATGCCGATGTACTTGCCGGCCTTGTTGCACGCGGCAATGGCGTTGGCCAGCAGCTTTTTCACCGCAGGATTTCGCTCGTCGAACAGGTGGGCGATGATGCCCGAGTCGCGGTCCAGGCCCAGGGTCAGCTGGGTCAGGTCGTTGGAGCCGATCGAGAAGCCGTCGAAGTATTCCAGGAACTCTTCGGCGAGGATGGCGTTGGACGGCAGTTCGCACATCATGATCACGCGCAGGCCGTTGTCGCCGCGGGCCAGGCCGTTTTCGGCGAGCAGGTCGACCACTTGGCTGGCTTCGCCCAGGGTGCGCACGAACGGCACCATGATCTCGACGTTGGTCAGGCCCATTTCGTTGCGCACGCGCTTGAGTGCACGGCATTCGAGCTCGAAGCAGTCACGGAACGACTCGCTGATGTAGCGCGAGGCACCGCGGAAGCCCAGCATCGGGTTCTCTTCTTCCGGCTCGTACAGCTTGCCGCCGATCAGGTTGGCGTACTCGTTGGACTTGAAGTCCGACAGGCGCACGATGACCTTTTTCGGGTAGAAGGCCGCCGCCAGGGTGCTGATGCCCTCGACCAGCTTCTCGACATAGAAGCCAACCGGGTCGTTGTAGCCGGCGATGCGCTTGTCGACGCTGTCCTTGAGGTCGGCCGGCAGGCCTGCGTAGTTCAGCAGCGCCTTGGGGTGCACGCCGATCATGCGGTTGATGATGAACTCCAGGCGGGCCAGGCCCACGCCTTCGTTCGGCAGCTGGGCGAAGTCGAAGGCGCGGTCCGGGTTGCCGACGTTCATCATGATCTTGAACGGCAGCTCCGGCATGGCGTCCACCGAGTTCTGCTTGACGTCAAAGCCCAGCTCGCCCTCGAAGATGAAGCCGGTGTCGCCTTCGGCGCAGGACACGGTCACGCCCAGGCCGTCTTTCAATACCTGGGTGGCGTTGCCGCAGCCGACCACCGCGGGAATGCCCAGCTCACGGGCGATGATCGCCGCGTGGCAAGTGCGCCCGCCACGGTTGGTGACAATGGCGCTGGCGCGCTTCATCACCGGTTCCCAGTCCGGGTCGGTCATGTCCGACACCAGCACGTCGCCTGGCTGCACCTTGTCCATCTCGGACACGTCGTTGATCACGCGCACCTTGCCGGCGCCGATGCGCTGGCCGATGGCGCGGCCTTCGACCAGTACCTTGCCCTTTTCCTTGAGCAGGTAGCGTTCCATGACGTTGGCGCTGGCGCGGCTCTTCACGGTTTCAGGGCGCGCCTGAACGATGTACAGCTTGCCGTCGTCACCGTCCTTGGCCCACTCGATGTCCATCGGGCGCTGGTAGTGCTGCTCGATGATCATGGCCTGCTTGGCCAGCTCGTTGACTTCGTCGTCGCTCAGGCAGAAGCGTGCGCGTTCGGCGCGGTCGACTTCGACCGTCTTGACCGAGCGACCGGCCTTGGCTTCGTCGCCGTAGACCATCTTGATCGCCTTGCTGCCCAGGTTGCGGCGCAGGATGGCCGGGCGGCCAGCTTCCAGGGTTTGCTTGTGCACATAGAATTCGTCAGGGTTGACCGCACCCTGCACCACGGTTTCGCCCAAGCCGTAGGCGCCGGTGATGAACACCACGTCGCGGAAGCCCGACTCGGTGTCGAGGGTGAACATCACGCCGGCGGTGCCGGTTTCCGAACGCACCATGCGCTGCACGCCTGCGGACAGGGCCACCAGCTTGTGGTCGAAGCCCTGGTGCACGCGGTAGGCGATGGCACGGTCGTTGAACAGCGAGGCAAACACTTCCTTGGCCGCGCGGATCACGTTGTCGACGCCGCGAATGTTGAGGAAGGTTTCCTGCTGGCCGGCGAACGAGGCGTCTGGCAGGTCTTCGGCGGTGGCCGAGGAACGCACGGCCACGGCCATGTTGTCGTTGCCCTTGGACATTTCAGCGAAGGCCGTACGGATTTCCGAATCCAAGCGGGCCGGGAATTCGGCCTCCATGACCCACTGGCGAATCTGCGCGCCGGTTTTGGCCAGGGCGTTGACGTCGTCCACATCGAGGGCATCGAGGGCCGCGTGAATCTGGTCGTTCAGGCCACTCTGTTCGAGAAAATCACGGTACGCCTGAGCCGTCGTGGCAAAGCCGCCCGGCACCGACACGCCGGCACCGGCAAGGTTGCTGATCATCTCGCCCAGGGATGCGTTCTTGCCCCCCACATGCTCCACATCATGGACGCCGAGCTTATCGAGGGAAACTACGTACTCTACCAAGGTGATCTCTCCACTAACTGTATTGGAAAAGCTCAAGGGCGCCCGCCTGCCTGCTTTGACTGGGCCGGGCGCTTGTGGCCTGTACCTGGAAAATAGGTTCGCAAAATATGTCAGAATGCCGACAGCCGCATTCGGCAAACCGAACTTATCATATCCAAGAAACGTCATCAGCTTAAGGCCCATATCGCAAATGAAAAGAACCGCGTTCTTCATCTCCGATGGCACCGGCATCACTGCCGAAACCCTGGGCCAGAGCCTGCTCGCACAATTCGAGAGCATACCGTTCAACAAATTCACCCGTCCGTACATCGACACGCCCGACAAAGCGCGGACCATGGTGCAGCAGATCAACGCGGCCGCAGAGCGCGATGGCATGCGCCCGATCATCTTCGACACCATCGTCAACCAGGACATCCGCGAGATCCTGGCAACGTCGAACGGGTTCATGATCGACATCTTTTCGACGTTTTTATCCCCGCTTGAGCAAGAATTGACCGCCCATTCGTCGTATTCGGTGGGCAAGTCGCACTCGATCGGCGGCAATTCCAACTACATGGAGCGTATCGAGGCGGTGAATTTCGCCCTCGACAACGACGATGGCGCGCGCACCCATTACTACGACAAGGCCGACCTGATCCTGGTGGGCGTGTCGCGTTGCGGCAAGACCCCAACCTGCCTGTACATGGCCATGCAGTTCGGCATTCGCGCCGCCAACTACCCGCTCACCGAGGACGACATGGAGCGCCTGCAGCTGCCGGCGGTGCTGAAAAAGCACCACAACAAGCTGTTCGGCCTGACCATCGACCCCGACCGCCTGACCGCCATCCGCCACGAACGCAAGCCCAACAGCCGCTATTCGAGCTTTGCCCAGTGCGAGTTCGAGGTGCGCGAGGTGGAAAACCTGTTCCGCCGGGAGAACATTCCCAACATCAATTCCACGCATTTTTCGGTGGAAGAAATTTCCGCGAAGATTTTGGTGGAGAAAGGTGTGGAGCGCAGGTTCAAGTAATCCTGAGCGGCCCTCTTCGCGGGGCAAGCCCGCTCCTACAAGCAACCTGTAGGAGCGGGCTTGCCCCGCGAAGAGGCCGGCACAGCTGAACAAAAAAAGCCCCGGCATCACTGCCGGGGCTTTTTACTCACTGACCGCAAGGCTCAGGAAGGCACCACCGCCGCCTGCCCGCTCATGGCCAGGTCGACCAGCTCGCGGTTGGCCACCGCGTACATCGCATAGTCGGTGCCCGTGGCATTGCGCAGGTCGTCGAGCATGGCGCGCCAGCGCTCCACCATCACCCGGTGCTGCTCGGCCCACAGCGCCACGCGGGCGTCCATGTCCTCTGGCGCGTCGGCCATCTGCAGCACGGAAATGGTGATCGCCCGCTGCTGCAGGTCGATGTCGTCGCGGAACGCCTCGCGGGCCAGGGCCTGCCAGTTGTTCTCCACCGGCAGGTTGCTGATTTCCTGCAGGTACCAGGTCAGGTCCAGCGCGCTGCCCACGGCGAAGAACGCCTTGGCCACTTGCGCCGGGTCGTGCCCGGTGACGTCCGAGGCCTCGATGATCGGCAGCAGGGTGTACAGGTGGGTAGTACCCGCCACCATGCGCGCCAGCAGCTCTGGCACCCCGGCGTCGACGAAGCCCTGGTAGCGCACCATCCAGCGTTCGCGGGTCGGGCCTTCCAGCAGTTCGTCGAGCTTGAGCCCCAGCTGGGCGATTTTCGGCCCGAAGTGCGCGGCGTCGCGCCCGGCATCCTGCTCGTTGCGCCGGCTACGCAGGAACCAGCGGGTGGCGCGGCGGCCCAGGCGCATCAGCTCGTCCATCAGGGTCAGCTGAATTTCCGCCGGCACCTGGTAGTCCAGCGCCTCGATCTGGCGGAACCAGTGCGGCAAGTGGAAGATGTCACGTACGATCACATAGGCCCCGGCGACGTTGGCCGGGCTCATGCCGGTCGACTCCTTCAGGCGCTGCACGAAGGTGATGCCCATGTTGTTGACCAGGTCGTTGGCGATCTGGGTGCTGACGATTTCGCGCTTGAGGCGGTGGCGGCGCATGGCCTCGGCGAACTTGCTGACCAGCGACGGCGGGAAGGCGGTTTCCATGTCGCGGGTCAGGTAGTCGTCGTCAGGCACCTGCGACTTGAGCAACTGCTCCTTGAGGTCGATCTTGCTGTAGGAAATCAGCACCGACAGCTCGGCGCGGGTCAGGCCCTGGCCAGCCGCCAGGCGCTCGGCCAACTGCTCTTCCGACGGCAGGAACTCGATGGGCCGGTCCAGCTTGCCGCGGCCTTCAAGGTCGGCCATCAGGCGCTTGTATTCGGCAATCCGCTCGCGGGCACGGCGGGCCGCCAGCGACAGTGCCTGGGTCTGCTTGTAGTTGTTGCCCAGCACCAGGCCGGCGACTTCGTCGGTCATGCTGCCCAGCAGCTGGTTGCGCTGCTTCTCGGTCATGTCGCCGCCCTGCACCACTTCGTTGAGCAGGATCTTGATGTTGACCTCGTGGTCGGAGCAGTCCACGCCGCCGGCGTTGTCGATGAAGTCGGTGTTGGTGGCGCCGCCATTGAGGCCGAACTCGACCCGGCCGAGCTGGGTCATGCCCAGGTTGCCGCCCTCGCCCACCACCTTGCAGCGCAGTTCGTTACCGTTGACCCGCAGGGCGTCGTTGGCCTTGTCGCCAACGTCGGCATGGCTTTCGCTGCTGGCCTTGACGTAGGTGCCGATGCCGCCGTTCCACAGCAGGTCGACCGGTGCCTTGAGCAAGGCATGCAGCAGTTCGGTGGGGGTCAGGCGGTCGGCTTCGATGGCGAAGCGTTGCTGCATCTGCGGGCTGATGGCGATGCTTTTGGCACTGCGCGGGAAGATCCCGCCGCCTTCGGACATGATGCTGGTGTCGTAATCGCTCCAGGCCGAGCGCGGCAGGTCGAACAGGCGCTTGCGCTCGGCAAAGCTGGTGGCAGGGTCCGGGTTCGGGTCGATGAAGATGTGCAGGTGGTTGAACGCCGCCACCAGTTGCAGTTTGTCGGACATCAGCAGGCCGTTGCCGAACACGTCGCCGGCCATGTCGCCCACGCCGATCACAGTGATCGGGTCTTGCTGCACATTGATGCCGCGTTCGCGGAAGTGGCGCTGCACGCCCACCCAGGCGCCGCGGGCGGTAATGCCCATCTTCTTGTGGTCGTAGCCGGCCGAGCCGCCGGAGGCGAATGCATCGCCCAGCCAGAAGCCGTAGTCGATGGCGATGCCGTTGGCGATGTCGGAGAAAGTCGCGGTGCCTTTGTCGGCAGCCACCACCAGGTAGGGGTCGTCGTCATCGTGACGCACCACGTTGGCCGGCGGCACCACGCCGCCGTCCTTGAGGTTGTCGGTGATGTCGAGCAGGCCCGAGATGAAAATGCGGTAGCAGGCCACGCCCTCGGCGGCGATCTCGTCGCGGCTGCCGCCCAGCGGCAGCCGCCGTGGCAGGAAGCCGCCCTTGGCACCGACCGGCACGATCACCGAGTTCTTCACCTGCTGTGCCTTGACCAGGCCCAGCACCTCGGTGCGGTAGTCTTCCTCGCGGTCCGACCAGCGCAGGCCGCCGCGGGCAACGTTGCCAAAGCGCAGGTGCACGCCCTCGACTCGTGGCGAGTAGACGAATATCTCGAACTTGGGCACCGGCTTGGGCAGCTCGGGAATCAGCTTGGGGTTGAACTTGAAGCTGAAGTACGGCTTGTTCTGCCCGTTGCCATCGGGTTGGTAGAAGTTGGTGCGCAGGGTGGCCTTGATCAGGTCCAGGTAGCGGCGCAGGATGCGGTCCTCGTTGAGCACCTGAACATCGTCCAGGGCGGTGAGAATCGCCTGCTCCAGGCGTTGCTGCTTGTCGTCCAGGTCATCGTTGGCCAGCTTGCGCGCCAGGTAGAAGCGGGTTTTGAACAACCGGGTCAGCTCGCGGGCGATGTCGGTGTGGTTGTTCAGGGTGCTGGCGATGTAGCCAAGGTCGAAGCCCAGGCGAATCTGCTTGAGGTAGCGGGCATAGGCGCGCAGCAGCGCCACGTCGCGCCATGGCAGGCCAGCGGTGAGCACCAGGCGGTTGAAGGCGTCGTTTTCGGCGTCGCCGTTGACGATATGGACGAAGGCGTCCTGCAGGGTGTCGTTGAGCTGCTGGATGTCCAGGTCCAGCCCTTCGCTGTAGGTAAAGGCGAAGTCGTGGATCCAGAACTCGCGGCCGCTGGCATGGCGCAGGCGGTAGGGGAATTCACCGAGCACGCGCAGGCCAAGGTTTTCCAGAATCGGCAACACGTCCGACAGCGCCAGCGGGGTGTCGGCGTGGTACAGCTTGCAGTGCAGCAGGCGGTCGCCCAGGCGGGTCAGCGGCTGGTAGAAGCTCATGGCCAGGGGCTTGCTTTCCGACAGCGCCAGCACATGCTGCAGGTCGACCACCGCCGAATGCGCCGGGAAGCGCTCGCGGTAACCGGCCGGGAAGCCTTTGGGGAAGTCGCCGAGGATGTTGGTGCCCTGGGCCTCGCCGAAGTTCTCGACCACCAGTGCCGAGTAATCGTCATGCCACGAGCGGCAGGCCTGGATCACTTCGTTTTCCAGCTGCTGCGGGTCGATGTCGATGCGGTTCTTCGGGTCGACCCGCAGAATCAGTTGCACGCGCGCCAGCACGGATTCGGAGAAGAAGGTCCAGAATTCGCAGTCGCTGGCCTTCAGGCGCTCCATCAGCACCTGCTGGATCTTCTGCCGCACTTCGGTGGAGTAGATTTCCCGCGGCACGTAGGCCAGGCAGTAGCAGAAGCGGCCGTACGGGTCCTTGCGCAGGAACACGCGGATCTTGTTGCGTTCCTGAATTTGCACAATCGACATCACGGTGTTGAACAGCTCGTCGATCGGGGTCTGGAACAGGTCGTCGCGCGGCAGCACTTCGAGCACCTGGGCCAGCTCCTTGCCCAGGTGGGCTTTCGGGTCGAAGCCCGAACGGCGCTCTACTTCGGCGACCTTGACGCGGATGTACGGGATGGCATGCACGCTTTCGCCATACACCGACGAGGTGTACAGGCCCATGAAGCGGTGTTCCTTGACCACCTTGCCGGCAGCGTCCAGCTGGCGGATCGACACGTAGTCCGGGTAGGCCGGGCGGTGCACGCGGCTAGGCAGTGCGGCCTTGGCGAACGACAGCAGCAGCGGCTCGTTGAGGTAGGCCACGGCGTAGTCTTCGATGCGCAGCTCCTCGGCGCTCAGACCCACGCGCAAGCGGCGCGGCAGGCCGAGGAACGACGGCTCGTCATAGACCATCTGGCCACCGGCGGCATCGCCCTGCACGGTGAACTCTTCGTACCCAAGGAAGGTGAAGTGGTTGTCCAGCAGCCATTCGAGAAAGGCCTTGACCTCGCCCTTCTCGTGCTGGGCCGGGCCGTAGGCGGTGTTCTCCACCAGGGCGACCACCTCGCGCAGCTTGGCCTTCATCGGCTCGAAGTCGGCCACCGCCACGCGCACTTCGGCCAGCACCGCCTCGATCTCGCGGGCCAGCACGTTCAGCTCGGCAGCATTGGCGCAGCGGTCGATCTCCAGGTACATCAGCGACTCATGCTGCACGCCTTCGCCCTGGCTGCCCTTGGGCAGCAGCTCGGCCAGCTCGCCCTTGGCGCCACGGCGCACGCTGAGCACGGTGGTTTGCAGGGTATGGATGCTGTAGCCGCGGCGGTTGAGCTCGGTGCGCACCGAGTCGACCAGGAACGGCAGGTCATGGTGCAGCACCTCGACCACGGTGTGGGTCGACTGCCAGCCATTGCGTTCGTAGTCGGGGTTGTACACCCGCACCTGCGGCTGTTCGGGGTCGAAGCGCTCGATGATGCGCCAGGCAGAAAGGGTACAGCCGGCCAGGTCGGACAGCCTGCGCTGGGTGAGTTCGTCCAGAGAGATGATGCCAAAGAACTGCTCGGCGAACAGTGCCACTTGTGGCAGGGACTGTTCGCTGATGTGCTGCGCCAGGGCCGCTTGCAGTTGATGCTGGAAGTCGGCTTTGCTGGCTGCGGTGAAGAACGCCATCTGTGGTACTCCGCTTGGGCTTTGTAGTAGTTGAAGCGTCGCGTGCGTCCGCCAATTACGGATCAACGATAGTCAACACCGGGCAAGGCGGACGGCAAAAAACCAGACAGGGAACGCGACGGGCACGTTCCGGGCTCGCCGAAGCTTAACGACTGATCGGTCATTGCCGCTTGCGGTGCTGCGACAATTTCGGTCAAGGGCTGGCAACTTTACGTTTATGGATGGGTACAAGGCTGTCAGAATTCCCCTTCATTTCCACCAAGCCGAGCCGTAACCATGCAAATCAAGACCGCCGTGCTGTTCGCCACCCCTTGCGATGACGAGGAAGACAACATGGCCACCTTGTGCTGCCACAGCGACAAGGGGCAGATGTTCCTGCTGACCCGCTACCCGGACGAGGACACCGTCGACCTGACCCTGGATGACGAACCGTCGACGCTCGATGGCTTGAAGGTGACGCTCAGCGCCCAGCGCCTGCTGATCGAGGTGGCGGCCGGGGACCGCGATGCGTTGAAGGGAGACGAGGCACTGGAGATCGTGCTGACATCGGCGGGAACCGACCTGGAAGAGGTGGCGCTGACCCTGCGCAATATCCTCGATGGCACCGGCACCTTCGTCAGCGAGCTCTGACACCGAGCCCCAACCGCGCCCTTGTAGGAGCGAGCGTAGCTCGCGATGGGGCGCGCAGCGGCCCCAGGTTTCCAGCTTCGCGGCTCATGACGCTGGGGCTGCTTTGCAGCCCATCGCGAGCTACGCTCGCTCCTACCCAAAATTGTAACCACGCAATTGCAGGGCGCCTGCTGGCATTGTCAAACCGGGTTGTCGTGCACCACCCTGCCCCCCTGCGCAGGCCGGTTGACGAACAACACCTCCAGCGCGCCGCTGCGCACGCCCCTCAGCGCATTCCAATGCGCCGAGGCATGCACATACCGCTCGCGCAGCCACGCCTCTTCCTCGGCCGACAACACCCGCCCCCCAGCCAGCACATGCTCATGCAGCTGGTCGCTGATGGCCTGCAACTCGCCCGGCACCCGGTACGCCTCGTCATCGCCCATGGGCAGAAAAGGCACTCCGCCGCGCAGGCCAAGCTCACGCATGATGCTCAGGTACACCCGCGACAGGTGCCCGCTGACTTCACGCTCCCGGTACACCGCCGCATACACCTGCTTTTCCGGTGCGTCCCGGCGCGCCCAGGCATCGCCCAGCGCCACGTCCCAGGTCAGCACCCGTGCCCCTGGCTCGCCCAGTTCGGCCAGCAGCGCCTGGGCCTGGGCGTAGGCCTGGGTCTTTTCAGCTGGCACCCGCTGCGGCACGCGGCTGGAACCTGGCTTGCTCAACAGCACCTGCTCGCGGGTGGATGCCGGGTAACCGCCGCCGATGTTGGCGTGCACGCCTGGCACGACGATATCGTTGCCGCTGCGCATCAAGGCAAAATTGCGCCGTTGTTCGTCCCTGGCCACCAGTTGCACCACCTGCCGGGCAATGCCCTCGCCCAAGCCCAGGCGCAGGCTGCCGTTACGGGCGTCGGCCGGATCGAAGTCACCGCGCAGCGGCTCGACGATGGCGGCCACCGTGTCGAACAGGCCAATGAAGTTGATCGTGCAGGGGCCCTGCAATTCGCCCGGCAGGCCCTGGTTGCCACTCAAGCGGTTGGCCAGGTGCCTGGCCGCCGCCGCGCCGCGGCTGAAGCCGAACAGGTCGAATTCCACCCGCGCCGGCAACGCCCCCTGACGCAGCTGCCCGGCAACCGCGGCCAAGGCTTGCTCGACACGCGCCAGCACCCCCGTTGCCCCCTTTCCGGTGGCCATGGCATATAGCGAATCGGCAGCACCCGCCGTGGTGCCGATGCCTTCCATATACACCTTGAAGTACACCTGGCCCGCCACCGTGCCCTGCGGGTAAAGCCTGTGCAATAGCGCGATATTGCTGGGGGCCCGGGCCGGGTCAGCCTGGTTATTGCCCGTGCCGTCAAAGAAAATGCCCACCCGTACGCAATGCTCTTGCCTGTTCATCGTCACGCTCCGGTTCGCGCCAAAAGCCACCAGAAAGCGATAAACAGCAGACGCGCACCATCAGCCGACCCCACAAGCCCCACGTGCAGATTTCGACGCGGCACTACGGATAGATTAAAGTATGTCCCCCTGCCAGGCCGTTCGCGTTCTGGCGCACACCCAGGAACCGCCGCCGATGGAACACCGTGAAGCGCTGATCGCGCTGCGCACCTTTCTTTCCTCCCAGATCCTAGGCCAGGAGAAACTGGTCGAACGGCTGCTGATCGTGCTGCTCGCCGACGGCCACATGCTGGTCGAGGGTGCGCCGGGCCTGGCCAAGACCAAGGCCATCAAGGAACTGGCCGAGGGCATCGAGGCGCAGTTCCACCGCATCCAGTTCACCCCCGACCTGCTGCCCGCCGACATCACCGGCACCGAGATCTACCGCCCGGAAACCGGCAGCTTCGTGTTCCAGCAGGGGCCGATCTTCCACAACCTGGTGCTGGCCGACGAAATCAACCGCGCCCCGGCCAAGGTCCAGTCGGCATTGCTTGAGGCCATGGCCGAGCGCCAGGTCAGCGTGGGCCGCAGCACCTACGACCTGTCGCCGCTGTTCCTGGTGATGGCCACGCAGAACCCGATCGAGCAGGAAGGCACCTACCCGCTGCCCGAGGCCCAGCTCGACCGCTTCCTGATGCACGTGAAAATCGGCTTCCCGGACGCTGCCGTGGAACGGCGCATCCTCGCCCAGGCCCGCGGCGAGGCCCTGGGCGGCGAGGTGAAACCCGAGCGGCGGGTCAGCCAGCAGGCGATCTTTGCCGCGCGCAAGGAAATCCTCAACCTGTACATGGCCGATGCCGTGGAGGAATACCTGGTGCAGCTGGTCATGGCCACCCGTACCCCGGCCAAGTTCGACACCGAGCTTGCCGACTGGATCGCCTACGGCGCCAGCCCCCGAGGCTCGATCGCCCTGGACCGTTGCGCACGGGCCCACGCCTGGCTGGCCGGGCGCGACTTCGTCAGCCCCGAAGACATCCAGGCCGTGCTGTTCGACGTGCTGCGCCACCGCATCATCCTGTCGTTCGAGGCCGAAGCCGCCGGCATCGACCAGGACCGCGTGGTGCAGCGCATCCTCGACGTCGTTGCCGTCGCCTGACCCATGCCCACCGCGCACCTGGCCGAACACGGCATCCGCATCGGCCTGGCCGAACTGATCGACATGCGTCACCGCGTGCGCGAAATCCAGCTGTTTTCCCGCCCCGGCCAGCGCAGCCCGCTGGTGGGCCTGCACCACTCGAAACTGCGCGGGCGCGGGGTGGACTTCGACCAGGTGCGCGTCTACCAGGCCGGTGACGACGTGCGCAACATCGACTGGCGGGTGACCGCACGCACCCAGGAGCCGCACACCAAGCTGTTCCACGAGGAGCGCGAGCGGCCGATCTTCATTCTGGTCGAACAGAGCCAGCGGCTGTTCTTCGGCTCGGGGCTGCAGTTCAAGTCGGTGCTCGCCGCCCAGGCCGCAGCGCTGTTTGGCTGGGCGGCGCTGGGCCATAACGACCGCATCGGCGGCCTGGTGTTCGGCGACAACGAACACCACGAAATCAAGCCCCGGCGCAGCAAGCAGAGCCTGCTGCAATTGCTAAACCGCCTGGCCAAGGTGAACCAGGCGCTGCACACCGAAGCCGCGCCCCAGGCCGACAGCCTGGGCCTTGCCCTGCGCCGTGCGCGCGAAGTGCTGCGCCCCGGCAGCCTGGCCATCGTCATCTGCGACGAACGCTCGCTCAGCGCCCAGGCCGAGCAACACCTGGCCATGCTGTCGCGCCATTGCGACCTGCTGCTGATGCCGGTGTCCGACCCGCTCGACCATGCCCTGCCCGCCGCCGGCCTGCTGCGCTTCGCCCAGCGCAGCGCGCAACTGGAACTCGACACCCTCGACCCCAGCCTGCGCCAGGCCTACCGCCAACAGGCCGAGGCGCGGGTGGAGCGCTGGGAGCTGATGGCGCAGAAACTGCGCGTGCTGCTGATGCCCCTGAGCACCCAAAGCGAAATGATCGAGCAATTGCGCGAGTACCTGAATGCCCAGCGCCCGCGGAGCGCCACATGAACCCGCTGGACCAGCTGCAACCGCTGATCGCCCCTGCGCCGATCGGCCTGTGGCCGCCTGCGCCGGGCTGGTGGCTGCTGCTCGCCCTGCTGCCGCTGCTGGCCTGGGGCCTGTGGCGCCTGCGCCGCTGGCGCCCGGGCAAGCGCTTGCCGGTGCGCGCCGAGCAACCGCTGGACCCGGTACGCGCCGAAGCCCTGGCCGAACTGGCCCGGCTGCCGCGCCCCTACGACGGCGCCCCGGCCGGCGCCTGGCTGCAGCAGATCAATGCGCTGCTCAAGCGCCTGTGCCGCAACCATTACCCCGGCGCCAACAGCCACACCCTGAACGGCCGCCAGTGGCTGGCATTTCTCGACAACCGCTGCCCGGCGGCCGGCCTCACCCGCTGGATGGTGCTGGTCGAAGGTGCCTACAAACCCGAGTGCAAGCTCGACGACAAGGCCATCGCCGGGCTCAGCCAGGCGGTCGAGACCTGGATCCGCAAACATGTTTGAACTGGCCTGGCCGTGGATCTTCCTGCTGCTGCCGCTGCCGTGGCTGATGCGCTTGCTGCTGCCCGCTGCCGACAGCGGCGAGCCGGTGCTCAAGGTGGGCTTTCTCGATGAGCTCGAAAGCCTGGCCGGGCGCCGGGCGCGGCTGAACCTGCCAACCCTTCGCCAGCAGGCGCCGTTCGTGGTGGTGTGGCTGTTGCTGCTGTTGGCCGCCGCCCGCCCGCAATGGCTGGGCGACCCGGTGCCGGTGGCCGCCAGTGGCCGCGACCTGCTGGTGGCGGTGGACGTGTCCGGCTCGATGGACTTCCCCGACATGCAGTGGAAGGACGAAGACATCAGCCGCCTGGACCTGGTCAAGTCGCTGCTCGGCGATTTTCTCCAGGACCGCGAGGGCGACCGCGTTGGCCTGATCCTGTTCGGCAGCCAGGCCTACCTGCAAGCCCCGCTGACGTTCGACCGGCGTACCGTGCGCACCTTCCTCGACGAAGCGCAAATCGGCATCGCCGGCAAGAACACCGCCATCGGTGACGCCATCGGCCTTGCCGTCAAGCGCCTGCGCCTGCGCCCGGCACAGAGCCGGGTGCTGGTACTGGTGACCGACGGCGCCAACAACGGCGGGCAGATCCACCCACTGACCGCCGCCCGCCTGGCCGCCCAGGAAGGCGTGCGCATCTACACCATCGGCATCGGTTCGAACCCCGACGCCAATGGCACCCCTGGCCTGCTCGGGCTGAACCCGAGCCTGGACCTGGACGAAGCCTCGCTGCGGGAAATTGCCGACATCACCCACGGCGCCTATTTCCGCGCCCACGACGGCGCCGAGCTGAGCGCCATCGGCGATACCCTCGACCAGCTTGAACCGGTGGCCCAGCAACCGACCCAGGCGCGTACTGCCAAGGCCTTGTACGTCTGGCCGCTGGCCCTGGCCCTGCTGCTGAGCGTGCTGCTGGTGGTGGCGGTGCAATGGCCCGACCACCTGCTGCACCGGCTGCTGCGCCGGCCACGCTTCCTGCAACCCCACCCGGAGTGGCGCCAGCGCCTGAAGCGCCTGCGCCTGAGGAGGCGGCGATGATCGACCTATGGCCACAATGGCTGCGCGCGCTCTGGCTGCTGGTCCTGCCGCTGCTCGCCTGGCTGCTGTACAAGCTGTGGCACCGGCAAAAGCGTGCCGGGCGCTGGCAGATGATCCTGCCGCCGGCCTTCCACCCGGTGCTGCTCGGCGGCGGCAGCGGCAGCACCAGTAAACTGCCGTGGGTCGCCCTGGGCCTGGCCTGGCTGCTGGTGCTGCTGGCCTTGCTGGGGCCAAGCTGGCAGCGCCTTGAGGAAACCCGCCAGCGCCCGGCCGACCCGCTGGTGATCCTGCTGGAACTGACCCCGCAGATGCTCGCCGAAGACATGACGCCCAACCGCCTGGAGCAGGCCCGGCGCAAGATCCTCGACCTGCTTGAACACCGCCGCGACAGCCAGACTGCGCTGATTGTCTACGCAGGCTCGGCGCACACCCTGGTGCCGCTGTCCGACGACCTGGGCACCACGCGCAACCTGCTCGAAGCCATCGACCCGTCGATCATGCCGCAAGCCGGCCAGCGCGCCGACCTTGCAGTGCAGAAGGGCTTGGCATTGCTGGCCCAAAGCGGCCTGGGCCAGGGCCGCCTGCTGCTGGTGGGCTCGGCATTGAGCGCCGCTGAACGCCAGGGCATCACCCAGGCCCTGGGCCGCCAGGGGCCGAGCCTGCTGATGCTGGGCATCGGCAGCCGCGAGGGGGCGCCGGTGCGCCAGGCCAATGGCGAATTCCTCAAGGACGACCAGGGCGGCATCCTGGTGCCGCGCCTGGACAGCGCCAGCCTCAAGGCCTTCATCAACGGCACTGGCGGGCGCTACCGCCACGCCCGCATCGACGACCTCGACCTGCGCGGCCTGGGCCTGTTCGACACCCCGCACAGCCTGCGCGACGACAATGGCCACACCTTGCAGCTCGACAGCTGGGCCGACCAGGGTTACTGGCTGCTGATTCCCCTGCTGTTGCTGGCCGCCTGCGCCGGGCGCCGTGGCTGGCTGTTCTGCCTGCCGCTGCTGCTGGCCCTGCCGCAGCCAAGCCAGGCCCTGGAGTTCAACGACCTGTGGCTGCGCCCCGACCAACAGGGCCAGCGCCTGCTGCAACAGAACCACCCGGCGCAGGCTGCCGAACACTTCCAGAACCCCCTGTGGCGGGGCATGGCGCTGTACCAGGCCGGCGACTATGCCGGTGCCGCCCAAGCCTTCGCCCAAGGCAACAGCGCCGCCGCCCACTACAATCGAGGCAATGCCCTGGCCCGCGGCGGCGAGCTGGAAGCCGCCCTGGACGCCTACGAACAGGCCCTGGAACGCCAGCCCGACCTGCAGCCGGCACTGGCCAACCAGGCGCTGGTGCAACAGTTGCTGCAACAACGCCAGGCCCAGGCCGAGGAGCAACCTGCCAACCCCGATGCCCAGGGCACGCCCGGCAGCGAAACGGAAGGCAACAGCAGCTCGGCCAGCAGCCCTGCCCAAGGCTCGCCCGGCAATGAACAACAGGCCAGCGCCGAACAACCCGGCGAAGGCAGCGGCAACAGCCAGGCCGGGCCCGGCAACCAAGGCAGTGACGACGACAGCATTACCCAGCCGCCGCAGCGCCCGGTGTCGACCAGCCTCGATGCCGAACAGCGCCAGGCCCTGGAACAATGGCTGCGGGAGATCCCCGACAACCCGGCGGAGCTGCTGCGGCGCAAATTCTGGTATGAACAGCAATTGCATCAGGAAAAAACACGATGAGTCGCTTCGGCGTCTTTCTTCTCAGCCTGCTCTGGGCCGCCATGGCCCAGGCCGTACCGGCGCTGCAAGCCAGCGTCGACCGCACCCGCGTGCAAGCCGGCGAAACCCTTGAACTGACCCTCGAAAGCCAGGACGTGACCCAGTTCGGCAAGCCCGACCTGCGTGCCCTGGAGCCTGATTTCGAGGTGCGCGGCACGCGCCAGTTGAACAGCCTGCACACCCTGGACGGGGAAACCCGCGCCAGCACCCGCTGGATCATCACCCTGCTGCCACGGCGCAGTGGCAGCCTGCAGATCCCCGAGCTGCAACTGGGCCAGTCGCGCAGCCAGGCCATCGACCTGCAGGTGCTGCAGGCCGATGCCAGCCGCCCGGACAGCGCGTCTCAGGTGTTCGTCGAAGCCACCCTGGACAACACCGAGGTGTACGTCCAGGCCCAGGCGGTGCTGACCCTGCGCATCTACCATTCGGTGTCGCTGTACGACGACAGCAGCCTCAGCCCCCTGCAGCTGGAGAACGCCAAGGTCGAACCGCTGGGTGAGTCGCGCACCTATGAAAAGGAAATCAACGGTGTACGCCACGGCGTGATCGAAACTCGCTACGCGCTGTACCCGCAGCAAAGCGGCAGCCTGGACATACCACCACTGACCTTCACCGCCACCGCCGCCGCCGACCCCCAGCAAGGCGCGGGCACGCCGCGGGCCGGGCGCCAGGTGCAGGTCAGTTCACTGCCCCTGCACCTGACCGTGCGGGCGATCCCGGCGGCCTGGCCGGCCGGTGTGCCCTGGCTGCCAGCGCGCAGCCTGAACCTGGAAGAACACTGGAGCCCCGACCCCGCCAGCCAGCAGCCACAAATCGGCGATTCGCTGACCCGCAGCATCACCCTGCGTGCCGAGGGCCTGTCGAGCACCCAGCTGCCGCAACTGCCGGCCACCGAAATCGTCGGCCTGCGCCGCTACCCGGACCAACCGGTGCTGCGCAATGAAATCAACGAACGCGGCATGACCGCCAACCGCGAAGAGCGCGAGGCGCTGGTGCCGACCCACAGCGGCGAGCTGGCCCTGCCGGCGCTGGAAATCACCTGGTGGAACACCCGCGAGGATCACCTGGAGCACAGCAGCCTGCCGGCGCGCACCCTGAACGTGGAAGACAACCCGGCCCTGAGCGCGGACACGCCGGTGGGCGACAGCAGCGCTGGCAACCCGCTGCTGTGGCCATGGCAGCTGGCAACGATGGTGTTCGCCCTGACCACGCTGCTTGGGTTCGCCCTGTGGTGGCGCGCCCGCTCGCAACCGGCGGTGCTGCGCGCCGCACAGAACGGCCCAAGCCCACGCACGCTGCTGGACGACCTCAAGCGCGCGTGTTTGGCCAACGACCCCCAGGCCACCCGCCAGGCGCTGGACGCCTGGGCCCGGCAGCAGCCGGAAACCCTGGCTGAGATGGCGGCGCGTTTCGTGCCGTTGTCGGATGCCCTGGATGGGCTGAACGGGGCGTTGTACAGCGAGAGCGGGCAGTATTGGCAAGGTGAGGACCTGTGGCGGGCGATCGGCACCATTCCACCGGCCGAGCAGGTGTTGTTGCCGGCCGGGGAAAGCGGGAGCTTGCCGCCGCTGTATCCGAAATGATGCATTGAGCGTACCGGCCTCTTCGCGGGCAAGCCCGCTCCCACAGGCCACGGGAAATGGTATCCCTGTGGGAGCGGGCTTGCCCGCGAAGAGGCCGGTACAGGCCAACCTGCACTTGCGTTACCATACCGCCCCAACCCCAAAGCCCCCCAGCTCCCTTCCAACAGGTCATCCATGCGTCTGTTTCACACCTCCGACTGGCACCTGGGCCAAAGCCTGCACGGCCAGGAACGCGACTTCGAACACGCCTGCTTCCTCGACTGGCTGCTCGGCCAGCTGCAGCTGCGCCAGCCAGACGCGCTGCTGATCGCCGGGGATATATTCGACACGGTGAACCCACCGGTCAAAGCCCAGGAACGGCTCTACGACTTCATCGTCCAGGCCCATGAGCAACAGCCGAAACTGGACATCGTGATGATCGCCGGCAACCACGATTCCGGCTCGCGCATCGAGCTGCCCGCCGCGCTGATGCGCCGCCTGCGCACCCATGCCCTGGGCCGCGTGCACTGGCTCGACGAAGGCCAGCTGGACACCGAACGCCTGCTGATCCCGCTGACCAATGGCCGTGGCAAGGTCGCCGCCTGGTGCCTCGCCCTGCCCTTCCTGCGCCCGGCCGAAGTCACCGGCCCGCAACTGGGCGAGGACTACCTGCAAGGCATCACCCAGGTGCACCAGCAGCTGATCGCCGCCGCCCAGAAAAAGCGCAAGCAGGGCCAGGCACTGGTCGCCATCAGCCACGCGCACATGGCCGGTGGCGCAGTGTCGGAAGACTCCGAACGCAGCCTGATCATCGGCAACGCCGAGGCGCTGCCGGCCAAGCTGTTCGACAAGGCCATCAGCTACGTCGCCCTCGGCCACCTGCACAAGCCGCAGAAGGTCAACCGCGAAACCCGCATCCGCTACAGCGGCTCGCCAATTCCGTTGTCGTTCGCCGAAATCAACTACCCGCACCAGGTGCTGGAGGTCGAGCTCGATGGCACCGAGCTGGTCAGCGTCGAGCCGCGCCCCATCCCCCGTGCGGTCGCCCTGCAGCGGGTCGGCCCGGCGCCGTTGGGCGAGCTGCTTGAGCAGCTGGCCGAGCTGCCGGTGGTCGACCTGCTGGAAGACCCCAACCGCCAGCCGTGGCTGGAAGTGCGCGTACGCCTGGACGAACCACAGCCCGACCTGCGCCAGCAGGTTGAAAACGCCCTGCATGGCAAAGCGGTGCGGCTGATCCGCATCAGCGCCGAGTACGCAGGCGCCGGCAGCGCCGAGGATGACGACATGGCCTTCGTCGAACTGGCCCAGATGACGCCCCATGACTTGTTCGGCCGTGCCTGGGAACAAGCCTACGGCAGCCCCGTGGACGAGCAGACCCTGGCCGACTTCGCCCAGCTGCTGCAAGACGTGCAGCAAGAAGAGGAACAGCCATGAAGATTCTCGCCATCCGCCTGAAGAACCTGGCATCCCTGGCAGGGCCTGTGGACATCGACTTCACCGCCGAACCCCTGGCCAGCGCCGGCCTGTTCGCCATCACCGGGCCGACTGGCGCCGGCAAAAGCACCCTGCTCGACGCCCTGTGCCTGGCCCTGTTCGGCACCGTGCCGCGGCTCAACGACATCGGCCGCGAGGCCAAGGTGCCCGACGCCGACGGTGAAATTCCCACCTCCGACCCGCGCAACCTGCTGCGCCGCGGCACCGGCAGTGGCTTTGCAGAAGTCGACTTCGTGGGCATCGACGGCCACCGCTACCGCGCCCGCTGGGAAGCCAACCGCGCCCGCGACAAAGCCAACGGCAAGCTCCAGCACAGCCGCCAGAGCCTGTACGACCTGGACAGCGAGCAGGTACTGGGCAGCGGCAAGAACGAATACAAGCAATTGATCGAGGCCCGCCTGGGCCTGAACTTCGAGCAGTTCACTCGCGCGGTCATGCTGGCGCAAAGCGAATTCGGCGCATTCCTCAAGGCCGACGACAAAGACCGCAGCGAGCTGCTGGAAAAGCTCACCAACACCGCCATCTACACCCGCCTCGGCCAGCGCGCCTTCAGCAAGGCACGGGAAACCGGCGAGGCGCACAAAGCCCTCAACGACCGCGCCAGCCACTTGCTGCCAATGGCCAGTGAAGCCCGCGCCGAGCTGGACCAACAACTGGAGCAGGCGCTGCAGCAGCTCAAGGCCGACCAGGCCGGCGAGCGGCAACTGGAGCAGCAACGCATCTGGCTTGAGGAGCAGCGCCAGCTGCACGCCCAGCACAGCGCCGCCAGCACCGCCCTGCAGGCCGCCGAAGACGGCTGGCAGCAACTGGCCGAACAGCGCCTGGACCTGCAGCGCCTGGAACGCCTGGCCCCCCAGCGCCACCAGTTCCACCGCCAGCAAATGCTCGCGGCGCAATTGGCAACGCTGGGCGCGCAGATCGCCGAGCAACAGCACCGGCAAAGTGAACTGCAGGGTGCCACCGGCGAACTTGAGCAGGCCCAGGCGGCCGCCTGCGACGCCTTGGCCCAGCAACAGGCCCAGCACGGCGAAAACGCCCCGCGCCTGCGCCAGGCGTTCGCCGGCCAAGACACCCTCACCCGCCTGGATGAAGCACTCACCGCGCAAACCACTGCCGCCCAGCAGGCCGAGCAGCACGTGGGCGAAGGCCAGCAACACCTGCAGCAGCTGGAAGAAAACCAGCAGCGCAGCCAGCAACAACTGGCCCTGATCGACACCGCCCTGGCCGACAGCGAGCACCTGGCAGGGCTGGCCAGCGCCTGGCAGGCCTACCTGCCTCAGCTCAAGCAAGTGATGCTGATTGGCGGGCGCCTGGCCAAGGGCCGTGAGGAACTGCCGGGCCTGCAGGCCCAGGCCAGCCAGGCCAATGCCCAGCTGCAGGGCCAGCGCGAGCACTACGAGCTGCTGTTCCGCGAAGCCAAGGCCGAGCCCCAGGCCCTGGCTGAACAAATCGACCTGCTCGGCGGCATGTTGCAAGACAACCGCAAACAGCAACGCGCCGTCGAGGAGCTGTCGCGCCTGCACGGCCGCGAACTGGACGTGCGCCAGCAGCTCGACAGCCTGCGTGGCCGCCAGCAGCAGGCCATGCAGCAACGCCAGCACCTGATCGGCGAAGGCACCGCCGCCAAGGCCGAGCTTGAGGCCGCCGAGCAAGCGCTCAACATCACCCGCCAGTTGCTCGAACGCCAGCGCATGGCCCGCAACACCAGCGTCGAGGAACTGCGTGGCCAGCTGCGCGAGGGCGAGCCTTGCCCGGTGTGCGGCAGCGCCGAACACCCGTTCCACCAACCCGAAGCGTTGCTGCAAAGCCTCGGCCGCCACGACCAGGCCGAAGAGGACGCGGCGCAGAAGCAGGTCGAAACCCTCAACGGCAAGCTGGTCGAGCTGCGCACCCAGCTGGGTGTGGTCAATGCCCAGCTCAAGGATTACCAGCAGCAGCAACAGCAACTGGGTGAGCAGCTGCAGCCGCTGGTGGCCCAGGTGCAGGCCCACAGCCTGTGGCCGGCGCTCGCGCCCCAGGACGACAAGGCCCGCAGCGCCTGGCTCGACAGCCAGCTACGGCGCCTGGACGAAGAAATTGGCAAGGACGAGAAGCGCCAGAGCGCCCTGCTCGCCCTGCAAAAGGATGCCGCCCGCCTCAACCAGCAACTGCAGGCTGCCGAGCAGGCCCAGCAGCAGGCCCAGCGCAACCTGGACCATCAACACCAAGCCTTGGCCAGCGACGAGCAACAACTGCAGCAAGGCCTGAGTGACCTGGCCAGCGTGCTGCCGGACGATGTGCTCAAAGCCCTGGGCGACGACCCGGCCCATGCATTCCTGGCCCTCGACCAGCAGATCGCCCAACGCCTGCAGCAGCTGGAGCAACGCAAGGACGAACAGGACGAACAGCAGGCCCGACAAGGCCAGCTGGACAAACTGCGCGACCAGCAACAGGCACGGCTGCAGGCCCTGGAGCAGGCGCGCCAGCAGCTTGCCAGCGTCGACACCCAGCGCCAGCAGGCCCAGGCCGCCCTGGCCGAACTGCTTGGCGAGCATGCCAGCGCCGAGGCCTGGCAGCAGCACCTGGACACGCAACTGGAACAGGCCCGCGCCCTCGACGCCGACACCGCCCAGCGCCTGCAAGCCCTGCACACCCAGGGCGTGCAACTGGCCACCGAACTCAAGGCCAGCGGCCAGCAACAGCAGGCCCTGGCGCTTGAATGCCAGCAGTTGCAAGGCGACATCGCCCAATGGCGCGCCGCGCACCCGGAACTGGACGACGCAGGCCTCGACCGCCTGCTGGCCATGGACGACGCCCAGCTGGGCGAGCTGCGCCAGCGCCTGGAAAGTGCGCAGAAAGCCATCGAACAAGGCCGCGTGCTGTTCCAGGAGCGCGAGCAGCGCCTGCAGCAACATGCCGCACTGATGAGCGTGGAAAGCTCGGTCGAAGACCTCGAACAAGCCCTGGCGGCGCTGCGCGAAGGCCTGGCAGGCCACGAACAGCACTGCGCGGAGCTGCGTGCGCAGCAGGCCGACGACCAGCGCCGCCAGCAGGCCAGTGCTGCCCTGGCCGGGGAAATCGAACAGGCCTACCAGCAGTGGCAACGCTGGGCGCGCTTGAATGCCCTGATCGGCTCGGCCTCAGGCGACGTGTTCCGCAAGATCGCCCAGGGCTACAACCTCGACCTGCTGCTGCACCACGCCAACGCCCAGTTGCGCCAGCTGGCCCGGCGCTACCGCCTCAAGCGCGGTGGCAGCGCCCTGGGCCTGCTGGTGCTGGACACGGAAATGGGCGATGAGCTGCGCTCGGTGCACTCGCTGTCCGGTGGCGAGACGTTCCTGGTGTCGCTGGCCCTGGCCCTGGGCCTGGCCTCGATGGCGTCGAGCACGTTGCGCATCGAGTCGCTGTTCATCGACGAAGGCTTCGGCAGCCTCGACCCTGAATCGCTGCAACTGGCCATGGACGCGCTCGACGGCCTGCAGGCCCAGGGGCGCAAGGTGGCGGTGATTTCCCACGTGCAGGAAATGCACGAGCGCATTCCGGTGCAGATCCAGGTACGGCGCCAGGGCAATGGCCTGAGTGATGTGGAGGTGTGCGGGTGATCCTCTACTCGTTCCGCCGCTGCCCCTGGGCCATGCGCGCGCGCCTGGCGCTGCGCTATGCCGGCTGTGCGGTGGACATCGTCGAGGTGGCGATGAAGAACAAGCCGCCGGCGTTGCTGGCGCTGTCGCCCAAGGGCACGGTGCCGGTGCTCGACACCGGTGCCGGGGTACTGGAGGAGAGCCTGGACATCATGCGCTGGGCGCTTGAGCAGCACGACCCGCAAGACTGGCGCCTGCAGGCCGACCCGCTGGCGGCGCAGCACGCCGAGGCGCTGATTGCCCGCAACGACAGCACGTTCAAGGCGCAGGTGAACCTGTACAAGTATGCCGAGCGCTACCCCGAGCATTCACGCGAGCACTACCGCCAGCAGGCCGAGGCCTGGCTGGCGGAGCTTGAGACGTTGCTTGAAGGCCGGGCGTTCCTGCTGGCCGAACAGGCGAGCCTGGCCGATGCCGCGCTGTTGCCCCTGATGCGCCAGTTTGCCGGGGTCGAACCGCAGTGGTTCGCCGAGGCGGCTTATCCGCGGGTGCGGAGCTGGCTGGAGGGGTGGCTGGCGTCGGACCTGTTCAAGTCGGTCATGGCACGTTAGACACCTGTCTCAAGCATTTCATGGCCCCTGTAGGAGCGAGCCTTGCTCGCGATGGGCTGCAAAGCAGCCCCGGCAATACGGGCTGCGAAGCTGAAAACCTGGGGCGCTGCGCGACCCATCGCGAGCAAGGCTCGCTCCTACAGGGTCCGAGTCAGGCTTGAGTCAGTGGCCGTGCTTGGCGCTCAGTGCAGCATGGAAGTTGGCGCTCTGGCGCAGGTACTGCTCGGTGTAGCTGTGGGTGGCCGATGCCTTGCTGCTGTCGGCATGGGCATGGGCCGGCAGCACCACGGAGGCGGAAATGGCAGAGGCGGCGATCACGGGGAAAAGGTTGAAGTTCATGGGGCTGACCTCGACGTTTTGAGTTTGACGTTCAGCCACTTGGGCCTTGGGTCAAACTTACGCCGCCGAGGCGAGCTGCAGAAATTCATTGCGCTGGTAGGGATTATCAGCGGTATCGATAGTTCACGCCCCCTTCCAGGGGCGTGAACGCTACTCGATGAACTTGAGGTCCGACGGCGCGTCCTGGGCGAAGGCCTGCACCGTTTCGCCCAGCTTGCCGCTGCGCGGGTCGCGGCGCATGACCACGATCTGGTTGCTTTTCTGGTTGGCCACCAGCAGGAAGTTGTCGCTGGGGTCGAGGGCGAATTCCCGTGGGTGATCGCCTTCCACCGAACGGCGCTGCAGGAAACTCAGCTGGCCGTCGTCCTTGCCCACGCTGAATACCACGATCTCATTCGCCGTGCCGCGGTTGCTCACGTACAGAAAGCGCCCATCGGCTGACAGGTGCAGCCCGCCGGAGGCTTTCGCCGCAGCGTCCTGGCGCTCGGTCAGGGGCAAGCGCTGACGCTCAAGCAAGGCATCGTCCTTGACGTCGAACATCACCACTTCGCCGCTCATTTCAAGCGTCAGGTAGGCATGCCGGCCCTTGGCGTCGAACAGCAAATGGCGCGGACCGCTGCCCGGTGGCAGGTCGACCGCAGCGGGAATCGCCGGGCTCAGCGGGTGTTCGGCGCTGGCGCCGTCGTAACGGTAGATGAACACCTTGTCGGCGCCCAGGTCGCAGGCATACACGTGCTGGCCATCCGGCGACAGCACCAGCGAATGCACATGGGCACCGGCCTGGCGTTCGGGGTTCACCTTGCTGGGGGTGTGCCGCAACTGCTGGACCACCTCCTTGAGCTTGCCGTCCTTGGCCACCGGGATCACCACCAGGCTGCCGCCCGGGTTGGGGGCAACGGCGTAGTTGGCGACGAACAGGTAGCGCTGGTCACGGCTGAGGCTGGCGTGGGTGGGCTCGTCGCCGCGGCTGGCCACCTGGTTCAGCGGCTTGATCTCGCCCTTGGCACTGACGCTGAAGCTGCTGACCTGGCCATTGACGGTTTCGTTGACCGCAAACAGCTGGCGCTGGTCGGCCGACAACACCAGCCAGGAGGGGCTGACACTCTTGACCACCTGCAGCGGCGTGGGCGCGATCTGCCCGGTCTTGGTGTCGAACGTGTAGCGGTAGATGCCCTGGCTTTGACCATCGGTGTAGCTGCCCACCAGCAGCGTGGCTGCCTGGGCGGTGATTGTCAGGCTCATCAGGCTAGCGGTCAGCAGGCTCGTCCAGGTCCGGTTCTTCATCGTCTTCATCCGGGGCACGCAAGGCACTCATACAGATTAGACGATGCTCGCCCTGGGCATCGGCCAGTTGCCATTCATCACCGTTGGCAACCGCAGCAGCGACTTGCTCCGGGGTAAAGGACCAGCGACGGTGCTGGCGGCCGTCCATGCATTCGACGGTAAGGCCGTTGGCGTCGCAGGTGAAGTCGAAGGCATGCAGGCCGTCGATCAGGAGCATGTCGCAGGATGCGAGGGCGGTGGCGAGGGAAGACATGGGAATACCGTTTGAAAATGAGCTGGCAGTATAACCGTTGGGGCCGCGACGCGGCCCCAACGATTCAATGGGCGAAGATCGAACCACCCTGTTTGCCCGCCATTTTCTCCGGCTTGATCAGGAATCGCGCCAGCGCCGGCAGCAGCCACAGCGCGCCAAACATGTTCCACAGCAGCATGAAGGTCAGCATCAAGCCCATGTCGGCCTGGAACTTGATGGCCGAGAAGATCCAGGTGCACACGCCAATGGCCAGGCACAGGCCAGTGAACAGCACCGCTTTACCTGTCGAGCGCAGGGTCTGGTAATAGGCTTCCTGCAACGGCAACCCGGCGCGCAGGAAGCTTTCCAGGCGGCTGTAGATGTAGATGCCGTAGTCCACGCCAATGCCCACGCCCAGGGCCACCACCGGCAAGGTGGCAACCTTCACGCCAATGCCCATGAACGCCATCAGCGCGTTACCCAGCACCGAGGTGAGCACCAGCGGCAGCACGATGCACAGGGTGGCGGCGAATGAGCGGAAGGTGATCATGCACATCACCGCCACGCACAGGTAGACCAGGATCAGGATGGTCAACTCGGCCGACTTGATCACCTCGTTGGTGGCGGCCTCGATCCCGGCGTTACCGGCGGCCAGGAGGAACTGCAGGCCCTGCTTGTCATGGCTGTCGGCAAAGGCCTTGGCCACGCTGGTCACCCGTTCCAGGGTTTCGGCCTTGTGGTCGTTGAGGAACACCAGCACCGGCGCCAGCGAGCAGTCGGCGTTGTACAGGCCGTCGGCACGGGCGATGGAGTTGTTCAGCACGTCCGGGTTGCGCGAAAGGGTTTCCCATTTCAGGCTGCCCTCGTTCATGCCCTTGATTACCTGCTTGGACACCGTCACCAGGGAAATGGCCGACTGCACGCCCGGGGTGTTCTCCATGGTCCACATCAACTCGTCGACCGGCGCCATGGTCGAGTGGATCGAGCAGCTTTCCGGCGGGGTCTTGACCATGATCACCAGCACATCGGAACTGGTGGAATAGTTGCTGATGATGAAGTTGTTGTCCTGGTTGTAGCGCGAGTCGGGGCGCAGCTCCGGCGCGCCCTGGTCGAGGTCGCCGATCTTCAGGTTCTGGCTGTACCACAGGCCGCCAGCGAACATCACCAGGGCCAGGGCAATCGACACCGGCGCCACCTTGGCACTGGCGAAGTTCGACAGCAGGCGCCAGAACGGGTGCTCGCAGGTCGCGTCCTTCTTGCTGCGTTCGATGGCCTTCTTGCTGATGCCAACGTAGGAAATAGCCACCGGCAGCAGGATCAGGTTGGTGAAGACGATCACCGCCACGCCAATCGAGGCGCCGATGGCCAGCTCCCGGATCACCCCGATGTCGATGATCAGCAAGGTGATGAAGCCCACCGCGTCGGCGAGAATGGCGATCATCCCCGGCAGGAACAACTGGCGGAAGGTGCGCCGGGCGGCGGTCAGGGCGTTGTCGGCGTCGCTGGACTGCAGGGCGATGCCGTTGATCTTCTGCACCCCGTGGGAAATGCCGATGGCGAAGATCAGGAACGGCACCAGCATCGAGTAGGGATCCAGGCCGAAGCCCACGGCATGCATCAGGCCCAGCTGCCACACCACCGCCACCAGGGTGGTGATGAGCACGGCAACGGTGCTGCGGATGCACCAAGTAAACCAGTACAGCAGCACCCAGGTAATCGCCAGGGCCACGCCGAAGAACATCGCCACCATCACCAGGCCATCGATCAGGTCGCCGACCTTCTTGGCAAAACCGATGATGTGGATTTTCACGTTGGGGTTCTGCGCCTGGAACTTGTCGCGGATTTTCTCCTCCAGTTGGTGCGAGAACTGCTGGTAGTCGAGCTTCACCTGCCGGCCGGGGTCCTGCGGGTCGGGGAAGCTTTCCAGCAGCGGCACGTCGACGATGCTGGACTTGAAGTTGTTACCCACCAGGCGCCCCACCTGGCCCGACTTGAGCACGTTGTCGCGCAGGCTGTCGAGGCTGTCCTGGGAGCCGTTGTAGGTGTTGGGAATCACCTCGCCACCGGAGAAGCCCTCCTCGGTGACCTCGCTCCAGCGCACGCTGGGGCTCCACAGCGATTTCAGCCCGGCGCGGTCGACGCCGGGGATGTAGAACACCTCGTCGTGGATCTGGCGCAGGGTCTCCATGTAGTCCTTGTCGAAAATGTCGCCGTTGACCGCCTCCACCGAAATGCGCACGGTGTTGCCGAGGTTGGCCAGGTCGTTGCGGTGTTCCATCATCTGTTCGATGAAGGGGTGCTGCAGCGGGATCATCTTCTCGAAACTGGTCGAGGGGCGAATCTGCGTGGCCTGCCAGAACAGGAAGATGCTGACCAGCAGGCACAGGGCGATGACCACCGGGCGGTTGTTGAAGATCAGGCGTTCGAGCAGCGTGGCCTTGTCCTGGTGGTGCGGGTGCATGGTGATGCTCTCCCTGCTGGTCATGGCCGCACCTCCTTGGCAGGCAGGTCCGCACCGTCGGCGCCGGCCAGGTGGACGCCACCCTGCCCCACCAGCAGCAGGCCGCCATTGGCCAGGCCGCTGACGCCGGCCAGGGCGATGCGGTCGGCGCGGTTGTAGACGCTGAAGTTCTGCCCGTCATCGGTGCTGCGCAGCACGCTGCCGCCATTACCCACCAGCACCAGGCTGCCGTCTTCGACAAGCGTAGCGCCTGCCAGGCCGAATTCGAGCTCGCCGCGTGCGGCCTTGAGGGCGATGGGCTGCCAGCTGTCACCGAAGTCGGTGGAGCGGAACAGATTGCCGCGCAGGCCGTAGGCCAACAGGGTGCGCGGCGCGGCAGTGCCGATCACGCCGAACAGCGAGCCCTCGTAGGGGCCCTGGACCTTGGCCCAGGTTTGCCCGTTGTCGCTGGAGCGGAACATGCCGCCCTGCTCGCCGACGATGAACAAGCCGGCATCGCGCACCCGGGTGATGCCGTTGAGGTGCAGTTGGTCGGGGTTGTCCAGGCGCTCGGCGATGTCATTCCAGCGCTGGCCGCCATCGGTGGTTTCCAGCAACGCCCCGTAGGCGCCCACGGCAAAGCCGTGCTGGGCGTCGAGGAAGGTCAGGTCGAGCAGGGGCGCTTCGCGGGCAAGGTCTTCGAACTGCTTGCTCCAGGTTGCGCCGCCGTCGTTGCTGGCCAGCACCTGGGCATCGTGGCCTACCGCCCAGCCGCGTTTGTCGTCGAGGAAGAACACGGCGGTGAGCAACTGCCGGGTAGGCACCCGGGCCTGGGTCCACGTGGCGCCCTGGTCGTCGGAGAACAGGATATGCCCGCGATCACCCACCACCACCAGGCGCTTGCCGGCATGGGTGGCGCCGATCAACAGGCTCTGGCTGGCCTTGGCCGATTCGGTGGAGTATTCGTCGGCGCCAGCAGCTTGCGCGCTGTCGGCCCACATGCCCAGTGCCAGCGCCAGCATCGCACCGGCCGCCAGCGGCCAGGCACCACGCCTGGCTCGCGTCATCACCCGCTCCTTCATGACCATCCCCTGTTGTGTTCTTCTTGGTGGGTCTGTGCTGTGAAAAGCCTGTGCTAGAGGCTTGCCGTAGCCTGGAGGGATCGTATCGGGGAAGGTTGCGCGATTACAACGGACAAGACGTTATGTTTTGTTAACCGGGAAAAAGCTGGGGCCGCTTTGCGGCCCATCGCAGGCAAGCCAGCTCCTACAGGGGTTCGATTAGCCTGTAGGAGCTGGCTTGCCTGCGATGGGCTGCACAGCAGCCCCAGAATCGACCAGGCTTACGCCAGGCTCTTGCTCACCACTTCATACACATCGCTGGACAGCTCACCGGAAGCCAGAATCCGCTCCAGCTCGCCCTTCATCAGCACCTGCCGCGCGTCATCGTACTTGCGCCAGCGGGTCAGCGGTGCCAGTTGGCGCGAAGCAATCTGCGGGTTCAACGCGTTGAGCTCGATCACCAAGTCCGCCAGGAAGCGATAGCCCGAACCGTCGGCTGCGTGGAAGTTCACCAGGTTCTGCCCGGCAAAGGCGCCGATCAACGCCCGCACCTTGTTCGGGTTCTTCAAGGTGAATGCCGGGTGCTGCATCAGCGCCTTGACCCGTGCCAGGCCGCCCGGCAAGGTGCTGGCCGCCTGCACGCTGAACCACTGGTCCATGACCAGCGGGTTGTCCTTGAAGTGCTCGGCAAAGGACTCCAGGGCCTTGGCGCGCTCGGCCTCGAACGGCGAGTTGACCAGCACCGCCAGCGCGGTCAGGCGCTCGGTCATGTTGTCGCAGTGCTCGAACTGCTCCAGGGTCGCTTCCAGCACCTGCGCCTTGCCGCTCTGCATCAGGTACGACAGCGCGATGTTCTGCAGGCTGCGGCGGGCGAAGTGCTCGGCAGCGGCCACATAGGCGGTGTTGCGCGACACCTCACGGTTGGCCTGGTAGCGCGCCCACAGCGCGTCGAACAGCTGTTCGGCGATTTGCTGGCGGGCGAACTCGCGGGCCGCGTGAATGGCGTCCACGTCCGCCACCTGGCTGATCTCGGTGAGGTAGGCTTCACCGGGCAGCGAGAGCATTTCGGCAACCATGGCGGGGTCGAGCGATGCATTGCCCAGCACCGTGCCGAGCGCGGTAATCAGGCGCTGGTCAAGGGTGAGCGCTGCGCCGCGCTGGTACTGGCCGATCAGCTCCTGCAGCACCTGCACCGACAATTGCTGGCCCGCTTCCCAGCGGTTGAAGCCATCGCTGTCGTGCTGCATCAGGAACATCAGCTGGTCACGGTCGTAGGGGAAGCTCAACTTCACCGGCGCACTGAAGCCGCGCAGCAGCGACGGCAGCGGCTTGGCGGCTATGCCCTGGAAGGTGAAGGTCTGCTCGGCCTCGGTCACCGACAGCACGCGGCTGCTGGCCCCAGGGCTGGCTTCACCGGCCAGTTGCAGTGGCAGGTCGTTGCCCTGGGCATCGAGCAGGCCCAGTTCCACCGGAATCACGAACGGCAGTTTCTCGGCCTTGTCCGGGGTTTGCGGGCAGCTCTGGCGGAAGGTCAGGCTGTAGGTCTGGGCGGCGCCATCATAGGCTTCGCTGACCGCCAGGCGCGGGGTGCCGGCCTGGTTGTACCAGCGCTTGAACTGGGTGAGGTCGACGCCGTTGGCGTCTTCCATGGCCTTGATGAAGTCGTCGGTGGTGACCGCCTGGCCATCGTGGCGCTCGAAGTACAGGTCGCTGCCCTTGCGGAAACCGTCTGCGCCCAACAGCGTACGCACCATGCGCACCACTTCGGCGCCCTTCTCGTACACCGTCAGGGTGTAGAAGTTGGAGATTTCGATGAAGCTGTCCGGGCGCACCGGGTGGGCCATGGGGCCGGCGTCTTCGGCGAACTGGTGGGTGCGCAGGTAGGCGACGTCCTCGATGCGCTTGACCGTGCGCGAGTTCATGTCGGCGCTGAACTCGGCATCGCGGAACACCGTGAAGCCTTCCTTGAGCGACAGCTGGAACCAGTCGCGGCACGTGACGCGGTTGCCCGACCAGTTGTGGAAGTACTCGTGGGCGACCACACCCTCAACACGCTGGTGGGCGGCGTCGGTGGCGGTTTCGGCGCGGGCCAGCACGCAACTGGAGTTGAAGATGTTCAGGCCCTTGTTTTCCATGGCGCCCATGTTGAAGTCGTTGACCGCAACGATCATGAAGATGTCCAGGTCGTATTCGCGGCCGTACACCTCTTCGTCCCAGCGCATGGACTTCTTCAGGCTGACCATGGCGTGGTCGCACTTGTCGATGTTCTCGGGCTCGACATAGATGCGCAGGGTCACGTCGCGGCCGGACTGGCGGGTGAAGTTGTCCTCCACGCACCAAAGGTCACCGGCCACCAGCGCGAACAGGTACGCCGGCTTCATGAACGGGTCTTCCCAGGTTGCCCAGTGGCGGCCGTCTTCGGCCGGCCCGCTGCCGATCGGGTTGCCGTTGGAAAGCAGCACGGGGTAGCGATGCTGTTCGGCGATCACCGTGGTGGTGAAGGTGCTCATCACATCCGGGCGGTCGAGGTAGTAGGTGATCTTGCGGAAACCTTCGGCCTCGCACTGGGTGCAGAACATCTTGCCGGACTTGTACAGGCCTTCCAGCGCGGTGTTGCTTTCAGGGTGGATCTTCACGCTGGTGTCGAGGGTGAAGCGCTCGGCCTTGGGCTGGACGGTCAGGCTGTCGGCTTCGAGCTGGTAGTCGCCGGCCTGCAGCTCGGCATCGTCCAGCGAGGCACGCAGCAGCTCCAGCTGCTGGCCATCGAGCACCAACGGCGGCAGCCCGGCACCGCGTGCCGGGTTGCGGCGCATGACCAGTTGCGCATGGACCAAGGTGTGGTCCTCGAACAGTTCGAAGGTCAGGTGCGTCTCGTCGATCAGGTACTCGGGCGCCTGGTAGTCCTTGAGGTAGATCACTTGCGGTTGTTCGGTACGCATGTGCAGGTCCTTTTTACTGGAGCACGGCCAACTGGTAGGCCGTGTACTTGCGAATGTTGATCACGCCGGTGTCGAAGATCAGGTACTGGCCCTTGATGCCCAGCAGCGTGCCTTCGGCCACCGGGTCCTTGTCGAGGTTGAAGCTGACGATCTTTTTCGGGTAGGCCTCGACCGGGTAGTTCATCTGCACCACTTCGGCATCGGGCAGCGGCTGGATCGCCTGCAGGCCAAAGCGGGCCTGCAGGTCGCGCAGGCCATCGGCGCAGGCGTCGAACACCTGCTCGCGGATGGCCGGCAGGTCGAGCGCTTCGGCGTCGCCCTTGAGCAGCGCGCGCCAGTTGGTGCGGTCGGGCACCTGGCTGCGCAGCACGTCTTCGACCAGACCCGATTGCTGGCGGGTGGCCACGCGCATGATCGGCAGGGCCTGGATCGCGCCCTGGTCGAGCCAGCGGGTGGGCAACTGGGTGGCGCGGGTAATGCCCACCTTGATGCCCGAGGAATTGGCCAGGTAGACCACGTGGTCGGTCATGCAGAACTGTTCGCCCCACGACGGCTCGCGGCAGGTGCCGGCGTCGTAGTGGCATTTTTCCGGGGCCATGATGCACACGTCGCACTGGGCCAGCTTGGTCATGCAGGGGTAGCAATACCCCTGGCTGAAGCTGGTCTTGGTGCGCTTGCCACAATGGTTGCAGTGAATGGCGCCGAGGTATTCCAGGCGCAGGCGCTGGCCGATCAACGGGTTGACCGGCACCAGGGTGTCATCGAGGCGGAAGCTGTACTGCACCAACGGTGCCTGCAGGCTGACCGCCATCTTGCTCAAAGAGCCACGAGCGAGTTCGATCAATGTACCGAGTCCGACTTGAACAGAATGTTGGCAATGGGTGCGGACTTCGAGGCGCATTCCTGCGGACCCATGTAGCCGGTGCGCTGGTCTTCGGGGAGGTTCTTGATTTCCCAGGCGATCACCGCCTGCAGCGACAGCTCTTTCTGCTCGGCGGTGAGCTTGCGCCCGTCCGACCATTTGCCGATTTCCACGGCCAGTTTCAGGCTCTCGTAGATTTCCGGGGTGATGTTTTCAATCATTTGCGCGAAAGTGGACATAGAGTCTCCTGGTTCAAGCCGACAGTTTACGCCGGGCCAGCGCCCCGCCCAAGAGCCCGGTCAGGCATCCGATGAGCAGCCCGCCGACGTGGGCGGCGTTGGCGATCTGGCCGAAGCCGAGCTGGCCGACCACGCCGGTCAGGCACACCACCAGCCAGATCAGCATCATCACCAGCACGCCCCGGGGCAGGTTGAAGTGAGGGTTGGGCGCCAGCCACTGGTACAGCCACACGTGGCCGAGCAGGCCGTAGAGCACGCCAGACAAACCGCCGAACAGGCTCGGGCCGCTGGTGAAATGCTGGGCCAGGTTCGACACCAGGCTGAACAGCAAGGTCAGGCCCAGCAGCAGCCAGGGGCCCTGGCGCAGTTCGATGCGCTTGCCCAGCTCCCAGTACCACATGCCGTTCATGGCCAGGTGCAGCACGCCAAAGTGCAGCAGCATGGGCGACACCAGCCGCCACCATTGGCCTTCGGCCAGGCCCTGGGCCAGCGGGGTGAAGTGCAGGTAGTCGCCCTGGACGCGGAAATCGAGGAAGGTGAGCCAGCTGATCGCATCGAGGTTGTCGCCCAGGCTGGTGAGGCCAGCGACGATCAGGCAGAGGATCAGCACGGCGGCTGTGACCTTGCAGGCCTTGGCCTGTTCCGCCAGTGACGGCGCTGCAGGGGCATTGGCGGGTGAATCCGCTGGCGCAAGCTGCACGTCGGCGTTGCCGTCGGGGAAGCGCTGGTACAGCTCGCGTACGTCGCCAGCCAGGGTGTCGGGGGCCCAGAGCACCTGCTCCTCGCCCTCCTCGCTCACCCGGTGCGGCACCTGCAGGCGCTGCAACAGGTGGACGAAGCCGCTGAGGTCGACCGACAGCGGCAGGCGCATGACTTCGATGATATTCATTGGTTGGCCTGTGGGCGCTCGACATCGACCCAGACGAACTTGTGCGGGTCGATATGGGTTTCGTCATCCAGCCGGTAGGCCGCCAGCTTGCCGTACAGCACTGCACTGTAGTCCAGGCAGGCCAGGTTGCTGCGGATCGGTGCCGGCCGGCCGCTGCGCCAGTAGTGGCCAACGAACAGCAACGGTTCGTCTTCGGCGTAGCGCAGCAGGGCGTTCTTTTCGGTGTGGCTAAGCGGTGTGCGGGCCACTTCCTCGGGCAACGCATCGGGTTGGAACACGATGTCGCCGTAGGTTTGCGGGTCTTCTTCCCAGAACTTGGTACGGAAGAAGGCGCGGGTCAGGCCGTCGCCGCCGGTGAGCGTAAGGCCGTCGGGCAGGCGCATGTCGGTGCCTCGCAGCAGGCGGTTGCACACATTGGCGGCGAAGCTGCCGGAAATCGCCGAGGCCTGGATGAAATGCTCGTCGATGCGCCCGTCGGGGTATTGCTGGCGCAGTGGCTCGATCAGCCGTGGGTCCCAGCAGGCATGCACCAGGCGGAAGCGCCCGGCGTCGACGAACAGCGGCATGTCGTAGAACCACTGGATGAAGTCGTGCCAGTCGCCGGGGTGCTGGGCGAACTGTTCCAGGGTTTCGTCGATCAGCCGGGCGTGGCGCGGGGTGTGCTCGCGCACGAACGACTTGCCGCTGCCAGGCAGCGCCGGGGTCACCCAGCCCAGGGCGTTGTACTCGTGGTTGCCCATGATGCAGAACGCCTGGCCGGCCTCGACCATGTCGTGGACGATGTGCAGCGCCTCGCGAATGCGCGGGCCGCGGTCGACGATGTCGCCCAGGAACAGGGCCTGGCGCCGTGGGTGACGCCAGACGCCGCCGACCCGTTTGTAGCCGAGGGCGTCGAGCAGGCGTTCGAGGGTCAGTGCACAGCCGTGCACATCACCGATGATGTCGAAACTGCGCGCCGGATCGAGCATCAGTCGTCCCTGCCTCCCAGGCGGCTGCCCCAGCCGAGCTTGGTGCGGCACACTTCGTAGTAGTTATGGTCCAGCGGATGGATCAGGCGCAGTTTCTGCGGTTTCTTGCTCACCGTGATGGTGTCGCCAGGGGCGCAGGTGAAGTGGTTCTGGCCGTCGCAGGACACCTGCGGGTAGATCTGCAGGTCCTTGGACACCACGATCTTCAGCTCGCTGTTGCCGTCGACCACGATCGGCCGGCCCGACAGGGTGTGCGGGTACATCGGCACGATGACGATGGCGTCGAGCTTGGGGTGCATGATCGGGCCGCCGGCCGACAGCGCGTAGGCGGTAGAACCGGTGGGGGTGGCAACGATCAGGCCGTCGGCCTTCTGGCTGCAGACGAACTGGCCGTCGATGTAGATCTCGAACTCGATCATGCGCGTGGACTTGCCTGGGTGCAGCACCACATCGTTCAGGGCATCGCCCTGGCCGATGGCCTCATGATGGCGGCGCACCTCGGCCTGCAGCAGGAAGCGGTTTTCCACCAGGTAGTGGCCGTCGAGCACTTCGGCAACCTTCTGCTCCAGCTCGTCGGGGCGGATGTCGGTGAGAAAGCCCAGGTTGCCGCGGTTGATGCCCAGCACCGGCACATTGTGCCGGGCCAGGGCGCGGGCGGCGCCAAGCAGGCTGCCGTCGCCGCCCACCACGATGACCAGGTCGCAGACCTCGCCCAGCAGCTTGCGCGTGGAGGTTTGCAGGCCGTGGCCGGGCAGCACTTCGGCGATGGTGTCCTCGAGAATCACGTGCAGGTGGCGCTCGAGGAGGAATTTTTTCAGTCGGCGAATGGTATCGAGCACCTGGGAACTGCCAAGGCGGCCGATGATACCGATATTGCGAAATTGCTCCATGGGGCTCCTGCGGGGCTCTGCGACGGGTGACGATGCCGCGATTATGGGCGAAAGCACCGGGTAGCGGCAAACCGGCTATGCTCGCTGCATGATGCCGTTCACCGAGCTTTGCGAGCTACCGCGCCTGCTGCGCCGCCCGGCCGTGCGCGACTTGGCCTGGGCCCTGCTGTCGCCGGCGCTGCTCAGCGCCCCGCCGTGCCCCCAGCGCCACCCGCTGGCGGGCAGCGCCTGGGCGGCCGACCCGCAGCGCCTGGAAGGCTGGCTGCGGGCGCTGGATGCCGACGACCAGCCCCTGCGCGACTGGTTGGCGAAGCTCACCAGCCGGCGCCTGGGGCTGTACTACGAAGGCCTGTGGCAATTTGCCCTGACCCACGCGCCCGGGGTCGAGTTGCTGGCGTCCAACCTGGCGATTCGTGCCAATGGCAGGACCTTGGGCGAGCTGGACATTCTGATGCGTGATGCGCAAGGCACCCATCATCTGGAGCTGGCGATAAAACTGTACCTGGGGCCAACCGAGGAAAACGGGCGCGACCCGGCGCACTGGCTCGGGCCGGGCTGCCACGACCGGCTGGGGACCAAGCTGGCGCATGTTGCCGGGCACCAGCTGCCGATGTCGGCAGATGCACAGAGTCGCGCAGCGATGGCCGCCGTGGGGGTCGAGCAGGTGCGGGCGCACCTGTGGCTGGGTGGCTACCTGTTCTACCCCTGGCCTGGGCACGCCGAACCGCCACAGGGCGCCAACCCGCGGCATCTGCGTGGGCGCTGGGTGCGGCGCAGTGCTTGGGCCGTGGTGAGGGAGGAGCGCTGGCAGCCGCTGGCCCGGCATGCCTGGCTGGCACCCGCGCGGGTTGAGCCGGGTGAGTGCTGGACGGTGCAACAGTTTGGCAATTGGCTGGAGCAGCGCGACGCGCATGCACCGGCGCAATTGCTGGTGCGCTTGGAGCACGATGCCGACGGCGCCTGGCAGGAAGCCGAACGTGTGTTTCTGGTGGCCGACAGCTGGCCGCATTTGCCCCAGCGCTTGCCTTGAGGGTTGCGGCGCTCTATTTCACAAACGCTAAAACTATAAAGACCTACCCACCGACCTGATGACGAGGACCGACCATGGTTTCATCCACCCCCGCGAGCCATTACTCGCGCCTGTCCATCACCCTGCACTGGCTGATGCTGGTGCTGTTGGCTGCGGTGTACGCCTGCATGGAATTTCGCGGCCTGTTCCCCAAGGACAGCGCTGAACGCAACCTGATGAAAGACCTGCACTTCATGCTCGGCCTGAGCGTCTTCATCCTCGTCTGGCTGCGCCTGGCCGTGCGCCTGAGCCGCCCTACCCCACCCATCGTGCCCAAGCCGCCGGCCTGGCAAACCGGCCTTGCGCACCTGATGCACCTGGCGCTGTACCTGCTGATGATCGGCCTGCCCCTGGCCGGCTGGCTGGTTCTCAGCGCCGCCGACAAGCCGGTGCCTTTCTATGGCCTGGAACTGCCGCACCTGATCGGCCCAGACCCCGACCAGGCCAAGTTCATCAAGGGTTGGCATGAGCGCGTGGCCACCTGGGGCTACTGGCTGATCGGCCTGCACGCGCTGGCCGGGCTATACCATCACTACGTGCAGCGCGACAACACGCTGTTGCGCATGCTGCCCTACAAGTAACCGCGCCGGCCCTGCAGGCCGCCGGTGTGCAGGAAGATCAGGCGCGTGCCCGGGGCGAACGCGCCGGCCTCGACCTGCTCGCGCAGGGCCATCAGTGCCTTGCCGGTGTAGAGCGCTTCGAACGGCACGCCACTTTGGCGTTCGCTGAGTTCGATAAAGGCCAGCAGTTCATCATCGAACTTGCCAAAGCCACCCCGGCAGGCGTCGTGCAGTTGGTAGCCGTGCAAGCCTGCCAGTTCAGCGACGGTTTGCGGCACGCCGTGGCCCAGCGGCACGGCCAGTGCGCCATGCACCACGTGCGCCCCGGCCTCGGCCAGCACCAGGCCGGCCAGCGTCGTGCCGGTGCCTGCGGCCAACCACCAGCCGTCGTAACCGCGCCAGCCCAGCGCGGCCAGCTGGGAACGCGCCTGCTCGACGATCAAGGCACAACCGGCGGCGCCGGCGACGCCGCCACCGCCTTCGGGAATGCAGTGCCAGCCGGGATAGCGAGCCTGCCAAGGCTCCCAGAAGCCCGCCTCATGGCGCGCCCGGTAGCCGCCATAGCCCAGCCAGTGCAGCGCCATGCCCAGGGCCTGCAGGTCGCGCACCGTGGGCGTGTCTTGGGGATGGCCGCGCAGCAGCCCGGCCGTGGCGAAGCCCAGGCGCTTGCCGGCGGCGGCCAGGGCATGCAGGTGGTTGGAATGGTTACCGCCCAGGCTGATCAGGCCAGGTGCCCGGGCCTGGCTGGCCTGCTGCAGGTGGTGGCGAAGCTTGAACCACTTATTGCCGCTAAGCAGTGGGTCGATCAGGTCCAGGCGCAGGATGGCGGCCTGGATCGTGTTCAACCAGGGCAGGCGCAGGGGCTGCAGGGGGGCGACGGGGATGTTGGGGAGCATGGGCCGAGTTTAACATGCCGCCTGGGGGATCGAGCGCCGCTGTGCGCGGCGCATCGCGAGCTGCGCTCGCTCCTACCAAGGCCTACGCAAAACCCCGTAGGAGCGAGCAAAGCTCGCGATGCGCCGCGCAAGCGGCGCCCGCCCACCTCAAAGCTCAGCCGCCAACCGCGACCCCTGGTTGATCGCCCGCTTGGCATCCAGCTCTGCCGCCACGTCCGCCCCGCCAATCAGGTGCACCGCCTGCCCCGCCGCCAGCAGCCCTTCCTGCAGCTCGCGCAGCGGCTCTTGCCCGGCACAGATCACCACGTTGTCCACCGCCAGCACCTGCGGCTCGCCACCGGCAACCCGAACATGCAACCCGGCATCGTCGATGCCCAGGTACTCGACGCTGTTGAGCATCTGCACCCGCTTGTTCTTCAGCCCCGTGCGGTGAATCCAGCCAGTGGTCTTGCCCAGGCCATCGCCCACCTTGGTGGCCTTGCGCTGCAGCAGGTACACCTGCCGCGCCGGCGCATGCGGCTCGGGCTTGACCCCAGCCACGCCACCGCGTGCCTGCAGGCCGGTATCGATGCCCCACTCCCGCCAGAACGCTTCGCGGTCCAGGCTGGTGGCCACACCCTCATGCACCATGAACTCGGAAACGTCGAAACCGATGCCGCCCGCGCCAATCACCGCAACCGCCTTGCCCACCGGCTTGCGCTGCAGCAGCACGTCCAGGTAGCTCAGCACCTTGGCATGCTCGATACCGGGGATGGCCGGGGTGCGCGGTGCAATACCGGTGGCCAGGATGATGTCGTCGTAGCCGCCCTCGACCAGCGCCGCCACGTCCACCCGGGTATTCAACCGCAGCTCGACGCCGGTGCTGGTCAGCTTGTTGGCAAAGTAGCGCAAGGTTTCATGGAACTCTTCCTTGCCCGGCACCCGCTTGGCCACGTTGAACTGCCCGCCGATCTGCGCGGCGGCCTCGAACAAGGTCACTGCATGGCCCCGCTCGGCCGCCACGGTAGCCGCCGCCAGGCCCGCCGGGCCCGCCCCTACCACGGCAATGCGCTTTACCGCGCGCACCGGCAAGTAGTTGAGTTCGGTTTCATGGCAGGCGCGCGGGTTGACCAGGCAACTGGTCAGCTTGCCGCCGAAGGTGTGGTCCAGGCAGGCCTGGTTGCAGCCGATGCAGGTGTTGATCTGCTCGGCATGCCCGGCGGCCGCCTTGTTGACGAAATCCGGGTCGGCAAGGAACGGCCGGGCCATCGAAACCATGTCGGCATCGCCCTCGGCCAGCACCGCTTCGGCCACTTCCGGGGTATTGATGCGGTTGGTGGTGATCAGCGGAATCTTCACCACGCCGCGCAGCTTGGCGGTGACCTTGCTGAACGCCGCCCGTGGCACCTTGGTGGCAATGGTTGGAATGCGTGCCTCGTGCCAGCCAATGCCGGTGTTGATCAGGGTCGCGCCGGCCTGCTCGATGGCCTTGGCCAGGGTTTCGATTTCGTCCCAGGTGCTGCCACCCTCTACCAGGTCAAGCATCGACAGGCGGAAGATGATGATGAAATTCGGCCCCACCGCCTCGCGCACGCGGGTGACGATCGCCACCGCCAGGCGCATGCGGTTTTCGTAGCTGCCGCCCCAGCGGTCGCTGCGGTGGTTGGTGTGGGCGGCGAGGAACTGGTTGATGAAGTAGCCTTCCGAACCCATGATCTCGACACCGTCATAGCCCGCCTGCTGGGCCAGCACGGCGCAATTGACGAAGTCGGCGATCTGCTTCTCGATGCCGGCTTCGTCCAGTTCCTTGGGCTTGAACGGGTTGATCGGCGCCTGGATCGCGCTTGGCGCCACCTGGCGCGGGCTATAGGCATAGCGCCCGGCGTGCAGGATCTGCAGGCAGATCTTGCCACCGGCAGCATGCACCGCCTCGGTGACGATGCGGTGCTTCTGCGCTTCTTCCTCGGTGCTGAGCTTGGCCGCACCGGAATACACCCCGCCCTCATCGTTGGGCGCAATGCCGCCGGTGACCATCAGGCCGACGCCGCCGCGGGCACGCTCGGCAAAATACGCCGCCATGCGCTCGAAGCCGCCTGGGCGCTCTTCGAGGCCGGTGTGCATCGAGCCCATCAAGGTACGGTTGCGCAACGTGGTGAAGCCCAGGTCGAGCGGGGCCAGCAAGTGCGGATAATGGTCGGCAGCCATGGTTGAATTCCCCTGGTGGCGTGGTCACGGAGTGCGGGCGCCTCTGCGGGGCCCGTCATTTGTCTGTGGGTGACATTAAACAGCCGTTTGAATCGGCTCAATGATCGAAACTGACAACTTATTGATCCTTGCGTACAGCAGGACTACCCTAGGGAACCCTCATTCCATGGTGCTGCACCGCTCGATGCGCAAACTCCTGGCAGGCGCCCTGGCGCTGGTGATGATCGCCGCCCTTTGCGGCTACGGCTTCTGGACTCTGCAGCGCCCGGAAGGCCACTACCTCTCCGACCTGCGCGTGGAGCTTGCGCTCAACCATGGCGTCCCCGGCGGGCACGGTAACTTGCTGGGCATCGAACCGCTGCTCTACCCCAGCGACTACCAGAACCTGCAGCGCCTGCACCGCAAGCTGTCGGCCTACCTGGAGCAAGCCCGCGCCCAGGGGCTAGTGGGGCCACGCACGGTGGTGGTGCTGCCTGAACACATCGGCACCTGGCTCTGGGCCCGTGGCGAAAAGAACGAGCTGTACCAGGTAACCCAGAGCCGTGAAGCCGAGCAGTGGCTAGAGCTGAGCAACCCGCTGCGCTACGGCCTGGCGATGCTGGGCGCCAATGGCGATGACCGGCGCGCCGATGCCCACCTGCGCATGAAGGCCGAACAAATGGCCAGCGACTACCAACAGTTGTTTGGCGGCCTGGCCAAGGAGTTCGGCGTTACCCTGGTGGCTGGCTCGATCGTGCTGCCGACCCCCTATGTGGAACAGGGCGTATTGCACATCGGCCGCGGCCCCCTGTTCAACAGCAGCATGGTGTTCGCAGCCGACGGTTCAGTGCTCGGCCAACCACAGCGCCAGCAATACCCCGACAGCGAGATGCGGCGCTTCATTCACCACGGTCGGCACTTCCCGTTGCAGGTGGTGCAGACCCCGGCCGGGCGCCTGGGCGTGTTGATCGGCAGCGACAGCTGGTACCCGGAGAACCAGCACCAGTTGCAACAGCAACAGGTGCAACTGATCGCCAACCCGGTGTTCCTCAGTGGCAAAGGCAGCTGGGAGGCGCCCTGGCGTGGCAACCGTCACCAGGACGCTGCGGCAGAGCTGGGGCTGCAGCGCGGCGAGGTCAGTGAGCAAACGGCCTGGCAGCGCCTGACTCAGGTAACCGGCGACGGCATCAGCAGCATGAGCGTGTTCATGCGCGGGCAGTTCTGGGAACAAGGCAGCGACGGCCAGGGCTTCGCCCACCAGGCCGGCGAACTGCTGGCCGGGCCGCCCAGCCAGGGTGCGCGCCTGCTGAACCTGTGGCTGTAGGCCGATGACCCGCCCGCGCGTGCGCCTGGGTGACCTTTCGGTCGGCTTCGTGCAGCCTTTGGCCGAGGCCCTGGGCCAGCTGGGCCACGACCCAGCGCCGCTGCTGCAGCGCTACGGGCTCGATGCCGCACGCCTGGCCGAACCCGCCGCACGCTTGTCGATTCCTCGTTACATGCACCTGGGGCATGCCGCCATCGCGCTGTGCGGCGAGCCAGCGCTGGGCTTGCACATGGGCCGCCTGAGCCGCCTGGCCCAGGCGGGCCTTGCCGGCGTTGCCGCGGCCCAGGCACCGACGCTCGGTGAAGCGGCGCACACCCTGCTGCGCTTCGGCCCGCTGTACGCCGCCAACTACCGTGGCCACTCGGTGTACCAGGAAGATGCCCAGGGCGCATGGCTGCGCTTCTACTCGATCAGCCCATACAACGACTACAACCGGTTCGTGGTCGATTCGCTGCTGGCCGGTTGGCTGGCCCAATTGGCTGCGCTGGCGGGCACATCACTGCAGGCCGAGTGCCTGGAGATCGAGTTCCAAGCACCGGCCTATGCCGCTCACTACCAGGCGCTGTGCACCACCCCCGTGCAATTTGGCGCCAGTGCCAACCGCCTGCGCCTGGGCCGTGCCACACTGGCGACGCGCAACCCGCAGCACTGCCCGAGTACCTATGCCCATCTGCTGCAGCTGTGTGAGGCAGAGCTGCAGCAGCGCACCCGCGTGCGTAGCCTGGGCGAACGGATTACCCACTTGCTCGGCCCGCTGCTCAACGGCGGCCGTGAACCGGACCTGGACGAAGTGGCGCTGCACCTGCAGATGCCCAGCTGGACCCTACGGCGCAAGCTGGCCGAGGAAGGCACACGCTTTCGCGACTTGCTCAACGACACGCGGCGCGACCTGGCCGAGGCCTACATCCGCGACACGGCCCTGGCCTTTGGCGAAATCGCTTATTTGTTGGGGTTTGCTTCGGCCGAAGCCTTCCAGCGCGCATTCAAGCGCTGGACGGGCCTTACGCCGGGGGAGTTTCGCCGCAGCCAGCGGCGAGTGGGTTAAAGCTCGGTGGCGTCGTCCGCCGGTTCCGGTGGGTCCAGTTCGTAGGCCTGGTACTCAAGCAGCTCTTCCTGGTATTCATCCATAGCCCTGCGTCCTCTTTTCTCATGCGTCTTCGTTGGTCATGGCTTCAACCTAAGCGGGGCGGATGAAGCAATGATGACAAGCTTATGAGTGGTAAACGTAGCAGGTGTTCAGGAAGTTATCGCCGGGGATCTGTAACAGCGGATTTAACCTGTGCCGGCCCTTTCGCGGGGCAAGCCCGCTCCTACAAAAGCCAAGGGTCGTTGTAGGAGCGGGCTTGCCCCGCGAAAGGGCCGGCACAGGTAACGCCTCAAAGCGAAGAAGGTGCCGCCTCGGCCGCCGGCGCATCCTGCTGCACCTGGATCGGCGCGGCCTCCACGGGCGGCGCTACCGGCTGCGACCCCTGGCTGTCGTTCACCACCGGCGCTGGCGCTGCCTCACTGGCTGGCGCAAGTGCGGCTGGGGCCGCAGCCGGCGCTGCAGGCGCCGCCGAGGCCTGTTCCGGCAGGCCCAGGTCTGGCGCCGGCTTCTCAGGCTTGGGCGCAGGGGCCTCGACCTTGGCCTTGGCCACTTTCTTAGGCTTTGGCAGGTAGCTTTCCACCAGGGCGAAATAGCGGTCGTAGAACTGCGCCGCCGTCACCGTCTCGCTGGCCACCTTGACCATGGAGTCGTCACTGGAGCCGATCGGCATCGACACCGAACCCAGCACGCCTACACCCAGGCTGGCCGAGGAGTTCGATTTCTTCAGGCTGTAGCGGTCCTGCAGGGCGTTGGCGAACATGGTCGAGCGCTGGCTGTCGTTGACATCTGGCGCGCAGGTGACGTTGAAGCTGATCTGCAGGTGGTTCTCGCTGTTCTGCTGGAAGCTCTTGTTGCCCATCACCTGGTTGGCACCGCTGCTGGTGATGATATAGCCCTGGCTGAGCAGCGCACGGCGGGCTGCCTCGCAGGAGCCGGCGTCGGTTACCGGGAAGCTGCGCGAGTAGGTGCCCGAGTCGTCGAAGTTCTCGTGCTCGTAGATGGCGGCTTTCTTCGAGGAGCAACCGGTCACGCCCGCCAGCACCAGGGCCAGCCCGAGCGCACCAAAGACGGATGATCTGGTCATTGCGAATTCCGGGTAAGTCGAGAAGGTGCCTATTGTGCAACACTGAGGGCAAGCACAGGAACCGCTGATCGGTGAAGAGTTCGTCAGGATCATGTAAATGTGGCCATGGGCTGACGCACAAACAAAAAAAGCGACCCTAAGGTCGCTTTTTCCGTGGCTTCGAGGCGTTCAAGGGGCCTCGGAGCAAAGATGGCGCAGCGGACGGGACTCGAACCCGCGACCCCCGGCGTGACAGGCCGGTATTCTAACCGACTGAACTACCGCTGCGTATCATTCAGGCTTTCGCCCGATTGAAACTGGGGCTACCCTTGCGGCGCAATGGCCTCGGGGCAGGCACAAAAAAAGCGACATGTGATCGCTTCTTTTGTGGTTGCTTCAAGGTGTTCTAGGGACCTTGAAACGAAGATGGCGCAGCGGACGGGACTCGAACCCGCGACCCCCGGCGTGACAGGCCGGTATTCTAACCGACTGAACTACCGCTGCGTATCGTTCAGGCTTTCACCTGATTGAAACTGGGATCAGCATCAGGCTTTTCGCCTGTTGCTTCAGACCGGTGCCAGGCACCCATCTGTTACTGAAAAATGGCGCAGCGGACGGGACTCGAACCCGCGACCCCCGGCGTGACAGGCCGGTATTCTAACCGACTGAACTACCGCTGCGCAGTGCGTTTCTCTCCGGCTAGCGACTTCATTGGAAGCGCTAGCACTAGAAACAATCTCAGGAAATGGTGGGTGATGACGGGATCGAACCGCCGACCCTCTGCTTGTAAGGCAGATGCTCTCCCGGCTGAGCTAATCACCCTCGCGATGTTGCTTGTTGCGTTTGCTTCGCTGAGGCCGCGAAATTTACGCAGGTACCGAAGCTAAGTCAATAGCCCCATTGAATTTTTTTCAAAAAAAGCAAAAGTGGATGGGCTGCCTGTACAGGCAGCGCAACGCGCTCAGGTGTAGATCATCTTGCGGGTCATGCCGCCGTCGACCACGAACTCCTGGCCGGTCACGAACCCGGCCTGGCGTGACAGCAGCCAGGCAACCATGGCCGCAACATCTTCCACGGTCCCTACCCTGCCGGTCGGGTGCTGGGCATGGTCGGCCTCGGTCAGCGGCTCGGCACGCCGTTGCGACGGGTCACGGGCGTCGATCCAGCCCGGGCTCACCGCATTGACGCGAATCTCCGGCCCCAGGCTCATGGCCAAGGCGTGGGTCAGCGCCACCAACCCACCCTTGCTCGCCGCGTAGGCCTCGGTGTCCGGTTCGGACTGCCGGGCACGGGTGGACGTCAGGTTGACGATCGCCCCATTGTGCGCGCGCAGGTACGGCGCACAATGCTTGGCCAACAGCATCGGGCCATTGAGGTTGACCGCCAGCACCCGGTTCCACTGCGCCAGGCTCAGGCTTTCCAGGGTCTGGTTGTGCGGGTTGGCGATCGCCGCGTTGCACACCAGGGCATCGAGCCGGCCAAACTGGCCGAGCACCTGGGAAACCCCGGCGCTGACCTGGGCCTCGTCAGCCACGTCCATGGTGATGAACCAGGCGTTGTCGCCCAAGGCCTTGGCCACCTTGGTGCCGCGCGGGCGGTCAAGGTCGCTGAGCACCACTTGCCAACCCTCGCAGATCAGCCAGGCAGCAATACCCAGGCCGATGCCGCGGGCGGCACCGGTCACCAGGGCAACCCGGCCGTTATGGCCCGGTGCGCTGCCTCTGATTTCCATCACAGTGCCGCCAGCCCACGGGCGAGGTCCGCCTGCAGGTCAGCCACATCTTCCAGGCCCACGGCAACCCGGATCAGGCTGTCGCGAATGGCCGCCGCGTCACGTTCCTGCGGCGTCAGGCGGCCGTGGGAGGTGGTGGCCGGGTGGGCGATGGTGGTCTTGCTGTCACCCAGGTTGGTGGTGATCGAAATCACCCGCGTGGCGTCGATGAAGCGCCAGGCGCCCTCTTTGCCACCCTTGACCTCGAAGCTCACCACCGCGCCGAAGCCGCTCATCTGGCGCTTGGCCAGCTCATGCTGCGGGTGACTCGGCAGGCCAGCGTAATGCACCTTCTCCACGCCTTCCTGCTGCTCCAGCCACTGGGCCAGGTGCTGGGCGCTCTCGCAGTGCGCACGCATGCGCAGCTTGAGGGTTTCCAGGCCCTTGGTGAATATCCAGGCGTTGAATGGGCTGAGGGTCGGGCCTGCGGTACGCAGGAAACCCACCACTTCCTTCATCTGCTCCGCACGGCCGGCAACCACGCCACCCATGCAGCGGCCCTGGCCGTCGATGAACTTGGTGGCCGAGTGGAACACGATGTCGGCACCGAGCTTCAGCGGCTGCTGCAGCGCCGGGGTGCTGAAGCAGTTGTCCACGACCAGCATGGCGCCACGGGCGTGGGCGATTTCAGCCAGCGCGCCGATGTCGACCAGTTCGGCCAGCGGGTTGGACGGCGATTCGACGATCAGCAGCTTGGTGTTGGCCTTGATGGCCTGTTCCCAGCCCGCGAGGTCGACCAGGGGGACGTAGTCCACCTGCACGCCGAAACGCTTGAAATACTTCTCGAACAGGCTGATGGTCGAGCCGAACACGCTCTGCGACACCAGCACATGGTCACCGGCGCTGCACAGCGACATGACCACGGCGAGAATCGCCGCCATGCCGGTGGACGTGGCCACGGCCTGCTCGGCGCCTTCCATGGCCGCCAGGCGCTCCTCGAAGGCGCGCACGGTCGGGTTGGTGTAGCGCGAGTAGACGTTGCCCGGCGTTTCGCCGGCAAAGCGCGCGGCCGCATCGGCGGCCGTGCGGAACACATAGCTGGAAGTCAGGAACAGCGCTTCGCTGTGCTCGGCCTCCGGTGTACGGTTTTGACCGGCGCGTACCGCCAGGGTGTCGAAACCGACACCCTCGAGGTCACTGTCCAGTCGCCCGGCATCCCATTGATCCGTCATGCCGTCGCTCCCAAATCAGTTGTTGTAGAGGTCGATGATCGCGCTGACCGCCTGGTTCTTCACCTTGGCCAGGTCATTACGGGCCTGCTCGATGCGGTCGAGGTAGGCTTCGTCGATGTCGCCGGTGACATATTCACCGTTGAACACCGCGCAATCGAAGTGGTCGATCTTGATCTTGCCGCCACCGACCGAATCGATCAGGTCTGGCAGGTCTTGGTAGACCAGCCAATCGGCGCCGATCAACTCGGCCACCTGTTCGGTGGTACGGTTGTGGGCGATCAGTTCGTGAACACTCGGCATGTCGATGCCGTAGACGTTGGGGTAACGCACCGCAGGCGCAGCCGAGCAGAAGTAGACGTTCTTGGCGCCGGCTTCACGGGCCATCTGGATGATCTGCTTGCAGGTGGTGCCGCGCACGATCGAGTCGTCCACCAGCATCACGTTCTTGCCGCGGAATTCCAGCTCGATGGCGTTGAGCTTCTGGCGGACCGACTTCTTGCGCGCAGCCTGGCCGGGCATGATGAAGGTACGGCCGATGTAGCGGTTCTTGACGAAGCCTTCACGGAACTTCACACCCAGGCGGTTGGCCAGCTCCAGGGCAGCGGTACGGCTGGTGTCGGGAATCGGGATGACCACGTCGATGTCGTGCTCGGGGCGCTCGCGCATGATCTTGTCGGCAAGCTTTTCACCCATGCGCAGGCGCGCCTTGTACACCGAGATACCGTCGATGATCGAGTCTGGGCGGGCCAGGTAGACGTGTTCGAAGATGCACGGCTGCAGCTTCGGCGCTTCGGCGCACTGCTTGGTGTACAGCTGGCCTTCCTCGGTGATGTACACCGCTTCGCCCGGCGCCAGGTCACGGATCAGGGTGAAACCAAGCACGTCCAGGGCAACGCTTTCCGAGGCGATCATGTATTCCACGCCTTCATCGGTGTGGCGCTGGCCGAAGACCACCGGGCGGATGCCGTGCGGGTCACGGAAGCCGACGATACCGTAGCCGGTGATCATCGCCACCACGGCGTAGCCACCGACACAGCGGCTGTGCACGTGGGAAACCGCGGCGAACACGTCTTCCTCGGTGGGCTGCAGCTTGCCGCGCACGGCCAGCTCATGGGCGAACACGTTCAGCAGCACTTCCGAGTCGGAGTTGGTGTTGACGTGGCGCAGGTCCGATTCGTAGATCTCTTTGGCCAACTGCTCGACGTTGGTCAGGTTGCCGTTGTGCGCCAGGGTGATGCCATACGGCGAGTTGACGTAGAACGGCTGGGCCTCGGCCGAGGTCGAGCTGCCCGCGGTCGGGTAGCGCACGTGGCCGATGCCGATGCTGCCCACCAGGCGCTGCATATGGCGCTGCTGGAAAACGTCACGCACCAGGCCATTATCCTTGCGCAGGAACAACCGGCCGTCGTGGCTGGTCACGATACCGGCAGCGTCCTGGCCGCGGTGCTGAAGGACCGTAAGCGCGTCATACAGCGCCTGATTGACGTTCGACTTACCGACGATACCGACGATGCCACACATGCGACGCAACCCCTACTTTGATGAAACTTGAACGAACAGCGCTCAGGGCTTTGCCGGCCCGAGCAACTGCTCCTTGAATGGAAGATCAGCCGGAGCGCTGATCACCCCACTGGAAGTCCACTGACCGGTGAAACCCAGAATCAGGTTTTTCGACCAGTCAGCGACCAATAGAAACTGTGGTATCAGGCGTGATTCCTGCCACCAGGTGTCTTGTTGCACCGGCCCGAGGCTGAGCAGGCCGACTGCCACTACCACCAGCAAGCCCCCGCGCGCGGCACCAAAGGCCATGCCAAGGAAACGATCGGTGCCGGAAAGCCCGGTCACGCGGATCAGCTCGCCAATGAGGAAATTGAGCATTGCCCCCACCAGCAGGGTGGCGACGAAAAGAATGGCGCAACCGGCAATGACGCGCATGGACGGCGTCTGGATATAGCTTTCAAGGTACACCGAAAGCGACCCGCCGAACATCCAGGCGACCGCCCCTGCGACGATCCAGATGAGCAGGGACAAGGCTTCCTTGACGAAGCCGCGCTTGAGACTGATCAGTGTGGAGACGGCGATGATCGCAATGATCGCCCAATCAACCAGGGTAAAGGCCACGGTGCTGCCTGCAGACGTTTGAGGCGGCGCATTTTACCAGAGCGGCGGGGGTTGGGTAAGCGGAATGTCAGGTGGATCCCTGGGTCAGGTTTTAACACCCAAAGCCGCCTTTTTGTAGGCGCGAGCGGGGCTGCTTTGCAGCCCATCGCGAGCTCCTACCAATCAGGTGCAGCGCCCTATGCTTGAAAAAAACGCGATCCGCGAACAACGGCTCAGCCCTGGCCTGCTGGTCAGGCACTTATTTCCAAGCCGACGCCACCTCGGTAGGAGCGAGCGTAGCTCGCGATGGGGCGCGTAGCGGCCCCAGGGTTTCAGCTTCGCGGATTAGAACGCAGGGCTGCCTTGCAGCCCATCGAGAGCTTCGCTCGCTCCTACCAGGTTCTGCGGTGTGGCTGCTGGCAGCGAGGGGGCTTCAGCCTTTTTCCGGTTGGAAGCGTGTCACGAAGCCATTGAGCTTGTGCTGGCGGTTGATCGCGTCCTTGAGTTTGTCCGCCTCGGCCCGCTCGATCAGTGGCCCCACATACACCCGGTTCATGCCACCGGCCGAACGGATGTAGGCGTTGTAGCCCTGGCTGCGCAGGGTTTTCTGCAAGCTCTCGGCACCCGCCCGGTTGGACAGGCTGGCCAACTGGATCGACCAGCTTACCGGCAGGCCATTGACGTCGATTTTCGACGGCGCCGGCGCTGCCGCCTTGGGCACCGGCACCGGTGTTTGCGGCTTGGCTTGCACCTGGGTCTGCGGCGACGGGGTGATCGGCTGGCTGGGCGCGGTCACCGGGCGCGTGGACTCATTGACCACCACCGGTGGTTGCTGCGGCTGCGCCTGTTGGGGCGACTGGGACACTTGAGGCGGCTCAGCCTGCTCAGGCAACGGCTGCGGCTCGGGCACCGCCACCGGCTCGACCTTCACCTCAGGCAGGCTTGGCATGGCCGGCGCCTGCGGGGCGTCGACGCGCACCTGGCGCATCTCATCCTCGCGGGTGAACAGCATCGGCAAGAAGATAACCGCCAGCGCCACCAGCACCAGCGCACCCACCATGCGCTGCTTCATCCCTTTGTCCAGCACTGCCATCTAATCACCCCTCCAGGGCCTGCCGCTCCAGCCATTCCAGGGCCTGGGCGACACAGAAAAACGAACCGAACAGCAGGATCTGGTCATCCGCCGTCGCCTGCGCGCATTGCCCTTCAAGGGCGGCGTCGACGCTGACGTAAGACTTCACCGTTGCGCCGAGGTTCGTCAAGGCAGCAACCAGTTCAGCAGCCGGGCGGCTGCGCGGGGTGTCCAGCGGCGCTACCGCCCAGTCGTCGACCAGCCCCTGCAACGGCGCGATCACGCCTTCCAGGTCCTTGTCGGCAAGCAGGCCGAACACCGCCAGGCGACGGCCCTTGGGGGCACGGCTGGCCAGGCGCTGGGCCAGGTAATGCGCGGCATGCGGGTTGTGCCCGACATCCAGCAGCAGCTCCACAGGCCGGCCCTGCCAAGTCAACTGGCGGCGGTCGAGGCGGCCGGTGATGCGCGTATCGAGCAACGCCTGGCGGACCTGCCCGGCGTGCCACGGCAGCCCCGTCAGCAGGTAGGCCTGCAGCGCCAGGGTGGCGTTTTCCATCGGCAGGTCGAGCAGCGGCAGGCCGCCAAGTTCGACCGGCTGGCCCTCGGCGGTAACCCCACGCCAGCGCCAGCTGTTGCCGTCACTGGCCAGGTCGAAGTCACGGCCACGCAGGTAAAGCGGCGCGCCCAATTCACCGGCCTTGTCCAGCAACGGCTGCGGTGGGTCCAGGTCGCCGCACAGCGCAGGCTTGCCGGCACGGAAGATGCCAGCCTTCTCGAAGGCCACCAATTCGCGGGTGTCACCCAGGTATTCCACGTGGTCGACACCAATACTGGTAACCAGCGCAAGGTCGGCATCCACTACGTTGACGGTATCCAGGCGCCCGCCAAGGCCCACTTCGAGGACCACGGCATCGAGCTGCGACTGGTGGAACAACCAGAACGCCGCCAGCGTGCCCATCTCGAAGTAGGTCAGGGAAATATCGCCCCGCGCCGCCTCGACGGCGGCGAAGGCCTGGCACAGGTGCTCATCGCTGGCTTGCTCGCCATCGATCTGCACCCGTTCGTTGTAGCGCAGCAGGTGGGGCGAGCTGTACACCCCCACCTTCAGCCCCTGGGCCCGCAACAGCGACGCCACGAAGGCGCAGGTCGAGCCCTTGCCGTTGGTGCCGGTGACGGTGACCACACGCGGCGCCAGCTTGCCCAGCGCCAGCCGCGCCAGCACCTGCTGCGACCGCTCCAGGCCCATGTCGATGGCCGAAGGGTGCAACTGCTCGAGGTAGGCGAGCCATTCGCCCAGGGTTCGTTGTTTCATCACGCGACCGCAGCGTCCTCACGGGCCTGCTCCGGGGTGGCCTGGCCGGTCATCTGCGCCAGCAGGCGAGCCAGGCGCGGGCGCAGTTCGCCACGGGAAATGATCAGGTCGATGGCACCGTGCTCCAGCAGGAACTCGCTGCGCTGGAAGCCTTCCGGCAGTTTTTCGCGCACGGTCTGCTCGATTACCCGCGGGCCGGCGAAGCCGATCAGGGCCTTCGGCTCACCGACGATGACGTCACCGAGCATGGCCAGGCTGGCGGAAACGCCGCCGTAGACCGGGTCGGTCAGCACCGAGATGAATGGAATGCCTTCTTCGCGCAGGCGCGCCAGCACGGCCGAGGTCTTGGCCATCTGCATCAGCGAGATCAGCGCTTCCTGCATGCGCGCACCACCGGAGGCGGAGAAGCAGATCATCGGGCAACGGTTTTCCAGGGCATAGTTGGCAGCGCGCACGAAGCGCTCGCCAACGATGGCGCCCATGGAACCGCCCATGAACGAGAACTCGAAGGCGCTGACCACGATCGGCATGCCCATCAGGGTGCCGCTCATGGAAATCAGGGCGTCTTTTTCGCCGGTCTGCTTCTGCGCGCCAACCAGGCGGTCCTTGTACTTCTTGCCGTCACGGAATTTCAGGCGGTCGACCGGCTCCAGCTCGGCGCCCAGCTCGGCGCGGCCTTCCGGGTCGAGGAAGATGTCGATACGGGCACGTGCGCCGATGCGCATGTGGTGGTTGCACTTGGGGCAGACATCCAGGGTCTTTTCCAGCTCCGGACGATACAGCACGGCCTCGCAGGCTGGGCACTTGTGCCACAGGCCTTCGGGCACCGAGCTCTTCTTCACCTCGGAACGCATGATCGATGGAATCAGTTTGTCGACTAACCAGTTGCTCATGCTTTCTTTCTCCAGTATTGGCGGACGGGGACCGGACTGGCCGGCCATGCCCTGCCCTTGAGCTCAAATTCTTCTATGAAACGATGGCGGCCCGGCCGCAGGGGCTGCCTGCGTACCGCGCCGTGTTCAATCTGTTCAATGGCCACGCGGCATGCCGCGGGCCGCCCCGCAGGGCTGCGAAACCTATGGACGATGGCGCGCCGCCAGCCGTCACATCTGCTATCACGCCTGTTTTACCGCACGCATGAAGGCTTCGATCTTCGCCGCATCCTTGATGCCCTTGGCCTGCTCCACCCCGCCGCTGACATCCACTGCATACGGCTTCACCTGGGCAATCGCCTGGCCGACGTTGGCCGCCGACAGGCCCCCGGCGAGGATCACCGGCTTGCTCAGCCGCGCCGGCACCAGCGCCCAGTCGAAGGCTTCGCCGGTGCCGCCGGGCACGCCGGCCACGTAGGTGTCGAGCAGGATGCCGCTGGCGCCGCGATAGTGCTGGCAGGCCGCTTCCAGGTCATCCCCTGGGCGCACCCGCAGGGCCTTGATCCACGGGCGGTGGTAGCCTTCGCAGTCGGCCGGGGTTTCGTCGCCGTGGAACTGTAGCAGGTCCAGCGGCACCACTTCGAGGATCTCGTTCAGCTCGCAGCGCGAGGCGTTGACGAACAGGCCGACGGTGGTCACGAACGGTGGCAGCTCGGCGATGATCGCCCGTGCCTGGCGCACGTCCACGGCACGCGGGCTCTTGGCATAGAAGACGAAGCCGATGGCATCGGCGCCGGCTTCGGCGGCGGCCAGCGCGTCTTCGATGCGGGTAATCCCGCAAATCTTGCTGCGAACGTTGCTCATGGACTGCAAACCTTGAGTGGTGACTGAAGGGCCCGATGGTAGCAAATGACTTTTGGCGCGTCAGTCAGCCAGGGCGTCGTAGCCGGTCAAAAAGTGTGGGCCAATGTAACGTTGCGGCAGCTGGAATTGCTCGGGGTATTCCACCTGCACCAGGTACAGGCCGTAGGGGTGCGCGGTCACCCCGCCCTCGCGGCGATTGCGCCCTTCCAACACTTCGCGGGCCCACTCCACCGGGCGCTCGCCGGCGCCAATGGTCATCAGCACACCGGCGATGTTGCGCACCATGTGGTGCAGGAAGGCCGTGGCGCGCACGTCCAGCACAATCATCTGGCCATGGCGGGTCACACGCAGGTGGTGGATATGCTTGATCGGTGACTTGGCCTGGCACTGGCTGGCGCGGAAGGCGCTGAAGTCATGGGTGCCGAGCAGGTACTGCGCGGCCTGGGCCATGCGCTCGACGTCCAGCGGGCGGTGGTTCCAGGTCACTTCCTCGGCCAGGTGCGCGGGGCGAATCGGATCGTTGTAGATCACGTAGCGGTAGCGACGGGCGCAGGCCTTGAAGCGCGCGTGGAAGTCCGCCGGCATCGGCCGCGACCAGACCACGCTGATGTCATGGGGCAGGTTGAAGTTGGTGCCCAGGGTCCAGGCACGCTCGTCGCGCACGGCACGGGTGTCGAAATGCACCACCTGGCCGCAGCCGTGCACGCCGGCATCGGTGCGCCCGGCGCAGATCACGCTGATCGGCTCGTCGGCCACTTTCGACAACGCCTGCTCCAGGGCCTGCTGGACGCTGGGCACGCCGCTGGCCTGGCGCTGCCAGCCGCGGTAGCGCGAACCTTTGTATTCCACACCCAGGGCGATGCGGGTGAAGCCTTCGGCGGCCGCTTCGCTAGCGGCGGTGTCGATGATGTCCAAGAGCGTGAAACCTGTGGGTGTACGAAATGGCGGGGATTATAACGACAACGGCAACCGTATTGGGTTGCCGTTGGCTTTGCAGGGTGTTCGAGGGCCTCTTCGCGGGGCAAGCCCGCTCCTACATTAGGAGAGGGGGGCCCCGCGAAGAGCGCCGGCATCAAACCAGGCGGGTCAGCATTTCCTCGGCTTCCTTGCGCTGGCCGGTATCGCCATCCTTGACCACTTCATCGAGGATGTCGCGAGCGCCCTGGTGGTCGCCCATGTCGATGTAGGCCCGTGCCAGGTCCAGCTTGGTGGCCACTTCATCGGCGCCGGAAAGGAAGTCGAAGTCCAGGTCATCCAACGGCTCGGGCTCGGCTGCAGCGTCCTCAGCGGTGAAATGCGGCTCCAGCGACGGCGATTCCAGGTTTTGCGACAGCTTGTCGAGTTCGGCGTTGACATCGCTGAGTTCCGACTCGAAACGCTTGGCCGCCGGCGAATCATCGTCAAGCGACAGCGACAGGTCGAAGTCCTGGGGCAGCTCCAGCTCGGAAATCGGGTCGAATTCCGGCATGGCATCGAAGGCCGCCAGCTCGGCGGCCACGTCCACCGGCGCGTCCTCGGCAGCGGCAGGTGCCGCAGGCTCGACGACATTCAGGTCGAACTCGGCCAGTTCGTCGATATCCTGGGGTGCCGGTGCTGCCTGGGCCTGGGCCAGCAAGGCCTCGAAATCGTCATCGGCATCGGTTTGTGGCTCGGGCGCCGCCTGCGTATCGTCCAGGTCGGCCTCCTCAAGCATGGGCGGATCAAGGTGTTCGTCCAGCGGCAGGTCATCGCCCAGGCTCAGGTCGAACGCACTGTCCAGGTCGCCATCGTCCAGCACCGAGGTTTCGGTGAACGCTTCGGCGGCTGCATCCAGCTGCTCATCGGACACAGGCTCCGGCACAGGCTCCGCTTCCAGCACGGGCTCAGGCTCGGCTACAGGCTCTGGCTCTAGCTCTAGCTCTGGCTCGGCCAGGGCGTCGTCTTCAGCCAACACAGGAGGTTCAGGCTGCTCTTGCAGCAACTCCTGCACATACTGCTCGTCCATTTCCGCCGCCAGTGCGGCAGCGCCCAGGCCCACGGCGGCCACCGCGATGCCGACCATGGCCGGGTAGCGTTCCTTGAGGCCATTGACCTGTGCGGTGTTGGCCTCGTTAGCCGGCAGCGCGCGCTCCTGCTCGACAAAGGCGCTGTGGTCACCCTGGCGGGCGTAGACTTCCATCAGCTTAAGGCGCAGGGCATCGCTGTGCGGCTGCGCCGCCACGGCAACTTCCAGCAGGTCAGCCGCGTGGTTCAGGCGGCCCTGGGCGATGCTTTCGTCAACCTCGGCGAGCAAGGCGGCATTCGGGTCTTGCACCGGTTCGGGCTCGGCCACGGCCGCCAGCGGTTTTTCCGCCGCCGTGGCAGCCGCGGCAGAAGCCGCGACCACCGCTGGCGACAGGGTCGTTTCTTCCAGCTCATCGAAGCTGCCCGCTGGCAGGTCGAAATCCGGGTTGCGCTCGCTGTCCTCGGTCAGTGCCTGGGCCATGCGCAGGTGCTTTTCAGCCTCCTGCTGGGCCTTGTGCTTGCGTGCCAGCAGCAAGAGCAACAGCAGCACCAGGAAGGCGGAACCTGCGATCACGCCCAGCACCAGCGGGTTGCTCAACCAGCCCGACGCGGGCTGCTCTGGCGCAGGCTCCGCTGCCGGTGTGGCTGCAGGGGCCGGCGCGGTGTCGACGGCGGCAGGCGCCGGGGTGACCACAGGCTCGGCGGCAGGTGCAGGCGCTGCCGCCTCTGCCACTGGCTGGGCAGGCGCTGGCTCGCCAGGTGCAGCCGCAGGCGGCGTGGCCGGCTCGGCGGCGCCCTGGGCTTCCAGGCGGGCCAGTTGGTCGTTCTTCAGGTCGATCAACTTCTGCAGCTTGTCCAACTGGCTCTGCAAGTCGGTCATGCGGCTTTTCAGCTCGTCGTTGTCACGGCGGCTGGTGTCCAGGCTTTCCTGGGCCACGGCCAGCTTGTCGTTCAGCGCCTTGGCACCACCGGCACCGGCCTGGCTGCCTGGGCTTACCAGGCGCAGGTTGTCACCCTGGGCGATGCGCTCGGGCGCCGCGTCGGCGGCGCCGCGGCGGGTGGCATCGAGTTGCCGCGCACGCGGCCCCAGGCGCCGGCCTTCACGCCAGGCGGCATACTGCTCGGCCACTTCGCGATTGGCTTCGGGCCGTGGGATGCTCTGAACCTGCTGCTGGTCGGGCAGGCGCAATACCTGGCCGACTTTCAACAGGTTGATGTTGTTGCCGATGAAGGCATCCGGGTTCAGCGCCTGGATGGCGATCATGGTCTGCTGCACCGAACCGCCACCCTGGGTATTGCGCGCGGCAATCTGCCACAAGGTGTCACGGCGTTTGGTGGTGTAGCTGCCAGCGCTGCTGGTGGCCGGGTTGACGTTGGCCGCAGCCGGCTGCTGGCCCTGGGCCTTGGCCTGGTCGAGCAGCACGCTGTAGTCCCGCAGCAGGCGGCCCTGGGGCCACATGACCTGCACCAGGAACTTGACCACCGTACCGGGCAGTGGCTGGCTGGAGGTTACCCGCAACACGCTCTTGCCGTTGGGGTTGATGACCGGGGTGAAGGTCAGGCCCTCCAGCTCGGCCGTGTAGGCCACCCCGGCCTTGCTGAACTCTTCCGGTGGCGCCAGGCTTGGCGCCAACTCGGCGGCGGTGAGGTCGCGGACATCGAGCAATTCGATTTCGGCGTCAAGTGGTTGGTTCTGCGCCGACTTCAATGTCAGCTCACCCAACCCCAGGGCATTCGCCATGCCCGACGACAGCGCCGACGCTGCCGCCATGGCCAGAACCAGTTTGCGAATTCGAAGCATGACCTCTTCCCTTGTAAGAATCGTCCTAAAAACCTGCGCGAGGTGTAGGACAAAAGTGCTCGCCAGTATCTTTTACACCATGTGTTTAATCAACAATTGCGCCACCTGCACGGCATTGAGCGCGGCCCCCTTGCGCACATTGTCGGTGGTCAACCACAGGTTCAGTTGCTGGTTTTCGTCAATTCCATGGCGTATACGACCAACATAGACCACGTCTTGGCCAACTGCGTCACCAACCGGGGTCGGATAATCATCATTTTCAACCCGCTCGACGCTTGCCGCCTGCTCCAGCAATGCATTGACCTGAGGCAAGTCGACCGGGCGACGGCTGTGCACCGCCACACTGAAGCTATCGCCGAAAAACACCGGGACTTGAACGCAGCTCACGGAAATCTTCAGCGCCGGCAGCCCCAGCACCACGCGCAGTTCATTGACCAGACGGCGCTCGACGAAGGTGTGGCCCTGCTCGTCGGCAGCGCCAACCTGGGCCAGCACGTTGAAGGCTACCTGCCGATCGAAGAAGCGCGGTTCCAGGGGCCGGGCGTTGAGCAGTTCGGCGGTTTGCCGGGCCAGCTCGTTGACCGCTTCACGGCCCTGGGCGGACACCGCCAGCGCCGCCATGACCTGCAACTGCTCGATATCCAACTCGCCCTTCAAGGGCGCCAGGGCTACCGCCACGGCCACGGTGGCCGAACTGGGGCTGGCCAGGCGGGCCGGCAATGGCAGGTTCTCCAGGCAGTGGGCATTGGCCTCGGGCACCACTGGCAAGGCGTTGTCCAGGCCGCCAGACAGGTCGATGACGCTGCAGCCGGCTTGCTCGGCCTTGCTGGCGAAGCTGCGGCTGACGGCGGGGCTGGCGGCGAAGAAGGCCAGTTTGACCTGGCTGAAGTCGAAGCTGTCCACCTCGCGCACCTTGAGCTTCTTGCCCGCGAACATCACGCTGCTGCCCGCCGATTCCATGCTGGCCAGCAGGTGCAAGGTGCCGACCGGGAAGTCCAGCTCTTCGAGGATCTGTACGAGGGCTTCACCGACGCTGCCGGTGGCGCCGATGACGGCGATATCAAAGGTAGGGTTCATGGTGCGGGCTGCCTCAGGCGAAACGGGAGCGGCACTTTACCCGCATTGCCCGAGGCTGGCCAACGCAGCCGACGCAATGGGCGTCAAAACTGCTTTTCCAGCTTGAAGCTGACGCTGTTGCGCTCCCAGCTGTACAGCCAGTCGACGTTGCTGTGCACCTTGTTGTACTTGAACGTAAGGCTGGGCACCACGTCCAGCACGGCCAGGCGCGGCGCCCGCAGGATGAAGGTGTAGCCCTGTTCACGCTCGTGACGCCGGGCGTCGAGCAAGGCGCTGTAGGCGTCGTATTGCCGGGTGCGCCAGGAGGCGAACAGCACGGCACTGACGCCGACCTCGAAGTCCTTGGCCACCCCCAGGCGCAGGCCTTTCTGGAAGTAGGCCTCGGTGTCGGCGCGGGTGTCGCGGCCGGTGAAATCGAAACCGCCGAACAGCGTCCATTGGCGCGGCAGTGCCTGCCATAGCGTGGCATACACCGAGGTTGCGCTGCCGTCGTAGAGGTCGGCTGCCTGGCCACGGTAGACCATGTCCTTGTATTCCCCTTCCAACCTGAGCATGCGCGTGGCGGACAGGTTGTGCATCCACTCCCCGCGCACGCCCCAGGCTGAATACATCGGGTCGCTGCCGATACGGTTGTACTCGAACGAAGGCCCCAGGCTGTACTGGTTGCGCCCATCCTGATAGCTGTAGCCGGCGTTAGCGATAAAGGTGTCTTCGTTGTACTTGCCCTGGCGATCGTAGGCTTGCCCATAGGCCAGCGCTCGGCCGAATACACCGTGGTGCCCGGCAAGGGCGATGCGTTTGTTGAGGGTGGCCTCATAGTCGATGCCCTCTGCCGAAACCGCCTTGGGCATCTTGCGCTGTACCAGGTAGACCCCATCGCTGGTTTCCAGGCGGTAGGTGGTGGTGCTTTCGGAGCTTTGGTTGAGGTTGTCGCTCCAGGTTGGCCCGATCGCCAAGGAGCCTTGCCAGCGTTCGCGCTGGCCCAGCGCCTGGATGAAGCTGTCGACGCTGTTGCCCAGGCCCTGGTTGTGGGCATCGGCCGGCCCCAGGCTCTGGCTGATCTGGCGGAAGGCATCTGCCGCCTCGCGGTCCTTGCGGTTCTCGAACAGCACACGGGCCAGTTCAAGCTGGCCGGGTAGAAAGTCGCCTTGTTGGGCGAGCAGCTGGCGATAGTAGGTTTCGGCCTGCTCCAGCTCGCCCCGTGAGCGGGCCAGGGCACCGTCGGCATAGGCCACCAGCATCGTGTCATGGCCTGGCAGAGCGACGTAGCGGGCGCGGAAGGCGTCGGCATCGGCCCATTGCTGGCGTTGCACGCAAAGATACAGCGCACGCCCCAGGTCATCGAGGTTGTCGCCGACTCGGTAAGCCTGGCCATCGATGACCAGCGTGGTACCGGCGCCTTCGTCCTTGAGCAGCTCGCGTTCCTGGCGGCTGGCACGGTATTCGATGCTCTGGTTCAGGCGCAGGTTGGTGTCTTGGTCCGCGTGGGCGGTAGTGGGTAATAAAAGCGGGAGGTAAAGCAACAAGAGGTAGTGCAGGCGTGAAGACTGGGGCATTGCTCGGCTCCCGGGGCACCTCGAAAACGCTGCACCGGGGCCACGCCGCGGCCCCGGTGCACTTAACTGACCAGCATCGAGCTGACCGGCTTACTGTTTAACGCCACCAAACGCGGTGTCGTAGTTGCGGTTGGCGAACTTGGCGATACCGGCCAGGGAAGCGCTGGCGCCGGCGCCGAAGAAGCTGCCCTGGGTAGTACCTGCCGACAGCGTTGCGTTGGTGCTCGGGTTGATGGCAGTGGCGATGCCCGAGAAGGCGGCGGTCGAGGTGTTGATACCGGCGTTGAGCTGCACCTTGAGCGCGCCGTTGGCAAGGTTGCCCGACAGCGTCGGCGACGCATTGCCGAAGGTTGCGTTGAGGTTGCCCGACAGCAGGTTGGCACCGGAGTAGTTGCTGATGCCCTGTACCGCATAGCTGACATTGGTGGTTGGCAGCACGCGACCGGCGGTGTCGCCGGAGTAGTAGACGACGCGAGTCGGGTCGTTATCGGTGCCGTTTTGCGACCACCTTCCGGCAATGTTCATCCGTCCATCGTTACCTCGATTGTCAAAAGGTCGCAGTCAAACCGATTTTCAACGTTCGCCCCGGCGCCGGCATGGCCGAGCGGGTTAACGGGTCCAGGTAATACAAATTGGACAAGTTGGTACCGACCAACTCGACATTGACCGCATCGGTCAATTTGTAATTCACATAAGCGTCGTAGGTAATGATGTCATCCCAGGACAGCGGTGAATTCAAGTAATAGGAAACCATGGGGTTGTCGGCATACTTGCTGTAGAACTTGCTGTCATGGCCTTTGTAGTAGATGACCCGCCCGCCCACCTCCAGGCGCCGGTCCAGAAAACGCATCCCCAGCCCAAGGTTTGCCGACCACTCGGGCATTGCCATGCCCGCCAGGTAGCCACCGACGAAACCATCGTCGACGCAATTGGGAATACCCCCGGTCGGGTCCAGCCGTATCGCCGAGTTTTCATCGCAGACTTTGTTCTTCAGCACATGGGCAACACTCAGGTCGGTAAAGAACCGGCCATTGTCATAACGCCCCTGAAGTTCCAGCCCGGCCGTCGTCTGCTTGTCGATATTGGAAAACAACAACTGCGGGTTACGCTCGATCACATCGGTGGTGGTGTTGTGGTAGTAGGTAAACTTTACATCGGCCTGTTCGCTGCCTAGCCACCCGCTCAAGTTATGCACATACGCCGCCTCGTAGTTATGTGCATGCTCCGGCTTCAACGGCCAGGGCGACAACGATGCGGAAAAGCCTACCGTGCTCTCGAACATGCTCGGGTAACGGATCGCTTCGCTGTAACGCAGGTAGAAGCGGCCATTTTCCGAGGTGTAGAAGGTTGCCGAGAGGTTCGGCACCCAGCCCTGGTCCCTGCGGTGCCTGGCCGAGCCATCGACGACCTGGTTGGCCAGGTTGCCCTCCAGGTCGCGGGCATCGGCGCCGGAGGAGTAGCCTGAGGCGGCGCACGAGATCATCTCTTCACCGGCCACCGCCCCGGTGATGCATGGGCTGTCGGCCCGTCGATAACGACCGCTGCCATCATGCGCCCAGTGCTGGCTGTGCTCGGTGTCCAGTACCCGCGGCGTTTCACTTTCGATCAGGTCGATGACCGGCTGGCGCTCTTCCATCGGCGTTTCGAACAAGTCCCAGATTTCGTTGAAGAACTGCAACTTCTCATCGACGACGGCCTGCCACTGCTCCTGCGAGAGTTGCTTGCGTGTCACGTAGACCACGCCCTGCCCCGACTGGACATTCATGCTGGTCTGGCCGGTGTCTCGCTGCTGCTGGTGAAGAAAGTCATCGAACGACCAGTACGAGGAATAGCGCCCGCCGGCGGTGAACCGGGCGAAGCTGACCGGTTGCCAGTCGAAGTTGAAATTGTACTCCTGCTCCTCCCGGCGCCCCGCCCGCGGGTAGATGCGCGTAACCGAAATGCTGGTGGGGTCGTAGATGCTGTCGCCAGAGCTGAGCTTTTCATGCTGGTAACTGCCGCCCAAGGTCAGGCTCAGGCTGTCGAGCAACCGGAGCTTGTTGCTCAGGGTCAGGCCGGCACGGTCGTGCTTGGCGTTGGCGACCGCGGTATTGCGAAACGCCGGGTCCTGGGCGGTGGTTTCGTTGGGTACGCCGCCGGAACTGTAGGTGTCGCTGACGGTGCGGGTCATCCACAGGTTCGAGTAGAAATCCAGCCAAGGATTGCCTTCAGGCTTGAGCGTGTACTCAAGGTTATAGGCCTTGCTGTCGACATGGCTCAATGGCCATTGCGGCACGCCATAGGTGGCGGCATCGTATTGGCTTCCCGGCGTGAAGAAGGAAATGCGTGTCGGCAGGATTTCGCCATACAGGGAGTCAGTGGCCCGATAGCCGAACTCCAGGCGCTGGCCTTCGTCGATTTTCCAGGTGGCCTTGGCCAGCCACGACTCCATCTTGCTGGAGGTGTTGGGCACCTCGTCTCCGGGCTTGTAGATGCGTGCAAGGTTGGGCACATAGTCCCACTTGCCCTCGACCATCTCGCCACTGGCGTAGTAGCCACTCTTGTTCTTGCCGGCGTAGTGGTTGCCCTTCTCGCGGTAGGCATAGGCCGCCATCAGGTCGAACTGCTCCTGTTGCGTGCCAAGCGCCAGCCGGTAGGCCTGATCGTCGCTCGACAGCAAGCCGTTGCTGCTACTGGTGCGTGGGTGCTTGTACAGCGACGGGTCGTAATAGGAGTTGATCGGGTAGTACTGGTAGTCGGCACCTGGCATTTGCCCCGTCAGCAGGGTAGGCAGGCGCGGCGACACCGAGTTGTTGCTGCCTTCGATCTTGAACTCGCCACCGTAGGCCTCACCTTCCTTGAGGATGTCGTCGACACTCAGGGTGTTGGCCACGACGGCGCCGCCAACCCCGCTGTAGACGTTGCGTTCCAGGTTCGGCCCCTTGATAACCTTGATCGAGCCGATCAGGTTGGGGTCGATGTAGTTGCGGTTATTGGCGCCCATGTAGCCGCGGTAAGCCGTCAACGCCTGCTCGGTGCCATCGATGGTCAGCGGCACCCGGCCCGGGCCCTGGATGCCGCGCACGTTCGGGTCCAGCGCGCCGCTGTTGCGCGCATCGCCGCTGTAGACATTGAGCATGCCCTTGAACACGTCGGCCGGGGCGGCGCCCTTGTAACGCTCGATCTGCTCCTTGCCGGCGTAGACGGTGGAAATATCCTGGTCGTAGATGTCGCTGTAGCCCTTCTCGTCCCGCGAGCGACCATCGCGCAGGCCGTAGACGTAGGTCGGGTGCAGGTCGTCAGCGCTGGCATCGGCGGGCCGCAGGTGAATCACCGGTTGCCCGGTGGGCCCGCTCAGGCTGAAGCTGACCGGCAAGCCGGCCAGCAACTGCTCAAGCGCGCCTGGCAACGACAAGCGGCCTTGCACCGGGTTGGCGTACAGGCCTGCGAAAGCGTTGCCGGTGAGGTAGAACTCGGCACCGGCCTGGCGGGCCAACTGCAACATGGCGTCTTCAAGCGGCCCGGCCTGTACATCGAACACGTGGTACTGGCCAGCTTGGCTGATCGCTGCTGCCGTCGCATCGTTGGCGGCGGGCGCCGCGAGCACCGGCGCGGTACCGCAGCAGGTCAACAGGGCCAGCTGAATTCCCAGGCTCAGCTTGCCCTTCTGTGGGGCAAAGCGCCCCGAAGCTCCCTTTGACATCGTTCCCAAGCACCCTAGCTAAAAACAAATAAGAGTTATTTGCATCTAGTAACGGCGCAGGGCATCAAACGCAGTAGAGCGATTTGGTCTATTAAATATTATTTATAGATCAATAGATAATTAGAAAACCGGGCACGTCCAGCACGCGGGCGTGCGCTTGCCCAGCCAGCTGCCGGAGTGCGTCATCGACATGATCCAGGCGCGCCACAGCGCTTACCGGCAGCCGTCGCAGCGCATCGCCACGCACCACGGTCAGGCCGGGACGATAACGGCCCAACTGCTCGGCGGCCTCAGCCAGGGACTGGCGCCTCAGCACGATCTTGCCCTGTTGCCAGCTGGCCAGTTCCTCGGGCGATTGCGCCAAGGGCTTGAGCCCCTCATGGGGCCCGAACCGCAAGCTGTCGCCTTGTTGGAGCACCGCGGATGCCGAGGCATCGTCCAGGCTGTGGGAAACCAGGTTGATCTCGACGCTGTGCTGCAGCACTGCAACCCACCCGGAGCGTTCGTCCTTGTCGACCCCAACCAGGTAACGAGTACCGCGCGCGGTGATCGTCGCCCCGGGCGTGGCCACCGTGAACAGCCTAGGCTCCCCCTCCCCCACGGGCGAAGGCGTGAAGACCGCCTCACCACGCTGCAGGCGCACGGTACGGCGCTGACCGTCATAGTTGACGCTCAGCAGGGTGCGGCTGCCCATTTCGACCTGGCTGCCATCGTCCAGGGTGACATGGCGCACTTCGCCGTAGCCGGTCTGGTAATCGGCGCCCAGGCCCTGAACCCAGAACGGCGGCGCCAGCCACAGCCAGCAGGCCACGGCCACCGCCGACAGTGCACCTGTGCATGCCCACGGCCGCCGCCAGCCTGCCTGCAGCCATGCCAACGGCCCCCGCGCACGGGGCGGGCGCGGTGGGCGCACATAGCCCTGGCGCAGCACCGCGCTGGCCCGCCAGGCGTGATCGATGCGCCGGGCGGCAGCCGCGTGCCGCGGGTCGGCGGCCAGCCAACGCCCATAGGCCGCTTGCTCGGCGGGACCGAGGCGGCCTTGACGGTGCTTCATGACCCAATCGGCGGCTTTGCGTTCGATCGGGTCAACAGGTTCTGAGGGGTTCACGGTGTGGTGTTTGCTGCCTGTTGGTGTTTTTCTGGTAACCCGGCCAGGTCAGCGCCAGCGCCTGTTCTAGTGATCAGGCTCAAGCCCTCGGCCGATTCTGGCCAGTGCACTGGCCAGGTGTTTTTGTACAGAGCTGGTGGATATCCGTAAATACTCGGCGGCCTCCTTGTGCGTCATCCCTTCGACCCGGCACAACAAGAACACGTTGCGGGTGCGTTCGGGCAGCAATTCCAGGATGGCGTGCAGGCGCTCCAGCTCCAGGGCTCCCAGGGCCTGATCCTCTGGCGAACTGGCTTCATCGATCAGGCCCTCGAAGATATCGGCCGCCTCGGCCTCGTAGCGCTTGCTGCCGTAACGCCGATGATGGTCGATCATCAGGTTGTGGGCAACGCGGAACAGGTAGGCCGGGGTGGCGAGCAAGCGCTCTACGCCGTCCATCTGCGCCAGCCGCAGGAAGGTTTCCTGGACGATATCCGCTGCCAGGCTTGGCGTGCAGTTCTTGCGCAGCAAATAGCGGTGCAAGGCGCGGGCATGTTCGTTGAAGAGTTGTTCCAGCACGTCAGCACTTTCCTATGCTCAGGCAAACTGGGGAGGCTGATTATAATGAGAATACTTCTCGTTAAACCAGATGTTTTGCGCGCATGACGGGGTGCTGTTACAAAACAAAATGCAAGGGTGGCCGCGCCGCAATCCCCTGTAGGAGCGAGCGCAGCTCGCGATGGGGCGCGCAGCGGCCCCAGGGTTTCAGCCTCGCGGCTCAAAGTGCTGGGGCTGCTTTGCAGCCCATCGCGAGCTGCGCTCGCTCCTACCGGGTCATGTGGGAGCAGCCTTGTCGAGGCGTCGAACCGCCGCGAAGCAGGCGACGCGGTGGATGGCAGGGTTGCAGTGTGCCAAGGCATAAAAAAACCCGCGTTGTCGCCAACGCGGGTTTTTCGGCCAAGCCAGGGCGATCAACGCTCCAGCAGAATCCGCAGCATGCGGCGCAGCGGTTCGGCGGCGCCCCACAGCAGCTGGTCACCCACGGTGAAGGCGCCCAGGTACTGCGAGCCCATGTTCAGCTTGCGCAGGCGGCCAACCGGGATGTTCAGCGTGCCGGTCACCTTGGTAGGCGTCAGTTCCTGCATGCTGATTTCGCGCTGGTTCGGCACCAGCTTCACCCACGGGTTGTGCTGGCTGATCATGCCTTCGATGTCGGCCAGCGGCACGTCCTTGTTCAGCTTGATGGTCAGCGCCTGGCTGTGGCAGCGCATGGCACCGATGCGCACGCAGATACCGTCGACCGGGATCGGGCTCTTGAAGCGGCCGAGGATCTTGTTGGTTTCGGCCTGGGCCTTCCATTCCTCACGGCTTTGGCCGTTCGGCAGTTCCTTGTCGATCCATGGGATCAGGCTGCCGGCCAGCGGCACGCCGAAGTTCTCGGTCGGGAAGCCTTCGCCGCGCATGGTTTCAGCCACTTTGCGGTCGATGTCGAGGATGGCGCTGGCCGGGTTGGCCAGGTCGTCGGCAACGGCGGCGTGGGTAGCGCCCATTTGCTTGATCAGCTCGCGCATGTTCTGCGCGCCGGCACCGGAGGCCGCCTGGTAGGTCATGGCGCTCATCCACTCCACCAGGCCGGCTTCGAACAGGCCGCCCAGGCCCATCAGCATCAGGCTGACGGTGCAGTTGCCGCCGATATAGTTCTTGGTACCGGCGTCGAGCTGCTGGTCGATGACCTTGCGGTTGACCGGGTCAAGCACGATCACCGCGTCATCCTGCATGCGCAGGGACGATGCGGCGTCGATCCAGTAGCCCTGCCAGCCGGCTTCACGCAGCTTGGGGAACACCTCGTTGGTGTAGTCGCCGCCCTGGCAGGTCAGGATCACGTCGAGGGTCTTGAGTTCTTCAATCGAATAAGCGTCCTTCAGCGGAGCAATATCCTTGCCCACGTTCGGACCCTGGCCACCGACATTGGAGGTGGTGAAGAACACCGGCTCGATAAGGTCGAAGTCCTGCTCCTCCAGCATCCGCTGCATGAGCACGGAACCGACCATGCCGCGCCAACCGATCAGACCTACACGTTTCATCGCAACTACACCTTTGCTAAAAGTGGGCCGCCACCGTGAATTTTCGGTGGCGGGCCAGAGAGATTACAGATTCCGCAGCGCGGCGACTACTGCATCGCCCATTTCCTGCGTACCGACCTTGCGGCAACCTTCCGAGAAGATGTCGCCCGTGCGCAGGCCCTGGTCCAGCACCAGGCTGACCGCCTGCTCGATCGCTTCAGCGGCAGCCGACTGGTTGAAGCTGTAGCGCAGCATCATCGACACCGACAGGATGGTCGCCAGCGGGTTGGCGATGCCCTGGCCGGCGATGTCCGGCGCCGAGCCGTGGCAAGGCTCGTACATGCCTTTGTTGTCGGCATCCAGCGAGGCCGACGGCAGCATGCCGATGGAGCCGGTGAGCATCGACGCTTCATCCGACAGAATGTCACCGAACATGTTGTCGGTCACTACCACGTCGAACTGTTTCGGTGCGCGGACCAACTGCATGGCGGCGTTGTCGACGTACATGTGGCTCAGTTCCACGTCCGGGTAGTCCTTGGCCACGTCTTCGACCACTTCGCGCCACAGCTGGCTGGAAGCCAGGACGTTGGCCTTGTCCACCGAGCACAGCTTCTTGCCGCGCACGCGGGCCATGTCGAAGCCGACGCGGGCAATGCGGCGCACTTCGCTTTCGCTGTACGGCAGGGTGTCGTAGGCCTGGCGCTCGCCGTTTTCCAGCTCGCGCTGGCCACGCGGGGCACCGAAGTAGATACCGCCGGTCAGCTCACGAACGATGAGGATGTCCAGGCCAGCGACGATTTCCGGCTTCAGCGAGGAGGCATCGGCCAGTTGCGGGTAAAGGATGGCCGGGCGCAGGTTGGCGAACAGGCCCAGTTGCGAACGGATTTTCAGCAGGCCGCGCTCAGGGCGGATGTCACGCTCGATCTTGTCCCATTTCGGGCCGCCCACGGCGCCCAGCAGCACGGCGTCGGCCTTGCGTGCGCGCTCCAGGGTTTCGTCGGCCAGCGGCACGCCGTGCTTGTCGATGGCAGCGCCACCGATCACGTCGTGCTCCAGGCTGAAACCGAGCTGGAACTTGTCGTTGGCAACTTCCAGCACCTTGACGGCTTCGGCCATGATTTCCGGGCCAATGCCATCACCTGGGAGAATCAGAATCTGCTTGCTCATGCTTTCCTCTATCCATTCACGCGGCGCGGCCGGACGGGCCCCGCCGTAAAGTGCTTAACGCTCGGCCCACAGCACCAGCACATCGGTGCTGAACGAGCCATCGGCTTCGATCTGGTAATACTGCCGTACTTCTTCGCCCATGGCTTGTTGCAATTGGCGAATGGCCACGCGCAGCGGCTCGGGGGTGCGCATGCGCTCGACCCAGCTGGCGAACTCCAGGCGCAATTTCTGGCGCGCCTGGCTGCGTACCTGCAGGCCGGCCTCGCTGGCCTGGCGCTGCCACTCGGCGCCGGAGTAGTCGCGCACATGGCTGGTGTCGCGCAGCACCTCCACCGCCTGCAGGTAGGTGTCGAGCAGTGGGCTGCCGGGCGACATCACGTCGATGAACGCCGCCACGCCACCAGGCTTGAGCACCCTGCGCACCTCGCGCAGGGCCAGGCCCAGGTCGCTCCAGTGGTGCGCCGAGTAACGGCTGAATACGTAGTCGAACGAGGCATCGGCAAACGGTAGGCGTTCGGCGGCGCCGCGCTCGGTGGTGATGTTGGCCAGGCCGCGCTCGGCGGCGGCACGGGCGACCACGTCGAGCATCGATTGCGAGAGGTCGTAGGCGACCACCTCGGCAACCAGCGGGGCGACGTGGAAACTGACATGGCCAGCACCGCAGCCCAGGTCCAGCACGCGGGCGCTGCCCTGCCCTGCAAGTTCGGCCTGCAGCAAGGCGAATTCGCGGCCTTGGGCGTGCACGGCGCTGCTGAGGTAGGCGTTGGCCTGTTCGCCGAACTGGCGTTGGACCACGTCGGTGTGTTGGGTGCTGGTCATGGGTGAGTCCTTTTCCTATCGCCTGTGCGGGCCCCTTCGCGGGGCAAGCCCGCTCCTACAGAGGTAAAGAGGCCGATGCGGCTAACGAGCTTCAGGCATCGCGGAACAGCCAGGGCTGCCCGGCGCGGTGCTTGCCTTCGAAGGCCTTGATCGCGTCGCTGTCCTGCAGGGTCAGGCCGATGTCGTCCAGGCCGTTGAGCAGGCAGTGCTTGCGGAACGCATCGATCTCGAAGTGCAGCACCTTGCCGTCCGGGCGAGTCACCGCCTGCGCCTGCAGGTCGATGGTCAACTGGTAGCCCGGGTTGGCTTCGACCTGCTTGAACAGCTCGTCGACTTCCTCATCGCTGAGGATGATCGGCAACAGGCCGTTCTTGAAGCTGTTATTGAAGAAGATATCGGCAAAACTTGGCGCGATCACGCTACGGAAACCGTACTCGTCCAAGGCCCAGGGGGCGTGCTCGCGGCTCGAACCGCAACCGAAGTTCTCCCGCGCCAGCAACACGCTGGCACCCTGGTAGCGCGCATGGTTGAGCACGAACTCCTGGTTCAACGGGCGCTTGCTGTTGTCCTGGTACGGCTGGCCGACATCCAGGTAACGCCATTCATCGAACAGGTTGGGGCCGAAGCCGGTGCGCTTGATCGACTTCAGGAACTGCTTGGGGATGATCTGGTCGGTGTCGACGTTGGCACGGTCCAACGGCGCGACGAGGCCGGTGTGCTGGGTAAAGGCTTTCATGCTGCGCTCCCTTGGATCAACTCGCGGACATCGATGAAGTGGCCGGTCACCGCGGCGGCGGCGGCCATGGCCGGGCTGACCAGGTGGGTACGGCCACCGGCGCCCTGACGGCCTTCGAAGTTGCGGTTGGAGGTGGACGCGCAGTGCTCGCCGCTTTCCAGGCGGTCCGGGTTCATCGCCAGACACATCGAGCAGCCGGGCTCGCGCCATTCGAAGCCAGCTTCGAGGAAGATCTTGTCCAGCCCTTCACGCTCGGCCTGGGCCTTGACCAGGCCCGAACCCGGCACCACGATCGCCTGCTTGACGGTCGCGGCCACCTTGCGGCCCTTGGCGATTTCAGCGGCCGCGCGCAAGTCTTCGATGCGCGAGTTGGTGCACGATCCAATGAATACGCGGTCGAGCTGGATGTCGGTGATCGCCTGGTTGGCGCTCAGGCCCATGTACTTGAGGGCGCGCTCGATCGAGCCACGCTTGACCAGGTCGGCCTCGGCGGCCGGGTCTGGCACGCGCTGGTCGACGGCCAGGACCATTTCCGGCGACGTGCCCCAGCTTACCTGCGGCTTGATCTGCGCGGCGTCCAGCTCCACCACCGTGTCGAACACGGCATCGTCGTCGGACACCAGGTCTTTCCAGGCCTCCACGGCGCGCGTCCAGTCCTCGCCCTTCGGCGCGTACGGGCGGCCTTCAACGTAGGCGACGGTGGTGGCATCGGTGGCCACCAGGCCCACGCGGGCACCGGCCTCGATGGACATGTTGCAGATGGTCATGCGGCCTTCCATCGACAATTCGCGGATGGCGCTGCCGGCGAATTCCATGGCATGGCCGTTGCCGCCGGCGGTGCCGATCTTGCCGATCACGGCCAGGACGATGTCCTTGGCGGTAACACCGGCAGGCAGTTGGCCTTCGACACGCACGAGCATGTTCTTCATTTTCTTGGCAACCAGGCACTGGGTGGCGAGCACGTGCTCAACCTCGGAGGTGCCGATGCCGTGGGCCAGGGCACCGAAGGCGCCGTGGGTGGAGGTGTGCGAGTCGCCGCAGACCACGGTCATGCCAGGCAAGGTAGCACCCTGCTCCGGGCTGATGACGTGGACGATGCCCTGGCGCTCGTCGTTCATCTTGAATTCGACGATGCCGTATTCGTCACAGTTCTCATCGAGGGTCTGCACCTGAAGGCGCGACACCTGGTCGACGATCGCCTCGATGCCACCCTTGCGCTCTGGCGTGGTCGGCACGTTGTGGTCGGGGGTGGCGATGTTGGCATCGATGCGCCACGGCTTGCGGTTGGCCAGGCGCAGGCCTTCGAAGGCCTGGGGCGACGTCACTTCGTGAATGATATGACGGTCGATGTAGATCAAGGACGAGCCGTCATCGCGGCGCTTGACCTCATGGGCGTCCCAGAGTTTGTCGTAGAGCGTTTTGCCAGCCATCAGACTGTTCCTCATCAGCGTCTTTCTATGCCAAAGACCCCTTGGCTTGTACGGACGATGCTAGGGGGTTAGATTGAATAACTCAAATTCATAATTTTTATGCTTTGGATAACCAAAAGGAATTCGATGCCGTGGACCTGGCCAACCTCAGTGCCTTCATCGCCATCGCCGAAACCGGCAGCTTTTCCGGGGCCGGCGAGCGCCTGTTCCTCACCCAGCCGGCCATCAGCAAGCGCATCGCCGGGCTGGAGCAACAATTGGACGTGCGCCTGTTCGACCGCCTAGGCCGCGAGGTGACCCTGACCGAAGCCGGCCGTGCCCTGCTGCCGCGTGCTTACCAGATCCTCAACATACTCGATGATACCCGACGGGCGCTGACCAATCTGACCGGGGAAGTGAGCGGTCGGCTGACCCTGGCCACCAGCCACCATATCGGCCTGCACCGCCTGCCCCCACTGCTGCGAGCCTTTACCCGGCAGTACCCGGCGGTGGCGCTGGATATTCAGTTCATGGATTCAGAACAGGCCTACGACGAAATACTCCACGGCCGCGCCGAAATTGCCGTAATCACCCTGGCACCCGACCCCCACCACCTGGTTCGGGCGGTGCCGGTGTGGGACGACGCCCTGGACTTCGTCGCAGCCCCCGAGCACCCATTGGCCAACAACCAGGCGGTGAGCCTTGGCGATGTGGCCCGCCACCCGGCGGTATTTCCCGGCGGCAACACCTTTACCCACCATATCGTGCAGCGTCTGTTCGAAAGCCAGGGCCTGACACCGAACATCGCCATGAGCACCAACTACCTGGAAACCATCAAGATGATGGTGTCCATTGGCCTGGCCTGGAGCGTACTGCCGCGCACCATGCTCGATGAGCAAGTGGCTTCCATCGCTTTGCCCGGCATACAGCTGTCGCGCCAGCTAGGCTACATTCTGCACACGGAGCGAACGCTATCGAACGCGGCCCGGGCCTTCATGGCCCTGCTCGACAGCCAGGCAGAAGCCGCCTGACCGCCGTCAGCCCGGCATTTCCAACTCAAGGATGCGTCACACGCCAAAGGTCTGGTGATCAATGCCCAAATCAGCAAACCGCTTTCCGCGCCTGCCGCGCATTCCTGCGGTCGATCCCCAGGAGTCGGAACAGGCCTGGCAGAACGCCCCGCAGTTGCTGGCGGCGCTCAACGGCGCGCGCCTGGGCGCCTGGCTCTGGGACATCGAAAGTGGCCGGGTCAGTTGGTCGCGCGGCACCCAGGCGCTGTTCGGCTTCGACCCCCATCGCCCACTGCCCGCCGACATCGACTACCTCGACCTGCTGCCCGAGGAAGACCGCGCCCGCACCCGCCAGCTGTTCCACGCCGTGGTCAACGGCGAGCCGGTGGAACAGGCCATGCGCCATCGCATCCGCTGGCCGGATGGCAGCCTGCACTGGCTGGAAATCAACGGCAGCCTGACCCACGACCGCCACGGCAGGCGGCAGATGATCGGGGTGATCCGCGAAATCACCCGCCAGCGCGAACGGGAAACCGCGCTGATCAACTCGGAAAAGCGCTTCGCCACCCTGTTCCACCTAAGCCCCAATGCGATCCTGCTAAGCCGCCGCCATGACGGCATGATCATCGAGGTCAACCAGCACTTCGAAGACATGTTTGGCTGGCCCGGCGACCAGGTGATCGGCAAGACCAGCATCGAGCTGGGCCTGTGGGCCAATGCCGAGCAACGCCACCAGGTGATCGAAGCCACCCGCGCCAACAGCGGCCCGGCGATCATGGAGGTGCAGTTCCGCGCCAGCAGCGGCAAGCTGCATGACGGCATCCTGTGCACCCAGAGCATTGACCTTGAGGGTGTCACCTACCTGATCAGCACCTTCGTCGATACCACCGAGCGCAAGCGCGCCGAACAGGCGCTCAAGGACAGCCAGGAGCGCCTTGACCTGGCCCTGGACTCGGCGCAGCTGGGCACCTGGGACTGGCACATCCCCAGCGGCATGCTCTATGGCTCGGCCCGCGCCGCCCAGTTGCACGGGCTGGACCCGGTGCCGTTCCACGAGTCGTTCGATTCGTTCTTCGAGGGCGTGCCGGAGCACGAGCGCAGCTCCATGCGCCAAGCGTACCGCAGCCTGCGCGAAGGCCCCGCCGGCAACTACCAGATCACCTACCGGGTGCAGCTGGAGAACGGCGCCTCGCGCTATATAGAAAGCCGCGCGCGCCTGTACCGCGACGAGCAGGGCAACCCGCTGCGCATGGCCGGCACGCTGCTGGACATCACCGAGCAGGTGGAGCGCGAACAGCGCCTTAGCGCCTCGGAAGAAAAATTCGCCAGCCTGTTCCAGGTCAGCCCCGACCCGATCTGTGTCACCCGCCAGGACACCGGCCAGTTCATCGAGATCAACCCGGCCTTCACCCAGACCTTTGGCTGGGACGCCGAGCAGGTAATTGGCCGTACCGCCGAGCAGATCGGCCTGTGGGCCGAGTCGATCGAGCGCGCCCAACGCATCGAGCGGGTGATACGCGAACAAGCCCTGAGCAACGTGGCCGTGGTGGTCAACCACTGCAGCGGCGCGGCGCTGACCTGCGTGATCGCCAGCCGGCTGATTACCGTCGACGATCAGCCCTGCAGCGTTACCACCCTGCGCGACATCACCCAGCAGCAGCGCGCCGAGGCGGCGCTGAAGGCCAGCGAAGAGAAGTTCGCCAAGGCGTTTCACTCCAGCCCCGACGCCATCACTATCACCGAGCGGCGCAGTGGCCGCTACCTGGAAGTCAACGACGGCTTCTGCCGCCTGACGGGCTACAGCGCAGACGAGGTGGTTGGCCGCAGTGTGTACGAGGTCGGCATCTGGGCCGACGACAAGCAGCGCAATGCCCTGCTCAGTGAGCTGAAGGCGCGTGGCCGGGTGCACCACCGGGAAATGCTCGGGCGTAACAAGCGTGGGGACATCCTGACCGTTGAGGTTTCGGTCGAGCCGATCAGCCTCAACGAGGTGGACTGCCTGCTGTTGACCGCCCGCGACGTCAGCCTGCTGAAGAACGCCCAGGCGCAGATCCGCCACCTGGCCTACCACGACCCGCTGACCAACCTGCCCAACCGCGCCCTGCTGATGGACCGCCTGAGCCAGCAGATCGCCCTGCTGCGCCGGCACAACCTGCGCGGCGCACTGCTGTTCCTCGACCTTGACCATTTCAAGCACATCAACGACTCGCTCGGCCACCCGGTGGGCGACACGGTGCTGAAGATCATCACCGCCCGCCTGGAAGCCAGCGTGCGCCTGGAAGACACCGTCGCCCGCCTGGGCGGGGATGAGTTCGTGGTGCTGCTCAGCGGGCTGGAGGGCAGCCGCGAGGCGGTGGAAGGCAAGGTGCGCGAACTGGCCGACACCTTGCGCGAACTGCTGGCAGAGCCCATGTCGCTGGATGGCCAGCGCCTGCAGGTAACGCCAAGCATCGGCGTGGCGCTGATTCCCGACCACGGCACCACGCCAGCCGACTTGCTCAAGCGCGCCGACATTGCCCTGTACCGGGCCAAGGATTCCGGGCGCAACACCACCGAGCTGTTCCACACCACCATGCAGAAGGCGGCCAGCGAGCGCCTGCGCATGGAAAGCGACCTGCGCCTGGCCCTGGCCCGTGGCGAGCTGGCCTTGCACTTCCAGCCCCAGGTCGATGCCCGCGACAACCGTATCGTCGGCGCCGAGGTGCTGCTGCGCTGGCACCACCCGCAACTGGGCCAGCAACCACCGGGGCAATTCATTCAGGTGTTGGAAGAAAGCGGCCTGATCCTGGAAGTTGGCTCCTGGATCCTCGATGAGGCCTGCGATGCCTGCGCGCGCATGCTTGAAGACAAGCTGATCGATGCCGACGATTTCAGCCTGTGCGTGAACATCAGCCCCCGGCAGTTCCGCCAGAACGATTTCGTCGAGCGGGTGCTGCGCAGCCTGGATGACTATCGCCTGCCGCGGCGCATGCTGAAGCTGGAAATTACCGAAGGCATCGTGATCCAGAACCTGGAAGACACCATCAGCAAGATGCGTGAGCTACAGGCCCACGGGGTGAGTTTCGCCATGGATGATTTCGGCACCGGCTATTCGTCGCTGACGTACCTGAAGCGGTTGCCGGTGGATGCCTTGAAGATCGACCAGACGTTCGTGCGCGATGCGCCGGTCGACACCAACGATGCCGAGATCGTGCGCGCCATCGTGGCCATGGCCCGCAGCCTGGATTTGGCGGTGATTGCAGAAGGGGTGGAATTGACCGAGCAACTGGCGTTTCTGGAGCGGCTGGGTTGCCACTTGTACCAGGGCTATTTGCACAGCAGGCCGCTGCCGTTGCCGGAATTTCGGCGCATGTTGCAGGAGGCGCCGGCGGATTATTGAGCGCCGCCGTGCGGCGGATCGCGAGCTGCGCTCGCTCCTACGGGGCCCATGGCTTCCTGGTAGGAGCGAGCGCCAGCTCGCGATCCGCCGCAACGCGGCGGCGCTCAATCAATCAATTGATCGCTGGCTTGTCGCCGTTGATCGGGATGCGCTTGGCCTTGGCCTCTTCCGGCACGATGCGCAGCAGGTCGATGCTGAGCAGGCCGTTGGCCAGGCCCGCCGACTTGACTTCGATGTGGTCAGCCAGGCGGAACGACAGCTTGAACGCGCGCTGGGCAATGCCCTGGTGCAGGTAGGTCACTTCAGCGGCGGCGTTTTCGCGCTTGCCACCGATTACCGTCAGGACGCCTTTTTCGACTTGCAGGTCGAGGTCCTGTTCCTGGAAACCGGCTGCGGCAACCACGATGCGATAGTGGTCATCGCCATGTTTTTCCACGTTGTAGGGAGGGTAGCTGCTACCCGCCTCGTTACGTGCGGCGGATTCGAACAGGTCGTTGAAACGGTCGAAGCCCACGGAATGGCGGAACAGTGGAGCGAGGGAGAAAGCGCTGGTCATGGTCATAAACTCCTGAGATTCAGCAAGTAAGTCATTACGCGACCCGACTTCGGCATCGCGTACTCAAGAGATATGGCCGGGGGAGAGGCTTTCAAGGGGAGACAGAAAAATTTTTGATGCTGAGGGCCCTTTCGCGGGGCAAGCCCGCTCCTACAAGGGCGTCACGGGGACTGGAATGTGTGTAGGAGCGGGCTTGCCCCGCGAAGAGGCCAGATCAGGCAACACAGGCTTCGAAGGAGATCGCATCAACCCCAAGCAACCGGCTGATCCGCGCGCAATCATCCTCACGCCGCAACTCAGCAAACAGCACCACCGCTTCGGGGTAACTGCGGGTCAGCATCGCCAGCCACTGCTTCATCCGCCCCGGGGCATAGCGCGGCGACAGCTTGGCCTGAGCCTGGCGCCAGAATTCGCGCAACAACGGCAACAAATCCTCCCAACCCAGCGGCTGGTAATCCCGCCCATCACGCGCCGCCGCGATCTGCAGGGCCAGGTCAGGCCGCGACACCAGGCCACGCCCAAGCATGATGTCCTCGGCACCACTGACCTCACAACAGCGCCGCCAGTCATCCACGGTCCAGATCTCGCCATTGGCGAACACCGGCACCCGCACCACATCCTGCACCCGCGCCACCCATTCCCAGTGTGCCGGTGGCTTGTAGCCCTCGACCTTGGTGCGCGCATGCACCACCAGGTGCGCCGAACCGCCCTCGGCCAGCGCCGTGGCGCAGTCCAGCGCGCCATCGGGGCTGTCGAAGCCCAGGCGCATCTTCGAGGTAACCGGAATATGCGCTGGCACCGCACGGCGCACCTCCTGCACGATGGCATGCAGCAGCTCGGGCTCCTTGAGCAGCACCGCCCCGCCCCTGGACTTGTTCACGGTCTTGGCCGGGCAGCCGAAGTTCAAGTCGATCACCGGAGCACCCAGCTCGCAGGCCAGCGCTGCGTTTTCCGCCAGGCACACTGGGTCCGAACCCAGCAGCTGCACGCGCATTGGCACGCCGGCGGCGGTACGCGCCCCCTGGCGCAACTCGGGTGCAAGCTTGTCGAACGAGGAAGCTGGCAGCAGGCGGTCGCACACGCGGATGAACTCGGTGACGCACCAATCGATGCCACCCACCCGGGTCAGTACGTCGCGCAGGATGTTGTCGACCAGCCCCTCCATGGGGGCCAGGGCAATTTGCATAGCGGGGTCTCGGCGGAAAAAGCCGGCAGTCTAGCAAAAAACGCCGAGGTTTCAGGCGCCGATCAGCGCCGGGCCGTAACCTTCGATGAACTCCGCCGGCATACGCCTTGGCTTGCCGCTGGACAGCTCGATGCAAGCGAAGGTGGTTTGCGCCCGCAACAGGGTCACGCCATCGCTGGGGCGCTTGAGCTGAAAGCGCCGGGTCATGCGCAGGCGCTGGTCCCAGTCGATGATCCAGGTGGCCAGTTGCAGCTCGTCATCCTCGTAGGCTGCCGCGAGGTAGTCGATTTCGTGGCGCACTACCGCCATGGCCCGGTCCAGGCGCCGGTATTCGGCCAGGTCCAGCCCCAGGCGCTGGGAATGGCGCCAGGCGCAGCGCTCCAGCCAGGTCACGTAGACCGCGTTGTTGGCGTGGCCGAGGCCGTCGATGTCTTCACTGCCCACGCGCAGGTCGATGATGAATGGCGTTGCCAGGTCCCAGCTCATGCACACTCCTTGAGATCAATTCCGAATGGCCGGGGTGCCTTGCCCCTTTCGCGGGGCAAGCCCGCTCCTACAGGGATGCACACCGTCCTGTAGGAGCGGCCTTGTGCCGCGAAAGGGCTGCACAGCAGCCCCAAAGTTCCCCGAGTGTAATGGATGCTCAAGCGCTTTGCCGCGCTGGCTCACTGGCGCGGCTAAGCAACTCCAGCACCGCCTCGCTCAGGCGCGGGTCGGCCAGCACGCGCTGGTGGCCGCCCTCCTGCAACAGCAGCAGGCGGCTGTCGAACCAGGCCTTGTGGATGGCCTGGGCCTCGCTGGCGGGCACCAGGGCATCATCGGCGGCATGCACCACCAAGCCCGGCAGTTCCAGCTGGTAACCACTGACATCCAGGCGGGCAATCTGCATGCCCACGTCGCGCTCTACCTGGCGAATGAACGCCGCCCTGGCGCGGGCTGGCAAGCCCAGGTGCCGGGCAAAGCCGCGTAGCACGCCAAGCAGTTGCGCGGGTGCGGCAATGCTGACCGCAGCTTCGGCGCGCAAGCCCATCTGCAGCGCCAGCAGCACGCTGGCGCCGCCCATCGAGTGGCCGATCACCGCGCGCAGCGGCGGCAGTTCGGCGGCGGCCTCCAGCAGCGCCCGGGCAAACAGCACCACATGGGCCTGCTGCCCCGGTGAACGGCCATGGGCCGGCCCTTCCAGCGATACCACCGTGTGCCCCGCCTGCACCAGGGTTTCGATCAGTGCGGCGAACTGGGTAGGGCGCCCTTCCCAACCGTGCATCAACAACACGGTTGGCCCCTTGCCCCAGCGCAGCGCCGACAGGCCAAAGCGCAGGGTGATGCGCTCGGCGCTGGCCAGCAGCGGCAGTTCCCATTGCCTGGGCGGCAAGTTGCGCGGGGTCATGAAGGCGCGGCGCATCTTGCCGGCAATATGTTCAGGGACCAGGTGGCCGAGGGTGCCGTTGACACCGCGAATCCAGCTCAGGGTTGTCATCGCCTTGCTCCAGGTTCGAAAGGGTTAGATCACCGCCGATTTGGCGGCACGCAAGATGCGGTCAGACAACTCGCCCGTGCCCAGGGCCCGCGCCAAGGCCAGGCCACCGATCATCAGGGCCAGGTCTGCCAAGGCTTTGTCGGCGTCTTCCGGGCGGTCGACCATGGCCGCGGTCATCAGCTCGATATGCTCGGCCAACACCTCGCGAAAGGCCTCGGGCAGGCGCTGCATTTCGCCGAGCGCGTTGGGCAGCGGGCAGGCATGCACTTCGGCATCGCGGTGCTTGCGCGACAGGTAGAAGGCGCTCGCCAAGGCGCGGCGCCCCTCGCCGTCCAGGCTGGGGTCGACTTGGGCGAGCAATGCCCGCCGTTCGCACAGCAGCTGGTTGAAGGCTTCGAGCATCAACTCGTCCTTGCTGTCGAAGTGTGCGTAGAAGCCGCCGACCGTCAGGCCCGCTGCGCCCATCACCTGGCTGACGCTGGGCTCGGCCGGGCCGTGCTGAATCAAGGCACTGCGGGCCGCTTCGAGGATGCGTTCGCGGGTTTTGCTTTTCTTGTCGCTCATGCGCCGGCTCACCGAACAAAATATGATGATCGAAATATTATTCTCATCATATTTTTAAGCAAGCAAAATCGGCTGCCGCTTGTCGGCACCGAAATAATGGGGAGGGGAGAAAAACAAAAGGCCCATTCAATAAGCGAATGAGCCTTTAAAGTCCCGCAAAACGCGGGTAAACGTGGCGTCCCCTAGGGGACTCGAACCCCTGTTACCGCCGTGAAAGGGCGGTGTCCTAGGCCACTAGACGAAGGGGACGTAACCTTCGCGAAGATTCACAAACGTGAACCCTGGCAGAATTGGTGGAGCTAAGCGGGATCGAACCGCTGACCTCCTGCATGCCATGCAGGCGCTCTCCCAGCTGAGCTATAGCCCCAGATTTTTAGCCTCGCGGCCCAGCGACAGTATAACCATCACTTGTGTGAAACTGGCGTCCCCTAGGGGACTCGAACCCCTGTTACCGCCGTGAAAGGGCGGTGTCCTAGGCCACTAGACGAAGGGGACATAACCTTCGTGCCGACCCGCTTTCGCGAATCGCGGCAAAATTGGTGGAGCTAAGCGGGATCGAACCGCTGACCTCCTGCATGCCATGCAGGCGCTCTCCCAGCTGAGCTATAGCCCCGGATTTTTAGCCTCGCGGCCCAGCGACATTCTGAAACATCGCTTGTGTAAAACTGGCGTCCCCTAGGGGACTCGAACCCCTGTTACCGCCGTGAAAGGGCGGTGTCCTAGGCCACTAGACGAAGGGGACGAACCTTCTTACCTTCAAGACCCGGTTGCTGGACCCGGTCTTGCTTGGCAGCCTTGGCTGCTAAGCGGAATTTGGTGGAGCTAAGCGGGATCGAACCGCTGACCTCCTGCATGCCATGCAGGCGCTCTCCCAGCTGAGCTATAGCCCCACAATGTCGCGTTGAACTGAAGCGCTGGCTGGGTGCCTGGCGTTTCGTTTTCGTTCATCGCTGTGGACGGGGCGCATATTAAGATCGGATTGCAGGGCTGTCAAACTAAATTTTGAAAATATTCAAATTTTTTTTCACAGATAACAAACACTTACCGCCCTGCCCCGCTGAATCGGAGTGCTGACCCCTTGTAGGAGCGGCCTTGTGCCGCGAATGGACCGCAAAGCGGTCCCAGCCTTTCTTGCACTGACGCTCAAAGGGCGGGACCGCGGTGCGGTCCATTCGCGGCACAAGGCCGCTCCTACAAGGAACACCTCTTGCCGCCGGAAACCTGTCAGGCGATGTTCGCCAGCAGCTTTTCCCATTCCTTGTTTTCTTTCTTCGACACGCCACCCAGCAGGTCCAATGCCTGGCGCAGGCGATAGCGGGTCAGGTCCGGGCCGAGGATTTCCATGGCATCGAGTACCGACACCGAGCTGGCCTGGCCGCTGATGGCCGCGAACATCAGCGGCATGGCGTCACGCAGCTTCAGCTCCAGGGCATCGACCACCGCCTGGATGCAACCGGTGATACGGTCCTTTTCCCACTGCCGCAGGCTTTCCAGTTTCCACAGGATCAACTGCATCACCTGGCGCACCTGGTCGGCCGAGAGCTTCTTGCTCTCGAACAACTTGGCGTCGAGCTTGAGCGCGCCTTCGAAGAAGAACCCGCCCAGCGGGGCGATCTGGCTGAAGGTTTCCACCCGGCCCTGCACATGGGGCGCGATCTTCATCATGTAGTCGCTGTTGAATGCCCACTTCTGCACGCGCGCGGCGAATTCCTGCACCGGCAGTTCGCGCAGCCACTGGCCGTTGAGCCACGACAGTTTCTCGATGTCGAAGATCGGGCCGCCCAGGGAAATGCGCGACAGGTCGAAGTGCTCGACCATTTCGGCCAACGAGAACTTCTCGCGCTCGTCCGGCATCGACCAGCCCATGCGGCCCAGGTAGTTGAGCATGGCCTCGGGCATGAAGCCCATGCGCTCGTAGAACGTCACCGAGGTGGGGTTCTTGCGCTTGGACAGCTTGGACTTGTCGGGGTTACGCAGCAGCGGCATGTAGCACAGCTTGGGCTGCTCCCAACCGAAGTACTCGTACAGCTTGATCAGCTTGGGCGCCGAGGGCAGCCACTCTTCGCCACGCAGTACGTGGGTAATGCCCATCAGGTGGTCATCGACGACGTTGGCCAGGAAGTACGTGGGCAGGCCGTCGTTCTTCATCAGCACCTGCATGTCCATGCGGTCCCACGGGATCTCGACGTCGCCACGGAGCATGTCCGGCACCACGCAGATGCCCTCGCTCGGCACCTTCATGCGGATCACGTGGGGCTCACCGGCCGCCAGGCGGCGCTGCACTTCCTCGTCGCTCAGCAGCAGCGCGCGGCCGTCGTAGCGAGGCGTTTCGCCACGGGCCATTTGCTCGGCGCGCATCTGCTCCAGCTCTTCGGCGGTGCAGAAGCAGTAGAAGGCGTGGCCGGCGTCGACCAGTTCCTTGGCGTACTTGGCGTAGATGTCGCCACGCTCGCTCTGCCGGTAAGGGCCGTGCGGGCCGCCGACATCCGGGCCTTCGTTCCATTCGATGCCCAGCCAGCGCAGGGCATCGAAGATCTGTTGCTCCGACTCGCGCGTGGAGCGCAGTTGGTCGGTGTCTTCGATGCGCAGGATGAACTCACCGCCGTGCTGCTTGGCGAAGCAGTAGTTGAACAGGGCGATGTAGGCGGTGCCGACATGGGGGTCGCCAGTGGGCGATGGCGCGATACGCGTGCGAACGGTGGTCATGGAGAGTCTCGAACGAAAGATGAAACAAAGGCGGGATGTTAGCAGGGAGCGGGCACCGGGCTCCAGCAATGGCGCGAACGACACTTGTCGGCTGGCCATGTGCCGCTGTTAAATTCGCTTACATTTCTGGAACGATAGTCCCCATGCCTGCTCAACTCAAACGCCGCCTGGCGATCTTCTTCACCCTGGTGGCCATCATCGCCCTGGCCTTCCTGGCCGAATGGTATTTCAAGGGTCGGTTCTACGAGAGCACCGACAACGCCTACGTGCAGGGTGAAATCACCCGCATTTCCAGCCAGCTCGGCGCACGCATCGACGAGGTGCGGGTCGACGACAACCAGCACGTCAACCAAGGTGACCTGCTGGTGCGCCTGGAGGCCGCCGATTTCGAGCTGGCGGTGCAACGCGCCCACGCCGCCCTGGCCACCCGTGAAGCGGAATATGCCCAGGCGCAGAGCCGCCTGACCCAGCAGGGCAGCCTGATTGCCGCAGGCCAGGCCCAGGTGGCGGCCAACCAGGCCACCTTCGACCGCTCACGCCTGGACCTCAGCCGCGCGGAAAAACTGCGCAAGCCCGGTTTCGTCTCCGAAGAGCGGGTTACCACGCTCTCGGCAGACAGCCACGTGGCCGGCTCCCAGGTGGACAAGGCCCGCGCCGACCTGCAAAGCCAGCGCCAGCAGGTCACGGCCTTGAACGCCGAGCTCAAGCGCCTCGATGCGCAGATCGCCAATGCCCGTGCCGACCTGGCCCAGGCCGAGCTGAACCTGACCCGCTGCGAGGTTCGCGCCCCACTGAGCGGCACCATCGGCCAGCGCAGCGCGCGCAATGGCCAGGTGGTGCAGGCCGGTGCCTACTTGTTGTCGATCGTGCCCGACGAGAACATCTGGGTGCAGGCCAACTTCAAGGAAACCCAGATCGGCCGCATGCAGCCTGGCCAGCGCGCCGAGCTGGTGTTCGACAGTTACCCCGACACGCCAATCGAAGGCCGGGTGGAAAGCCTGTTCGCCGCCTCCGGCGCGCAGTTCAGCCTGCTGCCGCCGGACAACGCCACCGGCAACTTCACCAAGGTGGTCCAGCGCATTCCGGTGAAACTGACGTTTGCCGCCGACAACCCGCTGCACGGGCGCATCCGCCCCGGCATGTCGGTCACTGCCACCGTCGACTTGCGCCGCGAAGACGAAGGCCACGATGGCCGGTGATCCGTTACTGCGGCCAACCGCAGAGCCCACCCGGCGCGACTGGATCGCGGTGATGAGCGTGATGCTGGGTGCCTTCATGGCGGTGTTGGACATCCAGATCACCAACTCCTCGCTCAAGGACATCCAGGGCGCCTTGTCGGCCACCCTGGAAGAAGGCTCGTGGATTTCCACCTCCTACCTGGTGGCGGAGATCATCATGATTCCGCTCACCGCCTGGCTGGTGCAGTTGTTGTCGGCGCGGCGCCTGGCGGTATGGGTATCCGGCGGCTTCCTGCTGTCGTCGCTGTTGTGTTCGATGGCCTGGAACCTGGAAAGCATGATTCTGTTCCGGGCCCTGCAGGGCTTTACCGGCGGCGCGCTGATCCCGCTGGCCTTTACCCTCACCCTGATCAAGCTGCCCGAGCACCACCGCGCCAAGGGCATGGCGATGTTTGCCATGACGGCCACCTTCGCCCCCTCGATTGGCCCGACCCTGGGCGGCTGGCTGACCGAGAACTGGGGCTGGGAATACATTTTCTACATCAACATCCCGCCAGGGCTGGTGATGATCGCCGGGCTGCTGTACGGCCTGGAGAAGAAGGAAGCCCACTGGGAACTGCTGAAAAGCACCGATTATGCCGGCATCCTCAGCCTAGGCCTGGGGCTGGGTTGCCTGCAGGTATTTCTTGAGGAAGGCCACCGCAAGGACTGGCTGGAATCCAGCCTGATCGTCGGCCTGGCGACGGTGGCCGCGATCAGCCTGATTACCTTCGTCATCCTGCAGCTGTCCAAGCCCCAGCCGCTGATCAACCTGCGTATTCTCGGCAATCGCAATTTCGGCCTGTCGAGCATCGCCAGCCTGGGCATGGGCGTGGGTTTGTACGGGTCGATCTACCTGCTGCCGCTGTACCTGGCGCAAATCCAGGGTTACAACGCGCTGCAGATCGGTGAAGTCATCATGTGGATGGGCATTCCACAGCTGTTCCTGATCCCGCTGGTGCCGCAACTGATGAAGGTGATCCCACCCAAGCTGCTGTGCGCCATCGGCTTTTGCCTGTTCGGTGTCGCCAGCTTCAGCTCGGGGGTGCTGAACCCGGACTTTGCCGGGCCGCAGTTCAACCACATCCAGATCATCCGCGCCCTCGGCCAGCCGATGATCATGGTGACCATCTCGCTGATCGCCACGGCCTACATCCAGCCGCAGGATGCGGGCTCGGCGTCGAGCCTGTTCAATATCCTGCGTAACCTGGGCGGGGCAATCGGTATCGCCCTGCTGGCGACCCTGCTGGATGCGCGCACCAAGGTGTATTTCGATTACCTGAGGGAATCGGTGGTGCCGAGTAACCCGCAGGTGGCCGAGCGCCTGGCACAGTTGGCGGAGCGGTTGGGCAATGACAATGCGGCGCTGGGCAGGTTGAGCGAGATTACCCACCAGCAGGCGTTGATCATGGCCTATAACGATGCCTTCCACCTGGTGGGCATCGGGTTGGCGGTGAGCATGGTGGCGGTGTTGCTGACCCGGAAGTTGCCGCAAGGGCTTAAGGCTGGGGAAGCCCATTGAGGGTTGTGTTGCCGGTGCGGGCCCTTTCGCTTTTGTAGGAGCGGGCTTGCCCCGCGAAGAGGCCCGCACAGGCAACAAACCCATCAGCTGGTAATCAACCGCTCGCGCAATTGGGCGATCTCGTCACGCAACTGCGCGGCGGCCTCGAACTCCAGGTCGCGGGCGAACTGCATCATCTTCTCTTCCAGCTGCTTGATGCGCTTGGTGATCTCCCCCGGTGTACGCAATTCGGCCTCGTAACGCGCCGTTTCTTCCGCCGCCTTGGCCATGCCCTTGCGCTTCTTGCTACGCGCCCCCGGCACCGTGGCGCCTTCCAGAATATCGGTGATGTCCTTGACCACACCCTTGGGCACGATGCCGTTGGCCTGGTTGAAGGCGATCTGCTTCTCGCGGCGCCGCTCGGTTTCATCGATGGCGCGCTGCATGGAGCCGGTGATGTTGTCGGCGTACAGGATGGCCCGGCCGTTGAGGTTGCGCGCGGCCCGGCCAATGGTCTGGATCAGCGAGCGCTCGGAACGCAGGAAGCCTTCCTTGTCGGCATCGAGGATCGCCACCAGCGACACCTCGGGCATGTCCAGGCCTTCACGCAACAGGTTGATGCCCACCAGCACGTCGAAGGTGCCCAGGCGCAGGTCGCGGATGATCTCCACCCGCTCCACCGTGTCGATGTCCGAGTGCAGGTAGCGCACCCGCACGTCGTGGTCGGCCAGGTAATCGGTCAGGTCTTCGGCCATGCGCTTGGTCAGCGTGGTGGCCAGCACCCGCTCGCCCTGGGCGACGCGCTTGTGGATTTCCGACAGCAGGTCGTCGACCTGGGTCAGTGCGGGGCGCACTTCCACCTGCGGGTCGACCAGGCCGGTGGGGCGTACCACCTGCTCCACCACCCTGCCCGCGTGCTCGGCCTCATAGGGCCCAGGCGTTGCCGAAACGAAGATGGTCTGGGGGCTAACCGACTCCCATTCGTCGAAACGCATGGGCCGGTTGTCCAGCGCCGAGGGCAGGCGGAAGCCGTACTCCACCAGGGTTTCCTTGCGCGAGCGGTCACCCTTGTACATGGCCCCCACCTGGGGAACGCTGACGTGGGATTCGTCGATCACCAGCAGCGCATCGGCCGGCAGGTAGTCGTACAAGGTGGGCGGCGGCGCCCCGGCCGGGCGCCCGGACAGGTAGCGTGAGTAGTTCTCGATGCCGTTGCAGTAGCCCAGCTCAAGGATCATCTCCAGGTCGAAGCGGGTGCGCTGCTCCAGGCGCTGGGCCTCGACCAGCTTGTTGGCCTGCTGCAGGTAGTCCAGGCGCTGCTTGAGCTCGACCTTGATGCCCTCAACCGCCTCCAGCAGGGTTTCCCGTGGGGTGACGTAGTGGCTCTTGGGGTAGAACGTGAAGCGCGGCAACTTGCGAAACACCTCGCCGGTGAGCGGGTCGAAGGCGGCGATGTTCTCTACCTCGTCGTCGAACAGCTCGATGCGGATGGCCTCAAGGTCCGATTCGGCAGGGAAAATGTCGATTACATCGCCACGCACGCGGAAGGTGGCGCGGGCGAAGTCCATTTCATTGCGGGTGTACTGCAGGTCGGCCAGGCGGCGCAGCAATGCGCGCTGGTCGAGCTTGTCGCCACGGTCGACGTGCAGGACCATCTTCAGGTACGTCTCGGGGCTGCCCAGGCCGTAGATGCACGACACCGTGGTGACGATGATCGCATCGCGCCGTTCCAGCAGCGCCTTGGTCGCCGACAGGCGCATCTGTTCGATATGGTCGTTGATCGAGGCGTCCTTCTCGATGAAGGTGTCCGACGACGGCACGTAGGCTTCGGGCTGGTAGTAGTCGTAGTAGGAAACGAAATACTCCACCGCGTTGTTCGGGAAGAACGCCTTGAATTCGCCGTACAGCTGCGCGGCCAGGGTTTTGTTCGGCGCCAACACCAGGGTGGGCCGTTGCACCTGCTGGATGACGTTGGCGATGCTGAAGGTCTTGCCCGAGCCGGTAACCCCAAGCAGGGTCTGGTGCGCCAGGCCCGCGTCGATCCCCTCGACCATCTGGCGGATGGCCTCGGGCTGGTCGCCGGCCGGCTGGAAACGGGTGACGAGCTGGAACTCGGACATGACGGACCTCGCGGTAACGCAGCAACTGTAAATTTAGCCAGTAGTCTATACCCAAATGCGCCCGCCCGGGGCCGCTTTCAAGGCCAGACTGTGAACGCGCATTACGGTGGACAGGGCAATTCGACCAATGGTCGAAAATAATTTGCGCAAATCGCCGGAAAACCTGCGCCAGGCTGTCGCAGTGACCGGTCGGTATCACTATACTGACTCCCCGTTTGTGCACCGCTTCAGTGCATTCGGCTGGAGCGTGTACGCCCTATCACTCTCCAATCAGAGCCGAAGTAACAATGAGCCTGTTTTCCGCTGTAGAGCTGGCACCCCGCGACCCTATCCTGGGCCTCAACGAAGCATTCAACGCCGACCCGCGCACCGACAAGGTCAACCTGGGCGTGGGCGTGTACTGCAATGAGGAAGGCCGCATTCCGCTGCTGCGCGCCGTGATCGAAGCTGAAACCCAGCGTGCCGCCCAGCATGCCTCGCGCGGCTACCTGCCGATCGACGGCATCGCCACCTACGACCAGGCCGTACAAAAACTGCTGTTCGGTGCCGAATCGCCACTGCTGGCCGCTGGCCGCGTGGTCACCGTGCAGGCCGTTGGCGGCACCGGTGCCCTGAAGATTGGCGCAGACTTCCTCAAGCGCATTTCGCCCAATGCCGTGGTGGCCATCAGCGACCCGAGCTGGGAAAACCACCGCGCGCTGTTCGAAAGCGCAGGTTTCCCGGTGCAGAACTACCGTTACTACGATGCGCCAAGCAACGACGTCAACCGTGCCGGCATGCTCGAAGACCTCAACACCCTGCCGTCCGGCTCGGTGGTGGTGCTGCACGCCTGCTGCCACAACCCTACCGGCGTCGACCTGACCCTGGACGACTGGAAAAACGTGCTGGAAGTGGTCAAGGCCAAGGGCCACGTGCCGTTCCTCGACATGGCCTACCAGGGCTTCGGTGACGGTATCGCCGAAGACGCCTTCGCCGTGCGCCTGTTCGCCGAGTCGGGCCTGGAGTTCTTCGTGTCCAGCTCGTTCTCCAAGTCGTTCTCGCTGTACGGCGAGCGCGTGGGTGCACTGTCGATCGTCACCGCCTCGAAAGACGAAAGCACCCGCGTGCTGTCGCAGGTCAAGCGGGTGATTCGCACCACCTACTCCAACCCGCCAACCCACGGCGCCACCATTGTTGCCACCGTGCTCAACAGCGCCGAGCTGCGCCAGATGTGGGAAACGGAGCTGGCCGAAATGCGCGAGCGCATCCATGGCATGCGCAAGCAGATGGTGTCGCTGCTGGCCGAATACGGCGCCAACCGCGACTTCAGCTTCGTTGGCCGCCAGGTGGGCATGTTCTCGTACTCGGGCCTGACCGTTGAGCAAGTGGCACGCCTGAAGAACGACTTTGGCATCTATGCGCTGGACACTGGCCGCATCGCCGTGGCTGCGCTGAACCAGAGCAACATCCACGTGGTCACCAAGGCCATCGTTGAAGTGCTGTAACTGATTGATTTGTCAGGGGGAGGCTTGACTTCCCCTTGGCAATCGGTAAGATACGCGCAGATTCCGCGATAGCTCAGTCGGTAGAGCAAATGACTGTTAATCATTGGGTCCCTGGTTCGAGTCCAGGTCGCGGAGCCAAATACTGAGAAAGCCCCCGAATGCGCAAGCATCGGGGGCTTTTTCGTTAGGGTTCGATATATAAAACCCCGGTAGGAGCTCGCGATGCGCCGCAAGAAGCGGCGCTCACCCCACAGGCCGCACCTGCCTCAGGCCGATCGCCCAATCGGGTAAAACTCCCCCTGGCTCCACACCCCAAGCCACTCCTCACCCTCGATCTCACGCGGCACGGCCAATTCCACCATCTGGTAGAACACATTGCGATGGATCAGCGCCTCAAGGTTGCTGCGCATCAGCACATAGGGCGAAGGCTCCTGGGTGACCGGGTCGATCACCACCCGCAACGGATGCCCGGGCCCCGCCACCGCCTCATCCTCGACATTGCTGGTAAAGCGCAGCACCTGCTGTTCACCGCTGCCCTCCACCTGCAGGGTCACGGCCACGAACGGCGCGTCATCGACGCGAATGCCGACTTTCTCCACCGGGGTTACCAGGAAGTAGTCATCGCCATCGCGGCGAATGATCGAGGAAAACAGCCGTACCATCGGCTTGCGCCCAATGGGCGTGCCCAGGTAGTACCAGGTGCCATCGCGGGCGATGCGCATGTCGATGTCGCCGCAGAAATCCGGGTTCCACAGATGCACCGGCGCTGGCCCCTTGTGGCTGGGGATTTGCGCCAGCAGATCGTTTGCCTTCCCCGAATCGCTCATCGCCCTGCCCTCACTCGCTCATACCCAGAAGGCTACGAGCGTACGCGCGCATCGGGGCGCCAAGCAAATCCTGCGGGGTGTTGTCGTGGAACGTCAACAAACCGCCGCGGCTCTTGATGCGCACCGTGTCGATGAGGTAACGGGTGTTGGTTTCGAGCAGCATCATCTGCACCACGCCGGTGTCCCAGCCCAGGCGGTCGACGGCCTGCTCGTCGTACCATTCGTCGCCATTGCCGATGCGGTCGTCAGTGCGGGCGAAGCGGGTGTACAGCACGTAGTCGGCGCCCACAGCACGGGCCTGGGTGATGGCCTCCTCAAGCCCCAGCGGGCCCTGGGCGCGGCGCACCAGCGGGAAATATTCGATGAAGCTCTTGAAGGCTTCCTCGGCCACCGCGTTCTGCTTGGGCAGCGGCCCCTTGCCCGGCGGCATGAAGGCGCCCTGGCCAATGAAGATGAACGAATCGGGCTGCAGGCGGATCGACAGGGTTCGGCGGGTGTCGCTGTGATCCAGCAGCCCGGCATCGCTCATGTGGTAACGAACGCCCTCGCCCATATCGCTGACATTCATGCAGCCGCCCAGCGCCATCAGCGCCAGCAGCAAGACCAGGCTACGCATCTTTCCTCCAGTGGCCGGTGACGAAAAACCGGCGAATAGCCGGCGGATGCAGCTTTTGCGCCAGCTTCAGCCGCCGATCACCTTCATCACCGTCACACCCCCGGAAAAGGCCAGCTCTTGCTTGTCGGCCAAGGCCTTGACCAACAACCGCTGCAGTGCCGGCAACGCCTGGTGGCGCGGTTTTTCCAGCAGGTCGCCGACATAGTGGCGGTTGGATGACGACAGGCAGCCATGCAACCAGCCGGTGGACGACAGGCGCAGGCGCGAGCAGGTTCGGCAGAACGGCACGCTTTCGTTGGCGATCACGCCGAAGTGGCCCTTGCCGGGAATCCGGTAGCGCAGCGCGGTGGCATCCACCGGCGCGTCAACTTGCTCGAAGGCATGTTCGGCCCCAATCGCATCGAGCAGCGTATCCAGGCCCACGAATTGCTGGAGGAAGGCATTGGCGTCGCGGGCCAGGTGGCCCATGCGCATCAGCTCGATGAAGCGCAGCTCGTAGCCCTGCGCCAGGCAGTAGTCGAGCATCGGCAATACCTGGTCGAGGTTCTGCCCGCGCATGGGCACCATGTTGACCTTGATGCGCATGCCCATGGCGCTGGCCTGCTGCATGCCCGCCAACACGCTGGCCAAGTCGCCGCCACGGGCAATACGGCGAAACGCCTCGGGGTCGAGGCTGTCGAGGGAGACGTTCAAGCGCCGAATACCGGCGCCGTGCAACTGGGGCAGCTTGCGCGCCAGCAGTTGGCCGTTGGTGGTCAGGCTGATCTCGGCCAGGCCGAGCCGGGCCACCGCGGCCAGGAAGGCGTCCAGCCTGGGACTGAGCAGTGGCTCACCGCCGGTGATACGCAGGCGCTCGATGCCAGCCGCTTCCACCAGGTAGGCCACGCCGCGCGCCAGGGCCTCGCCCGACAGTTCATCCTGCGCCGCCACCAGGCGCTTGCCATTGGGTACGCAGTAGCTGCAGGCATAGTTGCAGGCAGCGGTCAGGCTGACGCGCAGGTTGCGAAAACGCCTGCCTTGACGATCGACGATCATGGGTGACTCCGGCATGGATGAATCGGGGCTGGCAAAACTTGACTCATGGTTCAAGTTTTTGCAAGCCCCGAGTGCTCGGCCGGGTCAATGATTGCTGCCAAGCCCCTTCAGGAGGTGGCGTCCGGGTCACGCTTGCGCTTGTTGCCCATGCGCACGCCGATGTCCATGAGGAACTGGAAGAAGCCCTCCTGGTCCTCCAGCACATTGCTCCAGAATGGCGAGTGGTACAGCGCCACGGCGCCATGCACCAAGGCCCAGGCGGCGCAATAGTGGAAGTACGGCGGCACGTCTTCGAGCTTGCCTTCGCTGATACGGCCTTTGATGAGCTGGGTCAGGCGGTCGAAGTTGGAGGCGCGGATGCTGTGCAGTTCCTCGACCATTTCCGGGACCTGGTTGCCCTTGACCACCTTTTCTTCCAGGCGATCGAACAGCCGGTAGCGCTGAGGGTCGCGCATACGGAACTCGAAGTAGGCGCGCGACAGGGCTTCCTTGTCACGGTCGACATCGGCCGAGTGCAGCAGCGCATTCAGGTCGCGCTCGTAGTCGAGCATCAGGCGCAGGTAAATTTCCGCCTTGGACTTGAAGTGCTTGTAGATCGTGCCTTTGCCGATACCTACGGCGTCGGCGATCATCTCGACGGTGACGCTGTCTTCACCCTGTTCGAGGAACAGCTTGAGGGCTGTATCGAGGATTTCCTGTTCGCGACGGCGAAACTCACGGACCTTACGAGGTTCTTTCTGCATAGGAAGGACTGGATGACATTGAAGCGGTTTATTATGCCTAACTTGCAGCAAATTGCACGGATCATCCAAGCATGTCTATGTTTCACGATGAGTTCGCCATGCGCAGAAGGAGGAAGCGGGGACGGGCGTATTCCAAATCTGTTTAAAAAACGTACAGCAAAGCACTGGCAGCGCGGCCAACCTGGCCAATACTTGAAGTGTCGGCGTCCCACATCCCCCCAAGTGGCGAGCCGATAAAGGCGCTCAGGGACCGCGTGCCTTTGTTTTACTCCTAATGGTCTTAACCCGGATTCCCCCCCCAGAACCCGGGTTTTTTTTGCCCGGGCACAGATCGGCCCTACCGGGCTTGCGCGGATCCGGTAGGAGCGAGCGTAGCTCGCGATGGGGCGCGCAGCGGCCCCAGGGTTTCAGCTTCGCGGCGGATAACGCCGGGGCTGCTTTGCAGCCCATCGCGAGCTACGCTCGCTCCTACAGGGGGGGGGGCGTGGCCGTCGCCTACAGGGGGGGGCGTGAGCGACGCCTAGAGGACGCGGGCCAGGGGGAACAGGCGCTTGAAATTGGCCGTGGTCTGCTCGGCCAACTGGGCGTAACTCACGCCGCGCAGCGACGCCACGTATTCGGCCACTTCCCGCACGTACTGCGGCAGGTTCGGCTTGCCACGATGCGGAATCGGCGCCAGGTACGGCGAGTCGGTTTCCACCAGCAGGCGGTCCACCGGCACCTGGCGCGCCACCTCGCGCAGGGCATCGGCATTGCGGAAGGTGACGATGCCGGACAACGAAATGTAATAGCCCAGGTCCAGCGCGGCCCTGGCCATGTCCCAGTCTTCGGTGAAGCAATGCAGCACCCCTGCCTGGGGCAGGCTGGCCTCGCGCAGCAACGCCAAGGTATCGGCGCGCGCCGCACGGGTGTGCACGATCACCGGCTTGCCGGTTTGCCGCGAAGCCTCCAGGTGCAGGCGGAAAGAGGCCTGCTGCAATTCGGCGGCCTCAGGCTCGTAGTGGTAATCCAGCCCGGTTTCACCAATGGCCACCACATGCGGGTGGGCCAGTTCGCGCAGCAGCCACTCCAGCGCCGGCGTTTCGCCCGGCGCCAGGTCCAGCGGGTGCACGCCCACCGAGCAGTCGACATCGGCGTACTGCTCGCTCAGGGCCTTCACCGCACCGGCATTCTCGGCGCTTACGCCAATACACAGGAAATGCCCGACGCCCCGCTCGCGGGCCGCCTGCAGGGCAGCATCGAGCGAGCCCTGGTGGGCGCTCAGGTCCAGACGGTCGAGGTGGCAATGGGAGTCAACGAGCATGGGATAGGTCACACATCTAGAAATGAAAAATCAACGGACGCCTGGCAACTGCACCCAATGGGCCAGCAAGGCTTCCAGCAACAGCACGCGATTGAGGTTGGCCTTGCCCAGCACCTTCTGGCGCTGTTCGAGGATCCACGCCTGCACCTCCAGCACCTTGCCCTGGCGGCTTTTCTGCGCCAGGTACTGCACCACCTTGCGCATGTCGGCCAGGCCCAGCCCGTCCTCGTCCTGGGTCAGCTGGTAACGCAGCACCAGGTGCGACCAGTCGCAGAACCAGTCGAACAGCAGCAACAGCGGCACGCCACTCCAGGCTTCGGCCAACTGGCTGGGCGATTGCTGCTGCTTGAGCAACTTCTTCACCCCGTCGGTAACCAGCGCACGCTGCTCGCGCACGCCTTGGGCCTGCAGGCTCACGGCCATCAATGGCGAGCCAGCGGCCAGGGTGAGCAGTTCGTCACGCTCGGCCTCGGCGCTGTCTGCCAACGCCTCTGCCAACCAGGCCTGGCTCTGGGCCAGCGTCGGTTGCGGGCAGGCGACTTGCTGGCAACGGCTTTTGATGGTCGGCAACAAGCGGCTGGGCTGGTGGCTGACCAGAATCAGCACGGTGTCGCCCGAGGGCTCCTCGAGGCTTTTGAGCAAGGCGTTGGAGGCATTGATGTTCATTGCCTCGACCGGCTCGATCAACACCACCTTACGCCCACCGAGCTGCGCCGTCTGCACCACGAACGCCACCAGTTCACGCACCTGGTCGATCTTGATCGGCTTGTCGGCCTCTTCCGGCTCCAGCACGAAGTTGTCCGGGTGGCTGCCGGCCTTGAGCAACTGGCACGACTTGCACTGCCCGCAGGCATCGAGCCCCTGCGGTTTCTGGCACAGCAGGCGGGCCATCAGGCGCTCGGCCATGGCCCGCTTGCCGATGCCCTGGGGGCCATGCAACAGGTAGGCGTGGGCATGCCGGCTGCGGCCGGCCAACTGCTGCCAGATGGCCTGCTGCCAGGGGTAGGCCTCAGCCACGGCAACGCCCTGCGATGGCTGGCAGCAGCGCGTCGATCTGGCGCTGCACGTCAGCCAGTGGCTGCGCGGCATCCAGCAGGCTGTAGCGCTGCGGCTCGCGCTGGGCGCGCTGCAGGTAGGCCTGGCGCACGGCCTCGAAGAAGGCCTGGCCTTCCTGCTCGAAGCGGTCCAGGCGGCCACGGGCGGCGGCACGGGCCAGGCCCACTTCCACCGGCAGGTCGAAGACCAGGGTCAGGTCCGGGCGCAGGTCGCCCTGGACGAACTGCTCCAGGGTGGCGATGCGCTCGACCGACAGGCCGCGACCGCCGCCCTGGTAGGCATAAGTGGCATCGGTGAACCGATCGCACAGCACCACGGCGCCCCGCGCCAATGCCGGGCGAATCACCTCGGCCAGGTGCTGGGCGCGGGCGGCGAACACCAGCAACAGCTCGGTATCGGCCGCCATCGTTTCGTCGCTCGGCGCCAGCAGCAATTCACGAATCTTTTCCGCCAGGGGCGTCCCCCCCGGCTCGCGGGTCAGCACCACGTCCACGCCCTGCTCGCGCAGGCGCGCGGCCAGGTAATCGCGGTTGGTGCTCTTGCCGGCGCCTTCCGGGCCTTCCAGGGTAATAAACAAGCCGCTCACAGGCAGTCCTTAATGGGTTTCGTCAGGCGCAGGCGCTTCGGCCGGCGCGGGCTCGCTGCCTGGCACCTGCTCGGCAGGCTCGGCAGCGTCGGCCGGCGCGCTCTGCGGCGCCGGGCTGGAACGGTAATCGGCACGGCGCTTGAGCTGGAACTCGCGCACCGCACTGTTGTGGTCGTCCAGGTCGTCGGAGAACACGTGGCTGCCATCGCCACGGGCGACGAAGTACAGGCTGGTGCCATCGGACGGGTTGAGCGCGGCATGGATCGCCTCGCGCCCAACCATGGCGATCGGCGTCGGCGGCAGGCCGGTCATGGTGTAGGTGTTGTACGGGGTCGGCTCGCGCAGGTCGGCGCGGGTGATGCGGCCGTTGTAGCGCTCGCCCATGCCGTAGATCACCGTGGGGTCGGTTTGCAGCATCATGCCCAGGCGCAGGCGGCGCACGAATACCCCGGCGATCTGCCCACGCTCCTGGGGAATGCCGGTTTCCTTCTCCACCAGCGAGGCCATGATCAGCGCCTGGTAGGGGTCGCGGTAAGGCAGGTCGGTGGTGCGCTCGGCCCACTCCTTGGCCAGCACTTCGTCCAGGCGCATGTAGGCCTGCTGCAGCAACTCGACATCGCTCATGCCACGCACGAAGCGGTAGGTGTCGGGGAAGAAACGGCCCTCGGGGAAAACTCCGGTGTGGCCCAGCTTGTCCATCACCTCGGTGTCGGACAAGCCATCCAGGGTGTGCTTGATCTTTTCATGCTTGGCCACCGCCGAACGCACCTGGCGGAAGGTCCAGCCTTCGACCAGGGTCAGGTTGTACTGCACCACATCGCCGCGACGCCAGGCATCGAACAGCTGTTCCACCGTCATGCCGGGGCTCAGGCGGTACTCGCCCGTGTGCAGTTGCGTGCCCACCATGTTGAAGCGCCAATACAGGCGCAACCAGAACGCATCGTCGAGCAGGCCGTCGGCCTGCATGCGGTAGAACATGCGGTTGGGGTTGGTGCCGCTGGGCACGTCGAGCAAGCGCTCTTCGGTGACGTGCAAGGGCTGCTCCAGCACGGTGTTGATCTTCCAGGCCGACCAGCCCAAGGCCAGGCCGGCGAGGATCAAACCCATTTCCAGCAGCAGCAGGAATTTGCGTCTCACGAATTCAGGTATCCAGTAACGTACGGGCAACGGCCTGCAGTTTACGGGTGAGCGGGCCCGGCGACCAGTTCAGCTTGAGCGCGGGAATGCCGCGCACCGGCCACACGCCATAGACACTGTTGCAGACGAAGACTTCATCGGCCAGCGCCAGCTCGTCGAAGGCAATGTCACGCACCTGCAGGGCAATGCCCAGCACCTGCGCCTGTTCCAGCAGCGCACCACGCATCACCCCTGCCACGCCGCAGCGGCTCAGGTCGGCGGTGTGCAGCACACCCTCGCGCACCAGGAACAGGTTGCTGTACACCCCTTCGATCACCCTGCCCTGGCCGTCACGCATCAGGCCTTCGGCCAGCTCGCTGCCCTGCCATTCGGCACGGGCCAGCACCTGCTCCAGGCGGTTGAGGTGTTTGAGCCCGGCCAGCAGCGGTTGTTCCGCAAGGCGGGTTTGGCAGGCGAACAGCTGCACACCGAGTTCGGCATGCTCAGCCGGGTAGCTGGGCAACGGGCTGCCCTGAAGGATACGCCGCGCCATGGCGCCGGCAACCGGTGCATAGCCGCGCTGGCTGTCGCCGCGCGTGAGGATCAGCTTGGCGACGCCGTCGCCCAGCTGGCTGGAAAATGCCAGGATTTCCTCGCCCACCCGCGCAAGGTCGGCGTCGATTGCCAGGCGCTGGCAGCCCAGTGCCAGGCGCGCCAGGTGGCCGTCCAGCAAGCTGGGCCGGCCAGCCCGCACGGCGATGGTTTCGAACAGGCCATCGCCGTAGGCCAACCCACGGTTCTGCAGGTTGACTGCAGCCGCGGGCCCGCCGTCGATCCAGCTCAGCATCAACCGGCGAACCGGCGGAACACCAGCGAACCGTTGGTGCCACCAAAGCCGAACGAGTTGGACAACACCACATCGATCGGCATGCTGCGCGCCTGGTGAGGCACGAAGTCGAGGTCGCACCCTTCGTCTGGCTCATCCAGGTTGATGGTTGGCGGCGCCATCTGGCTGTTGATGGCCAGCACGCTGAAGATCGCCTCCACCGCGCCAGCTGCGCCCAGCAGGTGGCCGGTCATCGACTTGGTCGAGCTGACCGCCAGCTTGTAGGCGTGCTCGCCGAACACACGCTTGATGGCGGCCACTTCGGCGATGTCGCCGGCCGGTGTCGAGGTGCCGTGGGCGTTGATGTAGCTGACCTGCTCAGGCTGGATACCGGCGTCACGCAGGGCGTTGGCCATGCAGCGCGCGGCGCCTTCACCGCTGTCCGGTGGCGAGGTCATGTGGTAGGCATCGCCACTCATGCCAAAGCCCACCAGCTCGGCATAGATGGTGGCGCCACGGGCCTGGGCGTGTTCCAGTTCCTCGAGTACCAAGGCACCGGCACCGTCGGACAGCACGAAGCCATCGCGGCCTTTGTCCCATGGGCGGCTGGCGCGGGCCGGCTCGTCGTTGCGCGTGGACAACGCCCGCGACGCACCGAAGCCGCCCATGCCCAGGCCGCAAGCGGCCATTTCGGCGCCACCGGCGATCATCACGTCGGCTTCACCGTAGGCGATGTTGCGCGCGGCCATGCCGATGCAGTGGGTGCCGGTGGTGCAAGCGGTGGCAATGGCGTAGTTCGGCCCCTGCAGGCCCAGGTGGATCGACAGGAAACCGGAGATCATGTTGATGATCGAGCCCGGCACGAAGAACGGCGAAATGCGCCGCGGCCCTTGGTCGTGCAAGGTACGGCTGGTTTCTTCGATGTTGGTCAGGCCGCCGATGCCCGAGCCCATGGCCACGCCAATGCGCTCGCGGTTGGCGTCGGTCACTTCCAGCCCGGCATTACGCACGGCCTGGAACCCGGCCGCCAGGCCGTACTGGATGAACAGGTCGAGTTTGCGGGCCTCTTTGGCCGACAGGTACTGCTCAACCTCGAAGCCTTTCACCGAGCCGCCAAAACGGGTGGAGTAGGCAGACAGGTCCGTGTGTTCGATCGGACCAATGCCACTGCGGCCAGCCAGAATGCCCTGCCAGGTGCTCGGTACATCGGTACCCAGTGGCGACAGCATACCCATACCGGTGACCACGACGCGTCTACGCGACACAGTACTCTCCTTTTCTAATCACAGAGTTTCTTGCCATTGCATTCAAGCAATGGAATGAAATGGCAACAAGCTCTCGTAGCGAGCGAAACGACGCCGGTGGCTCGCAAAGAAAAAACCGCACGCCGGCAAAGGCAGTGCGGTTCTTCTCGACAAGAAGCGTCGACTACAACGTCTTAAGCCTGGTGGTTTTTGACGTAGTCGATTGCAGCTTGAACGGTAGTGATCTTCTCGGCTTCTTCGTCAGGGATTTCGGTCTCGAATTCCTCTTCCAGAGCCATCACCAGCTCAACGGTGTCAAGCGAATCGGCACCCAGGTCATCGACGAAGGACTTCTCAGCAGTCACTTCCTCTTCCTTCACGCCCAGTTGCTCGGCGACGATTTTCTTGACGCGTTCTTCGATGGTGCTCATACCTAGTTTTCACTCCTAATGGACATATGTCAGGCAGCTGGCCGGTGACCAAGTTTATAGAAAGACGTTCGCTTTTCAAGCGGAACGCACCTTCGGCCGGGGCACCCTACCCGCTGCCTGGAATCTGGTTGCAGCTTTATAACGGATTTTAGGCTCGCAGTATGACTCTTTTTTGAAGCAATCCGTCACATTGCATTGCAGTTTTACATGTACATCCCGCCGTTGACCGGCACGGTAGCGCCGGTTACGTAGCCAGCGCCGTCCGATGCCAGGAACGAAACCACCTTGGCAATTTCGTCGGCCTGGCCCAGGCGGCCCAGCGGAATCTGGGTTTTCAGCGCGTCGCGCTGGGCTTCCGGCAGCTCGCGGGTCATGTCGGTGTCGATGAAGCCCGGGGTCACCGCGTTGACGGTGATGCCACGCGAACCCACTTCACGGGCCAGGGCGCGGCTGAAGCCTTCCAGGCCCGCCTTGGCGGCGGCATAGTTGGCCTGGCCTGCGTTACCCATGGCACCGACGACCGAGCCGATGCTGATGATACGGCCCCAACGCGCCTTGGTCATGCCACGCAGCACGCCCTTGGACAGACGGTAGAGGCTGTTCAGGTTGGTGTCGATCACGTCGAACCACTCGTCGTCCTTCATGCGCAGCATGAGGTTGTCACGGGTGATACCGGCGTTGTTAACCAGGATGGCCGGGGCGCCGAACTGCTCGCCAATGGCGCCCAGCACCGCGTCAACGGACTCGGCACTGGTGACGTTCAGCTCCATGCCGGTGCCGGTGATGCCGTGTTCTTTCAGGGTAGCGGCGATGCGCTCGGCGCCGGACGCCGAGGTGGCGGTGCCGATCACGGTCGCGCCCTGGCGGCCCAGTTCGAGGGCGATGGCCTGGCCAATACCACGGCTGGCGCCGGTGACCAATGCAACTTTACCTTGCAGGCTCATGCAAGCTTCTCCAAATCAAGCCAGCGCCGCGCGGGTGGCGGCGACAGCGTCAGGGGTATTGAGGTTGTAGGTGGTCACGCCGTCGGCGCAACGCTTGTTCAGGCCAGCCAGGACCTTGCCCGGGCCGCACTCCACCAGGTTGACGGCGCCATTGGCCGCCAGGGTTTGCACGCACTCTACCCAGCGTACCGGCTGGTACAGCTGCGCCAGCAGGTCCTGCTTCAGGGCATCGAGGTCGGCGGCCACGGCGGCGGTGACGTTCTGCACTACCGGGATCTGCGGGGCCTTCCATTCGATGGCGTTGACGGCGTCGGCGAAGCGCTCGGCAGCAGGCTTCATCAGGGCGCAGTGCGACGGCACGCTGACCGCCAGCGGCAGGGCGCGCTTGGCACCCTTGGCCTTGCACAACTCGATGGCGCGGTCGACCGCCGCCTTGTTGCCGGCGATGACCACCTGGCCTGGCGAGTTGAAATTCACCGCGCTGACCACTTGGTCTTCGGCGGCTTCGGCGCAAATCTCGACCACCACGGCGTCGTCCAGGCCGAGGATGGCGGCCATGCCACCGTGACCGGCGGGCACGGCTTCCTGCATCAGTTGGCCACGGCGCTCGACCAGGCGCACGGCGTCTTTGAGCGACAGGGCACCGGCAGCCACCAGGGCGCTGTACTCACCCAGGCTGTGACCGGAAACGAACGCTGGCTTGGCGCCGCCCTCTTCCAGCCACAGGCGCCACAGGGCGATGGAAGCGGTGAGAATGGCCGGCTGGGTCTTGTCGGTTTGGTTGAGTTGTTCTTCCGGACCTTCCTGAACCAGCTTCCACAGGTCGTAGCCCAGAGCCTCGGAAGCCTCCTTGAAGGTCTCGATGACCACCGGCTTTTCAGCGCCGAGTTCGGCGAGCATGCCCAGCGACTGGGAACCTTGACCGGGGAAGACGAATGCGAGGGATGCAGACATTGAACAAGCCCTTATGATCTTGTCGTCGGATAGTGTGCGCCAAGCCTGGGGCTGGGCGCGTAATCTGAAAACTTGGATGAAAACGAAAACTGAGCGGTCACATTTAAGCACTTCATCGGCGATATGCCCAAAGGCTTTGTACCCCTGCACCGGCCCTTTCGCGGACAAGCCCGCTCCCACACGGCCACCACAGGCTTGCCCGCGAAGAGGCCGGCACAGGCTACGGCAACAAGTCCTCCAGGCGCCCATGCAAGCGCTGCGGCAGGTTTTCCTGAATCTCGATCAGCGCCCGCTGAATCGCACTCTGGAAGCCCTCCACCCCCGCCGAGCCATGGCTCTTGACGACGATGCCCTGCAGCCCAAGGAAGCTCGCGCCATTGTGCCGCGCTGGCGCAAGGTCGGCCTGCAGGCGCTTGAGCAATGGCATCGCCAACGCCCCGGCCACCCGCGACAACGCGCCGCCCTTGAACAACCGCTCGATGCGCGCACCGATCATGGTCGCCAGGCCCTCGCTGGACTTGAGCAGGATGTTGCCGACGAACCCGTCGCACACCACCACATCCGCCTCGCCGCGGTACAGGCCATCACCCTCGACGAAGCCCACGTAGTTCAGGCCACGGGCATTCTGCAACAGCGTGGCGGCCAACTTGACCTGCTGGTTGCCCTTGATGTCTTCGGTGCCGATGTTCAGCAGCGCCACGCGCGGCCTGTGGATGCCCAGGGCCTGGGCCGCCACCGAGCCCATCACGGCGAACTGGTAGAGGTTTTCGGCGCTGCAATCGACATTGGCGCCCAGGTCGAGCAACTGGCAATAGCCAGCCTGGGTCGGAATCGCCGCCACCATGGCTGGCCGGTCGATGCCCGGCAGGGTTTTCAGCACGAAGCGCGACAGCGCCATCAACGCCCCGGTGTTGCCGGCACTGACGCAGGCCTGGGCCTTGCCATCACGCACCAGTTCAAGGGCGATGCGCATCGACGAATCCGGCTTGCCGCGCAACGCTTGCGATGGCCGCTCGTCCATGCCGATCACTTCGCTGGCACCGACAATGTGCAGGCGCGCGCGATCCGCAGCCGAGAGGCCGCTGACAAGATCTTCAAGGAGGGAGGGTTGACCGACGAGGGTCAGGTGCAGCGAGGGGGTAGCCGAAAGGCAGGCAATGCTAGCCTGGACAATGCTGCGGGGACCGAAGTCCCCGCCCATTGCGTCGATCGCGATGATCTGAGCGGACAAGGATTACTCGTCAGCGCCCTTGTCGACCACTTTGCGACCACGGTATACGCCTTCTGGCGAAACGTGGTGGCGCAGGTGTACTTCACCGGTGGTTTTCTCTACCGACAGCGCGTTTTCCGACAGGGCGTCGTGCGAACGGCGCATGTCACGGGCAGAGCGGGATTTTTTGTTCTGCTGAACAGCCATAATTGATTAACTCCTAAACGTTTGGGTCACGCTTTAACTGCGCCAAAACACTGAACGGGTTGGACCGCGATACCTCGTCCTTGCTCGATTCGGGCTCGTCTGCGCCCGCCGGCTGCTGGCATTCTTCCGGATGATGAGCAGGCACGATGGGCAAGGCGAGCAACAGCTCTTCCTCGACCAAGGCCTGCAGATCCAATGGATCTTCGCCCAGTTCCAGCACGTCATAGCCTTTCGGCAACGACTGGGTATTCGCACCCTCCTTCACCACGGCGTATGTACATTCGCTGTGGATCGGCAGGGTGACCAGCTCAAGACAACGCTGGCAAACCATCTTGACCTCGACGTCCAGCTCGCTGTGGATAACCACCACGTGCTGTTCATCTCGTTCAAAATCGAACTTCGCCTGCACCATACCGACATTGTCGGAAAGCGGGTCGCAGAGTCTTTCCAAATCAGCGAGTTGCAGCGTACCAGTGATGGATACGCCTCGGTCGGCTAATTTGCGCGGGTCAACGTGAGGTGGAATCGGGTCATTCAACATAGGCGCAGCATTCTAGGGATGCCCCCCGCCCCTGTCAAAGGAAATTCGGCGGCATCTCGCATGTTAGAATCGGGTTCAACTGATCAGGAGTCTATCATGCTTCCCTTGTTGCTGGCTTCAAGCTCCGCCTACCGCCGTGAACTGCTCGCTCGCCTGCGCCTGCCTTTCACCTGTGCAAGCCCCGATCTAGACGAGCGCCGCCTGGCCGACGAACCCGCCGTGGAGCTGGTGCGCAGGCTGGCGCGGCAAAAGGCCGAGGCACTGGCGGCCAGCCACCCTGGGCACCTGATCATCGGCTCGGACCAAGTGGCGGTGCTGGGCGAGCAGGTACTGGGCAAGCCGCACACCTTCGAACGGGCGTGCGAGCAGCTGCTGGAGGCCAGCGGCCAACAGGTCACCTTCCTGACCGGGCTGGCGCTGCTCAACACCGCCACCGGGCAGTGCCAGGTCGATTGCGTGCCGTTCACGGTGACCATGCGCGAACTGGACCGCGAACGCGTAGAGCGCTATGTGCAAGCGGAGCAGCCGCTCGATTGCGCAGGAAGCTTCAAGGCAGAGGGGTTGGGCGTGAGTTTGTTTCAGAGCACCCATGGGTGCGATGCGACCAGCCTGATCGGGCTGCCGCTGATTCGGCTGGTGGACATGCTGATGCGCGAAGGGGTGGTGATTCCCTGAACCCGCACCGCTTGCGCGGCGCATCGCGAGCTTTGCTCGCTCCTACCGGCCCAGCACCTCAATCCCGGTAGGAGCGAGCGCAGCTCGCGATGCGCCGCACAGCGGCGCCACATTCAACGCAAATGCGGCCCCTGGAACCCCATCCACATGGCCAGGTGCTCAGCCACGCTGGCACCGATGCGCTTGGAGAAACGGTCGAACGGCGATTCCTGCACGGTGTAATCGACCAGGTCTTTCTCGCCGACCACTTCACGTGCCACATAACTGACGCTGCCCAAGCCATCCACCAACCCAAGCCCCTTGGCCTGCTCACCGGACCAGATCAGGCCACTGAACAGCTCTGGATGCTCCTTGTCCTTCAGGCGCTCACCCCGCCCCTGCTTGACCATGGCAATGAACTGCTGGTGCGTGGTATCCAGCACACCCTGCCAGAACGCCGTCTCGTCAGGCTTTTGCGGCGAGAACGGGTCAAGGAAGGCCTTGTGCTCGCCCGACGTATACGCCCGGCGCTCGACTCCCAGCTTCTCCATCGCCCCGACAAAGCCGTAACCGGCCGCCGTCACGCCAATGGAGCCAACCAGGCTGGCCTTGTCGGCGTAGATTTCATCCGCCGCACTGGCAATGTAGTAGGCACCCGACGCACCCAGGTCGGTAATCACCGCATACAGCTTGATGTCCGGGTGCAAGGTGCGCAGCCGGCGCATTTCGTCATACACGTACCCCGCCTGTACCGGGCTGCCACCTGGGCTGTTGATGCGCAGCACCACCGCCTTGGTCTTGGGGTCCTTGAAGGCATCGCGCAGGCCCTTGACGATATTGTCGGCACTGGCGGCCTCCTGGTCGGCAATCACCCCACGCACCTCCACCAGCGCCGTGTGGCTGCCACTGCGCGAGGCGGCCTTGTCCATGTCCGTCAGCGGCAGGAACAGTGCCAGCAGGCCAAACAGGTAGATAAAGGTCAGCAGCTTGAAGAAAATCCCCCAGCGCCGCGCCCGGCGCTGCTCCTGAACGCCTGCCAGCAGGGTTTTCTCCAGCAGTTTCCAGCTTTTGCGCTCTTCGCGCTCATCGGGTTCGGTTTCGGGTGCTTTCCATTCGTCAGCCATGCTCACCTACCTTGGAACGTGCAATTACACGGAAGCGGCCAGCCACTCGCGCAGCTGGGAGAAATGATCGATGCACAGCTGCGGGCCGAACTCGGCCAGCGCCTGCAGCGGCATGGCGCCATAGCCAACGGCAACCGAGTGCATGCCCGCACTGCTGGCCATCTGCAGGTCGAACGCCGAATCTCCGACCATCAACGCCTGATGCGGTTCGACGCCACAGTGCCCAAGGATCTCTTCAAGCATCAAGGGGTGCGGCTTGCCACGGGTTTCGTCGGCAGCGCGGGTGATGTCGAAGAACTGCTCCCAGCCATTGGCCTTGAGCACCCGGTCCAGGCCACGGCGGGCCTTGCCGGTTGCCACCGCCAGGCGATAGCCCTCGGCACGGAAAGCCTCCAGCGACTCGACCACGCCCTCGAACAGCGGCGAGGGCTGCTGGTCGAGCGCCATATAGATGTCGGCGTAGTGCTGGCGGAAGGCTTCGACCTGCAGCGGGCCAAGGTGCGGATACAGGGTGGAGATGGCCTCGGCCAGCGCCAGGCCGATGATGCCCTTGACGGCAGCCTCATCGCTCGGCGCTTCTCCCGCCCGCTCGGCAGCAGCGTTCATGGCCACGACGATGCGGCCGATGGAATCGGCCAGGGTGCCGTCCCAGTCGAAAATCAGCAGCTCGTAGCGCTTGCTATGGGCATCACGGCGCACTCAAACGCTCCACGGTCTTGGCCCACACCTCATCCACCGGCGCTTCAAGCTTGAGCTCGCCGCCGTCAGGCAGTGGCACGGTAAGGGCATAGGCATGCAGGAACAGGCGCTTGCCACCCAGTTCGCGGATTTCGCGGCTGAAGTCTTCATCGCCGTATTTGCTGTCACCGGCGATCATGTGGCCGGCATGCAGGGTGTGCACGCGAATCTGGTGGGTACGCCCGGTGATCGGCCGCGCCTCGACGATGGTGGCGAATTCGCCGAAGCGGCGCAGCACGCGGAACAGGGTCAGCGCTTCCTTGCCTTCGTCGTTCACCTCGACCATGCGCTCGCCCGAGCGCAGGTTGCTTTTGAGCAGCGGTGCATTCACCTGCTTCTTCGACGTCGGCCAATGGCCGCGCACCAGCGCCATGTAGCGCTTGTCTACGCCATCGCCGCGCAAGGCGGCGTGCAGGTGGCGCAGCATGCTGCGCTTCTTGGCGATCATCAACAGGCCCGAGGTGTCGCGGTCCAGGCGATGCACCAGCTCCAGCTCCTTGGCGTCCGGGCGCAGCTGGCGCAGCGCCTCGATCACACCAAAGCTCAGGCCGCTGCCACCGTGCACGGCGATGCCGGCAGGCTTGTTCATCACGATCAGTGCCTTGTCTTCGTAGACAATCGCCGCTTCCAGGCGCTGCAGCAGCCCCTGGGCGACCGGCGCCGGCTCGTCACGCTCAGGCAGGCGGACGGGCGGTACCCGCACGATGTCGCCGGCCTGCAGCTTGTACTCGGGTTTGATACGGCCCTTGTTGACCCGTACCTCGCCTTTGCGCAGGATGCGGTACACCAGCGTCTTGGGCACGCCCTTGAGCGCCGTGATGAGGAAATTGTCGATGCGTTGGCCGGCAAGTTCCGGCGCGACTTCGATCAGCTGAACGCCGGAAGTCGGAGGGGTATTGGTCGTCATGGCGGGATCATAACAATTTTTTATGGAATTGAAGCACTTAATCATTACTGCTATAGTCGCGAACGCCGCCAAAAGCGGCAGGCCAGCGGCACCAGGCCCTTAGCCGGTCCCTGACCTTCGCAATTCTCCAGGACGCAAGGCCGTCCTACGGGGTTTTCGCCAGTTTACCGAATTGCCTGGAATCGCCACCAGCGCTGTGTAGAGAAGACCGAAAAAAAACGACAAGTGTGGTTTTTCGCCTGCTTACCCGATTATTTTCGCCCCACCTCTGCCCGCCCCGTCGCTTCCACGCAACGCACGGCGAATGCTTCGGAAATACCTGCCTTGGACATGTAATGGCGTCAGCTTCCCATTCGGAGCTGGCGAAAAATGCAACCCGTTGCGGATTCAGCGCGCGGCAGCACCCGAATTATCAGGGATACGTGCAGGGTGGAGATGCACAGCCCTCGGACCGTGTAGCACCGCGTCCGGCCACCGGCCCACTGATTGGCCGGCGAGCGGATAAGGTCCTGAACAGATGCCCTCGGGCGTCCACGGCTGACGGTTGATTCCTCCTCCTGACTGAGTGCACGAGGCCCGCTTGGTTGATTCGGATACCCATTCGAAGCCACCGGGGCCTGGTAGGCACCGCAGCAAACAGGACGCGTCGTCGCGACAACGGCAGGCTGGGCAACCGGCTGGTGCCGAACGTTGCTCGACACGGGGGTGGCCCCGGCCACCCTTTGCGCACCTTGGCACCGACCATGAGAAGTCGTGTGTGCCGCACGCCGTTTCCGGCAGCCCGGAAACCGACGGTACAACATGAAAAGAATGCTGATTAACGCAACTCAACCCGAAGAGTTGCGTGTAGCCCTGGTGGACGGCCAACGTCTGTACGACCTGGACATCGAGTCTGGCGCGCGTGAACAGAAAAAGGCCAACATCTACAAAGGCAAGATCACCCGCATCGAGCCCAGCCTCGAAGCCGCCTTCGTCGACTTCGGCTCCGAACGTCACGGCTTCCTGCCGCTGAAGGAAATCTCCCGCGAATACTTCAAGAAAGCCCCTGAAGGCCGGGTAAACATCAAGGAAGTCCTGAGCGAAGGCCAGGAAGTGATCGTTCAGGTCGAGAAGGAAGAGCGCGGCAACAAAGGCGCCGCCCTCACCACCTTCATCAGCCTGGCTGGCCGCTACCTGGTGCTGATGCCGAACAACCCACGCGCCGGCGGCATTTCCCGCCGCATCGAAGGTGAAGAGCGCAACGAGCTGCGCGAAGCCCTCAACGGCCTGACCGTGCCGGGCGACATGGGCCTGATCGTGCGCACTGCCGGCCTTGGCCGCAGCAGCGAAGAAATGCAGTGGGACCTCGACTACCTGCTGCAACTGTGGACCGCCATCAAGGAAGCGTCCCAGGACCGCGTTGCGCCATTCCTGATCTACCAGGAAAGCAACGTCATCATCCGCGCCATCCGCGACTACCTGCGCCAGGACATCGGCGAAGTGCTGATCGACAGCATCGATGCCCAGGAAGAAGCCCTGACCTTCATCCGCCAGGTGATGCCGCAGTACGCCAGCAAGGTCAAGCTGTACGAAGACAGCGTGCCGCTGTTCAACCGCTTCCAGATCGAAAGCCAGATCGAAACCGCCTTCCAGCGCGTTGTCGACCTGCCATCGGGTGGCTCGATCGTGATCGACCCGACCGAGGCCCTGGTTTCGATCGACATCAACTCGGCGCGCGCCACCAAGGGCAGCGACATCGAGGAAACCGCCCTGCAGACCAACCTGGAAGCGGCCGAGGAAATCGCCCGCCAGCTGCGCCTGCGTGACATCGGCGGCCTGATCGTCATCGACTTCATCGACATGACCCCGGCCAAAAACCAGCGCGCCGTCGAAGAGCGCGTGCGTGAATGCCTGGAAGCCGACCGCGCCCGCGTGCAGGTTGGCCGCATCTCGCGCTTCGGCCTGCTGGAAATGTCCCGTCAGCGCCTGCGCCCATCGCTGGGTGAAAGCAGCGGCATCGTCTGCCCACGCTGCTCGGGCACCGGCATCATCCGTGACGTCGAGTCGCTGTCGCTGGCCATCCTGCGCCTGATCGAGGAAGAAGCCCTGAAGGACCGTACCGCCGAGGTACGTGCCCAGGTGCCAATCCCGGTGGCCGCATTCCTGCTCAACGAGAAGCGCAACTCGATCACCAAGATCGAACTGCGCACCCGTGCGCGCATCATCATCCTGCCGAACGATCACCTGGAAACGCCGCACTTCGAAGTCCAGCGCCTGCGCGACGACAACCCGGAAGTGCTGAACAACCAGTCCAGCTACGAAATCGCCGCCGCCGAAGCCGAGGAAGCGCCGCAGCCGACCGCTACCCGCACCCTGGTTCGCCAGGAAGCCGCGGTGAAAACTGCCCCGGCCCGCGCCAACGCGCCGCTGCCGACCGCCGAAGAGCAGTCACAGCCAGCTGCCCCGGTAGCCCCTGCCCCGGCCGCACCGGAACCTAGCCTGTTCAAGGGCCTGGTGAAGTCGCTGGTCAGCCTGTTCGCCGGCAAGGATGAACCTGCCGCCGCGCCGGTCGCTGCCGCCGCAGCCGAAAAACCGGCCGCCGAGCGCAACCCGCGCAACGAAGAGCGTCGCAACGGCCGCCAACAGAGCCGCAACCGCAACGGCCGCCGCGACGAGGAGCGCAAGCCGCGTGAAGAGCGTGCTGAGCGCGCCCCACGTGAAGAACGCCAACCCCGCGAGGAACGTGCGCCACGTGAAGAACGCGCACCGCGTGAGGAACGTGCACCACGCGAAGAACGCGCCCCACGTGAAGAGCGCGCGCCGCGTGAAGAGCGCGCGCCGCGCCAGCCACGCGAAGACCGCCGTGGCAACCGTGGCGAAGAGCGCGTGCGCGAACTGCGCGAGCCGCTGGACGCCACCCCGGCCGAACGCGAAGAGCGTCAGCCACGTGAAGAACGTGTAGCCCGTGAAGAACGCGCACCACGCGAAGAACGTGCACCGCGTGAAGAACGTGCACCACGTGAAGAGCGTGCGCCGCGTGAGGAACGCGCCCCACGTGAAGAGCGTGCACCGCGTGAAGAACGCGCACCTCGCGAGGAGCGTGCACCGCGTGAAGAACGCGCCCCACGTGAAGAGCGTGCGCCACGCGAAGAACGCGCCCCGCGCCCACCACGCGAAGAGCGCCAGCCACGTGTTGGCGAAGAAGCCGCCGAACAGGCTGCGGAACTGGCCGAAGAGCAACTGCCGAACGACGAACTGCTGCAGGATGAGCAGGAAGGCGCCGACGGCGAACGCCCACGCCGCCGCTCCCGTGGCCAGCGTCGTCGCAGCAACCGTCGTGAACGCCAGCGCAACGCCAATGGCGAGCTGATCGACGGCGGCGACGAGGAAGGCAGCGAAGAGCAACCACAACAGCACCAAGCCACCGAGCTGGGCGCTGAACTGGCTGCCGGCCTCGCCGTTACCGCCGCCGTTGCCAGCAGCAACATCAGCGCCAATGCCGAAGCCGAAGCCAACCAGCAGGCCGAACGCGCCAGCGCCGAAGTGGTCAGCACCGACAACAGCGAAGCTGCCCAGCCAGCCGTCGTGGTTGAAGCTGCCGCCCCAGCCGTTGAAGTTGAAGAGGCTGCCAAGGCCGAACAGGCCGCTATCGCCCCCGTGGTCGAGCAGCCTGTCAGCGAGCCGGTTGCCGTGGTTGAAGCCAGCGCCGAGCCGGTAGTGGAAGTGGCGCCTCAGCCAGTGGTCGAGCAAGCAGCTGTTGCCGAGCCAGAGGTGGCTGTCGAAGCACCGGTCGTTGAAGCCCCTGTTGTTGAAGCGGCGGCTGTTGAAGCGGCAGTCGTTGCAGCACCAGTAGTCGAAGCACCGGCTGTCGAAGTGGTTGAAGCCGAGCAGGCTCAGGCCGTGGTCGAGCCAGCAGCGGTTGCCGAGCAACCTGCCGTAGTCGTGGAAGCCCAGCCGGAGGTGGTTGCAGAACCGGCTCCAGTGGTCGCCGAACCCGCCCCAGCGGTCGCTGAAGCGGCGCCGGTAGTGGCCGAGCCTGCACCGGTCGAAGCGGCGCCTGCCGTTGTCGAAGCGGCCACCGTGATGCTGCCTAACGGCCGCGCGCCTAACGACCCACGTGAAGTGCGTCGTCGCAAGCGTGAAGCCGAAGCGGCTGCCAAGGCAGCCCAGGAAGCGGCCGAGCCGGTGCTGGAAACCGCCGATGAGCACAAGCCTCACCACGGTTGATAGCCACCGCTGAATGAAAAAGCCCCGCCAGTGCGAACTGGCGGGGCTTTTTCTTTGGCCTTTGCATCAACAGGGCCGGCCTCTTCGCGGGCAAGCCCGCTCCCACAGGATTGCCACAGATTTCGAGAATTGTGGAATACCTGTGGGAGCGGGCTTGCCCGCGAATAGGCCGGCACAGGCAAACACTCAGTACAGGTTAGGCTCCATCTCCAGCGCCACCCCGAACCGCGCCAGGATATCCGCCTGGATCCGCTGGGCCAGCGCATGCACCTGCGCCCCGCTCGCCTGGCCATAATTGACCAGCACCAACGACTGCAACCGGTGCACCCCGGCATCACCCTCGCGATAACCCTTCCACCCCGCCTGTTCGATCAACCAACCGGCGGCCAGCTTCACCTGGCCATCGGCCTGCGGGTAGGCCACAACGTTCGGATACTGGGCACGAATCCGCTCGACCTGCTCGGCAGCCACCACCGGGTTCTTGAAGAAACTCCCGGCATTGCCCAACTCAGCCGGGTCCGGCAGTTTCTCCCGGCGAATACTGCAAATGGCCTCACTGATCGCCTGCGCGCTCGGCTGCTCCACGCCCTGCTCCACCAGGCGCTGGCGCACCGGGCCATAATCCAGGTGCGCCTGTAGCGAATGGCTCAGGGCAAACCGCACACGCAGAATCAACCAACGCCCCGGCGCACGCTTGAACAGGCTGTCGCGGTAGCCGAAGGCGCACTCGGCCAGGCTGAAATCGCGCAGCTCGCCGGTTTCCCGGTCCAGCGCGGTCAGGCCGGCGAATACATCCTTGATCTCTACCCCATAGGCGCCCACGTTCTGCATCGGCGCCGCGCCCACGGTGCCGGGGATCAGGCTCAGGTTTTCCAGGCCACAGAAGCCCTGCGCCAGCGACCACTGCACGAACGGGTGCCAAGGCTCACCGGCCTCGGCCTCGACCACCAGGCGCTCGCCATCGTCACTCAGCACGCGCCGACCACGGCTGGCCATGTGCAGCACCAGCGCATCGACATCACGGCTCAGCAGCAGGTTGCTGCCACCGCCGATGACGAAAACGGCAACGCCCATCCGCTGCGCCCGGGCCAGGGCCTCGCGCACTTCGTCATCGTCATGCACCTGGGCAAAGTAGCGGGCTTTGACATCGATGCCGAAGGTATTGAAAGGCTTGAGCGAAACCCACTCCTGCCACTGCACCGTCATAGCCGCCCCTTGATTTCCACGACCAGCTCACGGCAGGCCGCCTCGATCAAGTCCAGCACCTGTTCGAACCCTTCGGCGCCGCCGTAGTAAGGGTCCGGCACTTCGTCCAGGGCTGCGCCGTAACGGCGCAGGAACAGGTCGAGCTCGCCACGGGCATCGTGCGGGCGCAAAGTGCGCAGGTGGCCGAGGTTGCTTTCATCCATGGCCAGGATCAGGTCGTACTCGGCAAAATGCGCCGCCTTGACCTGCTGCGCACGCTGCCGCGAAAGGTCGTAGCCACGCGCCAGGGCCGCCTTGCAAGTGCGGCTGTCCGGCGCCTTGCCGACATGCCAGTCACCGGTGCCGGCAGAGGCAACCTGTACCTGGCCTTCCAGGCCGGCGGCCTTGAGTTGATGGCGCAGCACGCCTTCGGCGGTGGGGGAACGGCAGATGTTGCCCAGGCAGACGAACAGAACGCGCATCAGGCCTCCAGCAAGCGCCGCACGCGCTCAAGGTCTTCAGGGGTATCGACACCCACCGCTGGCGCCTCGATGGCGTCTTCGACGTGGATGCGCACGCCGTGCCACAGCGCACGCAGCTGCTCCAACGCCTCGGTTTGCTCAAGCCAGCACGGGCCCCAACCAACGAAGTCCTGCAGGAAGCCCACACGGTAGGCGTACATACCGATATGGCGGCGATAGGGCACGCCTTGCGGCAATGCACCACGGCTCCCGGCAAAGGCATCACGCGCCCAGGGCAACGGCGCACGGCTGAAGGTCAGGGCCAGCCCATGCTTGTCGCTGACCACCTTCACCGCATTGGGGTTGAACACGGTTTCCGGCGCGTGGATGGGCTCGGCCAGGGTGGCGATGCCCGCCTCAGGGTGGGCAGCCAGGTTGGCCGCTACCTGGTCGATGATCACCGGTGGAATCAAGGGTTCATCGCCCTGCACGTTGACCACGATGGCATCGGCGGGCAGGCCCAGCTGCGCGGCCACTTCGGCCAGGCGATCGGTGCCGGACTCATGGTCGGCACGGGTCATCAGCACTTCGGCGCCAAAGGCCTGGCAGGCGTCGAGGATGCTGGCATCGTCGGTGGCGATCACCACGCGGCTGGCGCCGCTCCTGCGCGCCTGCTCCCAAACGTGCTGCACCATCGGCTTGCCGGCAATCGGCAGCAACGGCTTGCCCGGCAGGCGTGTGGAACGCAGCCGGGCGGGAATCACCACGGTGAAGTTCAGGCTCATTTGTCCAGACGCTCGTCGTCGGTCAGGGTGCGCGCCTCGCTTTCCAGCATCACCGGGATACCGTCGCGAATCGGGTAGGCCAGGCCTGCGCCCTTGCTGATCAGCTCGGTCTTGTCGGCGCTGAGCTTGAGCGGGCCCTTGGTGATCGGGCAGGCCAGGATATCGAGCAGTTTGGTGTCCATTGAAGGCGTCCTTGGGCGGAAGTTGAATAAGGGCTCAGGGCTTGCGCAGCAAGCGCTGCAGCTGGGTGTCGAACCAGGCGCCGAACGCAGGCGTGGGCTGCGCCTCGACCGCCAGGTACCACCAGTCATCGGCGGCGAAGGCCCGGCATTTCACCGCATCCTTCTCGGTCATGACCAACGGCAGCGCGGGGCTGAAGGCCAGGCGCTCGGCGCTGAACTGCGCATGGTCGGCGAACGGGTGCGGCACCGGCTGCCAGTTTAGCCCCAGCAGGGTGTTGAAGAAACGTTGCGGGTTACCGATACCGGCCACCGCATGCAGGCGCTGGCCTGCGGGGAAATGGTCGAGCGCGCGGCGCTCGCCGCTGCGCAGGTTCACCAGCACCGAGGGCTGCAGGCGAAAGGCAAAGCCTTCGGCGCTGTCGGCGCTGGCACCGTTGAACAATACCGCATCGGCTTCCTGCAGCCGTTCGGCAGGCTCACGCAAGGGGCCTGCGGGCAGGCAGCGGCCATTGCCCAGGCCGCGGGCGGCATCCACCAGTACCAGCTCCAGGTCGCGGGCCAGGCGGTAGTGCTGCATGCCGTCGTCGCACAGAATCAGGTCGACCGGCTCGCTGGCCAACAGCGCCTGCACCGCCGCCGAGCGGTCGGGGTCGATCACCAATGGCACGCCGCTGCGCTGCACGATCAGCAACGGCTCGTCACCGGCCTGCGCAGCCGGCTGGCTGGCCTCGACGCGCCAGGGAAAGTGCGGCGGCTTGGCGCCATAGCCACGGCTGACCACGCCGACCTTCAGGCCCTGGCGGCGGCAATGTTCGATCAGCCAGAGGATCATCGGCGTCTTGCCCGTACCGCCAACCGTGATGTTGCCCACCACGATCACCGGCACCGGGGCCCGGTAGCTGGGGCTTTGGCCACTGAGAAAGCGTGCACGCTTGCGCGTGACCACTCGCCGGTACAACGCTTCGAGCGGGCGCAGCAGCGCCAGGGCCGGATGCCCGGCGTACCAGGCAGCCAGCAGTCGGTCGGCGAGCGCCATCAAGGTGTCCCCTGGGCGGCCTCGACGGTGGTCATGCGCAGGTGGCTGAAACCGAGCTTGCCGGCGGCATCCATCGCGGTGATCACGGCCTGGTGCGGGGTCTTGCCGTCGGCGCTGATGGCCAGCGGCAGCTTGTTGTCGCCGCCGGACTCGCGCTCGATGGCCTCGGTCAGGGTGGCCAGGTCGCTTTTGGGCAGCAGGTGGTTGTTCACCGAGTACACGCCGTCGGCGCTGATGGTGACTTCCACCAGTTTGTCCTGGTCGGCCGGCGCCTGTTCGGCACTGGCGGCCTCGGGCAGCTCGACACGCAGCTGGGTTTCACGGGTGAAGGTGGTGGTGACCACGAAGAACAGCAGCAGCACGAACACCACGTCGATCAGCGACGCCAGGTTGATGTCCACGTTTTCCCGCTGGCGATTGCGCCGGAACTTCACGCCTTGCCTCCGGCCACTTCCACTTCACGGTCGCCTTGAATCACTTCCACCAGCTTGATAGCTTCCTGCTCCATGCCCACCACCAGTTCATCGATGCGGCGCAGCAGGAAGCGGTGGAAGAACACTGCCGGGATACCGACCATCAGGCCAGCGGCGGTGGTGACCAGGGCCTTGGAGATACCCCCCGCCAGCACGGCGGCGTTGGTGGTCATCTGCGAGCCCATGAAGGCGCTGAAGATGTCGATCATGCCCAGCACGGTGCCCAGCAGGCCCAGCAACGGGGCCATGGCGGCGATGGTGCCGAGGGTGCTGACGTAGCGTTCGAGCTCGTGGATGACGCGCGAGGCGGCTTCCTCGATGCACTCTTTCATGATTTCGCGGCCGTGGCGCGAGTTGGCCAGGCCCGCGGCGAGGATTTCGCCCAGCGGCGAGTCGGCGCGCAGGGCCTTGAGCTTGTCACTGGTGAGTTGCTTGTCCTTGATCCACATCCATACCTGGCCCAGCAGGTGCGGCGGGGTAACGCGGCTGGCGCGCAGGGTCCACAGGCGCTCGACGACGATCGCCATGGCAGCGATGGAGCTCAGAATGATTGGCAGCATCATCCAACCACCGGACTTGACCAATTCCCACACAGTAAATGCCCCTTCGGAAAAAGGCCGACACTCTAGCATAGGAGTGCGTGGGGGCTCATCTGCCGGAGGTCAGGGAATTGGGCGCAGGTGTATGGCTTGGTTTTTTGGGTGGATGTGAGATCGAGCGCCGCCCGCGCGGCGCATCGCGAGCTTTGCTCGCTCCTACGGTTGTTTCGGGCCGATGTTCATGGGGGCACCGCGTGCGATCTAGCTCAAGGCGAACGCCAAAACCGCCGTTGCCCACGCACCCCTTCCACCTCCCCCCGCGCCCCTAATACCAAGCGCAACGCCCCCGACACCGCCGTGTCATGCACTTGCATCCCATGGCGCCGATACCGCTCCAATACCTGCCCGTGCGGGTGCCCAAAGCTGTTGTTGCGCCCACGCGAAATCAACACCCCGCGCGGCGCGGTAGCGCGGATAAACGCCTCGCTAGAGGAACTGCGGCTACCATGGTGCGGCGCCTGCAGCCAATCGATGCGCGGCGCCTCGGTGGCCGCCAGCCAAGCCCGCTCGGCGCCGGCTTCCATATCCCCCGCCAGCAGCAACCGCTCACCCTGCGCCTCGACCAGCAACACGCACGAGCGGTCGTTGCTGCTGTGCCCGCGCTCCCAGCGCCACAACGAAAACACCACGCCATCCCACACCCAGCGCTCGCCACTGGCGCAGGGTTGCAGCGCAATGCCATCCACCGCTTCACCGCCAATCATCCGCCCAACCGGCAAACCACGGGCAATGGCGGCGCCACCGCCGGCATGGTCGGCATGGGCATGGCTGAGCAGCATTACGTCCAGGCTGCCCACCCCCAGTTTGTGCAACGTCGGCAACACCACCCGCTCGCCAAGGTCGCTGTCGCCCCGGGCAGGCCCTGCGTCGTACAGCAGGTTGTGATGGCGGGTGCGCAGCAACACCGCCAGGCCCTGGCCCACGTCCAGCTGCCACACCTCGACCTGCCCGAACGGCACCGGCTCGCGGGGCACCCACAACGCCAACAGCATCACCCCGCCCAACCCACGCAGTGGCACGCCACGGGGCAACAGCACCAGCAGCGCGCCCACAGCGACCACGAGCCAGGCCCACAACGGCAAGGCGGGCGGCACCCAGGCCGGGCGCCAGCCCGCCACCAGCGCCAGCAAGCGGAACAAACCATCGAGCAGGCCACCGGCCAACCACAGCAAGCCCTCACCCACCCCCGCCAGCGGCAACAGCAGCACGCCGAGCAAGGCCAACGGCAGCACTGCCAGGCTGATCCAGGGCACCGCCAGCAGGTTCGCCAGCGGCGCGCTCAGGCTCACCGGCAAGCCCGTGGCCAGTAGTACCGGCAACAAGCCGATCGCGATCACCCACTGGGCTCGGCTCCACGCCTGCCAGGGCCGCCAGCCCCCCAGCCGCGCCGCAAAGCTGTACACCAGCACCGCCACCGCCGCGAACGACAACCAGAACCCCGGCAACAACGCCGCCAAGGGGTTGGCCAGCAACACCGCATTGAATGCCAGCAACAACGGAGGCAGCGCCCCCAGGTGACGAAAGCGCAGGCGCCAGAGCAATACCACGCCCAGCATCAGGCAGGCCCGCTGCACCGGCACCCCCGCGCCCGCCAGCCAGCCGTAGGCCAGCGCCCCTGCCAGTGCCAAGGCGCAGGCCGATGGCAACCAAGGCAGGCGGCGCGGCCACAGGCCCCAGCGCGCCAGCCCCGCCACCAGGGCATACAGCAACCCGGCCACCAGGCCAATGTGCTGGCCGGAAATCACCAGCAAATGCACCGTGCCAGTGGCCTGCAGCACCTGCCAGTCCTCACGGGCAAGCCCTGCACCGTCGCCCAGCAACAGCGCCACCAGGGCCGCCTCCCGCCCATGGGCGGCCACCCCCAGCAGGCGCTCACGCAGGGCATCGCGCAGCCCTGGCGGCGACGCCTGCAAGCGCTGGCCGGCCTTGACCGTGCCGGTCGCGCCCACCCCACGCGCCAGCAGCTGCGCCTCGCGGTCCGGGCCATGGGGGTTGAGCAGGCCCGCAGGGCGCTGCAGCGTTACCGCCAGGCGCCAGTGCTCCCCGGCGCGCACCGGCGGCCCGCCGAACCAGTTGACCTGCACGCGGCTGGGCAACGCAGCGCGCCGTGACTGGGGGTGTTCCAGTTCAAAGCGCACACCCTGGGCGGTGCGCGTCGGCAACCCGGTCACCTGCCCTTCCAGCCACAGCGTGCGACCATCCAGGCCCGGCGCCAGGCGCTCGTCCAGGGCCTGCTGCGCCACCCAGCACGCCCAGCACAGCCCCAGCAGGCCAATGCCCAGCGGCCAGCCACGGGTACACAAGCCGGCCAGCGCCAGCCCACACAGCCACACCAGCCACCCGACCGATGGCAAGGCCGGCAGCGCACCCAGGCAGGCCAGCCCGAGCGCCAGCGCAAACATCCCTGTGCGCATGAGATAGAGCTCCAGCAGCAAAATCGCTGACACAGGCATAGCCGAAAAGCAGGGGCGGCCTGCTCAACAATTGTCACAAACTCTAAACGAGGCCGTGCGGGAATCAGGGCATACTTCCCCGATGACCGCCCCGGGAGCCCACATGCCGCGCCGCCTGTTCAAACGCTACATGCCGGACCCGACCAGCATTCGGGAACACAAGTCCTTACGCTTTTTCGGCAAGTTGCTGCACGACCCCAACCTCTGGCACCTGAACCGCCATTCGGTGGCACGGGCCATGGGCGTGGGCTTGTTCGCCGCGCTTATTCCCATCCCCATGCAGATGCTGCTGGCGGCAGCGCTGGCCATTCCGGTACGCGGCAACCTGCCGATTGCCGTCAGCCTGGTCTGGCTGACCAACCCGCTGACCATGCCCCCGGTGTTCTTCGTCACCTACATGACCGGTGCCTGGCTGATGCAGGTGCCGCCGCGCACCCTGCCCGACGAACTGACCTTCGACTGGATCACCGACCAGTTGGCCACGCTGTGGCAGCCGTTCCTGCTGGGCTCGGTGGTGTGCGGGGTGGTGCTGGGCATCGCTGCCTGGGCGGCCACCCTGGTGTACTGGCGTTGGTGGATTGGCCGGCAGTGGCGCCGGCGCAAGCAAAGGAGGCTAGGCGCGCATGCCGCGGCCGCTGACCAACAGGCGAACGCACAGCACGTAGAGCACCGCAGTGGCCACCAGCATGAAGGTGATCGCCGTGCCGATGCTGATATCCGACACCCCTAGAATGCCGTAGCGGAAGGAGTTGACCATGTGCAGCACCGGGTTGGCCAGCGACACGGTCTGCCAGAACGGCGGCAGCAGGTTGATCGAGTAGAACACCCCGCCCAGGTACGTCAACGGCGTCAGCACGAAGGTCGGGATGATCGAGATGTCGTCGAAGTTACGGGCGAACACCGCGTTGACGAAGCCCAGCAGCGAGAAGATGGTGGCGGTCAGCAGCACCACGACCACGGTCACGCCCAGGTGGTGCACCTGCAGGTTGGTGAAGAACATCGACAGGATGGTCACGATCACCCCCACCGCCAAACCACGCAATACGCCGCCCAGCACGTAGCCGACGAGGATGGTGTGTGGCGATACCGGCGATACCATGAGTTCTTCGATCGAGCGCTGGAACTTGCTGCCGAAGAAGCTCGACACCACGTTGCCGTAGGAGTTGGTGATCACCGACATCATGATCAGCCCCGGCACGATGTACTGCATGTAGGTGAAGCCACCCATGTCGCCAATCTGCCGGCCAATCAGGTTACCGAAGATGACGAAGTACAGCACCATGGTGATCGCTGGCGGCAGCAGGGTTTGCGGCCAGATGCGCAGGAAGCGCCGCACTTCGCGGTAGACGATGGTGTTCAGGGCAACCCAGTTGGTGCGCAGTTCCACACTCATACGGCCACCTTCGACAGGTTTTTTTCCACCAGGGACACGAACAGCTCCTCGAGTCGGTTGGTTTTGTTGCGCAGGCTCTGCACCTCGATGCGTTGCAGTGCCAGTTGGCCGAACAGCGCGGTGATGCCGATGTCCTTGTCCACCTGCACTTCCAGGGTGTGCGGGGTCAGCAACCGGCACGGGTAGCCTTCGAGCACAGGCGCTGCGGCCAGGTCCTGCTTGAGGTCGAGCACGAAGGTTTCCACATGCAGCTTGCCCAGCAGCTGGCGCATGCTGGTGTTCTCGACGATGGTGCCGTGGTCGATGATGCCGATGTTACGGCACAGCTGCTCAGCCTCCTCCAAGTAGTGGGTGGTGAGGATGATGGTGATGCCTTTCTGGTTCAGCTCGGTGAGGAAGGTCCACATCGAACGGCGCAGCTCGATGTCCACCCCGGCGGTCGGCTCGTCGAGGATCAGCAGGCGCGGCTCGTGGATCAGCGCACGGGCGATCATCAGCCGGCGCTTCATGCCGCCGGACAACGAACGCGACTGCACATCGCGTTTGTCCCACAGGCCCAGCTGGGTCAGGTACTGCTCGGCACGCTCTTTGGCCACCTTCGGTGGAATACCGTAGTAGCCCGCCTGGGTCACGACGATGTCGAAGGTTTTCTCGAACTGGTTGAAGTTGAATTCCTGTGGCACCACGCCCAGGCAGCGCTTGAGCGCCGAGGGCTCGCGGTCCAGGTCATGGCCGAACACGTTGACCGTGCCGCTGGTCTTGTTCACCAGGGTGGACAGGATGCCGATGGTGGTGGATTTGCCGGCGCCGTTGGGGCCGAGCAAGGCGAAGAAATCGCCTTCGGCAACGTCCAGGTCGATGCCCTTGAGGGCCTGGAAGCCGTTGCCGTAGGTCTTGGTCAGCTGTCGGATGGACAGGGCGGAACTCATAGCGGGTCACTTACCGAAGAAGAAGGTGCAGGACACGCCAGGGCAGGTCACTGGCGCAGTGAGTGCGGCCATGGTGCAAGGCCAGGCCGCACAAGTACAGTCACATGTATTGATAATGACTATCGAAGCAAGGTCAGGTCAGCGCGGTCATCACCGCGGCCTGGTAGGCCGGGCGCGCCTTCAGGCGTTCGTACCAGGCTTCCAGGTGGTGCATGGCCGGGCGTTCGATGGGCATTTCGAACCAGGCGTAGGCGAAGCACCCCAGTGGGATGTCGCCCATGCCGATCTGGTCACCGGAAAGGTACGGTTGTTTGCCCAGGGTTTCGTCGGCAATGGCCAGCAGCGCGGCGCACTGCTTGTGCGCGGCGTTGATCGCTACCCAGTCACGCTGGTCCTCCGGGGTGCGCAGCAGGCCCCAGAACAGCGGGCGGAATGGTGCGGCGAAGGACGAGGTGGTCCAGTCCATCCACTTGTCGGCCAGGGCACGCTGGCGGGGGTCTTCCAGGTACCAGCCCTGCTCTGCGCCGTATTCGGCGCACAGGTAGCGGACGATGGCATTGGACTCCCACAAGGTCAGGTCGCCGTCTTCGAGCATTGGCACCAGGCCGTTGGGGTTGCGCGCCCGGTAGTGCGGTTCGTTGACCACGCCGAAGGCGCCACCGGCATCGATCGACTCGAAATCCAGGCCCAGTTCGTGGGCGGCCCACAGCGCCTTGCGCACGTTGCTTGAATTCTTGCGGCCCCAGATCTTCAGCATGGCGATGTCCTTATGAATGCGGAGGTTCATAGTCTACTCCAGAGTTTTGCTGCCTGTACCGGCCCTATCGCGGGCAAGCCCGCTCCTACACGTACAGCGCCGTACCTGTAGGAGCGGGCTTGCCCGCGATAGGGCCGGTACAGGCTGAAACTGCCCTGAAACTCCTGGCGCCACACCCTGTCACTGTTCTGACCCTGCCGTTCACAGCGTTGCGTCTAAGCTGACTGGGACGGCTCAAGCCCCTGGTTCCAAGGAGGACCGATTATGTTGCTGTTGTGGTTGGTAGTGCTGGTGATCGGTGCGGCGTACCTCACGCACCGGCGCCTGGCGCCCTTGCAGATTCTCGCCATCCTGGCGGTGTACGTGCTGCTCATGGGTATCTTCAGCAAGGCCCCCGGCTGGTTGCTGGCCCTGTTCTGGGCCGTGCTGGCGCTGAAAACCGCCCTGCTGGTGCTACCGGACTGGCGCCGCAAGGTGTTCACCGGCCCGGTGTTCAAGTGGTTCCAGCGCACCCTGCCGCCCATGTCGCAAACCGAACGCGAGGCGATCGACGCCGGCACCGTGTGGTGGGATGGCGAGCTGTTCAGCGGCCGCCCCGACTGGCGCACCCTGCTCGCCTACCCGGCGCCGAAACTGACCGAAGAAGAACAAGCCTTCCTCGACGGCCCCACCGAAGCGCTCTGCGCCATGGTCAGCGACTGGCAGATCGGCCAGGACCTGGACCTGCCCCCCGAAGCCTGGGCGCACATCAAGCAGCATGGTTTCTTCGCCCTGATCATTCCCAAGGAATACGGCGGCAAGGGCTTCTCCGCCCACGCCCACTCCCAGGTGGCGATGAAACTGGCCACCCGCAGCGGCGACCTGGCCTCCACCGTGATGGTGCCCAACTCCCTGGGCCCTGCCGAGCTGCTGCTGCACTACGGCACCGACGAGCAGCGCAACCACTACCTGCCGCGCCTGGCCCGCGGCGATGACATTCCCTGCTTCGCCCTCACCGGCCCCCTGGCCGGCTCCGATGCCGGGGCCATGCCCGACACCGGCGTGGTGTGCAAGGGCCAGTGGAACGGCGAGGAAGTCATCGGCCTGCGCCTGAACTGGGAAAAGCGCTATATCACCCTGGGCCCGGTCGCCACCCTGCTGGGCCTGGCCTTCAAGGCCTACGACCCAGAGCACCTGCTGGGCGAAGAGGAAGAACTGGGCATCAGCCTGGCCTTGATCCCCACCGACACCCCCGGCGTTGAAATCGGCAAGCGCCACCTGCCCCTGGGCGCTGCGTTCATGAACGGCCCCAACAGCGGCAAGGACGTGTTCGTGCCACTGGACTTCCTGATCGGCGGCCAGGCCATGCTCGGCAAGGGCTGGATGATGCTGATGAACTGCCTGTCGGTGGGCCGCTCCATCTCCCTGCCCGCCGTGGGCACCGGTGCTGCCAAGTACACCAGCCTGGTCACCGGCCAGTACGCCAACATCCGCGAGCAGTTCAACGTGCCCCTGGCCGCCTTCGAGGGCATTCAGGAATCGCTGGCACGCATCGGCGGCAATGCCTGGCTGATGGACAGCGCCCGCCTGCTGACAGCCAAGGCCGTGGACCTTGGCGAGAAACCTTCGGTGCTGTCGGCCATCCTCAAGTACCACCTCACCGAACGCGGCCGCGAATGCATCCAGCACGCCATGGACGTGCACGGCGGCAAGGGCATCATCATGGGCCCGAACAACTACCTGGGCCGCAACTGGCAGGGTGCGCCGATCTTCATCACCGTCGAAGGCGCCAACATCCTGTCGCGCAACCTGATGATCTTCGGCCAGGGCGCGATTCGCTGCCACCCGTTCGTGCTCAAGGAAATGGCCCTGGCCGGTCGCCAGGACCGCGACCAGGCGTTGCGCGAGTTCGACGACCTGTTGCTCAAGCACATCGTGTTCGCCGTCGGCAACGCGGCCAGCACGCTGGTGCTGAACCTTGGCCTGGGGCGCCTGGAAGCCGTGCCGGGCGATGCCCTGAGCCAGGGTTACTTCCGCGCCCTGAACCGCCAGGCAGCGGCCTTCGCCCTGCTGGCCGACCTATCGATGATGCTGCTGGGCGGCGCGCTCAAGCGCCGCGAACGCCTGAGCGCACGCCTGGGTGATGTGCTGAGCTACCTCTACCTGGCCAGCGCCGCGCTCAAGCGCTACCACGACCTGGGCTCGCCCGAGCACATGCAACCCTTGCTGCGCTGGGCCATGGAAGAAAGCCTGGGCCAGGCCGAGCACGCGCTGGATCGGCTGCTGGACAACTTCCCCAACCGCTTCGTCGGCTGCGCCCTGCGGGTGCTGGTATTCCCCTTCGGCCGCCGCCACACCGGGCCAAGCGATGAACTGGATGCCGAAGTCGCCGCCCTGATTGGCCGCAGCAAAGGCGACCCGGCGCTGGAAGAGTTGCTGGCCGGCTGCTTCAGGCCACAGGCAGATGGCGACCCGGTGGCGGCGCTGCAACGGGCCTGCGACCTGCTGGATGAAGCGCTGCCCGTGCACAAGGCGCTGCACCAGGCGATCAAGGAGGGCAAGGTGCAGCCGGCACCGGGGCAGTCGGCGATCGATGCGGCCATCGAGGCCGGGGTACTGCAGCCAGATGAAGGGCAACGGCTGCAGGCCGCGGAACAGGCGCGCCGGGCGGTGATCGATGTGGATGCCTTCGACAAGGCGCAATTGTTGCCCGAGCAAGGCAAGGTGCGCTGAGGGCTCTATATAGAACCTTGTAGGAGCGGGCTTGCCCCGCTCCTACAACACCACAGGCTTGGCCAACCGGCGTATACTCCGCCCCCGTTTCAACCACCCCGAGGACCACCCCCATGGCCACCCCCCACCTGCACTACCACCTGCAACTGCTGAACCACCTGCGCACCATCCTGGTGGCCCTGGGTGAAGCCGAGCAGGTGCCGGAGGAAAGCCACGCCCTGTTCCTCGAACGCTTCGACGAACTGCTCACCCTGCTGCCGCAAGACCCGCTGCAAAGCCAGTACCTGGGCCAGGACCTGATCTGCCAGGTCATCACCCGCTACCCGCAAATCGCCCACCTGGTGCCGCGTGACCTGTTGTGGTTCTTTGCCGGCGATTGCCTGCACTTCATGCCCGATGAGGAACTGGACCTGTACCAGCAGCTCGAAGAAGCCCGCTACGAAGCCGAACAGCAGGGCGCGCCGTTCGACTGGAGCGCAGAAAAGCAACAGCGGCTGCAAGCCCGAACCGAGTAAGCTTGCCCTCCTTGCCGTGCCCCCCACGGCAAGGAAACTTGCTGAAACATTCCTACCCGCCTGACACTTTCACCTACATCGGTTCCCTCTGTACATCCATAACCTGAATGGCGACACGAGCGCACTCACAGCTCGATGTCTTGCGGGCCCGTTCCCGCAAAACAGCCAACCATTCGATAATGGATAACCCCCATGAAAAAAATCCTGCTACCCCTGGTGCTTGCAATGGCAAGCAGTTCGGTAATGGCCGCCGATGAGAACGGCCGTATCACCTTCCGTGGCTACATCAGCGCCGGTGGCACCTGCCCAATCGAGGTCGTCGACCCAGGCCTGGGCGTTCAACCCTGGGTATTCCTGGGCAACTACGCCACCAAGGCCTTCCCAACCGTAGGTACCGAAACCAAGGAAGTCGCCTTCGGCCTGCGCGTAACGCCAGACGCCAGCTGTGTCATCGCCCCAGGCACTGAGGCAACCGTCAAGTTCGACGCCCTGGCCGGTGTTGAAGGTACCGACATGTATGCATTGAACCGGGGCGGTGCAACGGGCCTGGGCCTGCTGATCAAAGACGACACTGGCGCTACCATCGACCCGAATACCGAGTCCAAGAAGTACGCCCTGGCTGAGAACACGCCCACCGAGATGCGCTTCTTCGCCAACTACAAGTCCTCCGCCGCCACCGTGGGTGCTGGCATGGCCGAAGCTGACGTGAACTTCGTCGTCGCCCTGCCGTGATCCGTTTCCAGGTGCCCCAGGGCACCTGGATTCCCCCAACGCCTTCGCGAGGCTATTTCCATGCTCTCTATCCTGCGCCCCCTGTTGCTACTGGGAGGTGGCGTGTTGGCGTTGGCCAGCACCCTGAACAGCGCCAGCGCCGCACTCACCATCAGCACCACGCGCATTGTCTACGACGGTGGGCAACGCAGCGCCTCGGTACTGATCGCCAACCCTGGCAAGCAAACCTTCGCCGCCCAGGCCTGGGTGAATACACAAACGGACGACACGGTCACCCCGGTACCGTTCCTGACCACGCCCAACCTGTTTCGCCTGGCACCCAACGGCGAGCAGACGGTAAAGCTCAGCCATTTGCCCAACGACCTGCCACAAGACCGCGAGTCGCTGTTTTTCTTCAACCTGCAGGAAATTCCCCAGGCCTCGGGCGAGGCGCGCAATGCCTTGAACATTGCCATCCGCACGCGCATCAAGCTGTTCTACCGGCCCGCCGCCGTGCAGGGCAACCCCGAGCGGCGCCTCAAAGACCTGCACATTACCACCCGCCTGCAAGGCGGCCAGCGGGAAGTGGTCGTCAAGAACCCCACCCCGTACTTCTACACCCTGAACCGCCTGGAACTCGTCAGCGGCACCACCCGGCACCCCCTGCCCGTGGCCGACATGCTCGCCCCCCTGGCCGAGCGCAGCTACCCGTTACCAGCGGCGCTGGCTGACGCCAACGACCTGCACGCCGTGATCACCACCATCAACGACTACGGCGGCACCACCAAGCCCTTGACCTTGCCCGTGCACACCCCGTTCTGACCTGGCGGCAACACCCAAGGAGCGTCCATGACCTTCATGCCCCACCTGCGTGGGCCTATTCGCCTGCGCGGCAGCCAGCTGCTCACCCTGTGCATTGCCTTGAGCCCGCTGCTGGCCCAAGGTAATGCCGTGCCGGGGGAGTTTCGCGCCGGTTTCCTGCGCCAACACCCCGATGATGCCCCCAACAGCGGCGCCCTGGCCCTGCAGGCCCTGGCCAACGAGCGGGTCCTGGGCCCCGGGCTGCTGCTCGTCGACCTCACGGTGAACCTTGAGCCGGTGGGCCCACGCGAGCTCAGGTTCGACCTCGATGCCACCGGCACGCACCTGCAGCCCTGCCTCTCGCCCGGCCTGCTGGCCGAGCTGGGCCTGCGCACCGAGGCCCTGGCCGACCCGACCCTGCTGGCCCAGCAGTGCCTGAACCTGGCCGAAGTGGTGCCTGGGGCGCGGGTCGACTTCGACAGCCAGCGCCTGCGCCTGGCCATTTCCATTCCGCAAATCGCCATGCGCCGCGAAGTGGCAGGCCAGGTGGACCCGGCCCGTTGGGATGCCGGCATCAACGCCGCCTTCGTCAACTACCAGGCGTCCACCCTGCAAGGCAGCAGCCGCGGCCGGGGGCGCTTCGACAGCCATGACCTGTACCTGACCAGTGGCATCAACCTCAGCGGCTGGCGCCTGCGCAGCAGCCAGGCGTGGCGCCAGGACGCCCAGGGCGAGCGCAGCTGGACCCGCGCCTACACCTACGCGCAAACCGACCTGCCAGGCACCTGGGGCACCCTGACCCTGGGCGAAACCGCCACTGACAGCGACCTGTTTCGCGGCGTCCCGGTCACCGGGCTGCGCTTGGCCACTGACCCCGAGATGCTGCCCGACGCCCTGCGCAGCTACGCCCCGACCATTCGCGGTGTGGCGCAAACCCGCGCCAAGCTGGAAATCTGGCAGAACGGCTACCCCCTCTACTCCACCTACGTCAGCCCCGGCCCCTATGCCATCGACGACCTCGGCGTCGCCGGCTCAGGCGAGCTGGAAGTGGTCTTGACCGAGGCCGACGGCCAGGTGCGCCGCTACCTGCAGCCCTACACCGCACTGGGCAACCTGCTGCGCCCTGGCATAGCCCGCTACAGCTTCACCGCCGGGCACTACAACACAGCCGGTGACGCACGCAGCCCGGCCCTGTGGCAGCTCACCGCCGCGCGGGGCACACCGTGGAACACCACCCTGATCGGCGGGCTGATGGCAAGCCAGGGCTACCATGCGCAGGCCGTTGGCCTGGCACGCGACCTGGGCGCGCTGGGTGCGCTGGCATTCGACATCACCCATGCCAGCGCCGACCTGGGCCAGGCCCTGGGCGGAGAGATACAGGGCATGAGTTACGCCCTGCGCTACAGCAAGGCGTTCGAGCACGGCACCAACCTGCGTTTCGCCGGTTACCGCTACTCCACCGAAAACTACCGCGACTTCGATGAGTGGGTACGGCAAACCAGCTACGACGGGCGTTTCCGGGGTAGCCGGCGCAGCCGCCTGGAGGCGTCGGCCTACCAGCGCCTGGGCAGCAACAGCTCGCTGAACCTGAACTTCTCGCAACAGGATTTGCAGGCTGCTACGGTAGCTCATGGTGTAGGGCTTTTCCTCGCCCAGGTCACGGGTTTCGGTCTTTACTTCGCCGGTACTGAAATACGTGCGGTTGACCTTCTGCCCCTGCACCTCGAAATCCACCAGCCAGGCTTTTTTCGGGTCGAAGCCGTAGGTGGCGGTGCCGATGTCGGCCACGCCCTGGCCATCGGCAGCACCAGCCAGGTAGCGCTTGATCGGCTCTTCGCTGAGTACCGGGTTGTACTCGTAGTGGATCAGGTCGAAGGTTTGCAGGTCCTGCTTGTATTTGTACACCCGGGCCGGCTTGGTTTGCCCCGGGTCGTACTCGTACTTCTGCAAGCGCCCCCCGGTCGTTGCGGTTTCCAGCCGCCCCAGGCCATCGAAGGTCTGCGTGCCGAGCAGGATATCCTTGGCGGCAGGGACCTTGATCAAGGTGGGCAAGTCCTGCTCGCTGTGCAGGGCATATTCGCGTACGACCTTGTTCTTGTCGCCCAGGGTATGGGTCACCTGGCGCCCAAACACGTCGTAGAGGTGTTCCTCGACCCGCAGCGTTTTACTGTCGATTCCAACCGTTTCCTTGGCGGCACGCCCCAGGCCGTCGTAGGCATTGAGCGCACGGCTAACAAGCGTACCCTTGGCGTCCAGGCGCTCGACCTTCACCGGGTTGTTCGCCGCATCGTACCAGGTGATGGTCTTGCCCGTTGTTGCCTTGGAAGTGGCGATGCGCCAGGCCGTGGTGACCTTGCCCTGGTGCTGTGAATCGTTCACGTAAGTCGTTTCAGTGAACTGGGTAACGCCATCGGGGCCGGTTTGCGCCTGTTGCTCGCCCCAGTCGTCGTATTCGAACGTGGTGGCCAGCTTCAGGGGTTTGCCATTGAGCCAATCAACCTGGGTTTCGCTCACCAATTGCCCCAGGGCATCGTACTGGGCTTCGTAGGTATCGTGCAGGGTGTCGGCGCCCTGCCCGAGCAGGTTGTCGATGTCCAGGCGTTGTTCCTTGATGGGCCGGTTCAGCCCGTCCACCAGCGTCAACGTTTGCACGTCCTTCACATCGAAGGCGGTCTGGCTGGCCTGGTCGCCTGGTTTGGCGCACAGCACGTAGGCATACCGGCGGCTGGCCTCGAACGAGGTTCCCGGGGCAACCATTTCCCGCGTGGTGCGGCGCAGGGGGTCGTACTCGTAACGAATTTCCACGTCGTTGTCGTCACGGGTGAGCAGCGGCAGGTCGTGCAGCAGCGGTGTCGCCAGTGGCACTGTCGAGATCCGCAACGGCAGCACCCTGAGCGCTGGCAATGGCAGGCTGGTGTCGGTGGCCAGCGATGGCGATGCCAGCATCCGGGTAGACAACAGCCACTTGCAGGGCGACATCATCGTCGACCAGGGCGGGCGCGCCGATGTCACCCTGGACAACGGCGCCACCCTGCAAGGCCGGCTGGAAAACAGCGAACGCCTGACCGTGGGCAACCAGGCAGAATGGACCATGGTCGGTGACAGCCAGCTCAATACCCTGGCCATGAACGGCGGCGCGGTGAAGCTCAGCGCCACCCCTGGCACGTTCAACACCCTGACCGTCAACAACCTCGAAGGCGCCGGCACCTTCAAGATGGGCGTGGACTTTGCCACCGGGCAAACCGACCACCTCGACGTCACTGGCACCGCCACCGGCAACCATCAACTGCTGGTCAGCAGCAGCGGCACCGACCCACAAGCTGAAAGCAGCCTGCACCTGGTGCATACCGCTGCCGGCGACGCTACCTTCGGCCTGCTGGGCGGCCCGGTGGACCTGGGCGCGTTTTCCTACAACCTGGTTCAACAAGGCAACGACTGGTACCTGGACACCACCACCCGCACCGTAAGCCCCGGCACGCAAACGCTGATCGGCCTGTTCAACAGCGCCCCCACCGTGTGGTACGGCGAGCTGAACACCCTGCGCAGCCGCATGGGCGAAGTGCGCAACGACACCGGCAAGGCCGGCGCCTGGGTGCGCAGCTACGGCAACAAGTTCAACGTCTCGTCGGCGGCCGGTACCGGTTACCAGCAAACCCAGCAAGGTATGTCGTTCGGCGTGGATACACCGCTGCCGGTGGGTGATGGCAACTGGCTGGCCGGGGTCACCGGCGGTTACAGCAAGTCTGACCTGAGCATGGCCCGCGGCGCCTCCGGTAATGTCGACAGCTACCACGTTGGTGCCTACGCCACCTGGCTGCAGCCGCAAACCGGCTACTACGTGGACATCGTCGGCAAGCTCAACCGTTACCAGAACGAAGCCAACGTGCAACTGAGCGACGGCCAGCGCACCAAAGGCAGCTATGACAACAGCGGCGCAGGCGTGTCGGTGGAAGCAGGCCGGCACTTCAAGCTGGCCGACGGTTACTTCGTCGAACCCTTCGCGCAAGTGGCCGGCATGGTCGTGCAAGGCAAGGACGTGACCCTGGACAACGGCATGCGCGCCCACGGCGACCCGGCCCGTTCGCTGCAGGCCAAAGTCGGGGCTACCGCCGGGCGCACCCTGGACTTCGGCAACGGGCGTAGCGTGCAGCCTTACCTGAAGGTGGCGGCGGTGCACGAGTTCGCCAACGACAACGACATCAAGGTGAACGGCAATCGCTTTGCCAACGACCTGTCCGGCTCGCGTGCCGAACTGGGCGCAGGCGTTTCGGTGGCCTGGGCCGAACGTTGGCAGGTGCATGCCGACGTCGATTACAGCAACGGCGACAAGATCGAGCAGCCATGGGGGGTGAGCCTCGGCGTGCGCTACAGCTGGTGATTCAACGCAACGGGCTCCCGTGCCTGGTGCCAGTAGGCCTTCGCCTGCAAGGCATCAGGCCCGGGAGCCTGTTTTATCCTGGAGAGCGACATGAGCACATCGAAGCCGCGGCAACCTGAACACCCACAGGCCAATGTATCGGCCAGCTTTGCGTTATCCCCTCCCAACGTGATCGGGCTGCTACCGGATATCCCCGACGGCCAACCCCACTTGCTGCCCACGCCCGCCACGGCGTTGCCGCTGCGGGTCGAGTTCCAGATGTGGTCGAACAGTTTCCCCGAGCCCGGTGCCCCTGACACCCTCACGCTCTACCTCTCCAACAAACTTGTCGATAGCAAAAGCTGGGAAGCACCCGTCCAGCCGGAGGATCTGTTCATCAATGTACCGCCCAAGTCGCTCACCGATGGCGAGCACGAACTGACCTACAAGGTTGTGCTCTCATCGGGCAACGAAGAAACCTCCGCGCCTTACATCATGACGATCGACAAGATTCCGCCCGCCCTCCCTTTCAAGAACAGCATTGAATTTCCCAAGGAAGTGGGGCAAACCGGGGTAACCGACAAGTACCTCAAAGCCCACGGCGACCGGCTGATGGGTACCTTCCCGCCCTACCAGGGCGCAACCCCCGGCGACGAGCTGGTCACCTACTGGAGCGTTGCCCCTGGTGCGCTGGATAATGAAGAAGTCGAACGCAGGATGCTGAGTAAGGCCGAGCTCAGTGCCGACATTGTCGTGACCTTTTCCGGCGCGGCCATCAGGGCCGCTGGTGACGGCCTGCGGTTTGCGTCTTACCGAATATTCGACCGTGCGCAGAATGCCGCGCAAACCTCAACCGCGAAAAACCTCATGGTCGAGGCCCAGCCCGTCGCCCGGCTGCTGAAGGCTCCTACCCTGAAGGAAGCCATCGGTGGGCTTACCGGCAGCACCTTGCAACCGACCGCTGCCGCAGCCGGTGCAACGTTGGTCGTCCCTGCTGATGTGGAAATCGAAGACGATGAGACGGTCACCGTGTTCTGGAACACACCTGGCGAACCGGGCGCCTATTCGTCCAGCCAGCCCCTGCAGGCCGGCGGCAGGGAATACCGCATACCTGCTGCCAACGTTGCCCTGAGCTCAGGCCATACCTTCCCGTTGTTCTATACACTCACCGGCCCAGAGGAGGAGTTGACCTCCGACCCGCATACGCTCAGGGTACTCACGGTTTCCAACCTGCCCACGCCCAGTTGCGACAAAATCACCGGCAGCTACCTGAGCATCGGCCATGTGGGTAGCGAGGGCGCGGCAGTTTCACTGCCCGCCCAGGCAAGCGATCCGGCCTGGCCGCTTATCGCCACCACCCAACACACCAAGATGAGCCTGTGGGGGGGCAATGCAGACGACGGCGAAAACCTGCGCATTGATTTCCCACCACAGCCGGTCAAGAACGCCACCGGAACGGTGGACATCGGCATGATTACCCAAGCGGACTTGCGCAAATTCGCCATCGATCATGACCTGGATATCGAAGTGTTCGTCACCTTCGATGGCCAGAAAACCTGGCAGCCGTTCAAGGTATTGAGGCCGTTGCTGGTAGCCTGACGCCTGAAACGACAAGGCCGCGGGCATCACTGCCCGCGGCCTTGTCGTTGCCCTGCGCTTCAGTTCAGGGCGCGAATTTCCCGTAGTTGGCCCCCCGGCAGCATCTCCACCGTACCTGGCAATGCACGGTCCGCTTCTGCCAAGGGCAGTGGCAGGATGATGTAGCTCATGAGCACACCGATAGAGCCTGTATCCCAGGCCGCCTGCACGACCACGAAGCGGTCCAAGGCCGATTTGTCGGCTTGGTACAGGCCGGTATCAGGGTCAACCTTGCCAGCGCCCGCCAGGATGGACCACTGTGACGGTTTCTCCATTTGCTTGTGCTTGCTGACAAGCTGCACTGAACCCGCGTCCAGGTTCATTTCACTGACCTCCACTACCAACCCAGTTTCACTGACAGTGTTGATGATGTAGCTGGTCACCGAGGTTCCCCCGTGGGTGACGGTAATTTCGTCCAGCACCTGATCGGGTATGTTGGCTTGATCTTCGAATTCATCGGGTCGCCTAGGCGTATAGGTTACGTTCTCGCCCTGGTTGGCGCTGAGTGTACCCTGGGTACCGGTTTGCTTGATGGCCCAGGTATAGTCGCCGCTGCCAACCCCGCCTGCCTTGAGCACTACGAGAGCCGCCGTTTTGGTGGCCTGCACCAGGGGGTTGATATTCACCGCCACCCTGAGAATGGTCACCATGGCGACACTGTAGAACGTATCCTCAGCGTTGGTGACAACGACACGCACGCGGGTGAAGTTGCCTTCGAAGGTAGCAGGGGCTTTGTACAGGCCGGTTTTACTGTCGATGGTACCCGCCGCGTTACCCCCGCCAACGGCCTCCACGCTCCAAACCGGGTTCGTGCCACCACCCAGCTGGAACTGGAATTCGCTGCCCGCCAGCATCAGATGCTCGACCGGGCTGATCTCCGCCCCGAGTTGCCGAGGTGCGAGATTACCGAAGGTTGCGTAGTCGCGGTTAAAACCTGCCTGCTTCAAAGCGACAACTTGGTTAAAGAGCACATTGAAACTCATCCACGTGAAAGGGTGAGGTTCAAAACTCTCGAACGCAGCGTCAAGGGTTTTAAACAAACCACCTGCACAGGCCGGCTCGTACACACCCCAATCGGGAGAGTCTTTAGACCTGGTAGCGAATTTAATGGATTCGAGAATTTCACTTTGAATGTCATGTGCTATCTCGGACGACGGTTGACTAGCGGCTTCGGCTTGAGGGCCCTTGGGGTCATGCGAATTATATCCCAGCGTAATTTTCAGGTCATTTAATTCCGCTGGAAACGCTAGAACACCATAAGTGCTCGAAACAGTGTATTTTTTGGTGAGTAAACAGCTGAATGTATTGCGCCGTTCCGGAACATAGTTGTCGTGATATTTATCGCCCCCCGGAATGAGCGGATTACCCTGAGCATCATAAGAGTTCAAAAAATGGAATTGTGGAGAGCCGACACAATCTGCCGTCAACAACATACTGGGTTGAGCAGACTCAGACTCTACGTATTCCAATTTGATGGAACGACTTTCGAATACGTAACTAAAATGCTCTATCGCCATACGCACAGTCTGGCCATGCCGCTGCAGAGGAAAATCGAAACCCACGTCAGGTCCAGGGGCGGCACCGGACTGAAGGTATGCAGTTCCAGGCAAACCCTGAGCATCGATGTCAAAGACCCAGTAAAAATTAGGTGAGACAAGTGCCCTCGTCATCCAGGGCAGAAAAACGCGTTTACCCTGATACAAAACAACCGCAGAAGTTTGGTCATCGAGAAGCCAAGGAAACGCCTCAGGGAAAGTCGGCGCACCACTATTGTGCATTTTAACGAACATCAACACTGCACCATTTTCATCACCCTGAACCTTTCCTTGCGTACGCGCATAAAACGATTCGGGCTGCATGAACGAGTTAGCGGTATTCTCCGGCAATGCACCTAAGGTGTAACGCCGCTGTTCATCGGCAAGGCCCTCAAAATAGATTTTGAACAGGTTGCCGACCCGTATTTGTTCCTCCTTGTCATCAACATGCATTAGACGAAAGTCACTACTATGGCGTAAGTCCATGATGAGTTCGCCGCCTTGGGCGACATGGATCGGAGTATCTGGCAGCTTAACATCCAACAACAGCTCTGGCCCCTGCACGGGGCTGAGGTACTCAATCTTGCGGGCGTACCAATTACCATTGACCAGCTTTTGCGTCACGATATTGCCGCCCACCACACTCATACGCAAACGGCCGCGGGAATCGGTGATTTCAGCGTTCTCGAATGAGAGCCGTGGTTTATCTAACAGTATACTTTCAAGGCGAGTGCGCTCTTCCGTGCCCTCTGTGGTGAAGCTCACCGGGTTAAGGTAGCTGTTGGAGTTGTACCGGGTGATATAACTCTGCAACAATAACTTGTTGACCATTTTGCGGTCGAAGACAGCGATCGAACCCCAACCATTGAGCCGGTCTTTTTCGCCTAGCCACTGCATTACTTGTTCGTAGTTCATGTATACGCCCTCGCCGGGTTGTGTGTCCAGGCCGCCTAGGCTGCCCGCCTCGTCAAGGTATATAAGGAATGCCTGGCGCCGAAAACTGGCAGAATTACCAGGTAGGCGGGGGTGGTGCTTGGCCGGCCCTGGCTGGAAATCCCCCACAGGAAACATCGCCCGCAAGCGCGCCGCCACCCTCTGTAGGAGCGGGCTTGCCCCGCGAACACCGGCGCAGCCGGTGCCATCCACCGCATCGCCTGCTTCGCGGGCAAGCCCGCTCCCACAGGGAATTGCGGCCTGCCTCTTACAGGGGATTGCGTTCTGATGTAGGAGCAGGCTTGCCTGCGATAGGGCCGCCAAGGAAGGGAAACAATCAGAAAACCATAAACTTCAGGAACGAAAAAAGGCCCCGAAGGGCCTTGATTCTAGCCTTGCGAAATACTTCGCAAAGGCCTGATTGGAGCGGGAAACGAGACTCGAACTCGCGACCCCGACCTTGGCAAGGTCGTGCTCTACCAACTGAGCTATTCCCGCATATTTGAAGCTACCGTACCGCACTTAGACGCCACAGTTTAGAAAACTGGAGCGGGAAACGAGACTCGAACTCGCGACCCCGACCTTGGCAAGGTCGTGCTCTACCAACTGAGCTATTCCCGCAAATGGCGTCCCCTAGGGGACTCGAACCCCTGTTACCGCCGTGAAAGGGCGGTGTCCTAGGCCACTAGACGAAGGGGACACACAACACTTTTCAGTGCACCAGAACCTGAACCTCACGGTTCAACCTGGATTTTCTTTTCCTGCCTCGCCGAAGCGCTGCCGGAGAAACTGGAGCGGGAAACGAGACTCGAACTCGCGACCCCGACCTTGGCAAGGTCGTGCTCTACCAACTGAGCTATTCCCGCAATTTGGCGTCCCCTAGGGGACTCGAACCCCTGTTACCGCCGTGAAAGGGCGGTGTCCTAGGCCACTAGACGAAGGGGACACGCTGCTAGCATTGCTGCTTGCTTTCACTCCCTGCCGCGTTTCGCTGTGTGCTTTACGCTGCAAGTGGCGCGCATTCTATGGATGCTTGGAAGGGTCGTCAACCCCTTTGTAGAAATTTATTTAAATCAATGACTTCCGGGTGGGTTGGGGGTGCAGATGTGGGGTGGGTGGCCGATACAGAGAAAGGGAGGCCGATGCCCTACCTGTGGGAGCGGGCTTGCCCGCGAAGGGCCCAGCGCACTGTTCGTCCCAAGGCGAACTCACTACACTCTAAGGGTGTAATTCTTCTTAAATGAGGCGTTAACGGTGACACCACTTCTGATCACCCTGCTTATCGTGGCGGGTATCGCGTTGCTGATCGTGATCGGCTACCTCAACAATGTGGTCGAGAACAGCAAGCTTGAACGGGCGCGGCTGAAGATCGAACTGGCCGACCGTGTGCGCCGCTGTGGCGAAATCACCGAGACCTTCCCCGGCCAGTTCATGACCCCGGGGCTGAAACGGCTGCTGGCGCGCCTGGAGCTGAACCTCAATCAGCGCCAGTTGGCGCTGGACAAGCACAACGCCAGCCTCAAGGCCCGCATCACCGAGCTGGAAGGCCAGGTGGCCCTGGGTGACAAGATTGCCGTCAACAACCCGCCCTGCCCTATCCAGACCGAAGCCAAGGCCAAGGACGTGCGCTTCCTGCTCGAAGCCCTGCACACGCAGATCGTCAAGGGCACCCAGGAAAACGTGCTGCAAACCGCCGAGGGCAAGCAGTGGGTGAAGGAGATTCGCCACATCCTGGTGCTGTTGCACATCGAGTTCTTCAATAACCTCGGCCAACAGGCCCTGCAGCAGGAACAGCCCGGGCAGGCGCGGCTGGCCTTCGAGCGCGGCGTGCAGTATTTGCGCAAGCAGCCGGAGCCGAAGGTGTATGAGGAGCAGTTGAGGTATCTGGAGAAATTGCTGGCCCGCGCCAATGCCCAGGTGCTGGACAAGATGGAGCCGGCGGATAACGAGCAGAACGAATTGACCGAAGGGCTCAAGACCGATGAGGACGAGACCTGGAAGAAGCGGGTTATTTATGATTGAGGGGTGAACCTGGGCCGGCCCTTTCGCGGGGCAAGCCCGCTCCTACAGGGGGGATGCGTCCTTTGTAGGAGCGGGCTTGCCCCGCGAAAGGGCCAGCCCAGGCAACACACCATCAGCAGTCGGTCAATTCCAGGAAAATCGCCACCAACCGCTCCAACCCCACCTGATCCGCCTCACTGAACCGCCCAAGCTTCGGGCTATCCAGGTCCAGCACCCCAACCAACCGGCCATCCTTCACCAGCGGAATCACCAGCTCGCTGTTCGACGCACTGTCGCAAGCGATATGCCCGGGAAACGCATGCACATCTTCCACCCGCTGGGTCTGCCGGGTGGCCGCCGCCGCGCCGCACACGCCCTTGCTGAACGGAATGCGCACGCAGGCCACCTGGCCCTGGAATGGGCCCAGCACCAGTTCTTCGTTGCGGTTGAGGTAGAACCCCGCCCAGTTCAGGTCATCCACCTGGTTATAGAGAAACGCCGAGAACTGCGCGGCATTGGCGATGAAGTCGCGCTCGTCGGCGAACAGCGCCTGCACTTGCGCCGCCAGCAGGTTGTAGCCATCGAGGCCAGCGCCACTGGCATTGAGGTCGATCATGTTTACTTTTGCTCCAGCAATTGCAGCCCAACCCAGTAGCGGGCGAACTGATAGGCACAACGGCCATTACGGTTGCCGCGCCCGGTTGCCCAGCGCACGGCGAGAATTTCCAGGGCTTCGTCACGTTGCCAGGCCAGGCCCGCCGGGCGGGCCAGCTGGCCGATCCAGTGCTCGACCACGTCAAGGAAGTGCTCCTGGCTGAACGGGTAGAACGACAGCCACAGGCCAAAACGGTCGGACAGGGCGATTTTATCTTCCACCGCCTCGTTGGGGTGCAGCTCGCCGTCGACCATCTTCCAGTTTTCGTTGTCGCTCTGTTTTTCCGGCACCAGGTGGCGGCGGTTGGAGGTGGCGTACAGCAGCACGTTGTCCGGGGCCTGCTCCAGCGAGCCGTCGAGCACGCTCTTGAGCACCCGGTAGTCGCCCTCCCCGGCTTCGAACGACAGGTCGTCGCAGAACAGGATGAAGCGTTGGGGCAGCTTCTGCAGCTGTTCGACGACACGCGGCAGGTCGGCCAGGTGGTCGCGCTCGATTTCGATCAGGCGCAGGCCCTGGCCGGCATGTTCGGCCAGCAGGGCGCGCACCAGCGACGATTTACCCGTGCCGCGCGAGCCCCACAGCAAGGCGTGGTTGGCGGGCATGCCGTTGATGAACTGGTGAGTGTTGCGGCCCAGTTGCTCGCGCTGTTTGTCCACGCCGATCAGGTCGGTCAGGCGGATGTCCAGGCTCACTTCCAGCGGCATCAGGTAGCCACTGCGGCCATCGCGCTGCCAGCGGGCGGCCAGGGTGGTGTTCCAGTCGATGTCCGGGCGCGGTGCCGGCAACAGGGGTTCAAGGCGCGCCAGTACCGATTCGGCGCGTTCCAGGAAAGCATTCAAGCGAGCGTCCATGAGGACTCCTACAAATTTCAGTTATGGGGGCCTGCGCTGCCCATCGCGGGTCAAGCCCGCTCCTGCAGGCGCAGCGGCCCCCGTTTGGTAATCAACTGAAATGAACAGACAGACCCGCCAGCAGCCGTGGCTATTCGGCTATGCTTGCGCAGCGCAAGGAACGTGGAACCGGCTCGGGACTCATGGATATCAAGTTCACCAATCGCCTGTCATACAAGCAAGCCCGGTTGACAGTCCTGGTCGGCTTCATCCTGGGTACATTGCTCAGTCTCATCCAGATCGGCATCGATTATGCCAGCGAAGACGCATCCATCAACCGCGAAGTGCGCGCGTTGCTGCAAATCAGCCATAACCCGGCCTCGCGCATCGCCTACAACATCGACTCGGAACTGGCCCTGGAGCTGACCCGCGGCCTGCTGCAATCCCCAGCCATCGTTCGCGCCCAGCTGATCGACAACAACGAAACCGTGCTGGCCGATGTACAGCGCCCGCCCCTGCAAGACCGCTACCGCCCCTTGAGCGATTTCCTGTTCGGTGAGCAGCGCCAGTTCAAGGAACGCCTGTACCTCACCCACATGCCCGAGGAATACCTGGGCACCCTGTACCTGGACGTCGACACCTACGCCTTTGGCAGCCGCTTCCTCGACCGCGCCGGCATCACCCTGCTCAACGGTTTCGCCCGCAGCCTGGTGCTCACCGGCATCCTCCTGGCGTTGTTCCACATGCTGCTGACCAAGCCACTGGTGACAGTGATCAGCGCCCTCACCAGCCGCGACCCGCGCCAGCCCGGGCAAACCCGGGTGAACTGCCCGCCGGGGCACGAACTGGACGAGATCGGCGTGCTGGTGAAGGTGGCCAACCAGCAGTTCGTCAGCATGTCGACCGAAATCCAGCAGCGGCGCACCGCGGAAAACCGCCTGACCCAGTACCTCAACGAGCTGGAAGACATCGTTTCGGCGCGCACCGACGAGCTCAAGGCCAGCAACAGCCGCCTGAGCCAGTCCAACCAGGAACTGGACGATGCCCGCCAGCGCGCCCTGGACATGGCCCAGGCGCGGGCGGCCTTCCTGGCCAACATGAGCCACGAAATCCGCACGCCGCTCAATGGCATGCTCGGCATGATCGCCCTGGCCCTGGACAGCCCGCTGGCCGGCGAGCAACGCCAGCAACTGGCAATCGCCCACGACTCGGGCAAGGTGCTGGTGGAACTGCTCAACGATATCCTCGACCTGTCCAAGTTCGACGCCGGCCAGCTGGAGCTGGAGCGCATTCCGTTCGACCTCGGCGCCATGGTCGAAGACACCGCCAACCTGCTGTCGCAAAATGCCGCCCAGGGGGTGGAACTGACCTGCCTGGTGGCTGCCGACTTCCCAAGCTCGGTACTGGGCGACCCCACGCGGGTGCGCCAGGTCATCAGCAACTTGCTGTCCAACGCCTTGAAGTTCACCCGTGTTGGCCGCGTTGACGTGCGCCTGTCGACCATCGTTGGCGGCGTGCGCCTGGAAGTGCGCGACACCGGCATCGGCATTCCCGAGGACGCCCAGGCGCGCATCTTCCAGCCCTTCACCCAGGCCGGTGCCGGCATCACCCGCCAGTATGGCGGCACCGGCCTGGGCCTGGCCCTGACGCGCAACTTGTGCAAGGCCATGCACGGCCACCTGAACATTCAGTCGCAGCCAGGCGCAGGCAGCCGCTTTGCCGCCGACCTGCCGCTGGCCACCCACACCGAGGCGGTGGCCCCTGCGCCGCTACAGGGCCGGGTGGCAGCCCTGAGCACGGCCGGCAGCGGCTTGAGCGAGCTGCTGCAAGGCCTGCTGCCCGGCTGGGGGCTGAGCTACCAGCGCCACGACGACCCCGCCGCGCTGCCCCAGGCCACCCCCGACCTGCTGATTACCGACGACCTGGAGCACCTGTTCCAGCTGCGCCCGGCGCTGAAGGTGCCGATTCTGCTGGTGACCGCCTACGGCAACTTCCTGCCCAGCGAGCAGTCGGCGCAACTGGCGCCGCTGCACCAGCTGGCCCGCCCACTGGCGCGCAATGCCCTGTACCAAACCCTGCGCCGCACCCTGCAGGGGCATGCGCCCGAGCACCCGCTGGCCACCCCGCAACTGACCGCCGCCGAGGGCCGGGCGCGCATTCTGCTGGTGGAGGACAACCCGGTGAACCAGCTGGTGGCCAAGGGCATGCTGGCCAAGCTCGGCTGCCAGGTGCAGGTCGCCACCCAGGGCGTCGAGGCCCTGGAATGGCTGGAACAGGAAGACTTCGACCTGGTGCTGATGGACTGCAACATGCCAGTGATGGATGGCTACGAGGCCAGCCGGCGCATCCGCCAGAGCGGGCGCTGGACCGACCTGCCGATCGTTGCCCTCACCGCCAACGCCATGCCCGAGGAACGCGAGCGTTGCCGCGCCGCGGGCATGAACGACTACCTGGCCAAGCCGTTTCGCCGCGAGGAGTTGCTGGCGCTGATCGACCATTGGGTGCCGGTCAGCGGCTGAGCAGGCGCTCGATGTCGGCTTCCAGGGCCTGGGGCTTGGTGGTGGGCGCATAGCGCGTCACCTTGCCACTGGCCGGGTCGACCAGGAACTTGGTGAAGTTCCACTTGATCTTCTGCCAGCCCAGCAGGCCCGGCGCACGCTGCTTGAGCTCGACGAACAGCGGGTGCGCGCCCGGCCCGTTGACCTCCACCTTGCGCATCAGCGGGAAGCTGACACCGAAGTTCAGCTCGCAGAACTGGGCAATTTCGCCGGCATCGCCCGGCTCCTGCTTGCCGAACTGGTTGCAGGGAAAGCCCAGCACCACCAGGCCGCGCTCGCGGTAGGCCTGCCACAGCTGCTCAAGGCCTTTGTACTGCGGGGTGAAGCCGCACTGGCTGGCGGTGTTGACCACCAGCAGCGCCTTGCCGGCGAAATCGGCCAGGGTTTTCTGCTCACCGCCCAGGGTCACGCAGGGGATGTCCAGCATCGAGGCGGCCATGCTCAGGCTCCGTCGCGGGGTTGGAAGTCCAGGCACACCGAGTTGATGCAGTAGCGCAGGCCGGTGGGCGGCGGGCCGTCGGGGAACACGTGGCCCAGGTGGGCGTCGCACTGGGCGCAGGTGACCTCGGTGCGGATCATGCCGTGGGAGGTATCGCGGATCTCGACCATGGCGCTGGCCTCGATGGGGGCATAGAAGCTCGGCCAGCCGCAGCCGGAGTCGAACTTGGTGTGCGAGTCGAACAGCGCCAGGCCACAGCAGATGCAGGTGTACACGCCGGCGCGGCGCTCGCTGTTGTACTTGCCGCTGAACGGCCGTTCGGTGCCCTTCAGGCGGCACACTTGATACTGGGCGGGGTCGAGCATTTCACGCCACTGGTCAAGCGTCTTTTCAATCTTTTGCATGGGGGAACCTCGGCAGGCTGAATTTCACCTCGCGCCGTCTTTTCCCTGGCGCGGGTGGCACGTATATTAGTTGGCTTCGTGTGCAAGGCCTCCAGTCTGGCACCCGCGCCTCGCCCTTTCAAACCTTTCGACGGCGGCGCGCCGCGTATTCTCAATCGGGATCACATCATGCAGTTCAGCAAATCGAACAAGCTCGCCAATGTCTGCTACGACATTCGCGGCCCGGTGCTCAAGCACGCCAAACGCCTGGAAGAGGAAGGCCACCGCATCCTCAAGCTGAACATCGGCAACCCGGCGCCCTTTGGCTTCGAGGCGCCGGACGAAATTCTCCAGGATGTGATCCGCAACCTGCCGACCGCCCAGGGCTACAGCGACTCCAAGGGCCTGTTCAGCGCGCGCAAGGCGGTGATGCAGTACTGCCAGCAGAAGGAAATCGAAGGCGTCACCATCGAGGACATCTACCTTGGCAACGGCGTGTCCGAGCTGATCGTGATGTCGATGCAGGCGCTGCTCAACAATGGCGACGAGGTGCTGATTCCAGCGCCCGACTACCCACTGTGGACCGCCGCCGTGAGCCTGGCCGGCGGCAAGCCGGTGCACTACCTGTGCGACGAGCAGGCCGACTGGTTCCCTGACCTTGCCGACATCAAGGCCAAGATCACCCCGAACACCAAGGCCCTGGTAATCATCAACCCGAACAACCCAACGGGCGCGGTGTACTCCAAGGAGCTGCTGCTGGGCATGCTGGAGCTTGCGCGCCAGCACAACCTGGTGGTGTTCTCCGACGAGATCTACGACAAGATCCTCTACGACGAAGCCGTGCACATCAGCACCGCCTCGCTGGCCCCAGACCTGCTGTGCCTGACCTTCAACGGCCTGTCCAAGTCGTACCGGGTGGCGGGCTTCCGTTCCGGCTGGCTGATTATCTCCGGGCCCAAGCACCACGCGCAGAGCTACATCGAAGGCATCGACATGCTGGCCAACATGCGCCTGTGCGCCAACGTGCCGGCCCAGCATGCGATTCAAACGGCGCTGGGTGGCTACCAGAGCATCAACGACCTGGTGCTGCCGCCAGGGCGCCTGCTGGAGCAGCGCAACCGCACCTATGAGCTGCTGAACGATATTCCTGGCGTCAGCTGCGTGAAGCCGATGGGCGCGCTGTATGCGTTCCCACGGATCGACCCGAAAGTGTGCCCGATTCTCAACGACGAGAAATTCGCCCTCGACCTGCTGCTGTCGGAAAAGCTGCTGATCGTGCAGGGCACGGCGTTCAACTGGCCGTGGCCAGACCACTTCCGCGTGGTGACCTTGCCACGGGTGGATGACCTGGAAGCGGCGATTGGGCGGATTGGCAATTTCCTGCGTACCTATTCGCAGTAAGGTTCGACGGGGGATTTGCGGGGGCGTCGAGATCGCGCGCCGCCCGCGCGGCGCTTCGCGAGCTTTGCTCGCTCCTACGCCACAGGTGAAACCCTAGGTGAAACCCTGGTAGGAGCGAGCGCAGCTCGCGATGCGCCGCACTGCGGCGCCCCTTCACCAATTCTTACATCCTGCAACGCTCTATCCCACAGCCCCCGCACCATCCTCTGCCATACTGCGCCGTACACAGTTTGTAATAGTCGCCCGATTGAATCGGCGCGGCCGGCACCTTATATACCCCGCAGTAAGCAATGACTCATCCGTCAGGAGAACGTAACAACCATGATGCGCATTCTGTTGTTTGTAGCCACCAACCTCGCGGTGGTGCTGGTTGCAAGCATTACCCTGAGCCTGTTCGGTTTCAACGGGTTCATGGCCGCCAACGGGGTTGACCTGAACCTCAGCAGCCTGCTGGTGTTCTGCGCCGTGTTCGGCTTTGCCGGCTCCCTGGTTTCGCTGTTCATCTCCAAGTGGATGGCGAAGATGTCCACCGGCACCCAGATCATCACCCAGCCGCGCACCCGCCACGAGCAGTGGCTGTTGCAAACGGTGGAGGAGCTGTCGCGCGAGGCCGGCATCAAGATGCCCGAGGTGGGTATTTTCCCGGCCTACGAGGCCAACGCCTTCGCCACCGGCTGGAACCGCAACGACGCCCTGGTGGCCGTGTCCCAGGGCCTTCTGGAGCGCTTCTCGCCCGATGAAGTGCGCGCCGTGCTGGCCCACGAGATCGGCCACGTGGCCAATGGCGACATGGTCACCCTGGCGCTGGTGCAGGGCGTGGTGAACACCTTCGTGATGTTCTTCGCCCGCATCATCGGCAACTTCGTCGACAAGGTGATTTTCAAGAACGAGGAAGGCCAGGGCATCGCCTACTACGTGGCCACCATCGTTGCCGAGCTGATTTTGGGCATTCTGGCCAGCATGATCGTCATGTGGTTCTCCCGCCGCCGCGAATACCGCGCCGACGAAGCCGGCGCCCAGCTGGCCGGCACCGCCGCCATGATCGGCGCCCTGCAGCGCCTGCGCGTCGAGCAAGGCCTGCCGGTGCACATGCCGGACACCATGAAGGCCTTCGGCATCAACGGTGGCCTCAAGCACGGCCTGGCCGGCCTGCTGATGAGCCACCCGCCGCTGGAAGAGCGCATCGAGGCCCTGCGCCGCCGCGGTTGATTCACCCGCCCCGTTCGCGGGGCAACCCCGCCCCTACAAAAAACACCCCCTTTTGTTTGTAGGAGCGGGCTTGCCCCGCGAAAAGGCCGGCACAGGCCACCCCCCCACTCAAAACGCTACGAGATACACCCGCTCCAACACACTGGCCACCCCAGCCTGCAGAAATTTCGGGCTCTCGTCGATCACTTCCCGCTCTTCCAGCCGCTGCACCAGCCCCCCGGCATACCCCGCACGCACCTCATCATCCGACACCGAGAACGGCGGCCCATCGACCAACTGCTGGTCGTAAACCATGGTCAGCAACACCCCCTTGCACCCCGCCGGCAACACCTTGGCCAAATGCGCCATGTAGCGCCCACGCATCTCCAGCGGCAAGGCAATCACCGCCGCCCGGTCATACAGCCCCTGGCAATCGGCAAGGTCTTCGGCCCGCAGGGCAAAGAAATCGCCGCACCAAACCTCGATAGCGCCACTGCGCCACACCTCGAACGCCCCCTGCTGCGCCACCTCAGGCTGCAGCCCCTGCTCACGGAAAAAGTCTTCCACCGCGAGGCGCGACAGCTCCACCCCCACCACCCGATGCCCCTGCTCCGCCAGCCAGGCCATGTCCAGGCTCTTGCCGCACAGTGGCACCAGCACGCGGCTGCCCGCCGCCAGCCCCAGGGTGGGCCAATGCGCCTGCAGGAAAGGGTTTACGTCCGTGCGGTGAAAACCGATCTGGTTGTTGGCCCAACGCTTTTGCCAGAACGCAGCTTCCATGGTTACTCCTGATTTTTAGATAGGTTTAGGGGAAAACTTGGTTTGGATTTCGATGTTTAGTTGGCCGAAGATGATGACATCTTAAACCTCAGGACCCCAACCATGTTGCCCAGCCTGTTCATTTCCCACGGTTCCCCCATGCTCGCCCTGCAGCCCGGCGCCAGCGGGCCGGCCCTGGCCGCCCTGGCCCGCGCCCTGCCCCGGCCCAAGGCGGTGGTGGTGGTGTCGGCGCACTGGGAAAGCCGTGAGCTGCTGGTAACCGGCAGCGCCCACCCTGAAACCTGGCACGACTTCCATGGCTTCCCGCCGGCGCTGTATGCCGTGCAGTACCCGGCGCCGGGCGAGCCTGCACTGGCTGGGCAGGTCAGCGAGCTGCTGAACGCGGCCGGCCTGCCTGCGCGCCTGGATGCGCAGCGGCCATTCGACCATGGCGCCTGGGTGCCGCTCTCGCTGATGTACCCGCAGGCGGATATTCCGCTGATTCAGGTATCCTTGCCCAGCCAGGCAGGGCCGGCGCTGCAGGTCAAGGTTGGCCAGGCGCTGGCGGGGTTGCGCAGTGAAGGCATTCTGCTGGTGGGCTCGGGGAGCATTACCCACAACCTGGGTGAATTGGACTGGCATGCCGGGCCAGAGGTGATCGAGCCTTGGGCGTTGGCGTTTCGGGACTGGGTGGTGCAGCGGCTGCAAGCGGATGACCAGGCGGCCTTGCTGGATTACCGGAAACAGGCGCCGTTTGCAGTGCGCAACCACCCCAGTGATGAGCATTTGCTGCCGTTGTACTTTGCCTTGGGGGCTGGGGGGCGGTTTGGCGTGGTGCATCAGGGGTTTACCCTGGGGGCGCTGGGGATGGACATTTATCGGTTCGGCTGAAGATCGCTATCGCGAGCTGCGCTCGCTCCTACCAGGGCGGTGGCGTTTTCATTGGCAAAAAAAAATCCCCGACCTAGGCCGGGGATTTTTTTATTGCGTCAGGATCAATCTTCGCGGTAACGGCGCAGCTTCAGCTGCTTGCCGGCAACGCGGGTGTCCTTCAGCTTGGTCAGCAGACGCTCCAGGCCATCTTCCGGCAGCTCGATCAGGCTGAAGCTGTCGCGCACCTGGATGCGGCCGATGGCGTCGCGGGCCAGGCCGCCTTCGTTGAGGATCGCGCCCAGCAGGTTCTTGGCGGCGATGCCGTCACGGGCACCCAGGGCAGTACGGCAACGCACGCGGCCTTCGGCCAGCGGCAGTGGTGCACGACGCTCGCGCTCACCACGGTCACCACGGTCGCTGCGCTCACCGCGCTCGGTACGCTCGCCACGTGGGGCGAAGCTTGGTACCAGCGGTTGCTCGCGTTCAACGGTGGCCAGGTCCAGCGCTTGGCCGTTGGTGGCCTTGCGCAGCAGGGCCGAAGCCAGGGCACGGGCGCTGCAGCCCAGGTCAGCGGTCAGGCGGTCGAACAGCTCGCCATGGGTGGCTTCTGCTTCGGCCACCAGCGGCGCCAGGCTGTTGGTCAGCTTCTTGATGCGGGCGTCCAGCACGGCCTGGGCGTTCGGCAGGCGGGCTTCGGCCACTTTCTGGCCGGTAACGCGCTCGATCACCTGCAGCATGCGGCGCTCACGCGGGGTGACCAGCAGCAGCGCACGGCCATCGCGACCGGCACGGCCGGTACGGCCGATACGGTGAACGTAGGACTCTGGGTCGTACGGCATGTCGACGTTGAACACGTGGGTGATGCGCGGTACGTCCAGGCCACGGGCAGCGACGTCGGTGGCGACGACGATGTCCAGGCGGCCATCCTTGAGCGAGTCGATGACGCGCTCACGCTGGTTCTGGGCGATGTCGCCGTTCAGCGCGGCAGCCTTGTAGCCCTTGGCTTCCAGCGCGGCGGCCAGGTCCAGGGTGGCTTGCTTGGTACGCACGAAGGCGATCAGCGCGTCGAACTCTTCCACTTCCAGCAGGCGCAGCACAGCCGGGATCTTCTGGTCGGCGTGCACCATCAGGTGCGCCTGGTCGATCGCGGTAACGGTCTGGGTCTTGCTCTGGATCTTGACGTGCTTGGGCTCGCGCAGGTGGCGTTCGGCGATCGAGCGGATCGACGACGGCAGGGTCGCGGAGAACAGCACGGTCTGGCGGCTGGCCGGGATGGCATCGAAGATCACTTCGAGGTCGTCCATGAAGCCCAGCTTGAGCATTTCGTCGGCTTCGTCCAGCACCAGGTACTGCACGGTGGACAGGACTTTTTCGTCACGACGCAGGTGGTCGCACAGGCGGCCCGGGGTAGCGACGACGATTTGCGCGCCGTTGCGGATGGCACGCAGCTGCGGGCCCATCGGGGCACCGCCGTACACGGCCACGACGTTCACGCCCGGCATCTGCTTGGCGTAGGTTTCGAAAGCGGTAGCAACTTGCAGCGCCAACTCACGGGTTGGCGCCAGGATCAGGGCTTGCGGTTCGCGCTTGCTCACATCGATCTTGTTGAGGATCGGCAGGGCGAAGGCAGCGGTCTTGCCGGTGCCAGTCTGCGCCTGGCCGATCATGTCGTGACCGGCGAGGATGATCGGGATCGATTGTTGCTGAATGGCCGACGGCTCTTCATAGCCGGTAGCCAGGACGGCAGCAACAATGTTCGGGTTCAGATCGAGAGCGGCGAAGCCGCCGGTTTCCTGGGTCATGGGTCTGCCTCTAGGTGCATCCGCAAAGACCCATGCTCCAAAGCTGCACATGCCTTGAAAGACCGGAACGGTCACCCAGGCAGCTTTGGCGGCGGGGATTTGCGAAAACGATTGAAAAAGAATACGTGGGAAGGTCCGCCTAGCGGACGTGCAGCCGAAGCTGGACTCGGAGGATTTGCACCACCTGATTTTGAGGTCCGCTAAAAGACCGGCGCGTACTATACCCGAATTAATGAGGGGGAGTGAGTAAATTTTTCTGGCCGCTTGGCCAGTATCGCGCCATCAACTGGCCAGGGCTGAATCGTTTTTCTGGAAGCCCGCAGTGCCGCCCCTGTAGGAGCGAGCGCAGCTCGCGATGGGCTGCAGAGCAGTCCCGGCGTGATGAGCCGCGAAGCTGAATCCCTGGGGCCGCTGCGCGCCCCATCGCGAGCTACGCTCGCTCCTACCGAAGAGCGGCGCAGGCCCAGGCCTTCAGCTAGCCGGCCGAATCTCGCCAATCAGCCCATCCAGGCTATACCCCAACCGCGGCGCCAACGCCTCGGCCCGTGCGCGCAAGCCGTCCAGGTCCAGCGACTGCTCCAGGTCCGCCGGCACCAGCAGGATCACGTTGCCCTCCTTCACCGGCAATTCCCAGTAATGCCGGTGGTACAGCCCACGCAACAGCGCCGCCCCCAGCGGCTTGCCGTCATCGGTGGCCCACTGGTTTATCACCAGCCAGCCGCCAGGGTTGAGCTGCTGCTGGCAGCTTTCAAGGAAGTTCCACGCCAGGTGGCCAACCCCCGGCCCATGGTCGGTGTACAGGTCGACGAACAGCAGGTCGGCTTTTTCTGCCGTGGGCAGCAGCTCCAGGGCATCGCCAATGCGCACGTACAGCCGTGGGTCGTCATCCAGCCCCAGGTATTGCATGGCCAGGCGCGGCACGTTGGGGCGCAGCTCGATGGCCTCGATGTCGTCCAGCGGCAGGAATTTCATGCACGCCTGGGTCAGGGTGCCGGCGCCCAGGCCCAGGAACAGCGCACTTTCCGGCTGCGCATGGCACAGCGCACCCACCAGCATGGCGCGGGTGTAGTCGTACTCCAGCCAGCTGGGGTCGGCGGTGAACACGCAGCTCTGCTCGATGGCATCGCCGAACTCAAGGAAGCGGTAGTCGTCCACCTCGTACACGCTGACCACGCCGAAGGCATCCTCGACCCGGGCCAACAGCTTCTCTTCCCGCTCCGTCGTCATCTACCTGCCACTCACCCGCGCAAAAACGCGCATTGTCCGCCAACGCCCTGGATGCAACAAGCGCCGCGCCACTGCTACCATGGCAAACAGCCTATAACGAACCCTTCGAGCCCGTGATGAACCGACCGTGGAGCCCCGACAGCTGGCGTGCCCTGCCGATCCAGCAGCAACCGACCTACCCCGACGCCGCGCACCTGCTCAAAGTGGAGCAAACCCTGGCCAGCTACCCGCCGCTGGTGTTCGCCGGCGAAGCCCGCGAGCTGCGCCGGCAGTTCGCCGAGGTCACCGAGGGCCGAGCCTTCCTGCTGCAGGGCGGCGACTGCGCCGAAAGCTTCGCCGAGTTCTCGGCGGCGAAGATTCGCGACACCTTCAAGGTGCTGCTGCAAATGGCCATTGTCATGACCTTTGCCGCCGGCTGCCCAGTGGTCAAGGTGGGGCGCATGGCCGGGCAGTTCGCCAAGCCGCGCTCCTCGGGCGATGAAACCATCGGCAACGTCACCCTGCCGGCGTACCGCGGCGACATCGTCAACGGTATCGGCTTCGACGAAAAAAGCCGCATCCCGGACCCCGAGCGCCTGCTGCAGGCCTACCACCAGGCCACCGCCAGCCTCAACCTGCTGCGCGCCTTCGCCCAGGGCGGTTTTGCCGACCTGCACCAGGTGCACAAGTGGAACCTGGACTTCATCGCCAACTCGGCGCTGGCCGACAAGTACCACCAGCTGGCCAACCGCATCGACGAAACCCTGGCCTTCATGCGCGCCTGCGGCCTGGACAGCGCGCCGCAACTGCGCGAAACCAGTTTCTTCACCGCCCACGAGGCGCTGCTGCTCAACTATGAAGAAGCCTTCGTGCGCCAGGACAGCCTGACCGGCGACTACTACGACTGCTCGGCGCACATGCTGTGGATTGGCGACCGTACCCGCCAGCTCGATGGTGCCCACGTCGAGTTCCTGCGCGGTGTGCACAACCCGATTGGGGTCAAGGTCGGCCCCAGCATGGACCCTGAGGAGCTGATTCGCCTGATCGACACGCTCAACCCGGCCAACGACCCCGGGCGCCTGAACCTGATCGTGCGCATGGGTGCGGGCAAGGTCGGCACCCACCTGCCAGGGCTGATCCGCACGGTGCAGCGCGAAGGGCGCAAGGTGCTGTGGAGTTCCGACCCGATGCACGGCAACACCATCAAGGCCAGCAGCGGCTACAAGACCCGCGATTTTGCGCAGATCCTCGACGAGGTGAAGCAGTTCTTCCAGGTGCACCAGGCCGAGGGCAGCCATGCCGGCGGCATTCATATCGAAATGACCGGGCAGAACGTGACCGAGTGCATCGGCGGCGCCCGGCCGATCACCGAAGACGCCCTGTCAGACCGTTACCACACCCACTGCGACCCGCGCATGAACGCCGACCAGTCGCTGGAGCTGGCCTTCCTGATCGCTGAAACCCTCAAGCAAGTGCGGCGCTGAGCAAGGCCGCGCGCAACTGGCTGCCCTCGGCGCGGGGGCAGTTCAGTTGCACCCGCTCAAGGCCCAGCCACCGGGCCAGGCGCAACAGGTTCACGGCCAGGGCCTGGTAGCCCTCCTCGTCCAGGGCTTCAGGCTGCGCGTGCACGGCATGCACGGCCAGTTGCCCCTGGGCGCGTTCGGCGCGCAGGTCTAGCCGGGCGGCGATACGTTCGCGGTGCAGAAAAGGCAGCACGTAGTAGCCGTACACCCGCTTGTGCGCCGGGGTGTAGATTTCCAGGCGGTAGTGAAAGTCGAACAGCCGCTCGGTGCGGTTGCGCTCCCAAACCAGCGAATCGAATGGCGACAACAGCGCACTGGCCGCTATGCGCCGGGGAGTGCGTGGCGTGCCGGCGCAGTAGCCGGGCTGCTTCCAACCCTGGACTTGCACCGGCTGCAGGCGGCCATCGGCGACCAGTTCGGCCAGCGCCGCCCTGCCCTGCCCCGGCTCCAGCCGAAAGTAATCGCGCAGGTCGCGCTCGGTGGCCACGCCCAGGGCGCTGGCGGCATGCAGCATCAGCCCTTGATGCGCCTCGGCCTCGCCGGGCAGCGGCTGGTCGAGAATGGCCTTGGGCAGCACCCGCTCCGGCACATCGTACAGCCGCTCGAAACCACGCCGGCCCGCCACGGTCACTTCACCGGCAGCGAACAGCCACTCCAGGGCGAGTTTTTCCGCGCTCCAGTCCCACCAGGGGCCGGCCCGTTCCTGGCGGGTGGACAGGCTGCCCGCACCCAGGGCGCCCTGCTCGCGCACAGCGGCCAGTACCCGGGCGATCACCGCTGGGTGTTCACGGCCAAATTGCGCCAGCTGGCGGTAGATGCCACGGCCCTCGGCGGCATGGGCCATGCGCCAGCGCAGCAGGGGGTAGAGGTTGAGCGGCAGCAGCGAGGCTTCGTGGCCCCAATATTCGAACAGTTGGCGCTGGCGGCCACGGCCCCAGGCGAGCTGGTCGAGCAAGGGCATGGGGTAGTCGCCCAGGCGTGAGAACAGCGGCAGGTAGTGGGAGCGGACCACGGCGTTGACCGAGTCGATCTGCACCACGCCCAGGCGGTTCAGCATGCGTTTGAGGGCGGGCAGGGTCGAGCCGGGCTGCTTGCCGAATCCTTGGGCGGACAGGGCCAGGCGGCGGGCCTGGTGGTTGGACAGCTCTAGGGGCAAACCTGATCTCCTTGCGGTGCCTGATGCGGCCCTTTCGCGGGGCAAGCCCGCTCCTACAAGGATGCGTGTGATGCCTGTAGGAGCGGGCTTGCTCCGCGAAAGGGCCCTTAAAGGTGTAGCCTACTTACGCAACGGATCATCCCAAAAATGCCGATCCGCCTCTTGCTGAATATCCGCCCGGCTCAACCCCAGGTCATGCAAGGTAGCATCACTGAGGCTGGCCAGCTCATCACGCTGGCGGTGCAACTGCAGCCAACGCACCGGGCGCTGCAGCGCTGCGTGCCACAGTTGGTTCAGGGAAAAGGCAGGTTGCTGGGTGCTGCTGGCATGACCTTTCATCGTGAAGCCCTCCGTGTTGATGGCTTCAGTCTCTGCCCAGGCATAAGATCAATCCAACGAATGTTTCTGATGCCATGCATCTCGGAGATTGATGCAATGTCCCAGTACCAGAGCCTCGATGCCGACGTGCTGCGCACCTTCGTCGCCATCGCCGAGCAAGGCGGCTTCACCCGCGCCGGGGAAGTGGTCAACCGCACCCAGTCGGCGGTCAGCATGCAGATGAAACGCCTGGAAGAAGACATCCTGCAACGCCAACTGTTCGAACGCGAAGGCCGCCAGGTGCGGCTCACCGCCGAAGGCCAGGTGCTGCTGGGCTATGCGCGGCGCATCCTCAAGCTACATGGCGAGGTGTTCAACACCCTGCGCATGCCGCACATGGTCGGGCTGGTGCGCATCGGCACCCCCGACGACTACGCCATGCGCTTCTTGCCCACCATTCTGTCGAGCTTCGCCCAGGCCTACCCGCTGGTGCAGGTGGAGGTGCATTGCGATTCGTCCAAACAACTGATGCTGCGCCAGGACCTGGACCTGACCATCGTCACCCGCGAGCCGGGCAACGAAGTGGGCCAGCTGCTGCGCCAGGAACGCCTGGTATGGGCCGCCGCCGAAGGCTTCTGCCCCCAGGAGCAAAGGCCGATGCCGTTGGCACTGTTCAACACCGACTGTTTCTGCCGCGCCTGGACCTGCAATGCCCTGGAGGCCCAGGGCATCGACTACCGCATCGCCTACACCAGCCCGAGCCTGGCGGCGATTTTCGCCATCGTCAGCGCAGGGCTTGCGGTGACGGCGCAATTGCAGAGCCTGGTGGGCGGCCATATCCGCATCCTTGGCGAAAGCGATGGCCTGCCGCAGCTGCCAGTGGCCAACGTGATGCTGCTGCGCAACAGCCAAAGCCAGTCACCGATCACCGATTGCATGGCTGACTACATCGTCGAAGGGTTCATGTAACTGGCGGGCACGCCGCTTTTACAATTCAAACCCCAACATCACCGCACACACCACCAAAAACACACAGAACATCGCCCGCAACACTTTCTCCGGCAACGCATGGGCCAATTTCACCCCCCAGCTGATGCTGAGCAGCCCACCCACCGCCAATGGAATGCCCACGCCCCAATCGACACTCTGGTGCAGCCCATAGGTGACCAAGGTCACCAGGGTGCTGGGCGCCGCCAGCGCCAGCGACAGCCCTTGCGCCACCACCTGGGTAGTGCCGAACACCGAGGTCAGGATCGGCGTGGCCACCACCGCCCCGCCCACACCGAACAGCCCGCCCATGGTGCCGGCAAAACCACCCAGCACGCCCAGCCATGGCCAGGCATAGCGCAGCTCGGCGCTGGGCGGCGCCACCTTGAGGAACATCCGCACCACGTTCCAGACCGCCAGCGCCACCAGGAAGCCGACAAAGCCCAGGCGCATGGACTGGGCATCGATACCCACCGCCCACATCGACCCCAGCCAGGCAAACAGGAAACTGCACAGCGACAGCGGCACGGCATGGCGCAGCTCGATGCGGTTGCGCTGGTGGTAGCGCCACAGCGCCAGCAGCACGTTTGGCACCACCATCACCAGCGCCGTGCCCTGGGCCAGTTGCTGGTCGAGCCCGAACAGTACCCCTAGCGCCGGAATGGCGATCAAGCCGCCGCCGATGCCGAACAAACCACCCATCGTGCCCAGGCCCGCGCCCAGCACCACATACAACAACCACTCGATCATCAGGGCCTCGTCCGCCAGCTGTTTTGAATGCGAGCATGCTAACCACTGCGCTCTGGCGGGGAAACGCACAGCAGCGCAAAATGGCTGTGCGTTTTTCGCATAGCCAGGGATACCATGAGCCCCGATACCCTCACCGACCAGCTGAGCCTGTTTTTGGATGTGCTGGAAAGCGGCAGCTTTTCCGCCGCCGCCCGCCGCCACCCGCTCACCCCGTCCGCCGTGGCCCGGCGCATCGACAACCTGGAAAACGCCGTGGGCAGCCGCCTGTTCACCCGCAGCACCCATGCGGTACGGGCCACACCCGCCGGGCATGCCTTCGCCGAGCGCGCCCGGCGCATCATCGAGGAACTGCGCCTGGCCCGCGCTGAGGCGGTGTCGCTGAGCAATGCCCCGGAAGGGCTGATCCGCATCGATGCCCCAGCCGCCTTCGGCCGCCGCCACCTGGCCCCGGCCATCGCCGACTTCCTGGTGGCCTACCCTGGCCTGGATGTGCAACTGCGCCTGATCGACAGCTTCGTCGACCTGCACGGCAGCCACCTGGGCGAAGTCGACCTGGTGCTGCGCGCCGGCCCCCTGGCCGATACCCGCCTGGTGGCCACGCCCTTGGCCTACATGGTGCGCATTGCCTGCGCCAGCCCCGCCTACCTTGCCAGCCGCGGCCTGCCCGCTTGCCCCAGCGAGTTGCCCGGGCACGACGGCCTGGACTGGGACGGCCTGGCACCGCCCTTCGCCTGGCGCTTCGAGGTCGACGGCCAGCAGCGCCTGTACCGCCCGTCGCGCATGCGCATGGCGGCCAACAATGCCGAAACCTTGCTGTTCGGTGCCCTCGCCGGCCTTGGCATCGCCCACCTGCCCACCTGGCTGATCAGCGACTACCTGCTGCGCGGCGAGCTGATGCCGCTGTTCTGCCACAACGGCCTGCCGGTGGCCGAAACCAGTGGCATTTATGCATTGCGCCTGGAACATGAAACGAACTCTCGCAGCCGTTTGCTGCTCGAATTTCTCAAGAGCCGCTTCAGCCCGATTCCACCCTGGGACCTGGCGCTGCGCAGTGAGCTGCGCTGGCAATAAGCGCGCCAACCTTTAGCGTGCTAGATTCCTCAATCGATGACATTCAAGGACCTGCATGAACGCCACCTCCCAAGCTTCCTGTGACGAGCTGCTGCTGGACAACCAGGTCTGCTTTGCCCTGCATTCCACCTCGTTGCTGATGACCAAGGTCTACAAGCCGTTGCTCCAGGCCCTGGGCCTGACCTACCCGCAGTACCTGGCCATGCTGGTGTTGTGGGAGCAGGACGGCCTGACCGTGGGCGAAATCAGCCAGCACCTGCTCACCGACCCCGGCTCGCTGACCCCGCTGCTCAAGCGCCTGGAAAGCGAAGGCTTGCTGCAGCGCAACCGCAGCCGTGAAGACGAGCGTGTGGTGCTGGTGCAGCTCACCGACAAGGGCCGCGCCCTCCAACAGCAGGCCCGCGAGGTGCCACGCTGCATCCTCAAGGCCAGCGGCCGGAGCCTGGAGCGCCTGCAACAGCTACAGGCCGAGCTGCTGGAACTGCGCGACAGCCTGCAAAAAAACCTCTGACGGCTACGCTGTGTGATGCTTATTCGGATGAGTGGTAAAAATTTATCTTGCGCGCAAACTAATTGCGCGCTAATTTAAATCCCGTATCCACATGACGCCACCTGATCGACAGGGGCGCACAGCACACACGTGAGGCTCAAGATGCAAAAGGTCACTCCGCTGTACATCGCAGAAGCCACCTCCACTGGCGGTCGCGACGGTAAATCCCGCGCCAGCGACGGCAAGTTGGAAGTCAAGCTGAGCACCCCCAAGGAACTGGGCGGCGCTGGCGGTGAAGGCACCAACCCAGAGCAGCTGTTCGCCGCCGGTTATTCGGCCTGCTTCATCGGTGCCCTGAAGTTCGTGGCCGGCCAGGAGAAAAAAGCCCTGCCCGCCGACGCCTCGATCACTGCCAAGGTCGGCATCGGCCAGATTCCAGGTGGTTTCGGCCTGGACATCGACCTGCACATCAACCTGCCAGGCCTGGCCCAGGCTGACGCCGAAGGGCTGGTGGAGAAGGCGCACAAGGTCTGCCCTTATTCCAACGCTACCCGCGGCAACGTAGACGTCCGCCTGCACGTAACCGTGTAAGCCCTGCAGGGCTGCAATCCCCTTGTAGGAGCGGGCTTGCCCCGCGAAGCCAGCACCGCGGTGCATGGCACCGGCTTCGCCGGTGTTCGCGGGGCAAGCCCGCTCCTACAGCAGTAGCTTTTTACGATCAAAAAAAAACCCGGCCAAGGCCGGGTTTTTTGCGTTTCACAAGAAGAATTACTTCTTGGAGCGGCCTTTGAAGCTGTTGTCGCGAGTGTCGATGTCGATCCACTCGTCGATCTGGATGAAGTCGGCAACCGAGATCTCGGTACCGTTCTTCAGCTTGGCAGGCTTCATCACCTTGCCCGAGGTGTCGCCGCGAGCAGCGTTCTCGGTGTAGACAACCTGGCGGCTGATGGTGGTCGGCAGTTCAACCGATACCAGGCGGCCTTCGAAGAACACGGCTTCGCAGACGTCTTCCATGCCTTCTTCGATGTACGGCAGAACGGCTTCGATGTCCTCGGCGTTCAGTTCGTACATGGTGTAGTCGGTGGTGTCCATGAAGGTGTATTCATCACCGTTGATGAACGACAGGGTCGCTTCTTTGCGATCCAGGATCACGTCGTCCAGCTTGTCGTCTGCACCGTAGACGGTTTCAGTCTTGTAGCCGGTCAGCAGGTTTTTCAGCTTGGTCTTCATGATCGCGCTGTTGCGACCGGACTTGGTGAACTCGGCTTTCTGAACCAGCCACGGGTCGTTGTCGATCCGCAGTACGGTACCGGGTTTCAGTTCTTTACCAGTTTTCATTACGAAGTATCCGAATCTGGATGGATTTATAAAAATCGAGGCCGCATATCATAGCCAATTTCGGTAAAACTGTACCAGCGCCTTGGCAAGGTCCGGCCGAGCGGCCTGGCTGGCGGCCCAATCCTGGGCGTGCTGCTGCAGTTGCGCCCAGTGTTTGCGGGCGCCTTGCCAGGCCGCGTGCATGTCGCCGTCCATGTTCCAGGCGCGCCACAATGCCATCAGTGCCGCGCTGGCGTCGTCCGACAAACCCTGGCGATAAAGCGCAAGGAAGGCTTCGAGCTTTTCCCAGTGGGCATTTTCGTCCTGGATGTAGATGTGCCACAGCATCGGCCACCCGGCCCACTGGGCGCGCACGAACGAGTCTTCGCCGCGCACGGCGTTGAAGCCGCAGCTCCACAGCAGGCGGTCGTAGTCGTCCTGGCTGACGAACGGCAGCACCTGCACGGTCAGCGAGCCGCGCTGGTGCACCTCGCCCACGGCCAGCGCCTGTACCCCCAGCCAACGCGCCAGGTCGCCAAGGATGCGCCCTTGGGGCACCAGCAGATGAACCGGGCCGGCATCGGCGGCCAGCGCATCCAGCCAACCGCCCAGCTGTGCGTTTTCATAGGCGAACAGCGACATCAGCAATGCACCGGGCCGAGCCTGTACCCCCAGCCCCTGCAGGAAGGCCGTGCGGGCCTCGGCCGACTGTTCGAAGGCCTGCCGGCGCGCCAGCAGCGAGGCTTCGCGCAACAGGCCGCCGGTCTTGGCGGTGAACCCTGGGAAGAAGAACACCTTGCGCAGGCCGTTGGCCTGGGGAGAGGGCAAGCCATGGCACCCTTCCACCCAGGCCTCGGCGCTGAGGTAGTCGAGGTTCAGCCACAGCACCGGCACCGTGCGGGCGCGCATCGCCTCGACGTAGGCCGGTGGCAACTGGCAGGCAAACGCGCCGATCACCACGTCTGCAGGCTCGGCGGGCTGCCATGTGGCAGGCCAGGCGCACACCTCCACGCCCTGTTGCCATTGCCGCGCCGAGTTGGCGTCGCTGCCTGGGCACAGCGGCACGAAGGCATTGAGGTCGTCCACCCACAGGCGCACGGCCAGGCCGTGCTCGGCCACCAACTGCCGGGCCAGGCGCCAGGTAACGCCGATATCGCCGTAGTTGTCGACGACGGTGCAGAAGATGTCCCAGGTGGTTTTCATGTGCCCTGCCTACGCCCAGCGCTAAAACCCCGAATTCTGCGGATAATTGCCCGCCGACAAAAGCACCGCACGGAAAAAACCCGGTGGCCATGCGACAATGGCACCTTCACCCGCCCTGCCAGGAGGCTGCCATGCCGCGCCACCGTGAACTGAAGATCACCCTTAAACCGCTGCAGCTGATTTTCTGCGTGGCCTTTGGCCTGTGGCTCGGCGCCGTGGCCATTGCCCTGAGCCTGTGGCTGGCGTTGCGGCTGTGGCCCGAACACGTGCAACCGGTCGCCCAGGTGGTGGTGCCAGCCGTGACGCCACCGGCTGCCAGGCTTTCAGCGCCCGTGGCACAACCACCACAGGATGCGCAGAGCGAGATGTTCGAACGCTACAAGGACATCCTGCACCAGCAGCAAGTGCAGCAGGCCGCCGAGGCCGCCCAGGGCAACCCGCGCAACCTCAATAGCCCCAAGTGCCAGTTCTGGTTGGCGCAGAACCGCACTGCGCCCACCGACAAGAGCCAGGCCGCGGTGCTGGAGTTCTGTTACTGACCATGAACAAGGCCACCCTGCTCACGCGCATCGTCGCGGCCCTGGAAACCGACATGGAGGTGCTGCGCCGCGCCGCCCAAACCGCCTACGAAGCCGCCACCGCCGAAGAGAACATTGCCGAGAACAAGTACGACACCCTGGGGCTGGAGGCGTCGTACCTGGCCACCGGGCAGGCGCGGCGCACGGCCGAAATACGCCAGGCGCTGGTCACCTACCAGCAGTTGCTGTTGCGCGAGTACGACCCGACGCGTGGGGTGCAGGTGAGCAACCTGGTGACCCTGGAAGATGAAGATGGCGGGCGGCGGCGGTTGTTTCTCGGGCCGGAAGCGGCGGGGCTGAAGGTGGGTGAAGGTGAGGGGCTGGTGACCGTCATTACCCCGCGTTCGCCCTTGGGGCAGTTGTTGGTGGGCAAGCGGGTTGATGATGAGGTGAGCTTGGGGGCGCAGGTGTTTTACATCGTTGAGGTTGCCTGACAGGGCCTCTTCGCGGGGCAAGCCCGCTCCTACAGCAATCGCGCCGGCCTTTAACATTTGCGCAAGACCGGCAAGGTCAGCTTGCGCGTACTACGCTGGAACAGCCCCGCCCCCAAGGCATCCGGCCTTGCTTCCAGCAGGAGATCAGCATGTCCAAAGCACTTACCCTTGAAGGCAAAGTGGCCTTCGTTCAAGGCGGTTCCCGCGGCATCGGCGCCGCCATCGTGCGCCGCCTGGCGCGCGAAGGCGCGCAGGTAGCCTTTACCTACGTCAGCTCCGCCGGCCCCGCCGAGGCGCTGGCCGAGGAGGTCAAGGCCGCAGGCGGCCAGGCCCTGGCCCTGCGCGCCGACAGCGCCGACGCCGCTGCCTTGCAGTTGGCGGTGGACGACGCGGTAAAGGCCTTTGGCCGCCTCGATATCCTGGTCAACAACGCCGGCGTGCTGGCCGTGGCACCGCTGGCCGAGTTCGACCTGGCGGACTTCGACCGCACGCTCGCGGTCAACGTGCGCAGTGTGTTCGTCGCCAGCCAGGCAGCCGCCCGCTATATGGGCCAGGGCGGGCGCATCATCAATATCGGCAGCACCAACGCCGAGCGCATGCCCTTCGCCGGCGGCGCGCCCTATGCCATGAGCAAGTCGGCGCTGGTGGGGCTGACCAAGGGCATGGCGCGTGACCTGGGGCCACAGGGGATTACCGTGAACAACCTGCAGCCTGGGCCGGTGGACACCGACATGAACCCGGCCAGCGGCGAGTTTGCCGAAAGCCTGATTCCGTTGATGGCGGTTGGGCGGTACGGGCAGGCCGATGAGATTGCCAGTTTCGTCGCGTACCTGGCCGGGCCTGAGGCCGGTTACATCACCGGGGCCAGTTTGACGGTCGATGGTGGGTTTGCCGCCTGAGGCCAGCCTGGTTTGCACCCGCTTGGTAGGAGCGAGCGTAGCTCGCGATGGGGCGCGCAGCGGCCCCGGGTTTCCAGCTTCGCAGCCCAGGATGCCGGGGCTGCTTTGCAGCCCATCGCGAGCTGCGCTCGCTCCTACCGGGCCTACCGCCAACGCATGAAAACGCGATGCCTTCGCCCAGGTCAGCCCTCAACCCCCAGGCTCTGCTCCATCACCTCCAGAAACGCCCGCGCCGCCGGGGTCGGGCTATGGGCCCACACGGCATACAGGTGGCGCACCGGGGCATCCACCAGCGCCGCCACCGCCACCCCTTGAAACCCCTGGGCCACCCGCTCCGGCACCAAACCCACCGCCATGCCCCGCTGCACGAATTTTTCCACCAGGCGAATATGGCCAATTTCGAACTGCACCCGCCGCACCACCCCCGCCGCCTGGAACGCCTCATCGGTCTGGCGCCGCGCGCCGGTGCCTTCGGGAAAGTCCACCAATACCTGGTCGGCCAGGTCGGCCAACGCCAGCGGCGCCCTGCCCGCCAGCCGGTGCCCGGGCGGCAGCACGGCCACCAGCGCTTCGCGTGCCAGCAGGCGATGCTGCACACCCTGCAGTTGCTCGCCCTGCCACAAGCCAATGAAGCCCACATCCAGCCGCCGCTCGCACACGTCCGCCACCAGCAGCTCGCTCTTGGCGGTGAGCCAGCGCACGTCCACCTGCGGATAACGGCCATGGAACAGCGCCAGCACCTCCACCAGGTCCAGCGCGGTCAGCGAACTGATTTCGCCAATCGACAAGCGCCCCCGTACCTGGCCGCAGGCCGCCGCCACGTCATCGGCAATGCGCCTGGCGGCCTCCACCGCTGGCTTGGCGCTGAGCACGAAGGCTTCACCCGCCGGGGTCAGGCGCACCCGCCGCGAACTGCGCTCGAACAGGCTGACACCCAACTGCGCCTCCAGCCGCGCCACCTGGTGGCTAAGGGCCGACTGCACCACGTGGCAGCGCTCGGCAGCGCGGGTGAAACTGCCAGTATCGGCAACGGCCAGGGCGTATTCGAGCTGCTTGAGGTTCATCGATCTATCTGCTTTCAAGATGAATAGGTTGAAAACTATACATTGGTGTCATGCCTGATACTTCCCGATACTGCTCACCATTGACCGCCCCACGAGATTCCCCATGAATACGCCAACCCTGAGCCGCGCCCTGATCCTGCTGATGGCCACCGCCACCGGCCTGGCCGTGGCCAGCAACTACTACGCACAACCCCTGCTGCACAGCATCGCCGAGCACTTCGGCCTGAGCACCGCGAGCGCTGGCAGCATCGTCATCGCCGCCCAGCTGAGCTACGGCGCCGGCCTGTTGCTGCTGGCGCCCCTGGGCGATTTGTTCGAACAGCGCCGGCTGATCGTGGTGATGAGCGCCATCGCCACCCTGGGCCTGGTGATCAGCGCCTGCTCCCCTAGCCTGCCGTGGCTGATTCTGGGTACCGCGCTCACCGGGCTGTTCTCGGTGGTGGCGCAGATTCTGGTGCCCATGGCCGCGACCTTGAGCGAACCCCACCAGCGTGGGCGCGCGGTGGGCACGCTGATGAGCGGCCTGCTGCTGGGCATTCTGCTGGCGCGCACCGCAGCAGGCCTGATGGCCGAACTGGGCGGCTGGCGCAGCATCTATGTACTGGCCGCGGTATTGATGGCAATCACCGCCCTGGCCCTGTACCGCAGCCTGCCGCAACACCATAGCCATGCGGGGCTTAAATACCCGGCGCTGATCGGCTCGGTGTTCCGCCTGTTCATCGAGGAGCCGGTGCTGCGCCTGCGCTCGCTGCTTGGGCTATTGTCGTTCAGCCTGTTCGCGCTGTTCTGGACGCCCCTGGCCTTCCTCCTGGCGCAGCCGCCGTACCAGTATTCCGACGCGGTGATCGGCCTGTTCGGCCTGGCTGGCGCCGCCGGTGCACTGTCGGCCAACTGGGCCGGGCGCCTGGCCGACCGCGGCAAAGGGTCGCTGGGCACTACCGTGGGGCTGGTGGCGCTGTTGCTGGCGTGGGTGCCGCTGGGCTTTGCGCAAAGTTCGCTGCTGGCCTTGCTGGTGGGCGTGCTGGTGCTGGACCTGGCCGTGCAGCTGGTGCACGTGAGCAACCAGAACGCGGTAATCGCCCTGCGCCCCGAAGCCCGTACCCGGCTCAATGCGGGCTACATTACCTGCTACTTCATCGGCGGTGCGCTAGGCTCGTTGCTGGGTACGCAATTGTTCCAGCGCCAGGGATGGCAGGGGATCGTGGCAGCAGGCCTGGCCATCGGCGCAGTGGCGCTGGTGGTGTGGGGGTTGGCGGAGCGCAAGCGCAAGCTGACCCTGCACGTTGCCTGAAGGGGACAGGGTGGCCGCTGCGGCCACCCGCCACACGACCCTCCGTCGTCTTGTCGTTGACTTGCCTGCCCCTGCGGCGCTCAGTAGGCGTTGGTCTAGCCCTATCCCGAAGGATCATTCAATGACAAGACTCACGGTGCAATCCGGCGACTTCTTGCAAGGTGAAGGCGAGTTTCGCAATGGATCGCTCACGCTCAAGACCCCACGCAGTCCCTCGCCGGGCGAACGTATTTCACTCAACCGCGTCGTCGACCTGCGCCTGGCCAGCCTGGAGTCGAGTCGCAGCCTGGGCAGCGCCCTTGGCTGGGGCATGGCCGGGGCCTTGGTGGCCGGCCCGGTGGGCTTGCTGGCTGGGCTTTGGCTGGGCGGCAAGGAAGAGGAAGTGACTTTTTTGGCCACGTTCAAGGATGGCCGCAAACTGCTGGCCATTACCGACGGCAAGACCTGGTCGAAAATCGATGACACCTGGCGCCAGCATCGGCGTCCGGCTGCGGACTGAAAGGCTTTTGGGCTGGTAAGATAGCGCACCTTTTTTTGCCTGTTCCGGCGCTTTCGCGGGGCAAGCCCGCTCCTACAAGGATGTTGTAGGAGCGGGCTTGCCCCGTGAATGAAGCCTGCGCGGTCTTCGCCCCAAGGACGCCCTCCGCATGCCCCTGCTTCGCCCTCACCTGCCCCTGAGCCTGCTCAGCCTGGGCCTGGCCTTGCACAGCCCCCATGGCTTGGCCGAAGACAGCATCACCCTGGCCCCCGTGCAGGTGTCCGACACCTACGACGACAGCGGCTACCAGGCCCGCGAGGCGGCCGTGGGCGGTTTCCAGGCCGCACCGCTGCTCGACACCCCGGCCTCGGTCAGCGTGTTCAGCCAGGCCCTGCTGCAAGACCGCCAGGTGCGCCAGCTCAGCGAAGTGCTGCACAGCGACGCCTCGGTTGGCGAAAGCTACGCGCCCATCGGCTACTACGAAAACTTCAACGTGCGCGGCTTCGAACTCAATGCCGCCAGCAGCTACCGCATCAACGGCCAGACCATCGCCGGCGAGCAGAACGTGGCGCTGGAAAACAAGCAGCAGGTTGAACTGCTCAAGGGCCTGGCCGGCCTGCAAAGCGGCGTTTCGGCGCCCGGCGGGCTGATCAACTACGTGACCAAGCGCGCCGCCGATGTGCGCAGCGTCAGCGTGTCCACCAATGCCCAGGGCGAGCGCTACCTGGCCACCGACCTGGGCGGCTGGTTCGGCAGCGAACGGCAGTTCGGCGTGCGGGTGAACCTGGCCCACGAAGATATCCGCTCCTATGTCGACCACGCCGATGGCAAGCGCGACTTCGCCTCGCTGGCCTTCGACTGGCAGATCAACCCCAATGCCACCCTGCAGCTCGACGCCGAGTACCAGCACCGCGAACAGCGCTCGGTGCCGGGCTACCAGTTGCTGGGCGGCAGCGAACTGCCCCACGGCATCGACCCGCACGACCGCCTGGCCTACCAACAGTGGGCCAAGCCTGTGCAAAACGACTCGCTGAACCTGGGCGGGCGTTTCGCCTACCGCTTCAACGACAACTGGACCGGCACCCTGAGCGCTTCGCGCAGCCAGGTGGTGATCGATGACTACAGTTCGTTCGCCTGGGGCAGCGAGGGTGGCTGGCAGTCGCACTTCAGCCCGCAAGGCGACTACGACATCTACGACTTCCGCAGCCCCGACGACACCCGCCGCACCGACGAAGCCCAGGCCATGCTCGAAGGCCACTTCGACGCACTGGGGGTTGGCCACGCGCTGACCGTGGGCACCAGCGCCCAGCGCCGCACCCTCGACCAGCGCCCGTATTACAACGCGCTGGTAGGCAGCGGCAATATCTACACCGGCACGCCGGCGGTGGACCCGTCGGACGACCCCGTGGGCGCGAGCCAGCGGCGCCTGGACAGCCGCCAATACGGCCTGTTCGCCAGCGACCGGATCACCTTCAACGAGCAGTGGCAGACCGTGATCGGCGCCCGCGAAATACGCCTGGACGAACGCACCTGGGACGAGGACGGCAACGCCGGCCGGCATACCCGCCAGTACCAGTTGCTGCCAAACGCTGCGCTGATCTACAAGCCGCGCCCGGACACCACCCTGTATGCCAGCTACGCCAAGGGCCTGTCGGCCGGCGGCACGGCGCCGTGGTACGCGAACAATGCGGCCGAGATTCTGGCCCCTACTCTCTCCCACCAACTGGAGCTGGGTATCAAGCAGGACTGGCAGCGCATGAGCTTCAGTGCGGCGCTGTTCCAGCTGCGCCAGGCTTACCAGTATGCGCGCCCTGAAGGGGATGGCAGTTTCAGCTACGTGCAGCAGGGCCAGCAGAAGAACATCGGCCTGGAGCTGGGCGCCAGTGGCTGGGTAACCTCGAACCTGCAGCTGCAGGCCAGCGCCGCGGCGATTCGCGCACGGGTGCACAACAGCGGCACAGAGGCCTACGAAGGGCACCAGGCGATCAACGTACCGCGCTTGCGCGCGGCGCTGCAGGCCGACTACAGCCTGCCGGTGCCAGGCCTGGCGTTGCTTGGCGGGGCACGCTACAGCGCCAGCAAGTATGCGAGCCAGGCGGGCAATGTGCAGGTGGGCGGGTACACCGTGTTCGATGTGGGCAGCCGCTATCGCACGCAGATCGGGGGGTATGACACGGTGCTGCGCCTGACCGTGGATAACGTCTTCGACAAACGCTACTGGCGCGATGTGGGCGATTACCTGGGCGACAACTACCTGTTCCAGGGCGCGCCGCGCACGGCACGGTTGTCGGCGTCGGTGAGTTTCTAACCGCCCCCTATTCTCCCCCAGGCCGCCGATCTCCATGTAGGAGCGAGCGCAGCTCGCGATGCGCCGCGCGCGGCGCTAGTTCCATGGAGAGGCGCTGGGGTTGAGATCGAGCGCCGCAAGCGGCGCATCGCGAGCTCCTACCAGGGGGCCTGGGGAGCAGGTGCCAGAAAGCAAAAAGCCCCCGAACTTTTCAGTTCGGGGGCTCTTCGCAGAATGTGGCGGTGAAGAAGGGATTTGAACCCTTGATACGATTTCTCGTATACACACTTTCCAGGCGTGCTCCTTCGACCACTCGGACACTTCACCGTTTTCCCTTCAAGGCATTCACCCTGTCGAGGCGCGCTAATTTAGTGGAAGAGCTTTTCTTTGGCAAGCATTTTTTTCAAATTTTTCATGTATTTATGCCAAACCACTGAAACGCGCAGGTTGCCAGGGCAAAGCTGCCAATCTCGCCTGCGCTTTTACCCGGCGCCAGCGCCCTGCCCTCGCCCGGCAAGGCATAGGGCGCCGCCGCTGACTGGCCAGTCAGCCTTGCCGCTTTACCTGGCCCGCGGCGCTGGGTAACGTCGTCGCCACGCCCCCCAAAGGACTCTGCCATGAGCGAGCTGATTACCTACCACGCCGAAGACGGCATCGCCACCCTGACCCTGAACAACGGCAAGGTCAACGCCATCTCGCCGGATGTCATCGCGGCCTTCAATGCCGCGCTCGACCGCGCCGTGCAGGACCGCGCGGTGGTGATCATCACCGGCCAGCCGGGCATCCTTTCCGGCGGTTACGACCTCAAGGTGATGACCTCCGGCCCCAAGGAAGCCGTGGCCCTGGTGACGGCTGGCTCCACCCTGGCACGCCGCCTGCTGGCGCACCCGTTCCCGGTGATCGTCGCCTGCCCTGGCCATGCCGTGGCCAAGGGCGCGTTCCTGCTGCTGTCGGCTGACTACCGCATCGGCGTCGAAGGGCCGTACAAGATTGGCCTGAACGAAGTGCAGATCGGCATGACCATGCACCACGCCGGCATCGAACTGGCGCGCGACCGCCTGGGCCGCGCGGCCTTCCACCGTTCGGTGATCAACGCCGAGATGTTCGCACCCAAGGAGGCCCTGGAGGCCGGGTTCCTCGACCGGGTGGTGCCAGCCGAACAGCTGTTGGAAGCGGCCCAGGGCGTTGCCCGGGAATTGAAGAAGCTGAACATGCTGGCGCACAAGAACACCAAGCTGAAGGTGCGCAAGGCGTTGCTCGATACCCTGGACGAAGCGATCTTGCTCGACCAAGGGCATATGGGGTGACCTCGCAGGCCCCATCGCGACTGGTAGGAGCGACCGCAGGTCGCGATAGGGCCCGCCCAGGCTGACACCAAGGTTTGCCCCAGCCAGTGCACACCCGTACACTGCCCCGCGACTGTCTGGTGTGAGTCGTACCATGCTCTACTCCCTTCGCATGTTCCTGTTGGCGTTGCACTTCGTGCTGGTGGGGGCCATCGGCCTGCTGATTGGCCTGCTGCGCCCGTTCAACCGCGACAACAGCCGGGTATTCGCCCGCCTCTACAGCCTGCCGGCCACCTGGCTGCTGCGCATCAAGGTCAAGGCCGAGGTCGGCCCGCTGTGGGACCAGCCACCTGGCTGCGTGATCGTCGCCAACCACCAATCCAACTTCGACCTGTTCGTGCTCGGCCATGTGGTGCCGCAACGCACCGTGGCCATCGGCAAGAAAAGCCTGGGCTGGATTCCACTGTTCGGCCAGTTGTTCTGGCTGGGTGGCAACGTGCTGGTCGACCGCAAGAACGCCTACCAGGCGCGCAAGGCGATGCAAACCACCACACGCATACTGCGCGACGACACCTCGATCTGGATTTTCCCGGAAGGCACGCGCAACCCCGAACAGCAGTTGCTGGCCTTCAAGAAAGGCGCGTTCCACATGGCCGTCGAAGCCGGCGTGCCAATCGTGCCGGTGTGCGTCAGCCGCTATGCCCGGCGCCTGAGCCTGAACAGCTGGCGGCGGCGCACGGTGATCGTTCGCTCGTTGCCGCCCATTGCGACTGCCGGCCTCGGCCAGCAAGACCTGCCCGCGTTGATCGAGCAGTGCCGCAGCCAGATGCAGCATTGCATCGACCATATGGAACGGGAATTGGTGGAGCCCTAGGCGGGCGCTGCTCCCCCCCAGGGGTTAAGCTGTAGGGCGTCTGCAACCGAATAAGTGGATCACCATGGGACGAGTCGTGGCATCGGCGGTGTATGCCGCCGGCAGGAAGGTCACCAATATCAATATCGATGAAGGCAGCGAGTGGGCACGCAAGCCGGGGCATTTCGTGTGGATCGGCCTGGAAGAACCCAACGCCGAGGAGCTGGCCAACCTGCAGTGCCAGTTCAACCTGCACGAACTGGCCATCGAGGACGCGCTGGAAAAGCACAGCCGGCCGAAGCTTGAAACCTTTGGTGACGCGCTGTTCATCGTCACCTACTCGCCGGTACGCCATGAAGGCAAGCTGGAGTTCATCGAAACCCACATCTTCGCCGGCAACGGCTACATCATCACCTGCCGCAACGGCCACTCGAAATCCTATGCCCTGGTACGCCAGCGCTGCGAGGCACGCCCGCTGCTGCTGGAGCATGGCGAAGACTTCGTGCTGTATGCGTTGCTCGACTTCGTGACCGAGAACTACCAGCCGGTGAGCGAGGCCATTCATGGCGAGATCGAGGAGCTGGAGCAGAGCGTGCTCAGCAATTCCTTGCAGGAAGACGACATCCGCCGCCTGCACAGCCTGCGCCGCGACATCTTGCGCCTGCGCCGCTACGTGGCGCCGATGGTGGAAGTGAGCGAGGAACTGCAACGCCTGAGCTTCCCGTTCATCGACAAGAACATGCGCCCGTACTTCAAGGATGTGCAGATTCACGTCACCCGGCAGATGGAAGACCTGGCCAGTATCCGTGACATCGCCAGCCAAACCATCGAGATCGGCATGCTGCTGGAGTCGTCGCGCCAGAGCATCGTGCAGCGCAAGTTTGCCGCGTGGGCGGCGATTCTGGCGTTTCCCACGGCGATTGCCGGGGTGTATGGGATGAACTTCCAGAACATGCCGGAGCTGAGCTGGCATTACGGCTATTTTGCCGTGCTGGGGGTGATTGGGCTGGGGTGCGCGGGGTTGTATGCCAGCTTCAAGAAGTCGGGTTGGCTTTAGGGCCTATCGCGAGCTGCGCTCGCTCCTACCGGGCCTGTGCAAGGCCTGTAGGAGCGAGCGTAGCTCGCGATTCGCTCAGGCAGCGCTGTCGCTTGCCTTGCGGGGTTGCTGAATGAACCGCAGCATCCACTCCCCTACCAGGTCGCCCTGGTGCTCGGTAGCCAGGCTGGCGATGGCCTTGTGGTACACCTCGTCGCCCAGATAGGCCTGGCGCGCATCCAGCAGCGCCCGCGAATAATCATGCACGAACTCCGGGTGGCCCTGGAAGCACAGCACCTGGTCACCAATGTGGTACGCCGCGTTCGGGCAGAAATCGCTTGAGGCAATCACCGTGGCGCCTTCGGGCAGCTGGGTCACCTGGTCCTGGTGGCTGATCAGCAGGCTCAGTTCGGCAACCTGCGGGTCCATCCACGGCGCATGGGCGGCCAGCGAATAGCGGTGCACACCCACGCCCCAGCCCTGGTCGGCGCGTTCGGCCTTGCCACCCAGGGTCAGCGCCAGCAACTGGTGACCGAAACACACACCCAGCAGTTTCTCGCCACGCTGGTACAGCTTCAGCAGGTACGCCTTGAGCGTCTGGATCCATGGGTCGCTGCCGAACGAGTCGGCCTTGCTGCCGGTAACCAGGTAGGCATCGAAGCGTTCGCTGTCGGGCGGGTAGTCGCCGTTCATGACGTTGTACACACGAAACTCGGCGGCGATCGGCTGACGCGAGAAGAGCTGCTCGAACATCCTTCCGTAGCCCTGGTACTGCGCGGTCAACTCCGGTCGCAGGACATCGGTTTCAAGGATGCAGATGCGTAACGACATAGGGATAGTCCTGAACGACATGGGTGGGAATCTGCTGTAGAGACTGACGCGAAAGCCACGTACAAGCAAGTAGGTCGCACTGACGAACGGTCACATTTCGTCGGCACGCCAACGGTGAATACGCCGCTGTCTAGCCAGAGCATGCCAGCGGGATGGCCCATGGCCTCATAGCCAATGGAGATCAACCAACAAGCATTTAGAACAAAGGGTTCTGGCTCACGGATGACGCTGGCGCTGTGCGTGGTTTATATCCACATACATGAGGCAAGCAGCAACGGCGCCACCCGCCCCGCTGCGATCGACCCGCGACGCGACAAGGAAGCCAACGGGTATTCAGGAATAACAACAAGAAGGCGGTCCGCCATGTTCAGTCAATCGAAGCTACGCCAAGCTGGGCTCATTCTATTCGCTACCACGTTGCTGCTGATTCTGCCGAACCTGACACGCTTGTTCGGCTAACAGTGGCTGTAGCCTTTTTCGGCAACGCACAGGTAACCTGCCGGCCTTGACGGTCGGAGATTGCCTATGCGCCAGTGCCTTGCCCTGCTTACCCTTCTGGTCAGCCTGCCCCTGTGGGCGGCGCAATTGCAGCTGGAGCTGGGCGGCGCCGTGCGCCGCCTGGACAGCGCGGCGCTGCTCAAGCACCCGCAGGCGCGCGAGATCGACATCGAGCAGGATGTGGCCTACAAACGGGCCATGCACTACCGCGCCGTGCCCCTGGCGGCGCTGCTTGAAGGGGTAACGGCAGGCGACCACCTGCAGGCCGTGGCGCTGGACGGGTTCGCCGCCGAGATGCCCGCCGGGCCTTTGCTGCAGGCGGGGCCGGCGCGGGCCTGGCTGGCGGTTGAAGACCCGGGCAAGCCGTGGCCACCTTTGGCCGATGGCAAGCCCAGCGCGGGGCCGTTCTACCTGGTATGGACCCATGCCCAGGCCAGCGGCATTCGCCCCGAGCAGTGGCCCTTCCAGATCACTACCCTGCGCCGCCTGGCCTCGGTGGAGCAACGCTTTCCGGCGTTGTTGCCCGACCCGAAGCTGGCCGCCGACGACCCGGTGCGCCAGGGGTTTTCGTTGTTCCAGCAGAACTGCCTGGCCTGCCATCGGCTCAATGGCGCGGGGGATGCGCAGTTTGGGCCTGACCTGAACGTGCCGCATAACCCCACCGAGTATTTCCGGCCTGAATTCCTGCGGATGTACATTCGCGACCCGCAGGGGTTGCGGCGCTGGCCCCAGGCGAAGATGCCGGGGTTTGGCGCGGATGTGTTGAGTGACCAGGAGCTGGAGGCGTTGTTGGCTTACCTCAAGCACATGGCTGGGCGTAGGGGGTGAGATTGCCAGGGGCTGCCAGGCAGCCCATTCGCGGGGCAAGCCCGCTCCTACACAGGCATGGCGTGCCCCGCGAATACCTCAGGCAATAGGCCGCTCTTGCTTGACGCCCCACCCCTCGACCTCACCGCCATAGGGCGAAACAACCTGCTCGAAGGCCTCCTCGAAGTCGCCAATCCCGCCATAGGTGGCATACATGACCTTGCTCAGTTCCAGGTGCCAGGCGCCATCGTCCCGCTCATGCACCTGGGCATTCAACGACTCGCCGCGAAACTGCCCAGCCGCACGCCGGGCGCCGGCTTCGTCGGGGAATACCGCGTAGAACTCGATGGGGTGGATACGGGTGAAATCGAAACCGCCAGCTTTCATCTGGCGCAGGACATTGCTGCTGATATCGTCGTTCAGGCTGCTCATGAATCGTCCTCCCGAATGAAGCGATGGATAGACTTTCCGTGCACTACGCACCTGCTGGCAGGGCCAGCAGTTCGAGCTGATGCAAGACGCGAATTGAACAGGTGCAGGCCCGCAGAAAAGGCCTGCGCCTGGGTGTAGCGTAGCGCCTGCAATAGCACTACGCCAACCCTGGGCCAACCTGCAGGTCAGGAAGCTTCTTGGATGCGAGTGATTACCACGCCGTTCTGCTCCTTGAGCCATCGGGCGGTGGGGGATGGGGCGCGGTCCTGGAAGTCGTTGAGATCCAGTTCGTCCATGACCGGAAACAAGTGCGAACGAATGGCGCGGGCCGCTTCCTCCTCGCTGGGGCACTGCTCGCCGTGAAGCAGCAGTGTGGTCGGCTCGCCCTTCTGATCGGCAAAGATGACTTCCCACTCTTTCATTAAATAGCCCTCTCAAGCAAAGGACACGGAATACGTGATGCCTGTAAATGCTTGACCTTGGGCGCGGGGATTTGTTCAGTCTGTGCCGGCCTCTTCGCAAGAGGTTTGCGCAAGCGTGGTAGGAGCGAGCGTAGCTCGCGATGGGGCGCGCAGCGGCCCCAGAGGTTCAGCGTCGCGGCTGATTACGCCGGGGCTGCCTTGCAGCCCATCGCGAGCTGCGCTCGCTCCTACCAGGTGTATCGCCCAGGAAAGGGGCCGCAACGCGGCCCTGGGGCTTACTTCTTCGGTGTGCCGTGAACCACGCCAGCGGTGTTGTCCAGCAGGCTCTTGGTCGCCGTCTGGATGAACGCTTCGAGCTGCTGCAGCATTTGCGGCTGCTCTGGGCTTTCGATCAGCTCGGCCTTGAACTCGCTGCCCAGCTGGTAGCGGTACATGCGCGGGCTCATGTCCTTGGACTCGATCAGCAGGTGGTCACCCTTGACCAGGCCCACGATCTGCTCGCTGCCCGAGGGCTTGATCATGCCCACGCCCGGGTCACCGGCAGGCAAGTTGAGCAGGTCGCGGCCCCAGCACTGGTGACGGGTTTCGCCACCCAGGCGGCCCATGATGGTCGGCACGATGTCGACCTGGGTACCCACGGTGTGGTCGACCGCGCCGAATTTCTCCTGGATGCCCGGAGCAATCAGCAGCAGCGGCACGTTGAAGCGGCCCAGGTCCAGCTCGGTGACCTGCTGGTGGTTGCCGAAGCCGTGGTCGCCGACGATGACGAACAGGGTGTCCTTGAAGTACGGCTCTTTACGCGCCTTCTCGAAGAACTGGCCCAGCGCCCAGTCGGAGTAGCGCATGGCGGTCAAGTGCTCGTCCAGGCGGCCCTGGCCAGTCACTTTCTCCACCGGCAGGTTCGCCGGCAGCGCGTACGGGGTGTGGTTGGACAGGGTTTGCAGCAGCGCGTAGATCGGCTTCTTCTGGTCGTGCTTGGCCAGTTCCTCGTTGCCACGGTCGAACATGTCCTGGTCGGACACGCCCCAGGTCGGGTCGGAGAACACCGGGTTCACGAAGTCGTTGCGGCCGATGAAGGTGGTCATGCCCTGGTTGCCGAAGAACCCGGACTGGTTGTCCCAGGCGAAGTCGCCGTTGTACACGTAGACGTCGTCGTAATCACGGGCGCTGAGCAGTGCCGGCAAGCCCGACAGCTTGTGGCCGCCTTCCGGGGTCTGCATCAGGTATTCGAAGCCTGGCAGGTTGGGGAAGCAGGCCATGGTGGCGAACATACCCTGGTGGGTATGGGTGCCATTGGAGAAGAAGCGGTCGAACAGCAGGCCTTCCTTGGCCAGCTTGTCGAAGTACGGGGTGATGTTGTTCGGGCTGCCCAGGGCGCCTACCGAATGGCCGGCGAAGCTTTCCATGAGGATCACCACGACGTTCTTCACCGCCAGGGTGCGGTCGGCTGGCGGGGTGAAGTCACGGCGCACGGCGGCCTCGTCGGCATCCACCAGCACGTCGTTGGCGGTGAGCAGTTGCTTGCGCACGGTGTCGGTGGCCAGGTCCTGCTTGAGCACCGGCTTCCAGATGTTGGCGCGGTCTTCGCCGAAGCGGCTCTTGGCAGCGTCGATCAGGGTCAGGGTGCCGTTCAGGCCCAGCTGGTTGACGAAGTTGGAGTCGGTGGTGAAGGCATCGCCCCAGCGCATCGGCGGGCCTTGGCGCAGGGTGCCACGGGCGGCGAGCACCGCCACCAGCAGAATCACCATGAACACCGCCAGGCGGTTGTACCAGGCGGCCACGCGCTGGCCCGAGCCACGGGTGGCGCGATCGATGCCCTTGAACAGCAGGCTCAGCAACCAGGTGCCGACCAGCCAGGCCAGCAGGTAGCGCACCACCGGGAAGCCGTACCAGAGCATGCTCAGTACGGTCTTGGGGTCTTCCTTGATGTATTGGAACACCAGGCCGTTCAGGCGCTGGTGGAACTCACGGTAGAAGTCCATCTCCATCAGGCCAAGGAACATCACCACACTGGAGCTGATGGTCAGCCAGAAGCGGAACAGCCCGCGCCGGGCCATCAGCCAGGGGCTCAGGGTGGCCAGCAACAGCGGAATGCTCAGGTACACCACCACGCGCAGGTCGAAGCGCAGGCCGTTGAGGAAGCCTTCGGCAACGGTGGAGTACGGGGTGTCGCCGATCATGTCGCTGTTGTAGACCAGCAACGCCAGGCGCACCAGGCTGAGCATCAGCATGATCACCAGGCCGCTGAGCAGCATGTAGGCCAGGTGTGATTTCAAGGTCGGCGTGAAAGCTCGCGCGCCCTGTTGCTTCAAGGCATCCGTGTTAGCCATGAATGGGGAAGTCCTAGGATTGCGGGTTTGCGGAGATGGCGCTGGTACTGGACCAACGCAGCATTGTGCGGGTGCGGATTCTGTTTAAACCAATGTGAAAATTTTGTCACGGGGCTGTTGCAGATTTTGTCTGCGCCGGCCCTTCCGCGCCCGGGTCAGAGCCGCACATTGCCCCGGGGGCCGGCAATTGCCCAGATGATAAGGCCAATTACCGGCAGCAAGGCGATCAGCAGAATCCACAGCACCTTGATGCCGATTTCGGCATTGCTCTTGATCACGTTGAGAATCGCCCAGATGTCCAGGGCGAGGATGATCAGGCCGACCAGGCCGTTGAAGGTGGACCCCATTGCACAGCGCTCCTTTGAACGTAAGCCATGGCGCTGAGCATAGTTGGGGATTGCGCGCCTCGCGGCGCATCGCGAGCTGCGCTCGCTCCTACGGGGTTCATGTACCCAGGCAGGAGCGATGCGATTCAGACGTGAACGGCGACCTTCAGGGCCTCCAGCGCAGGCTCCAGCTTGATGCCCACCTCGGCCCCCAGGGCCAGTACGCGGTCCAGGTCCTGCTGCCCCACCATCACCATCTGCACCTCGTCGTCGAGCAACTGGCTGAAGTTCAGCAGCACATAGCCCCCGGCTTCCTTGTTCAAGGCGCCCATCTGTACCTGGATACGGTTGAGCGCGGTCAGCGGTTCGGTACGCGCCAGCTGCTTGGGCTTGAGGGTGAACGCCACGCTCTTGTCGAACGAGTCGCTGATGTGCTGGAACAAGTCCTGGTAGCTGTCGGCCTGGAACACCACCGTGTCCGGCAGGCTGCCGAGCACCACCCATTCGCCCAGCGGCATCGGGAAGCTGTCGTCGTAGTTGATGTCCGGGTTGGCGGCAAGGAAGGCGGCGGGGTCGGCGTAGGCCTGGGCGGCTTCGTCGGCGATGCGCTCGATGTCCTCATCGCGCATGCAACCGGCGGCAATGAGGCTGATGAGTTCGAGCAACTGGTTTTTCATGAAGGGGGCCTGCGGCGGGTGAAAAGGCGCCAAGGATAGCCGCAAACGCCCCCGCAGGGTTAGCCGGCCAGCGCTTGCAGGCGCTCGGTGGCCTGCACCGCCCCCATGGTTTGTGCCGCCATCAGCGCGGTGGCGCCACGGGCGTCCTGGTGCGCAGGGTCGGCGCCCTGGGCCAACAGGAAGTCGAGGATTTCGCCACGGTTGAACATGGCCGCCAGCATCAGCGCGGTGCGCCCGTCCTGGGCGGCGGCATCCACCGGTACACCGTGCGCCAGCAACAGGCGGATCATGGCCAGGTCGCCCTTGAACGCTGCGCCGGCAATGGGCAACTGGCCGTTGTCGTTGGCAATCAGCGGGTCGGCGCCATGCTCCAGCAGCACGCGCGCCGCCTCCAGGTGGCCGTGGTAGCTGGCCAGCATCAGCAGGGTGTCGCCCTTGTGGTTGCGCAGGTCAGCCGGCAGCCCGCTGGCGAGCAAGCGCTGCAGCATCTGGGCATCGCCCTGGCGGGCGCGGTCGAACACCTGCTCGGCGAAAGCTGCGGTTTCGTCATCGGTCATGGCGACGGGTTGGTCAGACATCTGGAACCTCCTGGCAGAAAAGATTGCCCAAGTGTTTGTCAGGCACGGCCATGGGGTCAAAGGTTCAGAATCTATGGGGCCGATAGCCAAGTGGCCAACCGTGCAAAATGCACTGTGCAAAATGCACGACCATGCAGACTGCACGAAGGTGCTTCTGCAAAAACGCCGCAAACACCTGTATTCATTGGGTTTTTACCGAATTCGATTACTGGCACGGTCACTGCAACAGTCAACTCACGTCTGCCAATACAACAGTCAGGAGTTGATATGGACCTTATCCAGGAAAAGTTCGTCTCGGTGTTCTCGGCCTACCAGGTCGCCACCCAGGCTCGCCCCGACGGTGGTGTGTTGCTGACCCTGCGTGCCGCCGATGGCAAAGTGACCCGCCGCGTGCTGACCTATGGCCAACTGCACAGTGCCGAGCAACTGTCCTGGGCAATCAGCGCCATTCGCCGTGACTTGGCCGAGCAGGCCAGTGAATTGCCAGTGATTTCGATGCTGCAGAGCCAGCAGCGGTTTGCCTTGCCGACCTACCGTTAAGGGTTTTTCTGTACGGGCCTCTTCGCGAGCTTTGCTCGCTCCTACGGGTACGGGTACGGATTACGACCCGGTAGGAGCGAGCGCAGCTCGCGATGAGGCCAGCCCAGGCACTACAACTCGTCAATCCCAAGAAACGCCCGAGCCGTCTCATCACCGGTAAACCGCGGCTCCACCCCCCGCTCACTGGCGAACAATCGAAACGCCAGGCAAAACGGTGTATCCCCCAGCTCCACCCAACGCCGCACCCCTGCCGGCACCACCAGCCGGTCGCCCTTCTCGCACAACACCGAATACACATACTCGCCCAAGCACAACCCCACCTGGGCACGCCCGCTGACCACGGCGAACACTTCCTCGGCCTCATGCACGTGCTCATCGCGCACATCCACCTGCGCCGGGTCCACGCCGTCGCGGTTGAGCAGGCTGTAAGCAGCGCTGCCGTGCTCGGTCATCAACAGGTCAAGGTGGGCGCGGCACGCCTCCAGCACCTCACCCTGGGCACTGCCCGGGCGCACGCGCAGCGCATGGGGCTGGTGAGCGAAGCGCACGCCCTGCTCGGCCAGGGTCGCGGCAATGTCGTCGTGGTGGGTCAGCACCTTGTTCGGCAAGCCCGGGCTGGACGGGTGGAAAACACAGAGGATGCTCATCGGCTGCTGGTCCTGGTCGGTTTCGAACGAGTGGCAATGATAACGGCTGCCGCCAGTGCTGCGGCGCTCGCCATACCAAAGGTGAAGGTCGGCCCCAGCAATTTCCAGCTGTAGCCCGAATACAACGCACCCAGTGCGCCGCCGGTGCCCGACAGCGCCGCATACAGCGCCTGGCCCTGGCCTTGCTGGCGGGCGCCGAAGCTGGCCTGTACAAAGGCGATGGACGCGGCGTGGAAGCAGCCGAAGGTTGCCGCATGCAGCAGCTGGGCGACAATCAGCAGCGCAGGGTCACCGGCCAGATTACCCAGCAGCAACCAGCGCAGCGAAGCCAGCAGGAAGCTCACCAGCAGCACCCGCTGCACGCTGAACCGCGCGAACACACGGCTCATCACCATGAACATCAGCACCTCGGCCACCACCCCCAGCGCCCACAACAGGCCAATGGCGCCACGGCTGTAGCCCAGGTGCTCCAGGTGCAGGGTGAGGAAGGTGTAGTAAGGCCCGTGGCTGAGTTGCATCAACGCCACGCAGATATAGAAGGCAATGACACCGGGTGCGGCCAGCTGGCGCAGGAAGCCGCCCGCCTCGCGGCGCTCGCTATGCTCCAGCGGCTGGGCATTGGGCACCCACAGGCTGGCGGCGAAGATGCCGGCCATGACAGCCACCAGCGCCACCGGGTAGATGTCCAGGCTCAGCCATTCGAACAGGCGGCCCAGGCCAACCACGGTGATGATGAAGCCGATCGAGCCCCACAGGCGCACCTGGCTGTAGCGCGAGGTTTGGCCGTGCAGGTGGGCCAGGGTGATGACCTCGAACTGCGGCAGCACCGCGTGCCAGAAGAAGGCGTGCAACGCCATTACCAGCGCCAGCCAGGCGTAGCTCTTGCCGACGAAGATCAGCGAGAAGGTGGCCAGGGTCGACAACGCGCCCAGGCGCACGATCAGCAGGCGCTGGCCCGTGCGGTCGCCTAGCCAGCCCCACAGGTTGGGGGCAATGCAGCGCATCAGCATGGGAATGGCCACCAGCTCGCCGATGCGTGCCGGGGGGAAGCCCAGGTGGTCGAGGTACAGGGCCAGGAAGGGGGCGGTGGCGCCCAGCAGGGCGAAGTAGCAGAGGTAGAAGCTGGACAGGCGCCAGTAGGGGATTTGGGACATGGGGGGCCTTTTGGCTGCCTGTGCCGGCCTCTTCGCGGGGCAAGCCCGCTCCTACAAAAAAGAGGTGTGTAGGAGCGGGCTTGCCCCGCGAACAGGCCGGCCCTGGCTAAATCAGAGCTGGCCCAGCACCGGGGTGGCGACGTTCACATCGGCATTCTGCGCACGGTGGCGCAGCAGGTGGTCCATCAGCACGATGGCCATCATTGCCTCGGCGATAGGCGTGGCGCGAATGCCCACGCACGGGTCGTGGCGGCCCTTGGTGATCACATCCACCGGGTTGCCGTGCACATCGATCGAGCGGCCCGGCACGGTGATGCTGGACGTTGGCTTGAGCGCCAGGTGCGCGACGATCGGCTGGCCCGAGCTGATGCCACCGAGGATGCCGCCGGCGTTGTTGCTGAGGAAGCCTTCCGGGGTCAGTTCGTCGCGGTGCTCGGTGCCACGCTGGCTGACGCTGGCGAAGCCGGCGCCGATCTCCACGCCCTTGACCGCGTTGATGCTCATCAGCGCGTGGGCCAGTTCGGCATCCAGGCGGTCGAAGATCGGCTCGCCCAGGCCCGGCATCACGCCTTCGGCCACCACGGTGATCTTCGCGCCCACCGAGTCCTGGTCACGGCGCAGCTGGTCCATGTAGGCCTCCAGTTCCGGCACCTTGCTTGGGTCGGGGCTGAAGAAGGCGTTTTCTTCCACCGAGTCCCAGGTCTTGAACGGGATTTCGATGGGGCCCAGCTGGCTCATGTAGCCGCGCACCTGGATGCCCTGGGTAGCCAGGTATTTCTTGGCGATGGCGCCGGCCGCCACGCGCATGGCGGTTTCACGCGCCGAGCTGCGGCCACCGCCGCGGTAGTCGCGGATGCCGTACTTGTGGTGGTAGGTGTAGTCGGCGTGGGCGGGGCGGAACAGGTCCTTGATCGCCGAGTAGTCCTTGGACTTCTGGTCGGTATTGCGGATCAGCAGGCCGATCGAGCAACCGGTGGTGCGGCCTTCGAACACGCCGGAGAGGATTTCCACCTCGTCGGCTTCCTGGCGCTGGGTGGTGTGCCGGCTGGTGCCGGGCTTGCGCCGGTCGAGGTCACGCTGCAGGTCGGCAAGGGAGATGTCCAGGCCTGGCGGGCAGCCATCGACAATGGCGACCAACGCCGGGCCATGGCTTTCGCCTGCGGTGGTGACAGTGAACAGCTTGCCGTAGGTATTGCCGGACATGGACGCTCCGCGAGTTCTGCCTGAAGTGATCGAAAGCGGGCAGTATACAGATGGAATGGCCGCCTGTGCGGGCCTCTTCGTGGGGCAAGCCCGCGCCTGCGGGATGGCCACGTCGTTGAGCAGCGAACCTTCCCCCAATCACTGGGTCAAACCCTCATCTCCCCACTGTAGTACCGCATGATGTCGCGCTTCGTCGCCCTGCTGCTCCTGCTGTGCACCGGCCTGGCCCAGGCCGCCCCCACCGTGTCGCAACGCCCCATCGACCTCGATACCGGCCAGGGTGTGCTGCATGGCAGCCTGCTGCTGCCCCAGCAGGCCGTGCCGCCTCCGGTGGTGCTGATCATTGCAGGTTCCGGCCCCACCGACCGCGATGGCAACAACCCGGCCTCCGGGCGCATCGACAACCTCAAGCGCCTGGCCTTGCTGCTGGCCAACGCGCACATCGCCAGTGTGCGCTTCGACAAGCGCGGCGTGGCCGCCAGCCAGCCGGCAGCGCCGGATGAGCGCGACCTCAGCGTGCAGCGCTACGTCGACGACGTGGTGGCCTGGAGCCGCCAGCTCAAGGCCGACCCACGCTTTGGCCCGCTGATCCTGGTGGGCCACAGTGAAGGCGCGCTGATCGCAAGCCTGGCCGCCGAACGTGCCGGCGCCAGCGCGGTGATTACCCTGGCCGGCAGCGGCCGGCCAATGGCCGACGTGCTGCGCGAGCAACTGGCCCAGCGCATGCCGGCCGCGCAACTGGCGCGCGGCAGCGCCCTGCTCGACCGCCTGCAGGCCGGGCAAACCAGCCTGGATGTGCCGGCACCGTTGCGCCAGGTGTTTCGCCCCAGCGTGCAGCCCTACCTGATTTCGCTGTTCCAGCAAGACCCGGCCAAGGCCTTCGCCCGCCTGCCGATGCCCGCGCTGATCATCCAAGGCCGCAACGACGTGCAGGTCGATGTGGCCGATGCCCAGCGCCTCAAGGCAGCCAAACCAGACGCCCAGCTGGTGCTGATCGATGGTATGAACCATATGCTGCGCATCAGCCCGAAAAGCATGCGCCAGCAGCGCGACAGCTACCTCAACCCAGCGCTGCCACTGGCACGTGAGCTGGGTGAACGGGTGGTCAGCTTCATTCACCAGTTGCCCTCGGCCTGACCCTCAAACATCGGCAGCGGCTGCCGATAACGCGGTATTGGTGCGATTCGGGGCCGCTTTGCGGCCCATTCGCGGGGCAAGCCCGCTCCTACAGGGGGGGTGGGTTTAGCCTGCGAATGGGCTGCACGGCAGCCTTGGCCAGCGCCCGCCCGTACCTGAGGACATGCCTTGATGAGCGAAGCCCCCGCCGCTGTAGAACCGGCCGAAGAGCCGCAAGCCCCGGAACCGTCCAACCTGCCCTGGGCAGACCTTGCCGTTGAACACTTCCAGCTGGTGCGCCTGGCGCCCCTGCCCACCGACCGCAACAGTGGCGCACGGCCGCTGCGGTTCGTTGAGTTCGCCTACGCCGAGCGCCACGACAAGGCCCACAGCCTGTTGCGCATGGAAATCCGCCTGCCGGGGCAGAAGGTGCGCAAGGAGCAGAACCAGTTGGATGTGCGGGTTGACCATGCCCTGCGCCAGGTCAGCATCGGCAGCGACAACGGCCTGCAGCTGGAACCACTCAACCGCGGCCTCGGCCGTTTCCTGCTGGGCCAGGCGGTGCAATGGCTGCAGCGCAAGTGGCCGAACTACCGGGTCGAGGGCATGGCGCTGGCGAACAAGGACGCGCTGAACGAAGACACCCGCCTGCGCCGTGACCGTTTCCTGGCCGCCAGCGGCATCGAGGTTGAGTACGCCGATGCGCAGCACCTCAAGGGCCGCACGCTCGATACGCAAGTGAGCCAGCTCAAGGCCGGCTGGAACAGCGAGAAATTGCAGCTGGTGGGCATTCTGGATGCGGCGGGCATGCTGCAGCAGGCCGAGCAGCAGTTGCTGGAGAAAGACGGGCAACTGCGCGAGCGCGATGAGCGGGTGGCCAAGTACCGGCGTGAGGACAGCGGGTTGCGCTTTACCATCACCTGCCTGGTGGCGTTTGCGGTGTTCCAGGCCGGGTTGTTGATTTGGATTGCTACCCGGTAGACACGGCGCCGCGGGCGGCGCTTCGCGAGCTGCGCTCGCGCCTACCAAGGGGCGTATTCACCTTGTAGGCGCCAGCGCAGCACGCGATGAATCACACGCGGGCCTTGAACAGTTCCTGGTGGCGGCGGCACTGCTCGGCGGTCAACATGAACACGCCATGCCCGCCACGCTCGAACTCCAGCCAGGCGAAGTCCACCTCAGGGTACAGCGCCTCCACGTGCACCTGGCTGTTGCCCACCTCGACGATCAGCAGGCCTTTCTCGGTCAGGTGGTCGCCCGCCTCGGCCAGCATGCGCCGCACCAGGTCCAGGCCATCATTGCCACAGGCCAGGCCCATTTCCGGCTCGTGGTGGTACTCGGCCGGCATGTCGCCGAAGTCTTCGGCATCGACATACGGCGGGTTGGACAGGATCAAGTCGAAGCGCTGCCCCGGCAGGCCCGCAAAACCGTCGCCCTGTACCGTGAACACGCGCTCGTCCAGGCCATGGCGCTCGATGTTCTGGTTGGCCACCTCCAGCGCCTCGAACGACAGGTCGGCCAGCACCACCTCGGCGTCGGGGAACACCTCAGCGGCAACGATGCCGATGCAGCCAGAGCCGGTGCACAGGTCGAGAATGCGCGCAGGCTCGGCGGCCAGCCACGGCTCGAAGCGCTTCTCGATCAGCTCGCCGATGGGCGAACGGGGCACCAGCACGCGCTCGTCGACGATGAACGACATGCCGCAGAACCACGCCTCGCCCAGCAGGTAGGCGGTCGGCACGCGTTCCTCGATACGGCGCTTGAGCAGGTGCTGCAGGCGAACCCGCTCATCGTCCTCCAGCTGGCAGTCCAGGTAGCTGTCGGCGATTTCCCAAGGCAGGTGCACGGCACCCAGCACCAGCAGGCGGGCTTCGTCCCAGGCATTGTCGGCACCGTGGCCGAAGAACAGCTCATGCTCGTGGAAGCGGCTGACCGCCCAGCGGATGTGGTCGCGCAGGGTGCGCAGACGAGATGTGATCACGGGGGACTCCTAATTCAGACCGTACAAAAGTCTAACAGCCCAACCCGCACATTTCTTCCGCGCAATGCCCCAGCGGATAGCCACAGGCCAGTAATCACGCCACTTGCGTTGTCAACCATTCCCATTGGCGCCAAGGCAAGGGAGAATAGGTATACAAAAGCCCTTCCAAGGAGCCCTTGATGTCTGTTCCAACCACGATGTTCCGCCTCACTGGCCGCGACTATCCGCCGGCCAAGCTGAGCCAAGCCAGCCTGATCATCATCGATGCGCAGAAGGAGTACCTCAGTGGTCCCCTGCAACTGTCGGGCATGGACGAGGCCGTGGCCAACATCGCCCGGTTGCTCGACGCCGCCCGCAAGGCTGGCCGTCCGATCATCCATGTTCGCCACCTCGGCACCGTTGGCGGGCGCTTCGACCCGCAGGGTACGGCTGGCCAGTTCATCCCGGGCCTTGAGCCGCATGAGGGTGAAATCGTCATCGAAAAACGCATGCCCAACGCCTTCAAGAACACCCAGCTGCATGAAACCCTGCAGGCGCTGGGGCACCTGGACCTGATCGTGTGCGGTTTCATGAGCCATTCCAGCGTCAGCACCACCGTGCGCCGCGCCAAGGACTATGGTTACCGTTGCACCCTGGTGGAAGACGCCTCGGCCACCCGCGACCTGGCACTGAAGGACCGGGTGATTCCCGCCGCGCAGATCCACGAGTGCGAAATGGCCGTGATGGCCGACAACTTCGCCTGCGTTGCCCCTACCGCCAGCTTGATCTGAGGCAGGTAGCCACATGACCGCCCGGCAGCCGGGCGGAACCAGACGGCCCGCGCACAGGTCGAATTCAGGTTGTTCACAGAGGAACCTGGAATGAAGCTAAAAGGCAGTTTCGACGCCAAACGCCTGCGCCCGCGCCAACCGCGCAACTGGGGCGCCCGAATTGCCGCCGGGCTGTCGGCCCTGCTTGCCACGCTCGGCGTGTTGCTGGCCATGGCCGGTGTCGCCGGGCTGCTGGGCAACTATGCAGCCCTGGCCGAACTCAATGCCAACCGGCCGCTGGCCAGTACCCTGGCGGTGGTGGGCCTGTTGTTGCTGTACTTCGGCGTGCGCTTCTGGCGCCGTAGCCGCATTCGCCTGCGCCGTGGGCGCGAGCTGAACCTGTCGCCGCACCTGATGAAAAAGCATGATTAGGGGTTTGCGCTGCCGGCCCTTTCGTTGTAGGAGCGGGCTTGCCCCGCGAATGGGCCAGCACTGGCGACACATAGCTGCACGCCGGGTCACACTCGCGTAAACTACGCCGCCCACGTGGAGGCACCATGCAAGACGACGATTTTTCCCTGTTCAGCGCCGAAGTGCGCGGCGTCAAGCCGATCAAGCACGACCGCGCCGACGTGGGCAAACCGAAAACCGACCGCCAGCAACTGGCCGGCCTGCGCCAGGCCGCGACCGTGCGCAGCGGCCAGGCCCTGGTGATCGACGGCCTGTCCGACCAGTTCGTGATCGACGTCGGCGCCGAAGACGAGTTGATGTGGCGCCGCGACGGCGTGCAGGAAACCCAGATCCGCAAGCTCAAGCTCGGCCAGATCGCGTTCGAGGGCAGCCTCGACCTGCACGGCATGAGCGTGGAGAAGGCCCGCGAAACCCTGTGGGCCTTCATTGCCGAGGCCACAAGCCTTGAAGTGCGCTGCGTGCGGGTAACCCATGGCAAGGCCGCGCGCCTTGACGGCAAGCGCCCGATGATCAAAAGCCACGTCAACACCTGGCTGCGCCAGCACCCGCAGGTGCTCGGTTTCACCTCGTGCCAGGCCCGCCACGGCGGCACCGGCGCGGTGTACGTGATGCTAAAGCGAACCATGATGGAGGGCCGCGACGAGTAACGCCGCGCTTGCAGCGCCGCCCGCGTCGCCGTACCCTTCTTTTTTGCGATTTTTACCCACAGGTAGATACATGTCCCTGGAACAGAACTACACCGAGATCCTCAGCCAACTTGGCGAGGACGTCTCCCGTGAGGGCCTGGTCGACACGCCCAAACGGGCTGCAAAGGCCATGAAGTACCTTTGCCGCGGTTATGAGCAGACGCTGGAAGAAGTCACCAACGGCGCCCTGTTCACCTCCGACAACAGCGAGATGGTGCTGGTCCGGGACATCGAGCTGTATTCGATGTGCGAACACCACATGCTGCCGTTCATCGGCAAGGCCCACGTGGCCTACCTGCCCAAGGGCAAGGTGCTGGGCCTGTCCAAGGTAGCGCGGATCGTCGACATGTTCGCCCGCCGCCTGCAGATCCAGGAAAACCTCAGCCGCCAGATCGCCGAGGCCATCCAGCAGGTTACCGGCGCCGCAGGCGTTGCCGTGGTGATCGAAGCCAAGCACATGTGCATGATGATGCGCGGTGTCGAGAAGCAGAATTCGAGCATGCTCACTTCGGTGATGCTGGGTGAGTTCCGTGAGAACGCCTCCACCCGCAGCGAGTTCCTTAGCCTGATCAAGTGATCGGCGCGTGACCCAAGCCGGCCCCCTGGGGTCGGCTTTTTCATTTCAGGAGTAGCCCATGATCGTCAAAGCCCTGCGGGTTGGCCTTGGCCAGCTCATCGTGTTCGGCGACTGGATCAGCCGCCCGGCCAAGCGCAAGCGCGATGCGGCGACCCAGGCGCGTGTCGAGCAGGAGGCCAAGGGCCTCGCGCTGTACCAGTTCCATGCCTGCCCGTTCTGCGTGAAAACCCGCCGCACCCTGCACCGCCTGAACGTGCCGGTGGCGCTGCGCGACGCAAAGAACGACGAGGTGCACCGCCAGGCGCTGCTCGAAGGTGGCGGGCGGGTGAAGGTGCCGTGCTTGCGCATCGAGGAGGAAGGCAAGGTGACCTGGATGTACGAGTCCAAGGCCATCATTGCCTACCTGGACAAGCGCTTCGCCTAAGCGCCAATTTTTCGCGGAACAAGCCCCTGTTGTAGGAGCGGGCTTGCCCCGCGAAAAGGCCAGGCCCGCCTACTCAACCATCGGCACATGCCGCGGATGGCTGGCCACCCTGGCCAACCAGGCCCGCACGCCTGGGTAATCGCCAAGGTCGAAGCCACCCTGGTGGGCCACATGGGTGTAGGCATACAACGCCACATCGGCAATCGAATACTGCTCCCCGACCAGGTACGGGGTCATCTGCAGTTGCCGCTCCATCACCTTCAGCGCCTTGTAACCGCCCTTGTGCAGCTTGCGGTACTCCTCCACGCGCGCGTCTGGCAGGCCCAGGTAGAACTGGATGAACCGCGCCACGGCAATGTACGGCTCGTGGCTGTACTGCTCGAAGAACTGCCACTGCAGCACCTGGGTACGCAGGCGCGGCTCGCTGGGCAGGTACTCGCTGCCGTCGGCGAGGAAGTTGAGAATCGCGTTGGACTCCCACAGGCAGGTGCCATCTTCAAGCTTGAGCACCGGCACCTTGCCGTTGGGGTTCATGGCCAGGAACTCGGGTGTTTCGGTCTCGCCCTTGAGGATATCCACCGGCTGCCATTCATACGGCCGGCCCAGCAGGCTGAGCATCAGCTTGACCTTGTAGCAGTTGCCCGACTGGTAATCGCCATAGACCTTGTACATCGCCCCGCCCCTCCCGTGCAGTTACGCAATTGTGCCCAATAGTTGGCGACTGTACGGCTAAAAGCAATGCCTGCTGTATGGCAACGATAGATGCCGCCCGCGTTAGGCTGAAAAAAATGCTTACACATGGACAAGGACCCCTCCCATGACCGATGCCACCTCCGCCCCCCTGCGGCCCCTGGCAGACAGTGCCCCTTCAGCGGTAGTTGCCGGTTTCATCGCCATGCTCACCGGCTACACCAGCTCGCTGGTGCTGATGTTCCAGGCCGGCCAGGCTGCCGGCCTGACGTCGGCGCAGATTTCATCGTGGATCTGGGCGCTGTCGATCGGCATGGCGGTGTGCAGCATCGGCCTGTCATTGCGCTACCGCACCCCGATCACCGTGGCCTGGTCCACGCCAGGGGCGGCGCTGCTGATTACCAGCCTGGGCGGGGTGAGCTACCCCGAGGCCATCGGCGCCTACATCACCTGCGCGTTGCTGGTGGTGATTTGCGGCCTGACCGGCAGCTTCGAGCGCCTGGTCAAGCGCATTCCAGCGTCATTGGCCTCTGCCCTGCTGGCCGGCATCCTGTTCAAGATCGGCAGCGAAATCTTCGTTGCCGCCCAGCACCGCACGTTGCTGGTGCTGGGCATGTTCTTCAGCTACCTGCTGGTCAAGCGCCTGTCGCCGCGCTACTGCGTGCTGGCGGCGTTGCTGGTGGGTACGCTGCTCTCGGGCGTGCTGGGCCTGCTGGACTTCAGCGGCTTCTCGCTGGAAGTGGCGACCCCGGTGTGGACCACGCCCAGTTTCTCGTTGGCTGCGACCATCAGCATCGGTATTCCGCTGTTCGTGGTGGCCATGACCTCGCAGAACATGCCCGGCGTGGCGGTGCTGCGGGCGGACGGTTACCAGGTGCCCGCCTCGCCGCTGATTTCGGCCACCGGCTTCGCTTCCTTGCTGCTGGCGCCGTTTGGCTCGCACGGGGTGAACCTGGCGGCGATCAGCGCGGCGATCTGCACCGGGCCACATGCCCATGAAGACCCGCGCAAACGCTATACGGCGGCCGTGTGGTGCGGGATTTTCTATGGCATTGCCGGGGTATTCGGCGCCACCCTGGCGGCGCTGTTCGCGGCCTTGCCCAAAGAGCTGGTGCTGTCGATTGCCGCGTTGGCGCTGTTTGGTTCGATCATGAACGGCCTGACCGTGGCCATGGGCGAGGCGCGTGAGCGGGAGGCAGCGTTGATCACCTTCATGGTCACGGCCTCCGGGTTTACCTTGTTTTCGATTGGCTCGGCGTTCTGGGGGATTGTGGCGGGGGTGGTGACCTTGGTGATACTTAGCCCGCGCAAGGCCTGAAGCCTTTATCGCCGTCGCGGGTAACCCCGCTCCTATGGAAAAAATCGTAACTATCTGATTTAAAAATGAATCCGGTGGGAGCGGGCTTGTCGAGGCGTCGAACCGCCGCGAACACCGGCGTAGCCGGTGCCATCCACCGCGTCGCCTGCCCCCACAGGACCCGGTAGGAGCGAGCGCAGCTCGCGATGGGCTGCAAAGCAGCCCCAGCGTGATGAGTTGCGAAGCTGAAGACCTGGGGCCGCTGCGCGCCCCATCGCGAGCTGTGCTCGCTCCTACCGGGGCGGCGCTGGCCTGGAGATGGGCGCTGGTTCGGCAGGCCAGGGTTGCGGTGTAGGTCAATCGGTGGTGTTCGCGTATCGCATTTTGGACACTCACGCATTGCGGCGCGGCGGCTGGCAATGTTCCCTGCGCGACAGCACAGCCTGCAGGGCTGGATGATCTCCTACAGGATATTCCGTTAAATCAGACAGTTATGATTAGCGCCGCGCGGAGGCCGTTGGCTCAGATGGCGGTCGCCCCGCCATCCACCGTCAGGCAATGGCCGGTGGTGAAGGCCGCGCCATCGCTGCACAGGTACAGCACCGCGCTGGCGATTTCCTCGACCTTGCCGATGCGCCCCACCGGGTGCATCGCGGCGGCGAACTCGGCCTTGCGCGGGTCGGCTTCGTAGGCGCGGCGGAACATGTCGGTGTCGATGACCGCCGGGCACACCGCATTCACGCGAATGCCCTTCTTGGCATACTCGATGGCCGCCGACTTGGTCAGCCCGATCACGGCATGCTTGGACGCGCTGTAGATGCTCATTTTCGGCGCCGCGCCCAAGCCCGCCACCGAGGCGGTGTTGACGATCGCCCCGCCACCCTGGGCCAGCAGCAACGGCAGCTGGTATTTCATGCACAACCACACGCCCTTGACGTTGACGCCCATGATGGCATCGAACTGCGCTTCGCTGCCCTCGGCCAGGCGGCCCTGTTCGATTTCGATGCCGGCGTTGTTGTAGGCATAGTCCAGCCGCCCATAAGCATTGATGACCTGTTCATGCAGCTGGCGCACCTCGGCATCGCGGGTCACGTCACAGGCCACGAACAGCGCCTGCCCACCGGCTTGGCGAATCTGCGCCACGGTTGCTTCACCGCCCACCCGGTCGAGGTCGGCCACCACCACCTTCAGCCCTTCGCCGGCGAAGGCCAGCGCCGTTGCCCGGCCAATGCCCGCCGCGCCACCGGTGACCAGGGCTACCTGGCCGGAAAAGGTCATGCTCATCGTCTGCTCCTGAAGGGGATGGGATACCGGCCTGAGTCTAGCCACCCGGCTGCCCGGCAGGGCAGCATCATCAGGGCAGCGGTTGAGCTACCATGCTTACCAGTGATTTTACGGACCCGCCTGCATAAGCAGGTTAAATTGACCGTTCAGCCCACAAAGGACCCCTGCCATGACCCAGACCAACCGCCGCTTCCTGCTCGCCAAACGCCCGGTGGGCGCGGTGCGCCGCGACGACTTCACCTTTGAGAGCGTGCCTGCCGAAGCGCCGGCAGACGGCCAAGTGCAGGTGCGCAACCTGTACCTGTCGCTGGACCCGGCCATGCGCGGCTGGATGAACGAGGGCAAGTCGTACATCCCGCCCGTGGCGCTCGGCCAGGTGATGCGGGCCCTGGGCGTTGGTGAAGTGGTTGCCTCCAAGCACCCCGACTTCAAGCCTGGCGATCATGTTAGCGGCGCCCTCGGCGTGCAGGATTTCTTCACCGGCGAACCCCAGGGCCTGCACAAGATCGACCCGCGCCTGGCCCCGCTGCCACGCTACCTGTCGGCCCTGGGCATGACCGGCATGACCGCCTACTTTGCCCTGCTCGACGTCGGCCAGCCCAAGGCCGGTGATACCGTGGTGATCTCCGGCGCCGCCGGTGCGGTGGGCAGCATCGTCGGGCAAATCGCCAAGCTCAAGGGCTGCCACGTGGTCGGCATTGCCGGCGGCGCGCAGAAATGCCAGTACCTGAAGGACGAACTGGGCTTCGACGGGGTGATCGATTACAAAGCCGAGAACGTGCTCGAAGGCCTTAAACGCGAGTGCCCCAAAGGCGTGGACGTGTACTTCGACAACGTGGGCGGGGAAATCCTCGACGCCGTGCTCACGCGCATCAACTTCAAGGCGCGCATCGTCATCTGCGGCGCAATCAGCCAGTACAACAACAAGGAGAGCGTGCAAGGCCCGGCCAACTACCTGGCGCTGCTGGTGAACCGCGCACGCATGGAAGGCTTCGTGGTAATGGACCATGCCAAGGACTATGGCAAGGCCGCGCAGGAAATCGCCGGCTGGCTGGCCAGTGGCAAGGTCAAGAGCAAGGAGGATGTGGTCGAGGGGCTGGAAACTTTCCCCGAGACGTTGCTGAAACTCTTCAGCGGTGAAAACTTCGGCAAACTGGTGCTGAAAGTTTGACCCCTTGCGACCGGGGAGCCCCTGCCGGCTCCTCGGTTGCTAGCAAATAGGCATTAATCAATTGTGAATAAATTGTAGTGAAATTGTGAAAACTCAGTATCATTGGATCCAATGATTATGGCTTTTTGGCACTACAAGGACGATGCGTGGTAGGTAATACACAGCAATGGCAGGACGAATTCCCTCACACCGTGCAGCTTCGCGACACCACCCTGCACTTTCAGTCTCCCATCCCGGCCCACACCCGCAAGGCGCTCGAACAACTGGTTGAGCAAACGCCTGCAGCCAAACGGGTGAGCGCGCCGCTGGCGTGCTCTGCCAGCAAACTGTTCACCAAACGCGAACAACTCGACTCGCTGCGCAAGAAATGGCGAATGCAGCGTGGCAGCCCCAAGCGCAACGGCATGTACGACTGGTCGCTGGAAGAGTTGATCAACACCCACGAAGCAGCCAGGCGCGGCGCCCGCGTCCCCGCGCTGAAAGGCTTCGGCTACCGCCGCTCGAAACTCGGCCTGATGCAAGACTTCATCCTGATTACCGAGTTGCTGACCGGGCACGTGGACGGCATGAGCACCGTTCGCCAGGCGCCGGAATCCGTACACCACGTGATACGGGCAACCTTCGAGCTGCTGCATGCCCTGCACGCCCAGGGTATTACCCACATGGACCTGTGGGCGGCGAACGTCATGCTACCCAAGCGCGGCGAAGCCCAGGCGATCGACCTGGAGAACAGCTTCTCGGAGCCTACCGACTACCTGAGCGAAACGTTGGGCTTTCAGTTCGGTTTTTTCTACTTTCGAGAAATCTACCGCTACATCACCGAAGCGGACTATGATGCTGCGGTAGAATGCGCGCTCGCCGAGTACTTCCCGGATGTGCAACGCGCCGCTTTCAACCGGGTGTATGCGCTCGCCAAGCATGAAGAAATCGGGCGCTTGAAGCGCCGGGAAATCTTCACCAGTGGTGTGCTCGAAAGCCGCTGGTAGAGCGTCATGGCTACCCATGACTTCACAGAGTAGAAAATGATCAAGATCACCCAGACTATCGAATGCTCCAACACCGCCCCGTTCGTATTGTTCGGCGGCATCAATGTGCTCGAGTCCGAGGACCTGGCGTTGACCGCCTGCGCCGAGTACGTTCGGGTAACCGAGAAACTGGGCATCCCCTACGTATTCAAGGCCAGCTTCGACAAGGCCAACCGTTCCTCGATCCACTCCTACCGTGGCCCCGGCATGGAAGAAGGCCTGCGCATCTTTGAAAAGGTGAAAGCCGAGTTCGGCGTGCCGATCATCACCGACGTGCATGAAATTCACCAGTGCGCCCCGGTGGCCGAAGTGGTCGACGTGCTGCAGCTGCCGGCCTTCCTGGCACGCCAGACCGACCTGGTGGTGGCCCTGGCCAAAACCGGCAAGCCGGTGAACATCAAGAAGCCGCAATTCCTCAGCCCGTCGCAGATGCAGAACATCGTGCAGAAGTTCAAGGAAGCCGGTAACGACCAGCTGATTCTGTGCGACCGCGGCACCTGCATGGGCTACGACAACCTGGTGGTCGACATGCTCGGCTTTGGCGTGATGAAACGCACCTGCGACAACCTGCCGATCATCTTCGACGTGACCCACGCCCTGCAAAACCGCGACCCGTCGGGCGCCGCCTCCGGTGGCCGCCGCGAGCAGGTGGTCGACCTGGCACGCGCCGGCATGGGCGTTGGCCTGGCCGGCCTGTTCCTGGAAGCCCACCCGAACCCCGACCAAGCCAAGTGCGATGGCCCAAGCGCCCTGCCGCTGGACAAGCTGGAACCGTTCCTGGCGCAGATCAAGGCGCTGGACGACCTGGTGAAGTCATTCCCACCCCTGACTATCGCCTGATCGACCGCCCGCCCAAAAGGCCGGCACGCACCCGCGTGTCGGCCTTTTCATCATGTGATAGGTATAAATTGCCCGCAGAGCGTAACAACGTGCTACGCCAGGGGCCCAATGGTCGCGCCGCCCCGGCGCTTGCAGTACCCTTGGCAAATACTGCCGACCGTGAGCCTCAAGCTTGAGCAAAAAGGCGATAAGTGAGCTGCAATGAATGAATGCAGCGATGACCCTGTTTAGAGGCTTCTACATGCACGCCGAACACCCTGCCAATGAGTCACCCCTGGTGACCGTGATCATAGCGTCCTATAACCATGCCAGGTACATCGAGCAAAGCATCCTCAGCGTCATCAACCAGACCTACGACAACATCGAGCTGCTGGTCATCGACGACGGCTCCAAGGACGACAGTCCCCGCCTGCTGCAACAGCTGCAGCAGCAACATGGCTTCGACCTGAAGCTGCAGGCCAACCAGGGCCTGGCGCGCACCCTGAACCAGGCGATCGCCCGCGCCAAGGGCAACCTGATCGTGCCGTTCGGCTCTGACGACATCATGGTCCCGCACCGTATCGCCACCCAGGTGGCCTACATGCAAGGCAAACCGGAAGTTGGCATCTGCTCGGCAAACATCGAAACCATCGACCAAGACGGCAAGGTCATGGGCGCCCGCGAGCAGCGCAACCGCAACCTGCCCTTCCGCCGTCTGGACTTCGACGACCTGTTCCTGGACCGCAAGCCCGGGCCGATGGCGGCCACCTTGATGCTACGCCGCGAGGCGCTGGAGAAAGTGGGCGGGTTCCATGACCAGATCCGCCTGGAGGATGTGTACATCGAGCTGTCGATTGCCCACGCCGGCTACTACATCGATGTGCTGGGCGAGGTGCTGGCGCAATACCGCGACCACCCCACCAACACCTTCAAGAACGGCCGCTTCATGATCGACAACGTACTCAAGACCTACGCGATCTTCAGCGACCACCCAAGCTACGAACAGGTGTGCATGCGCTTTCGCAACTCCATGCTGCTCAAGTACGCCAACCGGGACAAGCCACTCGCCCGGGAAATCCTTTCGGACATCCCGGTGAAGTATTGGAACAGGAAGACCTTGCGCGGCCTGTGGCGCCTGGTGTGGTCTTAAGCCAGGCGCTGGCGCGCCTGTTGCAACAGCCATTGGCCATACACCAGCGCCAGCGGCATCCAGATCAGGTACCAATGCTCTTTCGGGCGTGACATGAACGCACTGCCTTCGGTCAGGCCCGAGGCGAAGCCGAAGATCATCCAGGTGGCGGCCAGCATCACGAAGGGCTGCGCCCGGTTGCGCCAGCAGAAGTGCATGGCCAGGCCATAGATTGCCATCCACAGCACCAACCCGACGATGCCACCGGCGTACAGCACGCCCAGTTCGATGTTGTGCGGGTCGGCCAAGGTCTGCTCAAGGCCTGGGATGATCACGGTCATGTGCGTGTCGTAGCCATGGCCGAACCACGGGTGCTGGCCGATCTGGCGCAGCGACTCCATCCAGATGGCCGGGCGGTAGGACACACCGCGCTGCAGGATCGCCTCGGGGTAAGCCAAGGCACCGCCCACCAGGCCCAGCACCACCAAGCCAACGGCCAGCAAGCCACGGCGCCGGTCACCGACCATCAGCAACCAGCCTAAAGCTGCGGCCAGCCCTACCAGAGGGGTTCGAGAGCCGGTGGCCAGCACCGCCACCAGCAATACCGCCAGGCTCGCCAGCGCCAGCGGGTTGAACACACGCGGCCCCTGGAACCATATCACCAACCAGATGGCAGCGAAGGTGCCCAGCACGTGGGCCGTCAGCAGCGGGTTGTAGAACGCCCCATAGCCGGTGAAGCGCCCGCTCGCGTCTGGCTGGTAGGCGAAGTACGCCAGCATCAGGGCCGTGGCCAGCGCGGCTATTACCGCCGCCAGGCGCACGCATTGCTGGAACAGCGGCGGTGACTGCAGGCAGATCATGCCCGCCGACATCAGCAGCATGGCCACGTAAAGCGGCCGCTTGAGCAAGCTGCCCAACGAGTTTTCGGTATCGGCCCAGGCCACGGTGAGCATGGTGTAGGCACTGAACACCAGGAAAGCGATGAACAGCGGGTTGCTGAACAGCGCCTTGGCGACCCGTGGCTGGAGGATCAGCGCCACCAGCGTGGGTGCAGCCAGCAGGATGTAGAAAAGCTTGTGGTACAGCGCCCGGTCGCCAACCCAGAACATGCCCGTCATGATCGACAGCCAGCCCAGCGGCAACACGTAGCGCGTGATGAGGGCACCCCATCGTTGAGCTGGAGAAGCGGTCAGTGCATCAGTTTGCATCTAGCGTCCTCTTGCAAATGGAGATTTGGCGCACCCATGCGCCGGGCCCTCAGCATCTCAGGTTTTGATGAACATCATCCATGGTGGCGACACAGCGGCGGGTTTCAGCGGCTGATTTCAGCCACGACGGCCTTCAGTGCATCGGCCGGGTTGGCCGCCTGGCTGATCGGGCGGCCGATTACCAGGTAGTCGGAACCGGCGTCCAGCGCCTGGCGCGGGGTGAGGATGCGGCGCTGGTCGTCCTGGGCGCTGCCGGCGGGGCGAATGCCTGGGGTTACCAGTTGCAGCGCCGGGTGCGCAGCTTTCAGCGCCGGGGCTTCCAGGGCCGAGCATACCAGGCCGTCCATGCCGGCCTTCTGGGCCAGTGCGGCCAGGCGCAGCACCTGCTCTTGCGGGTCGACATCCAGGCCGATGCCGGCCAGGTCTTCACGCTCCATGCTGGTGAGCACGGTCACGCCGATCAGCAGCGGCTGCGGGCCACTGCGCTTGGCCAGTTCTTCGCGGCAGGCCGACATCATGCGCAGGCCACCGGAGCAGTGCACGTTGACCATCCACACGCCCATCTCGGCGGCCGCCTTCACGGCCATGGCGGTGGTGTTGGGAATGTCGTGGAACTTGAGGTCGAGGAACACCTCGAAGCCCTTCTGGCACAGGGTTTCGACAATGCCGGAGGCACTGCTGGTGAACAGCTCCTTGCCCACCTTGACGCGGCACAGGGCCGGGTCCAGCTGGTCGGCCAGCTTGAGGGCGGCGTCACGGGTAGGGAAATCCAGGGCGACGATCAGGGGCGTCTGGCAGGCGGACATGTCGAGGTCTCTTTGGCAAGTCAAAACGGCGCGCATTGTACGCGAGATTTGGTCGGCCAGGGGGCAGGATCCTATAATGGAACCAACCAATGGCGCAGTTGCTCGAATTTCCTACAAGCGATGCGCTTTTTGAGAATGGGAGAAACACACATGCCTTGGTATGCCTGGCTGATACTCATCATAGCCTTGGGTTCGATCGTCGGCGGGCTGATGATGCTGCGTGATACGGCGAAGAAACTGCCGTTGACGGATGAGCAATTGCGCAAGGTGCACGAGCGCAATGCCGAGGCCGATGCCAAGGATGCGCAGGATCGGTAGGAGGACAGCGACCCCGCAATTACCTGTGATTACCTGTGATTCCCTGTGATTCCCGTAGGAGCGAGCAAAGCTCGCGATGGGGCGCGCAGCGGCCCCAGGGGCTGCCTTGCAGCCCATCGCGAGCTACGCTCGCTCCTACGGGGGTACGGGTGCTTACTCCACGCTCAACTTGCCACGGTTGCGCTCCAGCAGCGCATTGCCGATGCCCTTGATTTCCAGCAACTCATCCACCGAGGCGAACGGCCCGTTGGCCTCGCGGTAGGCCACGATGGCTTCGGCCTTGGCTTTACCGATGCCGCTCAGCTCCTTTTGCAACGTAACTGCATCCGCTTGGTTCAGGTTGAGCATGGCCGAGGCCATGGCTTGCTGGCTCACCAACGGCACCGGCTCAGGTGCAGTGGTGGGCGTTGCATTGACGGAAAACGACAGGCCCGCGAACAGGGGCAGAAACAGGTAGGACAGAACGTTATTGCGCATGACAGGCACTCCTTCGGGTCAGTTTACAAGGCAGCGTTTCCTTGGCTGCCCGGTAAAACTAACGGCTCGAAGTGCGGCGAGATAGCGCCAGAAACAGCGCAGGCTGTAGGAAAGCGCGCTATCTGTCCTGGCGCTGCTGCTGGTACACCCAATCGACGATATCGCCTTCTGGCGTATAGCCATTGACCAGCTCGCGCAGCAACTGCCGAACCCGGCTGAAGTCATCCTCAGCCACCGCCTTGAGCAAGGCGCCCAGGCGCTCGCGCAGCAGGTCCCAGGCGAGATAGTCCTCGTTGGCGGTCATGATCATCGGATGCAGCGTTGGCGCCACGTCATCGCCGATCAGCAACTCCTCATAAAGCTTCTCGCCAGGGCGCAGGCCGCTGAACTCGATGGCGATATCGCCATGGGGGTTGTTTGGGCTGCGCACGCTCAGGCCCGACAGGTGGATCATCTTCTCGGCCAGCTCCACGATCTTCACCGGCTCGCCCATGTCCAGCACGAACACGTCGCCGCCCTGCCCCATGGCCCCGGCCTGCACCACCAGTTGCGCGGCCTCCGGAATGGTCATGAAGTAGCGGGTGATTTTCGGGTGGGTGACCGTCAACGGCCCGCCGGCCTTGATCTGCTTGTGGAACAGAGGGATCACCGAGCCGGAAGAACCCAGCACATTGCCGAAGCGCACCATGGTGAAGCGGGTTTTGTTCACCCGGGATACCTTGGCACTGTCGCCGTACATCACCGGCGCCGCCTCGCGGCTGAGCGCCTGCAGAATCAGCTCGGACAAACGCTTGGTACTGCCCATCACGTTGGTGGGGCGCACGGCCTTGTCGGTGGAAATGAGCACGAAGTTCGCCACCCCCGACTGCAAGGCCGCCTGGGCCGTGCACAGGGTGCCGAAAACATTGTTGAGAATGCCTTCGGCCATGTTGTGCTCGACCATTGGCACATGCTTGTAGGCAGCGGCGTGGTAGACCGTATCGACCCGCCAGGTGCCCATGATGTCGGCCAAATGCTGCTGGTTACGCACCGAACCCAGGATCGGCAACAGGCGCACCTGCAGCGACTCGCGGGCAATACGCTGTTCCAGCTCGCTGAGGATGTTGTACAAGTTGAACTCACTGTGGTCGAACAGCAGCAGCGTTCTGGGCTGCGAGCCGATGATCTGCCGGCACAGTTCAGAGCCGATCGAGCCACCAGCGCCGGTGACCAGCACCGTTTGCTTCTTGATGCAGCGTTCGAGCAGTTCCTCCTGGGCCGGCACCGGGTCGCGCCCCAGCAGGTCGGCGATGTCGACATCCTGGATGTCATCGACCTTCACCCGGCCGCTGGCAAGGTCGGCGAAGGCCGGCACGCTGCGCACGTGCAGCGGGAACGGTTCGAGGAACGCGAGGATTTCCTTGCGCCGCGAGCGCGAGGCGCGTGGCAGGGCCAGCAGGATCTCCTGGGCACCGCTTTCCTTGATCATCTGCTGCAGGTGCTTGGGCTTGTACACCTGCAGCCCGGAAATAACCCGGTTGGCCAGGTCGCCGTCATCGTCGATGAACGCCACCGGGCGCATCACCCGGCCCATGCGCAGGGCCGCCAGCAGCTGGTTGCCAGCAGTACCGGCGCCATAGATGGCGACCTTGATCTGGCCATCGTCGCGGTTGGCGAAGGGAATCTGATGGTTGCCGGTGAACCAGTCACCGAGGAAATACTGGCGCATGACCAGGCGCAAGCCACCGATGATCACCAGGCTCAGCCACCAATAGTTGAAGATGATCGAGCGCGGCACGACTTCCTTGTGGTTGCTGTACCAGTACACCACCACCGCCAGGATCAACGCCGACAGGGTCACCGCCTTGATGATGGTGACCAGGGCGTCGTTGCCGAAATAGCGCATCACCGCCCGATACATGCCGAAGCGGATGAACAGCGGCACCGCCACGGTGGGCGCAGCCAGGAACAGCCAGGTGTGCTCCAGGATCGGGTTGTACATCTCGTCGATGCCCAGGCGCACGATGAACGACAGCCACAGGGCGAGCCAGATCAGCAGCACGTCGGTGCACACCTGGATCAGGCGTTTTTGCCGCCGTGACAGGTTCACCAGGAACTGGCGCACGCTGTCGTTGTTTGCCTCGCTCATCCGGCCCTCCTCAAGGTGCCATGCCCGCTAGCCGTGATCATGTTACTCGCGCTTCCCAGCATGGTATTTGACCGCCAGCAGTATAAGAGGCACATAGGCCACCAGGGTTCCCGTTGCCCCGTCGAGCTGGAACGCTACCACGACCAACGCTACCGGCAGCAACCAGCCCAGGTTGATTGCCGCCACCGCCAGGCTGACCGGCCGATGGCTGCCGTGCTGGCGCGAGGCATACTGGTAGGCATGGCTGCGGTGCGCCTCGTAGACGCGCTCACCGCGCAGCAAGCGGCGCCCGAGGGTGAACGTGGCATCCACCACGAACACACCCAAAAGTATTAACCATCCCCAGAATAATAGCGGATTTATCCAGGCTGCCTGCAACGCCAGCAAACCCAGCACGATGCCGAGGAAACCGCTGCCGGCGTCCCCCATGAAAATGCGCGCTGGCGGGAAGTTCCAGAACAGGAAGCCGGCCACCGTGGCCGCCAACAACAGCGGCAGCCATAGCGCCTCGGGGTGGCCCACCAGCGCGTACAACAGGCAGCCGCCCAGGCACACGCAGATGGCCTCGATGCTGGCGATGCCGTCGATGCCGTCCATGAAGTTGTACAGGTTGAGCAGCCACACCAGGTACAGCGCACCGAGCACCGCGCCCAGCCAGGCGCTGTGAAGCTCCCAGCCGAACACCAGCAACGGCGGCAGGCCGCCCAGCCAGGCAAGCCCCCAGCCAGCGGCCAGGAAGTGCCCGAGCAGGCGCCAGCGCGCAGCGATATGGCCGTGGTCGTCCATGAACCCGATCACCGCCACCAGCCCGCCGGCACCCAGCAGGCCGGCCAGCAGCGACGGCGCAAGCAGACCGTTCCAGCCCAGGGCCAGTGCCGCCAGCATGAACGTGATGACGAACGACAGGCCGCCACCGCGCGGGGTCGGCAGGCTGTGCGAGCTGCGGGCGTTGGGGATGTCCAGCAGGCTGCGGGACAGCGCGTAACGGCGCAGGCCCGCGGTCATTGCCAGGGCGGCGAGGCCTGCGGCCAGCATCAGCCAGATCATCGGGGTTGGGCATCCAGGAAAGCGCGGGCGGTCACGTTGAGTCCTTGTTGCAGCGTGTAGGGAGGTGCCCAGCCCAGCAGTTGCCGGTTCTTGGCGATGTCGACTTGCAGCGAGCCTAGCAGGCGTTGCGCCAGGTCGCCGCGCCCAAGCACCCGCGCCGCCGTGTACAGCAACACGGGTGGCACTGGCAGCAGGCGCGCCGGGCGCCCCAGCGCCTGGCCGAGGGCGCGCAGCAGTTCGCTGAGGGTGACGTCCTGGCCGTCGCTGGCCAGAAACACCTGGTTGGCCGCTTGCGGGTGATCGAGGCAGGTCATTACCAGGTCGACGAGGTTTTCCACGAACACCAGGCTGCGGCGGTTGCGCAGTGCGCCCAGCGGCAACGGCACGCCACGCTGCACCCAGCGCAGCATGCTGAGGAAGTTGGCCTTCACCCCTGGCCCGTAGACCAGCACCGGGCGCACCACCACCACCTCCATGCCGGTAGCCGCGGCCAGTTGCAGCAGGCCCTGCTCGGCCTCGTGCTTGGACACCCCATAGGCGTCCTGGGGCGCGGGCGGGTCATCGGCGCGCAGGGGCTGGCCGGGCTGGCTGAGTTCGCCATTGACCTTGATCGAGCTTATGAAGATGAAACGGCGCACACCGGCAGCAGCGGCCTGGCGTGCGAGGTTCAGCGTGCCCTCGGTGTTGACCCGGCGGTGTTCGGCCTGGCTGTCATTGGCATTTTCCTGCATGACATGCACCCGGGCGGCGGCATGGATGACTGCGTCGGCGCCTGCCAGCATCGGGGCCCAGTCGGTCGCGGCGCCGAGTTCACCGTCACGGCGTGACGGGGCGCGGACGCTGAAGGCGCCGGAGGCGTTCAACTGGCGGCACAGGGCGCTGCCTACGAAACCGCTGGCGCCGGTGACAAGAATTGTTCGTCTGTCCATGAATAGTATTCTTAGCGCTAATCCAAAATCTGGCGCGACCGTTGTAGGAGCGGGCTTGCCCGCGAAACAGGCACCGCGGTGGGTGGCACCGGCTGTGCCGGTGTTCGCGGGCAAGCCCGCTCCCACAGTATTCAACCGCGCTTGTCCCTTACAGCAGGCTTCGGTACAAATCGGCATAGGCCGCGGCCATGGCCGGGGCGGTGAACACCTGCTCGTAGCGCTCCAGGGCCTTGGCGCCCATGGCCTGGGCCATGGCCGGGTCATCCCACAGGCGCTGCATGGCCCGGGCCAGTGCCGGGGCGTCGCGCGGCGGTATTACCAGGCCGGTTTGGTCGGCCAGGTTGATGAAAGTCGTGCCCGAGCCCATTTCGCAGGAAATCAACGGCTTGCCGTACATCGCCGCTTCCAGCAAGGAAATACCGAAGGATTCCGAACGCAGGTGCGAGGGGAACACGAAGCCGTAGCACAGTTCGAGCAACGCGGCCTTGTCTTCGTCCGGCAAGCCGCCCAGGAAATGCACATTGCCCAGGCCAAGGTCGGCTGCCTGTTGCTTCAACTCTGCCTCAAGGAAACCGCCGCCCATGACCACCACCGGCAACCCGTTGAGCTTGGCCGCCTGCAGCAGGTAGTCCAGGCCTTTGTAGTAACGCAGTGCCCCCACGAACAGGAAGAACCGCTCACCCAGCCGCTCGCGCCAGTAGGCCAGCTTGCTGGCTGACGCCTGCGGATAGGTGGCCCGGTCCAGCCCATAGGGAATGATCGAGACTTTGTCCTTGAAGCGCGTCAACACCGGGCTGTGGGCCGCGTAGTTGGGCGAGGATGCCACCACCCGGTCGACGCTTGCGAAAAACCGGTGCATCAGCGGCTGGTAGAGCTTGAGCAGCCACTTTTGCTTGATGATGTCCGAATGGTAGCTGACCACGGTCGGCTTGTTCAGGCGGGCCAGGAAGTGCACCAGGTCCATGTAGGGCCAGGGGAAGTGGTAATGCACGATGTCGGCCTGGCGGGCCAGCTCGGTGAAATCCTTCAGCGCCGACACGGAAAAACCGGTGGAGGCCAGGTGCAGATCGAGCTTGGCACGGTGCGTGAGGTGGTTCGCCACTGGCTCGTTGCGCGCCGCGCCGCGGTCGCTGAGGTAAAGCACTTCGGGCTCGATACCGTGGGTGCGGGTGCCTTCGGCGATCTGGAAGATGACCTGCTCGATGCCGCCCATGGAGTCGGGGTAATAGGTTTTGAAAAAGTGCAGTACCTTGATCATCGTCCCTCGCTGACCTTGCGGTAGACCTCGATGGTGGCCTGGGCACAACGCTCCCAGGAGAACCCGGCGGCATGCTGCAAGCCCTGCTGCACGGCCGACTGGCGCCAGGCTTCGTCCTCGAGCCCTTGCTGCAACAGGGCGCTCAGGCCATCGACGTCGTCCGGCGCGCACATCAGTGCGGCCTGCCCTGCCACTTCTGGCAACGAGGAGCTGTTGGAGCACACCACCGGCACGCCCGAACTCATGGCTTCGAGCACCGGCAGGCCGAAGCCTTCGTAGTGCGAGGGGAAGGTGAACAAGCGCGCGCCGGCGTACAGCAGCGGCAGCTCTTCACTGGCGGCAAAGCCCAGGTAGCGGGCCCAACCTTGTTGCTGCGCCTGGGCGATGCGTTGGTGAATGGCCTCGCTGCGCCAACCGTGGTAGCCGGTGAGGATCAGGGGCCAGCGCTGGCGCAGCGCCAATGGCAGCTTGCCGTAGGCATCCAGCAGGGTTTCCAGGTTCTTGCGCGGCTCGATGGTGCCGACATACAAGCTGTAGCCACCCGGCACCAGGCCATGGCGGGCCAGCGTTTCACGCAGGGCCTCGGCGCTGCGCGGGTAGAATTCCGGCGAGCTGGCCAGGGGCACTGCATGGATGCGTTCGATGGGCCAGGCGAAGTAATCGGCCAGCTCCTGGCGGGTGTAGTGCGAATCGGTGATCAGCGCGTCTGCACGTGCCAGCGTCTGCTTGAGTTCCTTCTGCAGGTAGCGGGCAATCTGCGGGGCCTGGCAGTGCGCCCAGGTAAAGGGCGACAAGTCATGAAACGTTGCCACGCTGCGCCCTGCGAACGGCGGCAGGTAGTAATTGGGGCTGTGGTAGAGGTGGTCCTCATGCCCTTTCAGCGCACGCTTGCGCAGGTAAGGCATCAGCCGCCGGTAGGCCTCCACGGCCAGGCCATTCTTTTGCACCAGGCGCTTGAGCCCGTGCACCGCATCGGACTGCTCAGCCGCCTGGGGCAAGGCCGGCAGGAAGCGCCGCCCGGCAAAGAACTCAAGGTGCGTAATTGCGCTGCTGTTCTGCAGGCGCGTGGCCAGTTCGTAGGTGTAGCGCCCTATGCCGGTCAGCGGGAAGCGGACCGGCTCGACGGAAAGGATGAGCTTCATTTACCCGTAAGCATCCAACCCAGGGTTTCATCCAACGACGGGGTTTGCCAGCCCGGTACCAGCGCGCGCAGGAGGCTGTTGTCGCCACAGAGGGTTTTGACCTCGTTGGCGCGCACGAACGCTGGGTTGACCTGCACCTCGATAGCATGGCCGGTGATGGCCGAGCACTTGGCGATTACTTCGCGCAGCGAGTGGGTTTGCCCGGAGCTGACGTTCACCGTCTGCCCCACCGGGCGTGCTTCGATCAGGCCACGGTAGGCCTGCACCACGGCGCGCACGTCGCTGAAATCGCGCCATACATCAAGGTTGCCGAGTTCGATGGTGTCGGCCTTGCGCTGGAAGTGCGAGACGATCTTGGGCAGCAGGAAGTTCTCTGCCTGCCCGACACCGGTGTAGTTGAAGGGGCGCGTGATGACGATTGGCAGGCGGTCGAACCACAGCCGGGCCATGTATTCCATGGCCAGCTTGCTGACCGCGTAATCGTTGGCCGGTGCGGGCAGCGTCTGCTCGCCCAGCATCCCTTCGGAAACATTGCCATAGACGTTGGCACTGCTGGCGATCAACACACAGTCTGGTGTTTTGCCGCAGGCCGCGATGGCTTCGAGCAGGTTGCGCGTGCCCACCAGGTTCACCTGGTAGAACGCATCGGCGGCGCCGTGCCCGACAAAGGCGATGGCAGCCAGATGCACGATGACATCCGGCTGCAGTTCGGCCAGCAATGCACGCAGGCCAGGGCCGTCGGTGAGGTCGACCTGATGGTAGTCAGGTGCCTGCGACGGCTGGCTGCCAGTCCCTATGACGTGATAACCACGGGCTTGCAACTCGGCTGCCATGTAGTGGCCGGTGAAGCCCTGAATCCCTGTGATGAGCGCGCGTTTGCTGGCCATTTGCATCAGAACGAGAACCCTTTTTCGTTACGACGCAGGTCGGCTTCGACCATCATGCGGCACAGCTCTTCGAGGCTGGTTTTTGGCTCCCAACCCAGCACTTCCTTGGCCTTGGCCGGGTTGCCGATCAGCAGCTCGACTTCCGCAGGGCGGTAGAATTTCGGGTTGATGACGACCAGCACCTTGCCACTGGCGGCGCAGGTGCCCTGCTCGGCTTCGTCCTTGCCAGCCCAGGTGATTTCGATGCCGGCGGCCTTGAAGGCCATGGACACGAAGTCACGCACGGTTTCGGTACGGTTGGTGGCGAGCACGAAGGTGTCTGGCACTTCGGCTTGCAGCATGCGCCACATGCCTTCGACGTATTCCTTGGCAAAGCCCCAGTCGCGCTTGGCGTCGAGGTTGCCCAGCTCCAGCTTGTCGAGCAGGCCGAGTTTGATCTTGGCCACCGAGTCGGTGATCTTGCGGGTGACGAACTCACGGCCGCGCAGTGGCGACTCGTGATTGAACAGGATGCCGCTGGTGGCGAAGATGCCGTACGACTCGCGGTAGTTGATGGTCATCCAGTGGGCGTACAGCTTGGCCACACCGTAGGGGCTACGCGGGTAGAACGGGGTATCCTCGACCTGTGGAATGGCCTGGACCTTGCCGAACATTTCCGAGGTGGACGCCTGGTAGAAGCGCACCTTCGGGTTGACGATGCGGATGGCTTCGAGCAGGTTCACCGCACCCAGGCCGGTGATTTCGGCGGTGGTGACAGGCTGTTCGAAGGAAACGCCCACGAAGCTCTGCGCCGCGAGGTTGTACACCTCGGTGGCTTCAGTGGTTTGCAGCAGGCGAATGCTGGCCGAGAGGTCGGTGAGGTCGTATTCGACCAGGTGCAGATTGGGGTTGGTGTGGATACCCAACTCTTCTATGCGCCAGAAGTTGACCGAGCTGGTGCGACGGTAGGTGCCGTAGACGGTGTAGCCCTTTTCCAGCAGCAGTTCCGCCAGGTAGGCGCCGTCTTGACCAGTGATCCCAGTGACGATTGCTTTCATGCGACTTAACCAACTCCGATAGTGCCGTGCGGGCATGTGTGAATGTCAGACCGGCGCGGGCGAATCCTGCCACGCGCACTTTAAGGTTCGATGACGGAGTATACATCTGTTGGACGGTGCGCTCGACTTGGAAAAAGCCGGCGCTCGCCAGGTGGTATCAATGCCCCCTGCACAGCGTACAAGCGCGGTTTTTTCCCGACAACCGAACGCTATTCGACATGGGGCGTAGGATAAGTTCCGGGAACAGCCAATTCCAGCGGAATGGGCGTAGGAAATTTCTGAAATTCCCCGCCACCGCCCTCAGGGGACAAATCGTAAATGCCTGACTTAACGGTGAATCCTGTGGGAGCGGGCTTGCCCGCGAACACCGGCAAAGCCGGTGCCATCCACCGCGTCGCTTTCTTCGCGGGCAAGCCCGCTCCCACAGGGGAATTGCGGCGCGGGTGCGGGCAATGCTCCCTGAGCGGTTAGCGGCGCCGCGGCTCTGCGGCGCTGTCCACCTGGGCTACATCACCGCCCGGCAAACTGGTTTCAGGAACCGGGCTCAACCACACATTCACATGGTCGACGCTGTCCTGGTTCAGCTCCCCTGCCCACCGGTTGAGCAGGAACAGGTTGGTGATGAAATCGTACTGCGACTTGAGCAAATCACGCCGGGCCTTGAACTCGTTCTGCACCGCATTCAGCACGTCTACCGCATTCACCACGCCGAAACTGAAGGCCTTCTGCGCCGCCAGGCTCGACTTCTGCGCCGACGACAGCGCATTACGGTTGGCGCGGATTTTCTCGACGCTGGACTGGGCGGTGAGGTAGGCCGTGGTGGTTTCCTTCACCACCTGCCGGCGCACGCCTTCGGCTTGCTCTTCGGCCGCCAGCTGGTCGTCATACAGGCCACGCACCCGGGCCGAGGTAGAGCCGCCGCTGTAGAGCGGGATTTTCACCCCCAGCGAGGCCACGTAGCTGTCGCTGCGCGGCGCCTGGGTGTTGTCGTAACCCTGGTCGGACTGTTGCGCGCTCAGGCTCAAGGCCAGTTGCGGGTAATGCTCGCCCTTGCCCTCGCGCACCGCCGCATTCGCAGCCTCCGCGCCGCTTTGCGAAGCCTTGAGCATCGGGTTGGTTTCAATCGCCTGGGTGATCCAGCTTTGCAGCGGCCGGGTTGGCGCCTGCAGGGCAACGTCGTTACGCACCCGGCTGAGCGGTTCGTTCACCGGCCGGCCTACGATGTCGGCCAGTGCCTCGCGGCTTACCTGCACCTGGTTGCGTGCATCCACCTCTTGCGCCGCCAGGAAGTCGACCCGCGCTTGCATGTCGAGCTTGTCGGTGATCTTGGCCATCTGCCGGTCGAACATCATGCTCACCCGGTCGAGGTTCTTTTGCGTGGCCCGGCGCTCGGCCTGCACCAGCGCCAGCTCGTCGTCCGCCGCCAGGGCGACGAAGTAACGCTTGGCCAGGTCTACCGTGGCCTCAGCCAGGGTGTCCTCGGCCTGCTGGCCCTGCTGGGCCTTGACGCTCTTTGACTTCTGGTAGCGCTCCCAGGCCGGCTTGTTGTACAGGTACTGGGTAAGGCTCAGCGAGTAGGTTTCGTTGTTGTAGATGTCGCGTGCGGTTTCATTCTTGCGCAGCACGCGGCTTGAGTTGGCATTGGCCGACACCTGTGGCAGCAACTGGCCAAAGGCCTCGCGCTGTTTCTCGGCGGCCGAACGCGCCTTGGCGTAGCCTATCAGCACGCGCGGGTCTTCCAGCCGGGCCTCGCGGTACAGGCCGGCGAGGTCCAGCGCGTAGGTAGACGCCGACACCCCCTTGGGGCCCTGGTTTTCAACCGCCACCGCCTGCCAGGCGGCCACGCACATCAGTACACCGGGGAGCAAACGCAGCACAATCATTCCTCGATCAGCGATTCAGCGAACATGTTGCGCGCCGGTTTCAACAGGTACTGCAGCATGGTGCGGTCGCCTGCGTTGATCAGGACTTCAGCCGGCATGCCGGGCTGCAGCTTGCGGTTGCCGAGCTTTTTCATGCCGTCTTCGGTGACGTTGACCCGCACCAGGTAATACTGGTCGCCCGTGCGCTCCTCGGTCAGGCTGTCGGCCGAGATGCGCGTCAGGGTGCCCTCGATGACCGGTGTAGTGGCCTGGTTGAAGGCGCTGAAGCGGATGTCGGCGGTTTTGCCCAGTTCCAGGCGGTCGATGTCCTTGGTCGCGACCTTGGCTTCGATCACCAGCTCCGAAGAGGCCGGAACGATATCCAGCAGCGGGGTGGCTGCGCTGACCACGCCACCGATGGTGTGTACTTTCATGTCCAGCACCATGCCGCTTTCCGGCGCACGGATTACCACCCGCGACAGGCGGTCACGCAGTGCGGCTTCTTTTTCCTGCAGGTCGAATACTTTGGCCTGGGTATCGGACAGGTCGTTGGCAACGTCGGCGTCGAACTTCTTTTTCAACTGTACGATCTGCAGTTCGGTTTCACCGATCTGCAGCTTGGTTTTGGTGATGTTCGACTCGTGGTCGGCCACTTCCGTCTTGAGCATGTCCAGCTTGCGCTCTTGCTCCAACAGACGCTGGTTGTCGACGAAGCCTTCGGCGAGCAATTCCTTTAGTTGCTTGATCTCGCCACTGTAGGATTTTTCCAGGCCGGTTTTAGTGCGGATCATGTCGTTGAGGCCGGCGATTTGCTGCTTCATCTGCTCGATGCGCTCGCGGTTCACCGAAATCTCACCTTGCAATGAGTCGCGACGGGCCTTGAATACTTGCTGTTCGCCGGCCAACGCTTCGCTGGCGCGCTGGGAGTCGGTGCCTTCCATGGTTACGGCTGGAATCACCGGCAGGCCGTCGCGCTCAGCGCGCAAACGGGCCTCTTTGTAGCGGGCGACGATCAGCTGGTTGCGGGTGGACTCGTATTCCGAGCTGAGCTGGCTTTCATCCAGCACGATCAGCGGGTCGCCCTTCTTCACCAAGTCGCCGTCACGGGCATACAGCTCTTTGACGATGCCGCCTTCCAGGTGCTGCACGGTCTTGCGGTAGTTCTGCACGGTAACCGTGCCGGAACCATGCACGGCATTGCTGAGCGGGGCGAATGCCGCCCAGGTGCCGAAGATGCCGAAGGTGACGAAGACAATGGTGAGGCCGATGCGGCGGATGCCGCGGTCGGAGGTGGGCATGTCGTCGAAATTGTGGTCGAACGTGGTGATCGCTTTACTGCTCATCTGAAAATCCTTTTACGCGCCAGTGCCGGCAGGAGCTGCGGGCGCAGCGGCAGGGGCCGCGGGGGAAACCGGGTGAGGCGCGGCGGGGGCGGCCGCCGTTGGTTGCGGGGCGGCCGGCTGGGCAACACGCTGCTGGGCCTGCGCTTGGGCCTTGGCCTGCTGGGCGGCCAACTCGGCGATAACCCGGTCGCGCTCGCCATACAGCGACACCGTGCCACCTGCCATGACCAGAATGCGGTCCAAACGGGTAAGGATGTTTGGCCGGTGTGAAACGATGAACACCGTGGCGCCGGTTTCCTTGAGCTTCTGCAGGGCCACGCCCAAGGCGCGTTCGCCAACGTCGTCGAGGTTGGAGTTGGGCTCGTCGAGCACGATCAGCCGTGGGTTGCCGTACAGCGCCCGAGCCAGGCCGATGCGCTGGCGCTGGCCGCCGGAGAGGTTGATGCCGTCGCTGCCGATGACCGTGTCGTAGCCGTCGGGCAGCATCAGGATCATTTCGTGCACGCCGGCCATTTGTGCGGCCTGCACGACCTTTTCTGGGTCGACTTTGTCGAAGCGGGCGATGTTTTCGCTGATGCTGCCTTCGAACAGCTCGATGTCCTGGGGCAGGTAGCCGACGTACGGGCCCAAGGCTTGTTTGTCCCAGCTGGCGATATCGGCGCCGTCGAGGCGGACCACGCCATGTTGAGGCGGCCAGATCCCCATTAGGGCACGCACCAGGGTGGACTTGCCGGCGGCGCTTGGGCCAATGATGCCGACGATGGAGCCGGCCGGGGTCACGAAGTTGACGCTGCGCAGGACTGGGGCCTTAGCGCCAGGCGGGGCGACGATCAGGTTTTCGACCTGGATGTGGCCTTCGGGGGCTGGCAGTGGCATGCGCTCGGGTTCGTTTTTCAGGTCGTCCATTACCTTGCTCAGGCGGTCGTACTGCACCTTGGCGGAGACGAAGCCTTTCCAACTGCCGATCATCTGGTCGATCGGTGACAGCGCCCGGCCTAATAGCAGGGAACCGGCCATCAACAGGCCTGGGTTGATTTCATGGGTGACCACCAGGTATGCGCCGATAGCCAGCATGATCGACTGCGACCAGGTGCGGAACGTTTTGGAGAACGAACTAACCACTCCACCCTTATCGCTGGCCCGCGATTGCAACAACATGATGTTGCGCTGGCGCTTAGCCCAACGATTCATCAGGGTTTCGAGCATGCCCATCGACTCGATGACCTCGGCGTTACGCAGGGTCTTGGTCGTGACAACGTTCGAAGCTACGTTCTCTCTGTTCGCGCTGGCCAGAGCCTGCCCGGTAACTCGATGGTTCACCACCGCCAGAGTCGTCAACACCGCGCCACAGGCCAGCGTCATCCAACCGAACCAAGGGTGGAACAGGAACATGACAATGGTGTAGATCGGGAACCAAGGCGCATCAAAGAAGGCGAAAAGGCCTGAGCCCGTGAAAAACTGGCGCAACGATGTCAGGTCATTGAGGGACTGCGCGGTGGCATCTGCCCCACCACTGTTAAGCGCGCGCTTGAAACTCGCTCGGTACACATCACGACTCAGCATCACATCGAGGCGATTACTGATACGCACCATGATCCGCGATCGCACCCATTCCAAAGCACCCATGGTGACTACGAGCACCGTAAGAATCAGCGTCAGCATCAGCAACGTGGAAGTGCTGCTGGAAGGCACAACACGGCCCGACACCTGGATCATGAAGAAGGTGGGCACCAGCATCAGGGCATTGACGAAGAAGCTGAAGAAACCGACCGAAAGGAAGCTGCTTTTACAGGCTTTGAGGGCGGACTGCAGGTTATTTTCGGATAGTGAACTCATAGTTTCCATACGTGAGAAAGGCGAAAACGGCCGGCAGTGTATCACCCGACTAGACGAGCGGCGTGTTGGTTTCCTCAAGTCATTGACCTGGCACCCGATACACAACCCACTGGCGGCTGAATGATGAAACTTGCTAGCCGGCTGAGAAATGCAGGGATAGGGCCCTGCGCAGCGGGCTCGAACCCACCCTTAGTTGCACATCAGATTGCCACATGCGGCGGTATGAATACCGACAGACGGCAACCCAACCCGACGAGTGACAGTTTTTCGGCGCCAAAAAAACAGAAGGCTTGACCCAAGTCAATTAAAAGCCTGTAAGCTCTTGATTTCAAGTTACTTAGAACGCAAAAAGGCTGCCTGGCGATGGCCCTGTAACCGCCCTCCCAGACCGCTCCGGAGCACGAACAAGGTGATTTAGTTCACTTTTTTGATGAAATTTTTTTTACCCGCTGCAGTTGACAACTTTTTCACACCACTGCATCTTCGCCCCTTCGCAGGGAAAGGCCAGTAAGGCCGTTTGGTGTATGCACGGGTTTGAGCAAGTGAGCTGCCAGTGTGTTTAAAAGGAGCTTAACAACGCCATGTCTATGCCTTCGCAAACCCTAGATGGTTTGAAAATCAGCTCGCGAGTGACGCTACTCGAGCCGGGCATGTACATTTTCCGCTATGCCTCGCAGCCCCCTGCCGACAAGCCAGTTTGCATCGCGCTGCAACAAGCACCGCTGGGCAAAGGCTCCATCGACTTCTTCCCCGCCGAGGGCGTCAGCAAGAACATGCTGACCAAACTGGGCGACACCATCGTGGCCCGGGTGAAAGGTGGCGTCACCACCATCCTGATTACCGAATACCACATGTTCGACGCAGTGATCGACCCAATCGACCTGCGCATCGACCGCATCGACACCTCCCCCGCCATCATGCGCACCTTTGCCGTGGTGGCCGGCGGTGAACCCACCCCAGCTATCGCTGCCAGCACAGCGCCCATGCCGCTGGCGCTGACCGCACACCTGCAAACCACGGGTGAAGTGACTTCCCACGAAGGCTGGGTCGGCACCCCGAACAGCAACGAATTCATTGAAAGCTTTGCCGTCAACTGGCCGAACAAACCGGCCGGTGTCGACCTGCTGTACACCTGCATGGTCGCCGGCTCCGGCCCTAGCCGCAACGTGTCCACCGGCACTTTCGTTGGCGTGCGTGGCGAAGGCCTGCCGCTGATTTGCGCAGGTTTCAGCCTGGTCGGCCCGCAACGCAAACACTACGAACTCACAGGCCATATCGTGTTCGGCAACGCCGAGCCGCAAAGCCTGGTAACCAACCAGATGATGCATGGCCCCACTGGCACCGAGCCTCTGGTGGCGCTGCATATCGCCATTACTCCCGTTACGAAGATGAACGCTGCCCGCTCTAAGTCTCCGTGGGAACACTCTGCGCAACCGCAGAAAATCAGTGCAGCAAGCCAATTGGCTTGAAGTAACAGGAATACACCATGCAATACGATAATCCCGTCTCGGAACTGCAAGACCACCTGGCAGCCTCGCAGCTGTCGGCTGGCACCATCGACGCCATCACCTCCCTGCTGGGCCTGGATGAAGAAGGCGCAACCGTCAACGTTGCTACCTTCGACGGCGTGAACCTGGTGCTGCCAGAAAGCGGTACCGCCAACGTGGTCACCGGCGTGGTTGCAGGCCAGAAGAACGACCAGGTCGCTGTTGACCTGACCAAAGCCGTGGCTGCAGGTGCCAACACCTTCATCCTGGAAAGCGATGCCAACCTGGTTGTCAACGTACCGACTCCGGCTGCCCAGGCTGCTGCCCTGGCCGCTGACGGCGCTGTTGCCATCGACCAGCTGATCGCCACCGGCGGCGGCGACGACCTGATCACCGTTGCAGGCGACCAGAACGTCTACATCGATGCAGGCGCTGGTAACGACACCATCATCACCGGCAACGGCAACAACACCATCGTTGCTGGCGAAGGCAACAACTACGTGAAGACCGGTTCGGGCTCCGACACCGTGATCCTCAGCGGCAGCAACCACGCTGACGTAGTTGACACCGGTGCAGGCTTCGACGTTGTTCAGCTCGACGGCGCACGTGGCGACTACAAGTTCGCTGTGAGCGACTCCAACTTCACCGTCAACCTGACCGGCAACCAGACCGCGCTGATCAGCAACGCTGAGTTCCTGAGCTTCGCCAATGGTGACACCGTTGCCCTGGCACACAGCGAAGCCGAAGCAGACGCTCTGCGCCTGTACCAAGGCATCCTGGGCCGTGACGCCGACGTTTCCGGCGCGAAGGGCTTCGTCGACGCGCTGAACTCGGGCTCTTCGCTGACCGATATCGCCAACACGTTCCTGAACTCGGCTGAGTTCACGTACGCTGTCAACGCCACTGACATCAACGAGCTGTACCAGTCCCTGCTGGGTCGTGATGCAGAAGGCGTAGGCCTGGCCGGCTGGCAAAACGTGCTGGCCAACGGTGGCACGCTGGCTGATGTAGCAGCCGCTATCGCAACGTCGGCCGAAGCGCAGGCACTGGACCAGTCGAACGCCGACTTCGTTTCGAGCCTGTACAGCAACGTACTGGGTCGCGATGTAGAAGAAGCCGGCCTGCAAGGTTGGGTGAGCCTGCTGGTCAACGGCACCAGCCGTGCAGACGTTGCCAAAGGCATCGTCGACTCGGCGGAAGCCAGCAACAAGTCTGACAGCGACTTCATCGACGCTCTGTACCAGTCGGCCCTGGGCCGTGCTGCGGAAGAAACTGGCAAGGCTGGCTGGATGCAAGTGCTGGCCAACGGCGGCACCCACGCCGACGTAGCCCTGGGCATCGTTGGTTCCGTTGAAGCTGAAGCACACATCGACAACGTCGTTGTGCTGCACGGCCAGGTGTAACTAGCCCTGCCGTAGCGCGTATGCCCGGCCGCAAGGCCGGGTGTATGCAAAGGGGCGACTTTCGGGTCGCCCCTCTTTTTATTTTTTGTAGCCAAGCCAAGCTTATGTCCAGAATTCTTGACCATGGGCGCGAAACGCTCATGAACACCTTCCACCGCCATCGGCAGGCCAATGCGCACGACCTGGCGGCTGCCGCACTCGAGCGCGCCCTGCAAACCGCCGAGTACCGGCCGGAAGCTCAATTATGGAAAGGCATCGCGGCCCTGCCGCAGGCGCCTGAGCTGGCCTTTTTGTTTTTCGCCAACGCTGCCCGGGCCTTGCCCGAGCGCGCCGACATCCATGCGCTGATCGGCCGTAGCCTGCTGGCCCAGGGGCACAGCGCCCTGGCCTGCAAGTACCTGACCACCGCCTGGCGGCAACAGCCCAACGAAGCCGCCATTCGCATGACCTTGTGGCAGGCCCGCAGCGAAGCGCTTGCACCGGCCGAGCTGCGCCGGATGATTCTGGCCTACCTGCCCGAAATCAGTTCCGGCAAGGAGCTGGCCCTGCTGCTCAAGCTGCTGGCCGCCCAGCCCGACGCCCCCCGCACCCTCGGCGTGATGCGCTATGTAGAGGAGCGCCGTGAAATCCATGGCTGGGCCATCGACCTGCGCAGCCTGCAAACACCTGTGACCCTGCAGCTGGAGGCCAACGATGCCAAGGTCGCGACCAGTGCCAGCGCCCCTCACCCATTGCTGAGCGCCGCCGGCCTGCCTGCTACCCATGGCGGCATCCGCATCAGCGTGCCGAACCCGACCGCCGCCGTGCACGTGCGCTTCACCGATGGCTCGCCCCTGCTGGGCAGCCCGGTGTACGCCATGCCGGCCCTGGTTCCACCGCCTGCTGCCAGCGGTGGCGGCCTGCAGCAACCGGTCGATGTGCTGATTCCGGTGTACGACGGCCTGGAAGAAACCCTTGAGTGCATCAACAGCGCCCTGGATGCCCGCAAGCTCAACCGCACGCCGCACCGCCTGGTGGTGGTGGATGACGCCTCGCCACAGCCCAAGCTGAACAAGGCCCTGAAAGTGCTGGCCGCCAAGGGCAAGATCACCCTGGTGCACAACGCCGTGAACCTGGGCTTCATCCGCACCATGAACCGCGCCATGGCCCTGAGCCCGAACAAGGACGTGGTGTGGCTGAACGCCGACACCCGCGTGCACGGCGCGTGGCTCGACCGCTTGCGCCAGGTAGCCTACAGCGCCGAAGACATCGCCTCGGTCACGCCCTTCACCAACAACGGCGAGCTGATGAGCTTCCCGCGCAGCCAGGTGTGCCATGACCTGCCCAGTGCCCAGGCGCAGGCTGAGCTGGATGAACTGGCCCGCCAGGTGAACAGCGCGCCCATGGAAATCGAAACCGGCTGCGGTTTCTGCCTGTACATCAAGCGCGCCGCACTGGACCAGGTGGGCTACCTGGACGAAGTGCACCTGGCACGCGGCTACGGTGAAGAAACCGACTGGTGCCTGCGTGCCCGCGAGCACGGCTGGCGGCACATGGGGGCGCCCAATGTGTTCGTTGCCCACCAGGGTGGCATCTCGTTCGGTGCCGAAAAGGTCATGCGCGTGGCGCACAACAACGCCATCCTGCGCAAACGCTACCCCGATGCCTCGGCGCGCTACAACGCCTTCACCCTGCGCGACCCAATCAAGCCGGCCCGCCAGGCCCTGCAGCAGGCGCGCCTTGAGCACCTGGCAAGCAAAACGGCGAACGAGCAACACACGTGCTGGGCCGCCCAAGCCGACAAAGCCCTGTACATTCACGACGGCTCGAACGACAGCGCCGACTTCAGCCTGAGCTACCACCGCGACAGCCATCGCGAGTGGGCCGTACTGCGCGCGCCCTTGAAGCCCCTGGCCCTGAACCTTGAGTTCGAGCTGCCAGGCGACCTTGGCGCCCTGGTACACAGCCTACGCAAACTGCCGCTGCAAACGCTGGTATTCCAGCAACTGGCACGCTGCCCGGTAGCCTTGTGCGACCTCCCTGCCCTGCTGGCCATCCCCTACCGCATTCTCTGCCACGACGACCGCCTGCTCAGCCAGCATGGCGATTACGACTGGCAACGCTTTGCCCGCGAAGCTGCCAGCGTGCAGCTGCCTTGGCAGGCGCTACAGGCAACATACGCCAGTGCCCTGCCGGGCGCCCAGTTGCTTGCACTCGCCAACCCGGCATGCGGCAGCGCACCTGCCAGCATGCCCAAGGCACTGCTGATCGGCGACCACCTACGTGATGCCGACACCGCCCAGCGCTGGTTGAAGCTGGCCCGGCATATCCGCCGCGAGCAGTTGCCCCTGCGCTTGCTGGCCCAGGGCAATAGCCCATGGCTCAAGCAATTGCGCGCCACAGGCACCGTGCACGACCTGCCTGAGCTGCATGATTTCAGCCTGGCCGAACGCGCCCAGGCGGCGGGCTGCGATGGCGTGCTGAGCCTGGCCGAGCACCCCGGCAGCGACTGGCATGCACCAGCGCTGGCCGATGAACTGGCCCAACCCCTGTACGCCCACCCCGGCCTGCTGGCAAGCGAAGCCGGCGCAACGACCCTTACCTCTTTGCCTTTTACCCCGAGCCTGGACCGATGACCCAACACCTCCTGGACCAACCACAGGCGGCGCAACAGCCCGTCACCCTGCCTGCGTTCAGCGGCGCCATTCTTGGCCTGCAGGGTGACGTGCTGCATGGCTGGGCCATGGACAACGCGCAGCCAGAGCAACGCCTGGCCATCGAGGTGTTCGTCGACGGTGCCAGCGTGGCCCTTGTGCGTGCCGACCAGTACGAGCCACAGGCCAGCGCCGGCGACCAGTACCACGGGTTTGTGGTGCAGTTGCGCCAGAACTGGCTGGATGAAGCGCGGGTCATCACCGCACAAATCGCCAACCAGGGGTTCAGCCTGGAAGGCCAGATACTGCTGCCCACCGCACCCAGCCAAGACAGCGCCTCCATCGCCTCACAGGTGTGGCACACCGGCGGCCTGCGGGTGGGTGGCTGGTGCTGGGACCCACAGGCACCGCGCCGCCATGTGCAAGTGACGGTGCGTGAAGGCAACCAAGTGGTCGGCCAGGGCACCTGCAACGTGCACAACCAGGCATTGGCATACCGAGCGACCAGCGACCACGGCTTTGCGATCGACCTGCCGTGGGAATTGGCTGACGGCAAAGTGCACATACTGGATGTGGTCAACGACCTTGGGCAGCCCCTGGCGGGCAGCCCGATTCGCTTGTGCTGCTGGCCAGAAGGCGTGGAAGGGCTGATTCGCAAGCTCGACCCGACGCAGGACAAGGCAACGCTTGAGCTACTGACTGCCGTTGCTAATGAACAAAGCCTGCGCTTGCCGAAGAGTGCTGGCTGGGAGAGTTATCCGCAGTGGTTCGAAGCGTTCCAGCGCTTGGACGAAAAGGATTCCCCTGCACTGCAGGGCAAACTCGGCCTGCTGTTGGTCAGCGAAGGGGATGCAGCGCTGGAACACACCAGCCTGGAAAGCCTGGGCGCCAACCGTGCGAATGTTCATGAAGTCGCCACCGCACCATCGGCTGACCTTACGCCGGCGCTTGACCGGTTACTATCGGCAGGGTGTGATCGCATCTTGCCGATTCATGCCGGGGATCGACTGGCACCGTTTGCCCTGCCTCACCTTAGCGCTCTGCTGGATGATGGCAGTGCGTGGGCGTTTGCCGACTGTGACCGCGACGGCCCCCAAGGCGAGCGTAGCCTGCCCTGGCTAAAGCCGGTGTGGGACATCGACCTGTTTATCGGCGCCGATATTTTTACATCGGGCGCGATCCTCGGCGCAGGCATTGTCGAAAAGGCGCTTGCGCTGCTGAACGGTCGCACCGAATCAAGCGTTTGCTGGCACGACCTTATGGCGGGTGTGGCATTGGCCACAGAACACGAACACGCGAGCGTTGCGCACTTGCCTCGCGTTCTTTATCACCGTGCCAACCACCTACCTGGCAGCCCAGAGCAGGCAGAGCCATCCGAGCAACGGATGCAAGCCATTCAGTGGCTGTGCGAAACACTGGCACCCGGCGCTTACGTAAGCCGCGTGCCAGATTATCCCGCGCTGCTCAGGGCCCATTGGCCGCTACCTGAGACGCTGCCGCGGGTAAGCCTGATCGTGCCCACACGGGATCAGTACAAGTTACTGCACGCCTGTATCGAAGGGTTGCTGAACGATACCGATTATCCTTACCTGGAAATCATCGTTGTCGATAACCAGTCCAGTGATCCCGCCACCCTTGCGTACTTCGAGGATATCAAGGCACGGGGAGTGACCCTTTTGGAGCACCCCTACCCGTTCAACTATTCAACCATCAACAACCGGGCGGTAGGGGTTGCGACGGGTGAATTGATTGGTTTGGTGAACAACGATATCGAGATTATCGAAAGCGGCTGGCTTCGAGAGATGGTTGCGCAGCTCTATCGCCCAGGTGTTGGGGCAGTAGGCGCTAAGCTGCTGTGGCCCAACCGCATGGTCCAGCATGGCGGCGTCGTAGTTGGTATTAATGGTTTGGCGGCACATACGGGAAACAGTCTCGAACAGCGTGATGCGGGGTATTTGGGGATGAATCAGATCACCCGAAGGCAAAGTGCAGTGACTGCCGCGTGCCTGTTGGTACGCAAATCGGTCTTTGATGCCGCAGGTGGCCTGGATGACCGCGCCTATCCAGTAGCGTTTAATGATGTCGACCTTTGCCTTCGTATCACACAGCAAGGCTTGCATATTATTTGGAGTGCATTTGCACAACTGATTCATGCTGAATCCGTTAGTCGAGGGAAAGACTCAACACTTGATAAGCAAGCAAGAGCACAGCGGGAGCAGAAGAACTTCATCAGACGCTGGTCTTGTGATCAGGCATTTGAATGCCGCTATCACCCTTCGCTAAGCTTGGACTATTTATCAGGCCCGCATGGTGGACTTGCCATTCCCCCTAAGAGTTTTGAGCCCAGAAACTCAAGCCATAATCAGTGACCGTTATGAATCATAAAAGAAATGGAATTCTATTCGTGTGCGAAAGCACCGGAAGCATCAACATCGCTCAACGCCTGGCTAGCCAGTTTAAATTCGATGCTCCTATTTACTTATTTACTCTTGAGCGCCTCCTTTCTCAAAACGAGAAAGCATTCAACCTTTTCGATCAAATCACAACTGAACCCCACACTGTCCCGGGGCTTCTTGAAAAGACCAAACTTGTTTTACTTGGAGCTCACGAATCCACCCCCCACTGCAAAGTCTCTAACGCAATCGGCTATCTATGCAAGCAAACAGGTACAGCTCACGCCAGCATCCAGCACGGCTGGATTCAACCTGGTCACAATTTCTCCTCTACGCTTAAACGGATAGACTACCGAGGCACTGAGACTGACAACTCATTATCGTTATTCCACTTTTCCAAACTACTTAGTTTTTTTGGCGATGATGGCATTGGTTACCCATACCCAAACTCAACTGTACGAAAACTCTCCAGCAACGCTATTCACAACATCATTATTGCGACCAATTTTAACTGGGGAGTATACAGCAAGCACCAAATCGTTAGCTTTATTTACGCCATCAAAGAGATCAGAGCGAAATACCCACAAAGCACTATGATACACCGGCCACATCCAGCGGAAAAAAAAGAACAAATCAATCAAGACTGGGCAGAGGCATACAAGCAATGCAACATCAAATGCACAAGCGAACACCCTGAGTCCCTAGAACTAGATTGGGCCTCGCTAGTGATATCAACACCCAGCACAATTGCACTGGACTACATAACAACCAACACACCTACAGCCTTATATGCACCAGAGCCTTTTGCTTCTTTCACTCATGAGCTATCGCTTAACTCAAGAGTTTTCACCAATGCAAATGAAGTGATACAAGCCACTGACTACGCCTTGAACAACACAACGCACAAAATACCTAAATTCCCCAACAGAAAATTCAGAGCAAAAATTGAAGATCTAATCAAGCTTAACGAACCCTTCAGGCTCACTGAAGACATATTCTTTAGGTTTGGTGAGCTCATCAAATAGTACTCAGGGCAATTGAGATGACTAAATTAACAAATTCAGCAACACCCACAACCCCCTACACTTTCAGCCTACTTGAAACCCTACACTCACTCCGCCCTGATCTTGATAAAAATTTGATCTCCAGGCTAGTCATCGACGAAACCGCTTACTATCGAGACCATAAGGACGTGCATAAAGCTGGAGTGCCTGCCGCCCGTCACTACTTCCAGTATGGCGAGAAAGAAAAGCGTCGATACCACTATCCCCGATTGCCGTTTTCTAAAAATTCTTGCTCCGCGCCAATCACTCAAGGCACCACTGTCTTCTATACCGACGCACCTGAAGATAATGCCTCTTGGCTGTATCGCTGCATCTTCCCTCACAAAAAAGATGATAATTTTGACCAAGTTATCTTCTTCGCCGGAAACAACCTGCTTAGCGATATTTTAAAAGCCGTATTCTCGGCCAAAAAAATGATTTTCATGCGCCCCGCCTACAGCCCGAAAATTATATATCTCGTACAGCTCTGCCGGACCATTGGCATCAGCGTAGAGTTTGACTACGACGATCTTTTGCTACCGGAGTATGCCAGAGAGCGCGGCGCATGCCGCTCGGGTTTAAGAACACCTCAAGAGGATTTCGGGGAATCTCTCAAGCAATCAGCACTAACAGTATACGCAGATTCCTTTACTTGCTCCACTGAAGCCATCGCACTAGAACTTCGCAAGATCAATCCATCTGTAACAGTTCGACAAAATAAGCTACCAATAAAATACTTCAAAACCACTCAACAGGTAGTCGCACGAGCGAAAACCCATAAATTCTTAGACAATAAAGTTAAAATCCTTTATCTATCTGGTAGCAATACACACAAAAGAGACTTTTCAACTATAACTGGCCCTCTTACAAAATTAGCCCAGCAACATCCTGAGAAGTTCTCAATTAGCTTCATGGGGAGCTTATCAGATTACTCAAATGTTTTTTCTACACTGGGCGTGAAATCTCAAATGATTAGCACCGCCTCTTTTGAGAAGATGCTCGAAATCATATTCAACCATGATCTCGTTCTCGTCCCTCTTGAAAATAGTGTTTTCAATAACTGTAAGTCTAATATTAAGTATCTTGAGTGCGCCTCTCAATCAGTACCGGTTATAGCAAGCAACGTATCTGAGTTCAACTCCGTAATCACGGACGGCGATAATGGCTGGCTTTGCAACAACGAGCTAGAGTGGTATGAGAAATTGGTTAAAATCACTTCTAATCCAGACCTTATAATTAGTTGCGGCATCAACGCTTACAAGCAGGCGAAGCAAGGACTTAGCGTATGAAGAAGAAAAAACCCCAAAGCCTCCAAGCGCAGCCTTTAAACTCCACTAGGAACTCATATCCGAATCAAGCTGTACTCGAAAAACAATCCACCATAGCAGCCAAATGGCATTCAGTGTCAGGAAGCATCGCAGATTCACAGCCTGACTACTTAACGACAGTTCTCTATATCGCGACAAATGCCTCACAGATCGAGATGGCATGCCTGATGTCTGAAGGCAGTCGCTATAAGTCTATCATTTACTCCGAGGGTTTTGATTTCTTCGAGTGCAGCCAAAAATTTAAAAAAGCTAGCTTCTGTAGTTCAATCAAAAATATCGCAGCCATTTTTAAAAAAATCACAAGAATAGTCACCTACATTGGCCAAGTAAACCCCAACATAAAAAAAGAGTACAGAGCACTACTTTCGAGCGCTTTGAGCCTAAGCATTCCCATCATTGAGTTACCGCATGGCCTCCTACAATCTGGCTATAATTTAGACGACGATTCAAAAATCATTGACTTAAGCTCTTACTACGATGGAATTGGAGAAAGCTTACCGTCTATCGCTTCATTACGGCTGAAGTGGTACGGCGACTCTAGTGTAGGATACCCAAGACATTTGAATGCAAAACCCGCAGAAAGGAGTCTGCCCGCCTACACGGTAATTACCACAAATACCAATTGGTTTTTATATTCCGTAGAAGACAAAAGAAACTTCTTCAATATTGTCTGGCGATTCGCAGAGAGCAACCCCGAAAAACTTTTCATTTGGTCACCCCATCCTGCCGAAACAAATCAACACACATACTCATACAGCGTCGCCGCTCTACGACCCGCTAACGTTTTGATGTATGGACTAAAACAGGACATCTACTTTGACGGCATTGAAAATACAAACGACCTCATAGCTTACTGCGAAGAAGGTATATCAACAGTCAGCACATGCCTTTTAGAGTATGAAATTCATGAAAAAAATGTCAAAATATTTTCAACTGAAGGCGTAAAGAAACTAATCGACCATTTCGACTCAGCACTTGTATTTACTACAGACGCAGAGATTTCTGTGCCCGGCGAGCGCTTAACTACTGGCATGCTTGAGGAATACAACGCTGAGAAATTTGACGATTACTTGGCCTGCGCGCCAAATAGTGACCCGCGAAATTCAGCTTACCTGGAGATAGCGTAAAGATTATCGCCAAAGGGAGCCTGCGCTAAAGCAGACTCCCTATTTTACAAAAATTAAAACAAATCAGCCCTGAGTTTATCTTTAAACTTATTATACTCGGGCTTTCCGTAGGATAGAAATGCATTCATTGCGATTGCATACTCCTGATCTGGCGCATGCCCGATACCCTTTAACAACGGATACAAGAAAAAATTAGGTGCAATGTCGTCCCTGTCAACCGACCCGAGATATCTCTCTGCATTGCCGGTTATAACCAAGTCCGGCCGAGCCATATCAACCAAATCTTCATGAAAGTAGCGCGTCCTAAAAAAGGCAATTTCCTTGAAGCATCGCGACAAAAACAAGCTATGCAGTCGCGAGAAGGAGTCGCCAAAAATAATCACCCTCATCCCCGTAAGTGCATTTTCATTAAAATACAGCTCTGCCAAACCGTCATTTGAAACACCGAGATTATTCTTAACATGCAGATAGCTCCAGTTAGGCTCAATATCATTTTTGACATCAAACTCTTCCGGATCCATTTTGGAGCCAAGATCACCAGAGTATTTAACATGCTTGGTTAAGCACCCTATGAGTTCTTGCTTCACCGCTTCACATAATCTGTCATCAAAACCTAAGCTGCGCAATAGTAGAGCAGTTAGATTACAATAACCGCTGTCAGACATGTGGGTATCTTTTTTATGAAAAGAACCAGAGCCCAGGTCACGCTTTGGGTACATCAACGACCCAGCCAAATCTATACATTTCTCCGCATATCGATCTCCCAAGCAGGTGTAATCGAGCAGCGGAAAGTTAGAGCTTTCTACCGACTGCTTATCAGGAAAGATGATATGCTTATACTTGATATTACGCGCCTTACAAAAACCTTCTCGCCGCTTTAAGTTATCCCTAAAGTTTTCAATCGACAACAAAGGCGGTGACTTTCTACCCGTAATGTAATCCAGTACCGAATGCCTTCCCCCTGCGAGATAAAGATATCCATTCTCACCAACTATTACGTTTCTCGACTCATCCGAAAATCGTAACCCCTTGTACCCAGCTATCAGCTCCATATATCTGCTTGAATAGCCCGTCCTTCGTACGATCTCTCCGCAGCGCGCATGGAAATCGATTATCTGCGACTCAAGCAAACAATCAGATAGCGCTCGCTCAACAAGAGCAAAGTCTCTATCTCCGAGCACTTCACCCCGGCAACATACTAACTGGCACAGCAAATCAAAAGTCTGGCCAGGCAGCTTATTTTCAACAGCACGCTCCAGCCTGTCAAACTCATTAAACTCTTTAGCCTCCACACCGAACCTCTCTCATTCATGCTTTTATGAACAGTGTATTTAAATAACCCCCCTTGTGCAACCCACCGCCCTCTTATCCCCTTAGGCTTCGTGGAGCTGAAAAAATCCTCAAAAAAATTCTAAAAACAACCTCACAAGGTAGGGAAAAAACGCTCTGCCACCCTTTTTTTATAGCCGTGCCAACCCATTTGTTGTACCATCCACCTTGACTTGAGAATCGTCGCACTCAGCTCATCCTGCGGCGACTAGCGCGACGTGCACTCTCGAAGTTTCCAAATAGCAGACATGACAATTAAACGGACTGAGTTTTCATATGATATTAGTGACTGGTGGAGCGGGCTTTATCGGCTCTAATTTTGTTCTGAAATGGTGCACCCATAATGACGAGCCAGTTATAAACCTAGACGCTCTGACATACGCTGGAAATCTCGCCAACCTAAAGTCTCTGGAAGGTGACACTCAACATAATTTTGTCCAAGGCAGTATCTGCGATTCTTCCTTGCTGGCTGAATTGCTTAGCAAATATCGGCCTCGTGCGGTAGTGCACTTTGCAGCAGAGTCCCACGTAGACCGCTCCATCACAGGCCCCGAGGCATTCGTTGAAACCAACGTGGTAGGCACCTTCCGACTGCTCGAAGCCGCTCGCGCGCACTGGAACAGTCTCGAAGGTACGGAGAAAGACTCATTCCGCTTCCTGCATGTCTCCACCGATGAGGTGTACGGCACGCTCGGGCCCAACGATCCGGCGTTCACCGAAACCACGCCTTACGCCCCCAATAGCCCGTATTCGGCCAGCAAAGCCGCCAGCGACCATTTGGTGCGCTCGTACTTCCACACCTACGGCATGCCGGTACTGACCACCAATTGCTCGAACAACTACGGGCCTTTCCACTTCCCCGAAAAGCTCATCCCGTTGATGATCGTCAACGCCTTGGCCGGCAAAGCCCTGCCGGTTTACGGTGACGGTCAGCAAATTCGCGACTGGCTGTATGTCGAAGATCACTGCTCTGGCATTCGCCGTGTCCTGGAAGCAGGCACCTTCGGCGAAACCTATAACATCGGCGGCTGGAACGAAAAAGCCAACATCGACATCGTTCATACGCTCTGCGGCCTGCTCGATGAACTGGCCCCTGCCGCCTCACGCCAGGTGATCAACCAGCAAACCGGCAAGCCAGTCGAGCATTATGCCGAACTGATTACCTACGTCACCGACCGCCCGGGCCACGACCGCCGCTATGCTATCGATGCGCGCAAAATCGAGCGTGAACTAGGCTGGAAACCAGCCGAAACCTTCGAAACCGGCATTCGCAAAACCGTGATGTGGTACCTGGCCAACCAGGAATGGGTCAAAGGCGTCATGGACGGTAGCTATCGTGACTGGGTTGCCCAACAGTACGGAGCACATAAAGCGTGAGGATCCTGCTGTTAGGGAAAAACGGTCAGGTCGGCTGGGAACTGCAACGCGCCTTGGCCCCGCTCGGCGAAGTCATCGCCCTGGACCGCCAAGGCAGCAATGGCCTATGTGGCGACCTTGCCGACCTGGAAGGCCTTGCCGCAACCGTACGCCAGGTGGCACCGGACGTGATCGTCAATGCGGCCGCCTACACGGCAGTGGACAAGGCAGAAAGTGACCAGGCACAGGCGCTACTGATAAATGCCGAGGCCCCAGGTGTGCTGGCACGTGAAGCTGCAGCATTGGGCGCTTGGCTAATACACTATTCCACGGACTATGTGTTCGATGGCAGCGGCCAGAGCCGTTGGCAGGAAAACGCTGCCACCGGGCCATTGTCGGTGTATGGCCGCAGCAAACTCGAAGGCGAACGGGCCATCGAATCCAGTGGCGCCCGCGCCGTGGTGCTTCGTACGAGCTGGGTGTATGCTGCGCGGGGTCACAACTTTGCCAAGACCATGCTGCGCTTGGCTAGCGAACGCGATGCGCTCAATGTGGTGGCAGACCAGTTTGGTGCCCCTACAGGAGCTGAACTGATCGCAGACGTAACCGCGCATATTCTGCAACAGATCAACCATGCTGCAGATGCAAGCAAGCTGGCCGGGACTTATCACCTGGCTGCAGCAGGCGAAACCAGCTGGCATGGTTTTGCCAAATTCGTGCTGGCGTATGCCGCCAACAAAGGTGTTGAGCTGAAGGTTTCGGCCGAGCAGGTTGGAGCCATTAGCACTGAGGACTATCCAGTACCCGCACCACGGCCGCGCAATTCGCGCTTGGCGCTGGATAAACTCGAAGGCACCTTCGAACTCAAGATGCCGCCTTGGGAGCAGGGCGTGCAACGGATGCTGGACGAAATTCAGTAATAGGGATTCTCATGGCTCGTAAAGGAATTATTCTGGCTGGCGGTTCGGGCACACGCCTGCACCCAGCCACACTATCGGTATCGAAACAGCTGCTGCCGGTGTACGACAAACCAATGATCTACTACCCGCTCAGCACGCTGCTGCTGGCTGGTATACGCGACATCCTGATCATTTCCACACCGCAGGACACACCGCGTTTCGAACAGCTGCTGGGTAACGGCAGCCAGTGGGGCCTCAACCTTTCCTATGCAGTGCAGCCGAGCCCGGACGGATTGGCGCAAGCATTCACCATCGGTGCCGACTTCATTGGCAACGACCCGTCAGCCTTGGTTCTGGGCGACAACATTTTCTACGGCCACGACTTCCAGTCGTTGCTGCTCAATGCCGGCCAGCGTGAAACCGGTGCTTCGGTTTTCGCCTACCACGTGCAGGACCCGGAGCGTTACGGCGTGGCCGAGTTCGATGACAGTGGCCGCGTGCTATCGCTTGAAGAGAAGCCGAAAGTACCGAAGTCCAGCTATGCAGTGACAGGCCTGTATTTCTACGACAACCAAGTCGTCGACCTGGCTCGCGACTTGAAGCCGTCCGCCCGAGGCGAATTGGAAATCACCGACCTCAACAACCTCTACCTGCAGAAAGAACAGCTGCAAGTCGAGATCATGGGGCGTGGCTATGCCTGGCTGGATACCGGCACCCATGACAGCCTGCTGGATGCCAGCCAGTACATCGCCACCATGGAACGTCGCCAGGGCCTGAAGGTCGCCTGCCCGGAAGAAATTTGCTATCGCGCGGGCTGGATCGATGCCGAACAGCTGGAGCGCCTGGCTCAACCGTTGCTGAAAAACGGCTACGGGCTGTACCTGAAAAACTTGCTTAAAGAAAAGGTGTTCTGATGCACGCTGTTCCCTTGGCCATCCCCGACGTCTTCCTGTTCACCCCCAAGGTGTTCGGCGATGACCGCGGCTTCTTCTACGAAAGCTTCAACGCCAACGTTTTCAGCGAGGTCACTGGCCAGCGTCCTGACTTCGTTCAGGACAACCACTCGCGTTCGGTGAAAGGCGTGCTGCGCGGCCTGCACTACCAAATGCCGCCTCACGCCCAGGGCAAACTGGTGCGCGTGATTCAGGGCGAGGTGTTTGATGTGGCGGTAGATATCCGTCGCTCTTCGCCAACGTTCGGCAAGTGGGTAGGTGCCGTGCTGTCTGCCGAGAACAAGAACCAGCTGTGGATTCCGCCAGGGTTCGCGCATGGCTTCGTCACCCTGAGTGAAACCGCCGAGTTCCTGTACAAGACCACCGATTTCTACTCGCCACGCAGCGAGCGTTGCATTGCCTGGGACGACCCGGCAATCGCGATCGAATGGCCGATCGACTTCGTGCCTAGCTTGTCCGGCAAGGACCAGTTGGGCGTGGCACTCGGTGACGCCGAATTGTTCGATTAATAACGAAGTGGGCTAAGCTATGTCTCGCTTGGCCCACCCTCAAATTGACTTAAGCCCCATCACGCATATGGACAGACTGGCTATAAATTAATCAAAAATCTCAACAACACCTACAACCTTGCCAGCAGTATTTTTTACCGGCAGTACCCTGATCTTATTATCCAACATATACGACTCCGCCTCGGACAACTGAGCTTCATCCAGAATGGTATGTGGTTCCCCAGTCATGAACTGGGCAACGTTTTCACGAACGACCCCTTCATTCTCCAGCAGCGCGCGCCTTAGATCACCATCCGTCACAATACCGATCAACTCATCACTTTCCATGACTACAGCCAGGCCTAGGCGACTGCTTGTCATGACCAAGAGACAGTCATGAAAGCTTGTACTACGCGAAACAACCGGCACGGGCGAATGCATAACATCTTTTACGCGAGTGAGCAATTTTCGGCCCAAGCTGCCGCCTGGGTGGTAACGTGCAAAGTCCATCGGCTTGAACTGAGTAGCTTCAATTAATGCAACCGCCAAGGCATCGCCCATGGCCATTGTTGCCAAAGTCGAAGTAGTAGGTGCTAAATTATTTGGGCACACCTCACGCTCGACCGATATATCGAGCCAGACATCAGCATGTCGTGCCAAAGTAGATGCACCATTACCAGTCATGGCAATAATCTTATTACCGAATGTTTTCAGGCTCGGAATGAGCTTAATCAACTCTTCGGTTTCACCGCTGTAACTGATGAGGATCAGCACGTCTACAGGTTTGAGCATGCCGAGGTCGCCATGAAATGCTTCGGCAGGATGAAGGAAAAAGCTTGGCGTGCCAGTAGACGCAAAAGTGGCAACCATTTTTTGGCCAATCAATCCCGATTTCCCCATCCCACAGACAACCGTTCGGCCCTTGCATCCCAGTATCAGCTCGACAGCTGTTTGAAACTCTCCATTTAAACGTTCAGCCAGTTGACTTACGGCCTTTGCTTGAGTAACCAATGCTTCTTTGGCAATGCTGAGATGGTTCATATTCATCCATGAAGGGTGGGATTGATGCGAAACGTGCAATCATAAGGTCATATTGCCTTAATGGAAAGCGCAACAGGCCTGTTGATACCTTCCAACTGACAGTACGACGCCAGCCCAGTCAGCCCGCAAGCAGAGTCAGAAATTTCCCCTTTCCTGTAGTCCGTTTCCCAAAGATACTCTCCCCCGCTATTTTCCGTTGCGGCTGCCCACGCAGGACCCTAGTCTCGAGGTGTCGTTGCTCATCAGCGACACGGCTTTGACAGGCCGTAACGGTATTATGCAAACGGCTGCCTTTATGGTGGCTGTACGTGGGGCACGTTCGCGTGCGCCGGAACTCGCATAGTCCGCCGGTCTGTCAACCCACGTACAGCTGCCACCCTCTTGTTTGACAGCAGGAAGGTGCGGCCCCTTTGAAAGGTACTATGCGATGCTAAAGATTGTCCCCGATCCACCCCACGATTTTCACTCCCTCGAAGACACCCTGATCCAAGCCACGGACTACGCCCTGTGCGCAGCCACGGTCGCGCATCAGGCCCTGCTGTTACAACCCAATTCACCGGCTTCGATTCTGATGATAGCTTCCATGCATGAAATGGAGGCGTTGCAGGCGCTGCTGGAGCAGGCCTTGATTCAGGTGCAGATGCCTGCGGGGCCTCGGGACCTGCAGTGACGGTTGAGTGATGGGTTGCCTGGGATGGCCCTTTCGCGGGGCAAGCCCGCTCCTACAGGGTTGGCCTGTGGTGCGAAGGGCCATCGCGGGCACGGGAAAATTCAGGGAGATTCAATAATGAGCACAGACAACACCCCATGCACGGTTGGTAAAACCAAGTTCTACCAAGGCGAAAACCGAACCCACCCGCTGTTCTCCATCGAACCTGGCATACCTTGCCAGCACGCCCGTGAACAAGCGTCCGAGCTGTTGGGCTACGCGCAGGAACTCACCGCCAGCGGCTTGATGGATGACAACCCCAGGCTGGTGTGGGCCGCCTATTACCTCGGTGGGCTGGCCAAGGCACTGATGGATGATGCCGAAGCCGGGATGGCCCGCTAACCACCCGCCACGCTAGACGTGCGAGGGAAGCTCGACGATCATCCACCTCCCCATCAGCGATGGTGCTGCTACCGAGCCAGCGTTTGAATGGCGCAGCCACCACAACCCACGGAGGGTTACCCCCGCATGGCCAGAATGCTGCCCCCTACACCGCCCGCACCGGCAAGCCTTAGCGGGCAACTGGCAGCCTTCCTGGCGCTTGTTGCAAGTGTGATCATGCTCGCCGCCGGCATCAGCGCCCTCGCCGGGCATTTTCACTTCGGCAGCAACCCTGTGGTACCAGCCTTCGCCGAGGCAAGGGTGCCCACTCCCAGCCAACTGAACCCTGTACCCGTGGAACGCCTGGTGTTCATTATCCTCGCCGCGCTCACACCCATCGCGTTGGTGATAGCGGCAAGGCTGTGGAAAGGCCGGCACTTCAGCATACGGCTAAACGCGCCGATGGCCGCACTGACAGGCACGCTGCTGGTGTTGCCCTTCATTGGCTCCGACTTCGCGGGCCGAACTCGCAAACCCTCTTCAAACTGGACGACACCCGCTTGATGGCGCATTACACCGTTTCCGCCAAAAACAGCTTGAACACCCTTTGGCTGCTAGAGCCTCGGCAGGCCATAACTGACAAGGATTGATTCTCCCGATCCTCACTGCGTGGCGCTTACACGGTGTGCGCAGCACACCCATGCCAGTGGGCAGAGCACAACTTCTGATGCAGCAAGCGCGCACCTCGGCTATGATACTGCCCCTCAAGGGCGCGAAGCTTAAGGCTTTACGCCCCCTGGCAACCCAAGCACGGACAAGCAATTCAGCGTGATAAACGGATTTTCTGAGCGCCTTCACACAGCTCGCTCGGCTGCACGTCCCCTCCCTGTTACACGCAGGCCACACGGTGTTTTCGGCTCACGAGAACGCCCACAGGTCAGGCGCACCCGGCTAACTGCCAAAATCCTAGCTCGGCGCTTGGTGGTTTTTTGTAGGCAAATTCCTATAGATTCAGCCGTCTGGCAATTGCGCCACTGAACGCCTTGACGCGATGGTAGACTCCCTGACTTGTCACAATTTCAGAAGCGCCGCCGGAGTGCCCGCCATACCCGGGTTAATCCTCAGGCAACTTGCTTACCGGACTTCCACCGCCAGGTTTACGTGATGGGTTAATCCCTCATTGACTGGCAAAGGCCGACAACAACTTCTGTAACCCCTTAGCATTTCAAACCCGGTAACCCCAATGGCGTCAGTAAAACTTCAAAACGGGAAAACCTTCAGCAGCGAAACCGGCACCTCACTGCTCGACAGTGCCAAGGCCGCCGGCCTCACCTTGGAATACAGCTGCCGTACCGGCCGTTGCGGCGTGTGCAAAACCACCGTCGTCTGCGGCGAAACCGAAGCCCTCCGTGAAGAAACCTCGCTGACCGCCGAAGAACGGGCCGCCGGGATGATCCTGACCTGCTGCCGCCACGCCACCAGCGACGTGGAAATCGACGCCGAAGACCTCGGCGCCCTGGGCGACATCGTAGTCAAGACCGTGCCCTGCCGCATCGACAGCCTGACCCGCCTGGCCGACAACGTGGTCGAGGTGGTGCTGCGCGTGCCACCTACCGGCAAGCTCAGCTACCTGCCCGGCCAGTACCTGGACGTGATCGGCGAAGGCGGCCTGCGCCGCAGCTACTCCATTGCCAACGCCCAGCGCGAGGACGGCAAGCTGGAGCTGCAAATCCGCGAAGTCGAGCAAGGCATGATGTCGCAATACTGGTTCGGCAGTGCCAAGCACAACGACCTGCTGCGCCTGGAAGGCCCGCTGGGCACCTTCTGCCTGCGCGACAAAGAAGCGAGCACACTGATCTTCCTCGCCACCGGCACCGGCATCGCACCGGTGAAGGCCATGCTTGAGCAGTTGCTGGGCAACCCGGCGCTGGCCGCCGGCAAGAAAATCTACATCTACTGGGGTGGGCGCCACCCTGGCGATATCTACTGGGCCCCTCAGCTCGAAGGGCTCAATGCCGCGTTCATTCCGGTACTGTCGCGCACCCATGCCGACTGGCCAGGGCGCACCGGCTACGTGCAAAAGGCACTGCTCGAAGACGGCATCGAACTTGCCGACGCGGTGGTCTATGCCTGCGGCTCGGAAGACATGATCCACTCCGCGCGCACCGCACTCACCGCCGCCGGGTTGCCGGCCAAACACTTTTACTCCGATGCATTTGTAAGCTCAAACTAACAAGGAGCAGTCATGAAAGCAGTCATTTTGGCAGGTGGACTGGGGACGCGCTTGAGCGAAGAGACCGGTACTCGCCCCAAGCCCATGGTCGAAATCGGCGGCAAGCCGATCCTCTGGCACATCATGAAGATGTACTCCTCGCACGGCATCAATGACTTCATCATCTGCTGCGGCTACAAGGGCTACATGATCAAGGAGTATTTCGCCAACTACTTCCTGCACACTTCCGATGTCACCTTCAACATGCGTGACAACAGCATGGAAGTGCACGACAAGCGTGCCGAAGACTGGAACGTGACCCTGGTCGACACCGGCGAAACCTCGATGACGGGCGGCCGCCTGCGCCGTGTGGCCGACTACGTGCGCCACGAAGAAGCCTTCTGCTTCACCTACGGTGACGGTGTGGGCGACATGGACATCAGCGCCACCATCGACTTCCACAAGCGCCACGGCAAGGACGCGACCCTGACCGCCACCTACCCGCCTGGGCGTTTCGGTGCGCTGGACATCAGCAAGGGCCAAGTCCTGAACTTCAAGGAAAAGCCAAAGGGCGACGGCGCCATGATCAATGGTGGCTTCTTCGTGCTGTCGCCGAAAGTGCTCGATCGCCTGAGCGCCGACAGCACCGTGTGGGAGCAAGAGCCACTGATGGGCCTGGCCGATGACGGCCAACTCATGGCCTATGAGCACGCCGGTTTCTGGCAGCCAATGGACACCCTGCACGACAAGAACCTGCTGGAAAAGCTGTGGCAAAATGGCACCGCGCCATGGAAATCCTGGGAATAACGCGAACATGAAAGCTTCCGTCTCGGCCGCCTTCTGGCAAGGCAAGAAGGTATTTCTCACCGGCCACACCGGTTTCAAGGGCAGCTGGCTGGCCCTGTGGCTGCAAGGCATGGGCGCGCAGGTGAAGGGCTTTGCCCTGGCACCGCCCACCACGCCATCGCTGTTCGAACAGGCGCAGGTCGAGCGCGGCATGCAGGCCTCGCAGATCGGCGACATTCGCGACCTGGCGGCCATCACCGAAAGCATGACGGCGTTCGACCCGGACATTCTGATTCACATGGCGGCCCAGCCGCTGGTGCGCCTGTCGTACCGCGAGCCTGTGGAAACCTACGCCACCAACGTGATGGGCACCGTCCACGTGCTGGAAGCTGCACGCCAGTGCCCGAGCCTGCGCGCAATCGTCAATGTCACCACCGACAAGTGCTACGAGAACCAGGAATGGGAATGGGGCTACCGTGAAAACGAGCCCATGGGCGGCCACGACCCCTACAGCAACAGCAAAGGCTGTGTCGAGCTGATTACCAGCGCCTACCGCAATTCGTTCTTCAACAGCGAAGGCGCCGCGGCCCTGGCCTCGGCCCGGGCCGGTAACGTGATTGGCGGTGGCGACTGGGCCGACGACCGGCTGATCCCCGACATCCTGCGCGCCGTGGCGCAGGGTGAGCCGGTGGTGGTACGCAACCCCAAGGCCACACGCCCCTGGCAGCACGTGCTGGAGCCGCTGAGCGGTTACCTTGTTCTGGCCCAGCAGCTATGGGAGCATGGCCACGCGCACGCGCAAGGCTGGAACTTCGGCCCGCGTGATGAAGACGCCCGCCCTGTCGAATGGATCCTCGACCACATGGTCCAAGCGTGGGGCGATGGCGCGCGCTGGCAGCTGGACAACGACCCGCAGCCGCACGAAGCCCGTTACCTGAAACTGGACATCTCCAAGGCCCGCGCCCACCTCAAGTGGGAACCGACCTGGAACCTTGAAACCACCTTGACCTACATCGTCAACTGGCACCGCGCCTGGCTTCAGGGCGATGACATGCACGCCCGTTGCGTGGACGAAATCAACAGCTACATGGCAGCCATGGCTTCTGGCGCCTAACCAACTATTAGCTTGAGCAGGAACTACTATGACCCCCGATATGCTCCGTCAGGAAATCAGCCAGCTCGTCGAGCGCTACGCCCAGATGGCCCTGGCTGCCAAACCTTTTGTTGGGGGCGAAACCGTCATCCCTCCTTCGGGCAAGGTGATCGGCGCCCGTGAATTGCAGCTGATGGTCGAGGCGTCGCTGGACGGCTGGCTGACCACCGGCCGCTTCAACGCCCAGTTCGAGAAGAAACTGGCCGAGTTCCTTGGCGTGAAGTACCTGATCACCGTGAACTCGGGCTCGTCGGCCAACCTGGTGGCCTTCAGCACCCTGACCTCGCCAAAGCTGGGCGAGCGTGCCATCAAGAAAGGCGACGAAGTGATCGGCGTGGCCGCTGGCTTCCCCACCACCGTGAACCCGATCGTGCAGTTCGGCGCCATTCCGGTGTTCGTCGACGTCGACATGGCCACCCACAACATCGATGCCGACCTGATCGAGGCCGCCATCACCCCGAAAACCAAGGCCATCATGCTTGCCCACACCCTGGGCAACCCGTTCAACCTGGCCAAGGTCAAGGAAATTTGCGAGAAGCACAACCTGTGGCTGGTCGAAGACTGCTGTGACGCCCTGGGCGCCACCTACGACGGCAAACTGGTCGGCACCTTCGGCGACATCGCCACCCTGAGCTTCTACCCGGCCCACCACATCACCATGGGTGAAGGCGGCGCAGTGTTCACCAACAACGCCCAGCTCAAGCTGATTGCCGAATCGTTCCGTGACTGGGGCCGCGACTGCTACTGCGCACCAGGTTGCGACGACACCTGCGGCAACCGCTTCGGCCAGCAGTTCGGCAGCCTGCCGCAAGGCTACGACCACAAGTACGTGTATGCCCACCTGGGCTACAACCTGAAGATCACCGACATGCAGGCGGCCTGTGGCCTGGCCCAGCTGGACCGCGCACCGGAGTTCATCGAAACCCGCAAGCGCAACTTCAAGCTGCTGAAAGAACGCCTGTCGAGCCTGAGCGACTTCCTGGAAATCGCCGAGCCTACCCCGAACAGCGAGCCGTCCTGGTTCGGCTTCCCGGTTACCCTGAAGGAAAGCGCCGGGGTCAAGCGTGTCGACCTGCTGAAGTTCCTCGACCAGCACAAGATCGGTACCCGCCTGCTGTTCGCCGGCAACCTGATCCGCCAGCCGTACTTCCACAACGTGGAATACCGCGTGGTAGGTGAGTTGACCAACACCGACCGGACCATGAACCAAACCTTCTGGCTGGGCGTTCAGCCTTCGCTGGGGCAGGAACACTTCGACTTCGTCGGTGAAAAACTGGAAGAATTCTTCGGGATCGGTTTCTAAACTATGAAAGCTTCAGATGCAGTGGCAAAAGTTCTGGCGGACCACAACGTCCTCTATGGTTTTGAGCTCATCGGTGGAATGATCGCCCATCTGGTGGACAGTATTAACTTGCTCGGCAAGACCAAGTTGGTATCCATGCACCATGAGCAAGGCGCGGCCTTCGCTGCATCTGCGGTTGCACGTGCAACCAACCACAAGGTCATGGGCGTGGCACTGGGCACCAGCGGCCCGGGCGCCACCAACCTGATCACTGGCATTGCCGACTGCTGGCTGGACAGCCACCCGTGCGTGTTCCTCACCGGGCAGGTGAACACCCACGAGCTCAAGGGCGACCGCCCTATCCGCCAGCAGGGCTTCCAGGAACTCGACAGCGTGGCACTGGTGAGCAGCATCACCAAGTATGCGCACCAGGTCACCCACGTCGACGAACTTATTCCGAGCCTTCTCAAGGCGCTGCGTATCGCCCGAGAAGGCCGCCCGGGCCCTGTCCTGCTGGACATCCCGATGGACGTTCAGCGCGCCGAAATCGATGAAGCGGTGCTGGACCAATTGATCAAGGCCAGCCTGGCGGCCCCTGCGGCCGAACCCCAGGCCGCGTATGACGACGTCTGGGCCGCGCTGGCCAAGGCGCAGAAGCCGCTGTTCCTGATCGGTGGCGGCGCCGTCAACTGCGCCAACTTCGGCCCCTGGCTGAGCCAGGTGGGCAAACTGGGCATTCCCCATGTCGCCAGCCTCAAGGGCGCTGAAAAGCTCACCGCCAGCGAACACTACCTGGGCATGCTCGGCGCCTACGGCACCCGCGCGGCCAACCATGCCGTGCAGAACTGCGACCTGTTGGTAGTGTTCGGCAGCCGCATGGACGTGCGCCAGACTGGCGCCAAGCCGGAAACCTTCGCCGCCCAGGCCCAGGTGATCCAGTTCGACCTGGATGCCGCGCAGCTGGACAACCGCGTGAAGGCGCAGCAGTCGGTTCATGCCGACCTCGACGGCGTGTTCGCCGACTTCATCGCCCACAGCAGCGCGCTGCAACCGGCGCCAGCCGCCTGGCGCACGCACCTAGCCAAGGTGTTCGCGCAGTCGTTCGCCGATGAGTATTCGGCGTGGAGCGTCAGCCCATTCTCGTTGTTCAGCAGCCTCAACACCCTGGCCGCCGACCGCGCGCTGGACTACGTGGTCGACGTTGGCAACAACCAGATGTGGGCCGCCCACACCCTGCGCCTGGGCGCCAACCAGGCCATGCACCACTCCGGGGGCCTGGGTACCATGGGCTTCGCCATCCCCGCTGCGGTGGGTGCGAGCATCGCCGGCAACAAGCCGGTGGTGGTGATTACCGGTGACGGCGGCGCACAGCTGAACATTCAGGAACTGGACATCATTGCCCGCGACCAGTTGCCGGTTCTTACCGTGGTGCTGAACAACCACTCGCTGGGCATGGTGCGCGGCTTCCAGGAAATGTACTTCGAAGGGCGCAACTCCTCGACCTACTGGGATGGCTACACCTCGCAGTTCAAGGCGCTGGGTGAAGCCTATGGCATCGCCTCGCACAGCGTGCTCGACCTGGCCGCCTTCAATGCTGCCGTGGCCGAGTTCCTGGCCAGTGGCAAACCGATGCTGATCGAGGTGCTGATGCCCGATGCCCGCGAATGCCGCCCACGCCTGGAATTTGGCCGGCCAATCGACGAGCAGTCGCCGCTGATGGACCTGGGCCGATGAGGCTGGCCATCCTCGGTGCCAGCAGCCACATTGCCAAGGACCTGGTCGCCAGTATCGCCGCACAAACTGCCTACGCGTGCACCCTGTTCGTTCGCACGCCAGGCGCGCTAAACGCTGAATTGCAGGCCATTGCGGCAAGCAAGGGCTTTGCCGTCAGCGACTACTCAGGCTTCGATGCCAACGCCCAGTTCGATGCGGTCATCAACTTCGTGGGGGTGGGTGACCCTGCCCGCGCCGTGCAAATGGGCAAGGAAATCTTCACGGTCACCGAGCAGTACGACAACCTCGCACTGGACTACCTGCGCAGCCACCCGGCCTGCCGCTATATCTACCTGAGCAGCGGCGCGGCCTATGGCAGCAACTTCGCAGCGCCCGTCACCGAAGCCTCGCAGGCGGTGTTCCCGATCAACGGCCTGCGCCCGCAAGACTGGTACGGCGCGGCCAAGTTCCAGGCCGAATGCCGCCACCGTGCGCTCCCCGAGGCTGCGATCGTCGATGTGCGGGTGTTCAGCTACTTCAGCCACCGCCAGGCCCCAGCGGCGCGCTTCTTCCTCAGCGACATCCTGCGTGCGCTGCACAACGGCAGCGTACTGGAAGTGGCAGCGGACGACATGCTGCGCGACTACCTGACGCCTGGCGACTTCCTGCAGCTGATCGACCGCATCCTGCAGGCGCCGCCGTGCAATACCGCCGTCGACTGCTACAGCCAGGCACCGGTCGGCAAGTTCGAGCTGCTGGCGGCGCTGGGCGAGGCGTTCGGCCTGCAACACTGCGTTGCCGGCGACCAGGCACGGGTCAATGCGACCGGGCCCAAGGCCCATTACTATTCCCACAATCGCCGCGCCGAGCAGTTGTTCGGCTATGTGCCCGGCGACTCGTCGCTCAGCGGCGTGGTGCGTGAGATCAGGCAGCAACTCGATGCAAGACACTAACTCCTCGCAACCCTGGCTGCGCAAGCTGCTGCAGGTGAAGCTATTCCGCTTCCTGCTAGTGGGCGTGCTGAATGCGGCCTTCGGCTACGGCTGCTTTGCCGGGTTCCTGTACCTGGGCCTGCACTACAGCGCGGCCCTGCTGCTGGCTACCATCCTGGGCATTGCCTTCAATTTCAAAAGCACCGGGGCCCTGGTGTTCGGCTCGAAGAACAACAAGCTGGTCTTCAGGTTCGTGGCCGGGTATGGCGTGGTGTATGGCGCCAACGTGGCCGGCATCGCGGCGCTGAAGCTGCTGGGTGTCGACCCGTACCTGGCCGGCATGGCACTGATCGTGCCCATGGCCCTGCTCTCCTTTGTCATCAATAACAGGTTCGTTTTCAATTATGCGTAAGCTGATCAGCATAGTGACACCCTGCTACAACGAAGAAGCCAACATCGATGAGCTGTACCAGCGCATCGTCGAGGTCATGTCACGCCTTGATTACGATTACGAACATGTGTTCATCGACAACTGCTCCACCGACGGCAGCCACGCCAAGCTGCGCGCCCTGGCCGCACAGGACAAACGCGTCAAGTTGATCTTTAACGCCCGCAACTTCGGCCATATCCGTTCGCCTTACCATGCCCTGCTGCAGGTCAAGGGTGACTGCGCCGTGCTGATCGCCTCCGACCTGCAAGACCCACCCGAGATGATCGAAGAGTTCGTCAAGAAGTGGGAAGAAGGCTTCAAGACCGTGATGGCGGTGAAGCCGGAAAGCGAAGAGTCGCGCATGATGTTCCTGGTGCGCCGCGCCTACTACCGCTTCGTTACGCGCATTTCGGAAGTACCGCTGGTGCAGAACGCCACCGGCGCCGGCCTGTTCGACCGCGCCGTGCTCGACATCCTGAAGAAAATCGACGACCCGTACCCGTACTTCCGCGGCCTGCTGTGCGAAATCGGCTTCCCGATTGCCACCGTGCCGTTCAAGCAGCCACGTCGCCAGCGCGGCATCACCAAGAACAACTTCTACACCCTGTATGACATCGCCATGCTGGGTATCACCAACCACTCCAAGGTGCCGCTGCGCCTGATGGTGATGGGCGGTGGCCTGCTCGCAGGCTTGAGCCTGCTGGCGGCGTTCGCGTTCCTGCTGGCCAAGCTGGTGTTCTGGAACTCGTTCCAGATGGGGATCGCGCCATTGCTGATTTCGCTGTTCTTCTTCAGCTCGGTGCAGATTCTGTTCCTGGGCATGCTGGGTGAATACCTGGGGTCGGTGCATACGCAGATGCGCAACATGCCGCTGGTGGTGGAAGCGGAACGCGTGAACTTCGACTAGGTGAGCCGCCCAGTGAGTTCTGCGCAATTCGCGAACCGGAGCAAAACGTCTGCCCCCGCTTTCAATAACAGGTTACCCAGAGATTGGGGACTGATACTGGCCGGGGCAGTGTTCTCGTTCTTCTTCGCCAGCATCTTGATGAGCGGTTTACCGGCAGGCCTTGTTCCGGACCTGTCTACCCCTTACCACTACGCAAGCGACGGGCTGTTTCACGCCTGGATGGCGCAACGCGTCGATGAAGGGTGGCTATTCAATAACGCCCGCAGTGGCTACCCATTCGGCTCCAGCTTTCTGGATTACCCGGGTTCAGATGGCGCCAGCCATCTGGCAATCAAATGCCTGGCCATGCTGGGTGGTGGCTGGGTGGCGGGCACCAACCTGTTCTTCCTGCTCGGTTTCCCAGTGTGCTTCATCGCCGCGTTCGCCACTGGCCGTGCCTTTGGCCTGAACCGCAGTTTTGCCCTGGCGGCGGGCCTGCTCTACAGCTTCCTACCGTTCCACTTCCTGCGCGTGCACCACCTGTTCTACACCTGGTACTTCGTTGCCCCGGTGTTCTTCGGCCTCGCGTTGGGTGTTTACCGTACCGGCCTGAACGCCCCCAGCGAAGGCCAAGGGCCGAAACTAGGCAAGCTGGCCGCCAGGGTGCTGGGGCTGGTGGCACTCGCTTCATTCGGCGTCTATTACGCGCTGTTCGGCGTCATCGTCATGGCTGTGGCGGGCGTGCTGAACTGGGCCAGGACCCAGCAGCTTCGTGGTGTCGGTAAAGCCATCGCGCTATGCGCCGTGGTCGCCTTGGGAGTCCTCGCCAACGTGGCACCAAACCTGGTTAACAACCTGAGTGAGGGGCGCAACCCGGAGGTCGCCAAGCGTTCGGTTGTCGAATCGGAGTACTACGGCCTGAAAATGATGCAGCTATTGCTGCCACGGCCAGAGCACAGGTCTTCCACCCTGGCCGAGGTCGGCCAGGCTTATAACAGCGCCACCCCACTGATCAACGAGAACAGTACCTCATCGCTGGGGCTGATCGGCGCGGCGGGCTTCCTGCTGGCGTTGCTCTATGTTGTGTTTTCGCCCAAGGGCGTATTGGCCGACGAGCGGCTGCGCTTGCTGGCGGCCACCACCTTGGTGCTCTTCCTGTTTGCCACGATAGGCGGCCTTGGCTCGTTGTTCGCCATGCTGGTTTCGCCATCGATCAGGGGCTGGAACAGGCTTAGTGTTTTCATCGCTTTTGCTGCAATTCTGTTCCTCTTCCTGGCACTAGAGCTGGTGATGCGCCGCTTCGCACCTCGCCTGTTGCGCTACCCCGCCGCAGTGGCTGCAGCGATGCTGCTGTTTGGGCTGTATGACCAGACCAACCCCGCGTGCCTTAGCTGCAATCAGCTGAACAAGCGTGCATTCGAGAGCGACCGGGACTTTGTTCAAGCCATCGAGCAAGCAGTGCCAAAAGGGGCTGCCATCTACCAGCTCCCCTACATCGGCTTTCCTGAAACCCCGCCACTGCACCGCCTGCTGAACTACCAGATGATGGCCGGCGTACTGCACTCCAACGAACTGCACTGGAGCTTCGGCGGCATGAAGGGGCGCCCAGGCGACCTGTTCTACCGCTCTCTTGCCCAAGAGCCGATGGCCAAGCAGATTGAAGTAGTGCGTAACCTTGGCTTTGAAGGCATCACCATTGATCGCCGCGGTTACGCTGATAATGCCGAAGCCTTGATCAGCGAGCTCAGTTCACGCTTGCAGAGTGCGCCAGCGCTGCAAAGTGCCGACGGCGAGTTGGTGTTCTTCAAACTGGCCGGCAGCAAGCACCCGCAGTTGGAAAACAAGCCTGCACTGGACATTATGCAGCAGGCGGATTATCACGCCGACGCCCTGGGCGTGCGCTATCCAGGCACGTTGGATGCTGGCATCGACTTCACAAAAGGCCGCTGGCCGGACTTCGTCAGTGGCGTCACGGGCGTTTCCAGGTTTGAGCCCTGGGGGCTCTGGTCGGAAGGATCCCGTGTGAAGTTTGACTTCAATCGCACCCTGCCGCACAGGTTCACGCTGGTGCTGGACGCGCAGGCCTACGCCACGAATGCGGGGCAGCCAATTCGCGTCGAGATAGGCACGAAGACGTACTCGATCGTTTTGAACAGTGGCGTGGCGCAAGTGCGCATCGACGTAGACCTCGGGCGTGACGAAGCCAGCAGCATCACCTTTATCCCGCCACACCCAGTTTCGCCAAAGGAAATCAGCGGCAGTGGCGATGAACGGCGGCTCGGTATCGGATTCGTGTCCTTGCGAATCATTGAATAAGCAGGCCCTATAAAAAATGCCCCCGGCTTCAAACCGGGGGCATTTTTCTATCAATCAATCACGCCTGAACATAGGGTACTTCACGCAGCTTGTTCAACTCACCAGCCAATTGCCCAGCGCTTTGCTTCCATGTCATCCACGGCATGGCAGTGGAGGTAGGTTGCGTACCGAGGGCCTTCAGCTCCAACCACGCTTGAAGGCCCGATGCCATGTCCTGCGCCGCTGGCCCCTTGAAGTAGTAGGCATGTTCACCGGCCACCTCCCTGAATACCGGCAGATCGCGGGCAATGATCGGCAGTTTCTGCTGGGCAGCCTCGATCAACGGCAAGCCAAACCCTTCCCCATAAGACGCTGCGATAAGGCAATCACAGGTTTTGTAAAGGTGTTCAAGGTATTCGTCACTCGCACCATTGAGCCACAACAGGCGCTTGCCGCGCTCTGGGTGGTCGGCAAGTTTGGCAGCCAATTCATCCACCAACCAGCCGTGCTTGCCGACGATCACCAGGTTGGCCTGAACACCCGTCGCCCATAGCAATTCAAACGCAGCCAGAGTCTGCGCATGGCCTTTGCGCGGCTCAAGCGTTCCCACCATGAGGAAATTGGTGTTCGGTTGCAGGGCTTCAAGGCGCATCGCTGGGTCTTCGGGCAGGCCTTTGGAAGGCATCGATTGGTCGATATCAGCCCCTAGATGGAATGCACCGATACGGAAATGCGGTAGCCGCTCGGGGTAATGCTCGCCAAGCCACTCCCGAAGTTCATCGGCTACGGCGTGGGAAATACAAAGCGCGCCGTCATATTGTGCAACGGCCTGTATCCACTTCAAATAGTGGCTCTGCAAGCTGTCGACGAAGCAGTGGGGCAATTGCAGAATCAGCAGGTCATACACAACGAAGAAGATGCTCACGCCATGGGCACGAAGGGCGTCCAGGTAACTTCGTTTGTGCGGGAGGACATCCATCAGTAAGTCCAGGCACAAATAGGCATCACCCGCTCGATAGGTGATGGCCTCATCTTCATAGCCTTCAGTGGGCTTACCAAGGAACTTGGCTGTAAAACGCGAGGCATACCTATAGAACGGCTCACCGGCCACGGTATACACCGGCTGGACGTCATAACCGGCAGGCGGGTTGCTCAGCCACTCCAACAGAATGCTTCGCACCACACGCTGAATGCCGCTCTTGCCGTCATGTTTGCTGAGTTCTGAAATATCGACCAGTAACTGAGGCTTGCCCGACGTGCTTTGCACTGAGTAATCGATCAGCTTGGCAAGGTGTTGGATATCCACGGTGTTGTCGTTCAGCAGGCTGCCTTCTGCCAACTGCGCGATCAATGCGCCGACCGCGTCACGTACAGGGGGCTTCGCCTTGCCGTCTGGCTGCTGGAGCGCTTGCTCAAATGCTGCAACCGCCGCCTTACCCGTGCGATCCCACGAGAAGGTTTTGGCACGTTGCAAGCCATGGGCTGCCAAGGCGCTGCGGAATTCGTTGCTGCTCAGCGCCTGGTGCATTTTGTGAGCGATCGCCTGGATATCAAGCGGGTCGAATGTCGCATCGTCCCAGCCGATTACCTCAGGTACGCTGGACGTGTTGGCGCCGATTACGGCAGCGCCACACTTCATGGCCTCCAGCGGCGGCAGGCCAAAGCCTTCGTGCCAGGAGGGGAAGACGTACAGGCGACAGGCGTTGTACAAGGCCACAAGGTCTTCATCGGTAATGTAGCCGGTGAACACCAGATCCGTCTCGCTCAAGCCTTCGCTCAGCGCTGCAGTGCGGTACTGGTCAATGTGGAACTGCGGCATTTTGCCGGCAAACACCAACTGAACGTTGGCCACGTCCCGCTTGACCTTGGCAAAGGCCTTGATGAGGCGGACAAGGTTTTTACGCTCATCTGCCCCGCCAGAATAGAGCACGAATGGCTCGCGCAACTTGAACTTCGCGACAAGCGCATTGTGCGCGGCTTCGTCTAGCGTGATAGGCCTGAAGATATCGTCTGCCGCGGTGGACACATTCACCACGCTCGCTTGATCCAACGGCAACAGAGAAAGGGCTTCCTGGCGCGCGAACTCGGATATCGACAGCAACAGGTCGTAATGCTTGTAGGCTTCGACCTTCTCCAGGTAGTGCTTCTTGTAGGCTGGGTTGTTATTTAGATACTCTTCGGGACTGAGCATCGGTATCAAGTCGTAGAGTGTGGCACTTACCAGCGCATGGTTATCGAGCAGCGGGCTGCCGATCACGGCGTCATCGATAAAACCTTCCACGGAACTGGTAATGTGCACCACATCAGGCATCAGCTCATCGATGCACGCCTGGCGAATACGCTCGGCCACCAAACGGCGGCCATAGTTCGCAGGATCACGATCAGATACCGGCCCCTGTGCGTACCAAACCCGGATGTGGCTCTGTGGAAGCAAGTCGATGAACGCCGTGCGGATCGACTCGATACTTTCCCACAGCATGCCATTGAGCAGCAGGTAAACCTCATGCCCTGTGCTGTTACGCACGATGCCCTGTGCCAGTGACAAACTGTAGCGCCCAATACCTCTGAAGCGGCTTTCGGTTTGCGCGCCTTGCATGTCAATTACAATACGCATTCGGTTTCAGCTCTTCTTCATTGCAGATCGGAGGGCGCTTTCAATCGTACGGCCTCGCGGAGTCAACGGTGCATGGTCAATCACGCCATGCACTACGTCGTTGGTGACATGCACCGGTTCAGGGGCAAGTACCGCCTTTATTTTATTCGCCAGCCGCGGGTAACGCTGTAATACCGCAATTGCCGACCTTCGCACGGCAGGGCGGCGCTCAACCCATAAACGCGCATGCGGCGCGATACGACGAACGAGCTTATTCAGTGACGCTTTGCCGTGCTGCCCTGGCTCCCGCAACTGCCTGGCCAGCCAGCGCAGTGGCGCGGTGAAGCGCCAGGAGCTGCTCACGCGCATCAATTGCACCTGCTGCTCCGCTTCCATGGCCCGCAAGTAGTGATAATGGCAGTTTTCAAGCGCCTGGTTACGCTCCTGCGCGGCGCTTTCGGCATTGGCCCGGGCCTGCTCAGCAGCTGCCTGAGCCTGCTGCAGCCGCTCTTGCAATGCACCAAACTGCCGCTGCAGCGCCGCCATTGCAACTTCATGCCGCTCTTGCACCACCAGCAAGTGCTCGACCTGCCCGTGCGATTGCGCCGCTGGGTGTACTACCACGGCCCCGTCAGGGGATGAGTAGTTCACAACATCGAGCTTTTTTTCCAGTTTCGCCAGGCGCGCTTCCAATGCCCGGTCGAATCGCTCAGCCAACTGGTCGAGCGACACACCGTAGTCACCCTCAAATACTTTGAACGCATCCATTAATGAAGGCTCCCCATGCTTCTGTGCGATCACAGCATAGTCGGGACTGGCACCGCATAGAACCTCACGCACACCGATTTTGCCCACCTCATCACGCAGCTCGGGAGCCTCTTGCAGGCGCACGACCTTGGAACGGGCGAAGCCAGCATGCTCTGTCAGGAACGATAGCAACTGGTTCGGCAGTGGCCGCTCATGGGTTGGGTCGAGGTAAAAGTTGTTGGTACCCACCATCACGTTTTCGGCGTTGGGGGTTTCCAGTATCAGCATGCCCGCCGGGCGCAACACCCTCAGGGCTTCGGCGACCAGTTCTTCGAGCACGTTGAAGGGCACGTGCTCGGCAATATGGAAACCACTGACCACCACCTGGCTGTCGTCTGGCAGCTTGCGCAGGGCGCCAAGGGCGTCGTCCTGGTGCGCGGGCAACTGCAGCGCCTGGCAGGCGGCCAGCATGCCTTCGTCGAGGTCCACGCCAACCGGCGAATAACCTTCACGCAACAGCAGCTGCAGCCACTCGCCACGCCCGCAGCCGATGTCGAGCACAGGCAGGTCGGGGTAAATGGATTTCAACGGCTCAAGAAACGGCAGGTAGGCTTCCAGCCGCTGTGTAATCAGTTCCCTCGAACCGCGGTAACGGTCCTCGAAGGCCCTATAGAAACCAGCACTCATCACTTGCACTCCACGGTCGGCGGGATCCATGCCAGGCCAACGAAGGTTTTCTCGGACATATTGACCACGTTGAACAGCAACGCCAGGTCACGCCATTCGAAGTTGTCGGCTATATGGGTGTCGGCTGTGTGCAAAGCGATCGCCACCGAGTAGGAGCCGACACCCAGGTTGGCTGGGAAGCTAAACCGGTAATCCAGCTCCGTGCCCTCCCCCAGGTTGTGGCGCACGCAGTCCAGGTGATGGGTGTTGGTGCCGAAAACATCCTGGCCGAGGCGGTCCTTGATCATATAACCCACTACCAGCTCAGGCAGCGCCGCGTTGACCTTGACCCGAATGTTCAGGCACACGTCCTCGCCCACCGATACGTATTCAACGGGCTGCCCTTGGGTGTTGTACAGCGCCACGCTGTCGATGGTGGCCTTGCCGTTGCCCGAGCGCGTTTGCACGGTGCCATCGGCCAGGGTCTGCACTTCGACGGTGGCGTTTTCCTTCTGGGCGATGATGGCGTTGTAGTAGTCCATCACCTCCTCGGGCGGGCCGTCCTTGATCACGGTACCGCCATCGAGCAGGATCGCCCGGTTGCACAGGGCCTGGATGGCGCCGCGGTCGTGGGAGACGATCAGCAGCGTGGTGCCGGCTTTCTGGAACTCCTTGATACGGCTGAAGCTCTTGTGCTGGAAATAGCTGTCACCTACCGACAACGCTTCGTCGATGATGAGAATTTCCGGGCGGAAGGCGGTTGCCACCGAAAACGCCACGCGCATCTGCATGCCGCTGGAATAGGTGCGCACGGCCTGGTCGAAGTATTCGCCGATTTCGGCGAAGTCTTCGATGTCGGCGATCACGCTGTCGATCTGGTCGGTGTTGAAACCCATCAAGCCTGCAGCGTGATAGACATTCTGGCGGCCAGTGAGCTCGCCATTGAAGCCCATGCCCAATTCAAGGATGGCTGCAATGCGGCCGTTGACGTGCACCTTGCCCTCGGTGGGCTGCAGGGTGCCGGTGATCATCTTCAGCAAGGTCGACTTGCCCGCGCCGTTCTGCCCAACCAGGCCGATGGCCTCGCCGGCGGCGATGTTGAAGCTGATGTGCTTGAGTACCCAGTGCTCACTGCTGGCCTTCACCGGCAGGTAGAACCAGCGGGCAATGCGTTGCCATTCGGAGCGGTAGCTGCGGTAGGCCTTGCCAACGTTGTTGACGGACAGAAGTGTCATAGGGAGTCCACCATTTCCGCAGAGGCCCGACGGAACAGAAACATGCCCAGCACCATCAGGCACAGTGCAATGCCAACCGGAATGGCGAGTGCGGCGAGGTCTGGCGCAAGCTTGTACACCAGCACATTGTGGTAAGCGGAGACGATGGCGAACATCGGGTTGATATCCAAGGTGCCCTTGAGATAATCCGGCACGATGTTTACCGAATAGACGATTGGCGTGAACCAGAACCACACCTGCAGCACAATCGGGATCACCTGGCCGATGTCACGCAAGAATACGTTCATCACGCCCAGTACCAGCCCCAGGCCTACGGCGAAGGCCACCACCACCAAGGTCAGCGGCAACAACCAGAACATCTGCAGGTTGGGCGCATGGCCCAGCACGGCGAAAATGACCATGACCGCAGCGAACAGCAGCAGGTTGTTCAGCAGGCACGAGCCGACCACGATCACTGGCAGGGCGATGCGCGGAAAGCGCATTTTCTTCATCAGGTTACCCTGGTCGATGAACACCGTCAGGCAGCGCCCGACAATTTCGGCGAACAGGTTCCACGCCAAGATGCCGGCAATCAGGTACAGCGCGTAGGCGTACTTGTTGTCGATACCTGGCAGGCGCGCCCCGAGGACGTTGGACAGGATCAACGCGTAGATCGCCACCTGTGCCAGCGGATGGATGATCATCCACAGCCCGCCCAGCTTGCTGCGGGCGAAGCGTGAAATGAACTCGTTCTTGATCGACGTGAGAATGAAGCCTCTGTAATCCCAGATGCCCCGGAGCATGCCAAACATAATTATCCTTGGATCAAACGGGCAATTTCAGCCACGCGTTGCGCCACCAGCGCTTCATCGCCACGGCTCTCAACATTCAGGCGCAGCAGCGGCTCGGTATTCGACCCGCGCAGGCTGAAGCGCCAGTCGGCGAACTCGACGCTGATGCCGTCGGTGCGGTCGACGCTTGGGTTGTGCGGCAGGTAGAAGGTCAGGATCTTCTCGATGGTGCCTTTCACATCGGCCACTTCGTAGTTGATCTCACCGCTGCACGGGAACGCTGCAATCCGCTCATCCACCAGCTGGGCCAGGCTCTTGCCAGTTGCGCTCATCAGCGCGGCCACCAGCAGCCAGGGGATGTTGCCGCTGTCGCAGTAGGCGAAGTCGCGGAAGTAATGGTGGGCGCTCATCTCGCCGCCGTACACGGCGTCTTCGGCGCGCATGCGCTCCTTGATGAAGGCGTGGCCGGTTTTGCTCTGGATGGCCTGGCCACCGGCAGCGCTGACCTGCTCGATGGTGTTCCAGGTCAGGCGCGGGTCGTGGATGATCTTGCTGCCCGGGTGCTGGGCCAGCAGCATTTCGGCCAGCAGGCCGACCACGTAGTAACCCTCGATGAAGCGGCCCTGGTCGTCGAAGAAGAAGCAGCGGTCGAAGTCGCCGTCGAAGGCAATGCCCATGTCGGCTCCGGTGTCGAGCACGGCCTGGCGGGTGAGCTCGCGGTTCTCCGGCAGCAGCGGGTTGGGGATGCCGTTGGGGAAGTTGCCGTCAGGCTCGCCGTTGATGATGGTGATGGCCAGCGGCAGGCGCGCCTTGAGCAGTTCCAGTACCGGGCCGACGGCGCCGTTGCCGGGGTCGGCCAGCACCTTCAGCGGCTTGAGCGCGGCCAGGTCGATGTAGGTCAGCAGGTGGTCGATGTAGGCGGTTTTGTCGAACGCTTCGCGGATGCTGCCTGGGGTGGCGGCCTGGGTGCCGAGGTCGCCGGCTTCGACACGTTGGCGAATATCGTTGAGGCCAGTATCGCCGCTGATCGGCCGGGACTGCTCGCGCACCAGCTTCATGCCGTTGTAACCCTTGGGGTTATGGCTGGCGGTGACCATGATGCCGCCATCGGCCTGGTAGTGGCTGGTGGCGAAATACACTTCTTCGGTGCCGCACAGGCCAATGTCGATCACATCGGCGCCGCCTTCGGTCAGGCCTTTCATCAAGGCGCGGGACAGGCCGGGGCTTTCCAGGCGCATGTCGCGGCCAACGACGTAGCTGCGCCCGCCCAGTTGGGCCACCAGGGCACGGCCGATGCGGTAGGCGATGTCGTCGTTGAGGTCGGTCGGCACTTGACCGCGGATGTCATAGGCTTTGAAGCAGCGGGTTTGAATAGGTGCGTACATACATCTCTCTCGGTGGGTGACGCCTGCGCGTACACCGACGGGAAGGGGATGGCCGGCGAATGGATTGCCGCATGAGCATCGGCCCGGCGCCTCGGTGAGGCGCACAGGGGCCGACAGGAAAGGCCTGGGGTCAGGCGTCGCAACGACCGTATTTGTCCTCGAAGCGGACGATGTCGTCTTCGCCGAGGTAGTCGCCGCTCTGCACTTCGATCAGGACCAGGTCTATGACACCTGGATTTTGCAAACGGTGCTTGTGGCCGGCACGAATGAAGGTGGATTCGTTGGTGTTGAGCATCAGCTCCTGGTCGTCATTGACCACCACGGCCATGCCGCTGACCACAATCCAGTGCTCGCTGCGGTGGTGATGCATCTGCAGCGACAGCGACGCCTTGGGCTTGACCACGATGCGCTTGATCTTGAAACGCTCGCCGTCTTCCAGGGTGGTGTAGGTGCCCCACGGGCGGTGCACCGTCTGGTGCAGCATGTGGGCTGCGTGGCCGTCGGTTTTCAGGCGCTTGACGATGTGCTTGACGTCCTGGGCGTGGTCCTTGTGGGCGATCAGCAGGGCGTCGGGGGTATCGACCACCAGCAGGTCCTGCACGCCAACCAGGGCCGCCAGGCGGTCTTCGGTGCTGACATAGTTGTTGCTGGCGCCGTAGGCCATCACTTCGCCTTCAAAGCGGTTGCCGTGCTCGTCGGGCGGGGTCAGTTCGCTGACGGCGTTCCACGAGCCGATGTCGCTCCAGCCGATGTCGCACGGAATGGTCGCGACCTTGCGCGAGCGCTCCATCAGCGCGTAGTCGATGGAGATGTCCGGCACCTGGGCAAAGCTGTCGGCGTCCAGCGACAGGCAGCTGTAGCCTTTTGAGGTGGCGCGGCGCGAGCTTTGCAGGGTGTGCTCGACGGCTTCGAGCACATCCGGGGCGTGGGCCTTGAACTCTTCGAGCACGGCGCCGACCTGGAAGCAGAACATGCCGGCGTTCCAGAAGTAGTTGCCGGCCGCCACGTAGGATTCGGCAGTTTTCTGGTCAGGTTTTTCGACGAAGCGCTCAACCTTGAGGCCACCTTCGAGCTTGCCGGCAGCGGCTGCCTCGATGTAGCCGAAACCGGTTTCCGGGTACTGCGGCTTGATACCGAAGGTTACCAGCCAGCCCTGCCCGGCCAGGTTCACGGCCTTGGCCACGGCATCGGCGAAAGCGGTTTCGTCCTGGATCAAGTGGTCGGCGGCCAGTACCAGCATGTAGGCCTGCGCGCCGTGGGTCTGCTGCAGTTGCAGTGCGGCGGCGGCTACGGCGGCAGCGGTGTTGCGGCCGAACGGCTCAAGGATGTAGCCCTGGGCGTGGCCCTGGGTATTGATGGTGCGGTACTCGTCTTCGGTCTTGAACAGAAGCTCACGGTTGGTAACGGTCAGCACCTCAACCACACCGTCCAGGCGTGCGGCGCGCTGGAAGGTCTTCTGGATGAGGTTTTGCCCGTCCGGCAGGGTCATGAACGGCTTTGGGTGAGCCTCACGGGACACTGGCCACAAACGGCTACCAACGCCACCAGAAAGAATTACCGGGATCAATTCCATAATCGAGTCCTTAACGGCCACTTGAAGTTTTCAACCTTCAGGGAACCTGCATGTGTCTTATATCTGACCGCTGCCGCGACAGCCGCAACAGCGCTTAAATTTACGCGCCCAGCGTGTGAATTCCCTGGCCATCCATAGGCTCAAGACGCAAGCTTCGGCCAGTAGAATACCAGAGATTTTTCCCTGTAGCTTGGTGGCGGAAGATGCGCCAATCGCGGCTTCGCCGTGTAAAGAAAGGCAAATTGCCAGCACTTGTAACCGCCACGAAACACTTCGTGGCGGGTATAAGACAGCAGTGTTTGTCAATGTTCAGTGAAAGGCCTACCTATTGGGCAATTAAAATGTCCGCCGGTCGATTCAGTTGCCCCAGCCGAAGCGCCAACGCCTGCTTCAAGGCTACTTTCGCCTTGGGCGCCCCATGCACGAGAACGATCTTCTCTGGGCCATGGAATATACCTTCAACGAACGTTACCAAGCCCACCTGATCGGCATGCCCCGAATAACCACCCATTGAGATCACTTTTGCGCGGATCTCTTGCAGCTGCCCATCCAGGTCAATGTGCACGAAGCCTTCGGCGCCTTCACTGGCCTGAATCACGGCGCCGGGCGTGCCCTTGGCCTGGTAACCGACGAACATCACTTCATGGCGCGGGTCACCCAGCATGGCCTTGAGGTAGTTGACGATGCGCCCACCGGAGCACATGCCGTTGCCAGCAATGACGATCGCCGGCCTGCCGGTGCTTTTCAGGTAGTTGACCACCTGCTGGTGCCGGGCATGGGTATCGACGCTCAGCAGTTGGGCAAAGCCGAGCGGCGCCCTGCCCTCGCCCAGGCGCTGTTGGGCATCGTCATTCCAGAAGGCATGCAGCTCGCCGTAAACCTGGGTGATGCGCTGCGCCAGTGGCGAATCGAGGATGATCGGCAAGCGGGACCAGTCCGTGAACTTCAGTGGGTCTGCCAGGGGATCGAGCACTTTCCCTTGGGCCAGCTGCTTGCGGTGCAGGATGTCTTCAAGCTCGTACAGCAGCTCTTGGGTACGCCCCAGGCTGAACGCTGGAATCAGCAAGGTGCCGCTGTCGGCCAGGGCGCGATCGATGGCGGCTTCCAGGCGTGCCAGGCGATCGCTGCGCCCGGCGTGCAGGCGGTCACCGTAGGTGCTCTCCAGTACCAGGATATCGGCGCGCTCCGGCGGCTGCGGTGCCCGCAACAACGGGTTGCAGGGCGCCCCCAGGTCGCCCGAGAACACCACCCGAGTGCTGCTGGCGGCGCCCGGGTAACCCACATCGCATTCCACATAGGCTGAACCGAGCAGATGGCCGGCGCGCTGCAAGCGCACGGTGCAACTGACACCCGCCCCTTCGACCACAGGGTGCCACTGACCAAATGGCACCGCCACGATCAGCCGCTGCAGCAGCGCAAGGTAGCGGTCGACCTGTACCGGGTCGGCGCTGATACCCAGCTTGTAGGCATCTTCCAGCACCAGGGGTAACAGCCTGGCAGAGGGCTCGCTGCACAGGATGGGGCCGCGAAAGCCGGCAGCCAGCAAGGCCGGAATGCGGCCTACGTGGTCGAGGTGAACGTGGGTGACGACGAGTGCCTGGATGCCAGCAATATCAAAGCCGATGGGCGCAGTTTCGCTGCCTGGCGTGGCATCAGCGCCTTGTTCCAGGCCGCAATCGACCAACAAGCTGGTGGCCGCATCGAGATGCAATTGGTGGCACGAACCGGTGACGCCGCGGGTGCCGCCATGGTGGGAAAGGCTGGGGAAACTCATTGGGTGCACGCTCGCCAGGGCCGGAAGTGGAGCTGCTATTAGCCCACTTTGGCCGAGCTGTGCACAGGTGATGCTTTCCTACTGTGCCGTAGGAATTTTCATCAATTCCCGCTCAAGACTGCCTGTCGTGCAGAAGCGCGGATCTTGCGCTTGCTGCGCTGCACACCGTAGGCGCCAAGCAGTGGGCCAACGGCAAGGCCCAACACCAAGGCGCAAAGCACAGGCACTGCCACCGGCAGTTCCGGGGCCGACCAGCCGAACAGCATCAGTGCCACCGGTTGCTGGTTTTCCAGCACGAAGAACAGCACCACAGCCGCCAACAGCAGCACGAACAACGCCGCCAAGGCGCGCTTGAGGTTACGCATCAGATTGCTCCTTCACGGCTTAAAGGTGTTCATGTTCTTCTTCGTTCACCCGGTCACGCAGTTCTTTACCGGGTTTGAAGTGTGGCACGAACTTGCCTTCCAGCTCCACCGACTGGCCGGTCTTGGGATTGCGCCCAACCCGTGGTGCCCGATAGTGCAGGGAAAAACTGCCAAAACCACGGATCTCGATGCGATCACCTGTGGCCAGGCATTGGGACATCTGTTCAAGCATGGTCTTGATGGCCAACTCCACGTCCTTGGACGAGAGCAGCCCCTGATGGGTGACAATACGTTCGATCAGCTCCGACTTCGTCATATTTTTCCCTTCGTTATCAAGCAGCTAGATCATTGCTTAATCAGTTTTTAGCACGCCCGGAGGGATTTGAACAGGGCGGTTCTTGACTTAATAAAAAAATTCAAGATTGGAATGAAAGGAAATATGTGGTGTTTGGGCTGAGATCGAGCGCCGCCTGCGCGGCGCATCGCGAGCTGCGCTCGCTCCTACGTTTGTTTTGGCCAGTAACGCCGATAAGGGTAAATGTAGGAGCGAGCGCAGCTCGCGATGCTGCCGCGCAGGCGGCGCTCGACCTCATAGGCGCCATTCACATCCTGAAAACCTGATTACCGCTGCCACTCGAACACCCCGACTACGCTGTGCCAGGACGTCTCCATTCAAGGATGAATGCAATGATCAAAGCCCATGGCAACCGCCTTCGCCACGCCCGCTGCTCGGTACCAGGCAGGCTCTACATGCTGACGACCGTTACCCACCAGCGTCGGCCGCTGCTGCGCAACTTCCGCCATGCAAGACTGGTCATCCATCACCTTCGCGAGGCAGAGCAAAGACAGCACTGCCGATCGCTCGCCTGGGTGGTGATGCCAGATCATGTTCACTGGCTGCTTGAATTGAAAGACACGACACTTGGAACGTTGATGCAACGCTTCAAGTGCCAGTCCAGCCATGCATTGCGCAAGGCCGGTGTTGGTGCATCACCCATCTGGCAGGCCGGTTATTACGACCATGCGCTGCGGCGGGATGAGGACGTCGTGAAGATGGCCAGGTATATCATCGCCAATCCAATCAGGGCGGGGTTGGTGACTAAGGCGGGGGATTATCCGCATTGGGATGCGGTGTGGGTTTGAGATGGGGCGCCGCTTTGCGGCGCATCTCGAGCTGCGCTCGCTCCTACCGGGTTTGCGTAGGCACAAAAAAAGGGTGGCCCGAAGGCCACCCTTTTTTACCGATCAAACAGAACTTAGTTCTGCTTGGCCATAGCTTCGCGCAGCAGCGCGGCCATGGTGGTGTCGGCAGCCGCTTCCGGAGCGTTTTTCAGGCTCTGGATGGCTTCACGCTCTTCAGCGTCGTCTTTCGACTTGATCGACAGGCTGATCACGCGCGACTTGCGGTCAACGCTGATGATCTTGGCTTCGATCTCTTCGCCTTCCTTCAGAACGTTACGCGCGTCTTCAACGCGGTCACGGCTGATTTCGGAAGCTTTCAGAGTGGCTTCGATGTCGTCGGCCAGGGTGATGATGGCGCCTTTGGCGTCAACTTCTTTCACGATGCCCTTGACGATAGCGCCCTTGTCGTTGACAGCAACGAAGTTGGAGAACGGATCGTCTTCCAGCTGCTTGATGCCCAGGGAGATGCGCTCGCGCTCTGGGTCAACCGACAGGATGACGGTTTCCAGCTCGTCGCCCTTCTTGAAACGACGTACGGCTTCTTCGCCGGTTTCGTTCCAGGAGATGTCGGACAGGTGAACCAGGCCGTCGATGCCGCCGTCCAGGCCGATGAAGATACCGAAGTCGGTGATCGACTTGATGGTACCGGTGATCTTGTCACCCTTGTTGAACTGGCCGGAGAAGTCTTCCCATGGGTTGGACTTGCACTGCTTGATGCCCAGGGAGATACGACGACGCTCTTCGTCGATGTCCAGAACCATAACTTCCACTTCGTCGCCAACCTGAACGACTTTCGACGGGTGGATGTTTTTGTTGGTCCAGTCCATTTCGGAAACGTGTACCAGACCTTCAACGCCTTCTTCCAGCTCAGCGAAGCAGCCGTAGTCGGTCAGGTTGGTAACGCGAGCCTGTACGCGAGTACCTTCTGGGTAGCGCGAAGTGATAGCAACCCACGGATCTTCGCCCATCTGCTTCAGACCCAGCGAAACGCGGTTGCGCTCACGGTCGAACTTCAGAACGCGTACGTCGACTTCGTCGCCAACGTTAACGATTTCCGATGGGTGCTTGATGCGCTTCCAAGCCATGTCGGTGATGTGCAGCAGGCCGTCGATACCGCCCAGGTCCACGAATGCGCCGTAGTCGGTGAGGTTCTTGACGATACCTTTGACTTGCTGGCCTTCCTGCAGGGTTTCCAGCAGGGCTTCGCGCTCGGCGGAGTTCTCGGCTTCCAGCACGCTGCGACGGGAAACGACAACGTTGTTGCGCTTCTGGTCCAGCTTGATGACCTTGAATTCCAGCTCTTTGCCTTCCAGGTGGGTGGTGTCGCGCACTGGGCGGACATCAACCAGGGAGCCCGGCAGGAACGCACGGATGCCGTTAACGTCGACAGTGAAGCCGCCCTTAACCTTACCGTTGATAACGCCCTTGACCACTTCTTCGGCGGCGAAAGCTGCTTCCAGAACAATCCAGCACTCGGCGCGCTTGGCTTTTTCACGGGACAGCTTGGTTTCGCCAAAGCCGTCTTCGACCGCGTCCAGCGCAACGTGAACTTCGTCACCGACCTTGATGGTCAGCTCGCCAGCTTCGTTGTAGAACTGCTCGAGCGGGATGACGCCCTCGGACTTCAGGCCAGCGTGTACGGTAACCCAGTCGCCGTCGATGTCGACAACGATACCGGAGATGATGGCACCCGGCTGAAGATTGAGGGTTTTCAGGCTTTCTTCAAAGAGTTCTGCAAAGCTTTCGCTCATTTTAATTCCTGTAGATTCGGGCGAAACAAACGCCCCTCGCCACATTCCAGACAATGTGGGTTTGTTTTAAGTAAAGGAAAGCCGGCAGGACGTTGACTGGTGCCCCTGCCTGCTTTCCTGGCTATCACAGCAAGTCGCGCTGGGCGAGCTCGCTTCTGATACGTTGCAGCACCTGCTCGATGGACAACTCGGTAGAGTCCAGCTGAATGGCGTCGGCCGCTGGTTTCAGCGGGGCCACTGCGCGCTGGGTGTCGCGCTCATCACGCGCACGAATCTCATCTAGCAGACTCGACAGACTAACATCTTCACCCTTGCCCTTCAACTGCAGGTAGCGGCGACGGGCACGCTCCTCGGCGCTGGCGGTCAGGAACACCTTCAGCGGCGCATCGGGGAACACCACGGTGCCCATGTCGCGGCCATCGGCAATCAGCCCGGGCGCTTCACGGAAGGCGCGCTGGCGCTGCAGCAGCGCTTCGCGCACCGCCGGCAGCGAGGCGACCATCGATGCACCGGCACCGACGGTTTCGGTGCGGATGACGTTGCTGACATCCTCACCCTCAAGAATGATCTGCTGCAGCTTACCCGGCTCGGCCGCGATGAACTGCACATCCAGATGGGCGGCCAGGGCCTTGAGCAGTTCTTCGTTGGTCAGGTCGACGCCGTGGTTGCTGGCGTTGAACGCCAGCAACCGGTACAGCGCGCCGGAGTCCAGCAGCTTCCAGCCGAGCTCGCGGGCCAGCAGCCCGGCGACCGTGCCCTTGCCCGAGCCGCTTGGGCCATCGATGGTGATGACCGGTGCTTGCGAATTCACGACTTGCCCTCTTCGGCCACGCGGATACCCACGTCGGCACACAGTTTCAGGAAGTTCGGGAACGAGGTGGCGACGTTGGCGCAGTCATGGATGCGGATCGGCGCATTGGCGCGCAGCGAGGCAACGCTGAAGGCCATGGCGATACGGTGGTCGCCGTGGCCGTGTACTTCACCGCCGCCGATCTGGCCGCCGTCGATGATGATGCCGTCCGGGGTTGGCTCGCACTTCACGCCCAAGGTGACCAGGCCGTCGGCCATCACCTGGATGCGGTCCGATTCCTTCACCCGCAGCTCTTCGGCGCCACGCAGCACGGTGCGCCCTTCGGCGCAGGCAGCGGCAACGAACAGCACCGGGAACTCGTCGATGGCCAGCGGTACCAGCTCCTCTGGGATATCGATACCCTTGAGGCGGGCACCGCGCACGCGCAGGTCCGCCACGGGCTCGCCGCCGACTTCACGCTGGTTCTCCAGGGTGATGTCGCCGCCCATCAGGCGCAGGATGTCGATCACGCCGGTGCGGGTCGGGTTGATGCCGACGTGCTCAAGCACCAGCTCCGAGCCTTCGGCAATCGAGGCGGCCACCAGGAAGAACGCGGCGGAGGAAATATCCGCAGGCACTTCGATGCGGGTGGCGGTCAGTTTGCCGCCAGCTTCCAGCGAGGCCACCGGCCCGTTGGTTTCAACGGCGTAACCGAAGCCGCGCAGCATGCGCTCGGTGTGGTCACGGGTTGGCGCAGGCTCGGTGACGGTGGTTTTGCCTTCGGCGTACAGGCCGGCCAGCAGCAGGCAGGATTTGACCTGGGCGCTGGCCATCGGCAGCGTGTAGGTCAGCGCCTTGAGCTTGCTGCCACCACGAATGGTCAGCGGCGGGCGGCCTTCGGGGCCGGTTTCCACCACCGCGCCCATTTCCCGCAGCGGGTTGGCCACGCGGTTCATCGGGCGCTTGGACAGCGAGGCGTCGCCGGTCATGGTGACGTCGAACGGCTGGCCGGCCAGCAGGCCCGAGAGCAGGCGCATCGAGGTGCCGGAGTTGCCGACATACAGCGGGCCAGGCGGCGGCTTGAGGCCGTGCAGGCCAACGCCGTGGATGGTCACGCGGCCATGGTTCGGGCCTTCGATGACCACACCCATGTCACGGAAGGCCTGCAGGGTCGCCAGGGCGTCCTCGCCTTCGAGGAAGCCTTCGACTTCGGTCGTGCCTTCGGCCAGCGAGCCGAGCATGATCGAACGGTGGGAAATCGACTTGTCGCCCGGTACGCGGATTCGCCCGGTCAGGCGGCCACCCGGTTGGGCCAGGAAAATCAGATCGTTGGCGTTCATAGCGTCCACATAGGCCCGGCGGGCCAGGATTTTACTGAAATGCTCGCGGGCAACACGTGCGCGGGTGAATACTCCCAGCAACTGATGCCCGTCCCCAGCATCGACCGCGTCGCGCAAGGCGTCGAGGTCGCTGCGAAATGTATCGAGGGTACGCAGGACCGCCTCGCGGTTGGCGAGGAAGATGTCGTGCCACATGGTCGGATCGCTGCCGGCGATTCGGGTGAAATCGCGGAACCCTCCCGCAGCGTACCGGAAGATGTCGAGGTTTTCATTGCGCTTGGCCAGTGAATCGACCAGGCCGAAGGCCAGCAGGTGCGGCAGGTGGCTGGTGGCAGCCAGCACTTCGTCATGGCGCTCGACGGGCATGTGCTCGACGTCGGCATCCAGCGCACGCCACAGGCGATCGACCAGGGCCAGGGCCGCCGGGTCGGTTTCCTCCAGCGGGGTCAGGATTACCTTGTGCCGGCGGAACAAGGTGGCGTTGGCAGCCTCGACCCCGCTCTGCTCGGAACCGGCGATCGGGTGGCCGGGCACGAAGCGCAGCAGGCGCTGGCCGAACACGGCGCGCGCCTCACGCACGACATTGCCCTTGGCACTGCCCACATCGGTGATCACGGCATGGCCCAGGTCAAGCTGGGCCAGGTGCGCCAGCACCTTTTCCATGGCCAGGATCGGCACCGCGAGCTGGATTACATCGGCACCGACGCAGGCGGCGGCGAGGTCGGCTTCGCAGCGGTCGACCACGCCCAGGTCCACGGCCAGCTTGCGCGACGGGGCATCGAGGTCGACACCGACCACTTCCCGGCACAGGCCGCTTTCGCGCAGGCCCTTGGCGAAGGAACCGCCGATCAGGCCGAGGCCGACGACGACCAGGCGGTCGATGATTGGTGCGGGTTTGGTGTTTGCTGCATTTACCACTGGTGCGAACCCTGTTCAGAAATCTGGGCAGTTTGTGAGGCCGATTGGGGCGGCTTTGCCGCCCATCGCGACTTAACAGTCGCTCCTACATGCGCCCCGAGGCCTTGAATCAAAGCACTGCCTTGGGATAGGAACCCAGCACCTTCAGCGCCACGGCATCCTGGCTGATCTTCTCCAGCACCGCCTTGATCAACGGGTCGCGGTGGTGGCCGACGAAGTCGATGAAGAACACGTAGGTCCACTTGCCACTGCGCGACGGGCGGGTTTCGATGCGGGTCAGGTCGATGCCGTTCTCGTGGAATGGCACCAGCAGCTCGTGCAACGCACCTGGCTTGTTGCTCATCGACACGATGATCGAGGTTTTGTCGTCACCGGTCGGCGGCACTTCCTGGTTACCGATCATCAGGAACCGCGTGGAGTTGTCCGGGCGGTCTTCGATCTTCTCGGCCAGGCGAGTCAGGCCGTACAGGTTGGCCGCCATGTCACCGGCGATGGCCGCCGAGTTCCACTCGCCCTTGACCCGCTTGGCCGCTTCGGCGTTGCTGGAAACCGCCACGCGCTCCACGTTCGGGTAGTGCGCATCCAGCCACTTGCGGCACTGGGCCAGGGACTGGGCGTGGGAGTAGATACGGGTGATGCTGTTGGTCTTGGTGCTCTCGCCCACCAGCAGGTGATGGTGAATGCGCAGCTCCACTTCGCCGCAAATCACCATGTCGTGCTCAAGGAAGCTGTCGAGGGTGTGGCTGACCGCACCCTCGGTGGAGTTTTCCACCGGCACCACACCGAAGTTGACGGCGCCGGCCGCCACTTCGCGGAACACTTCGTCGATGGCCGCCATCGGCCGGCTGACCACGGCGTGGCCGAAGTGCTTCATGGCCGCGGCCTGGGTGAAGGTGCCCTCCGGGCCGAGGTAGGCGACCTTGAGTGGTTCTTCCAGGGCCAGGCACGACGACATGATTTCGCGGAACAGCCGCGCCATCTCTTCGTTGCCCAGCGGGCCCTTGTTGCGCTCCATCACGCGCTTGAGCACGGCGGCTTCACGCTCGGGGCGGTAGAACACCGGCTTTTCGCCTTCGGCCAGCGAAGCGGTTTTGACCCGCGCCACTTCTTCGGCGCAGCGGGCACGGTCGCTGATCAGCTCGAGGATTTTCTCGTCGAGGCTGTCGATGCGCACGCGCAGGGCTTTGAGTTCCTGTTCGGACATCAGCCGTGCTCCTTCTCGAATTCGGCCATGTAGGCCACCAGGGCTTCCACCGCATCCAGGCCCAAGGCGTTGTAGATCGAGGCGCGCATGCCGCCAACCGAACGGTGACCCTTGAGGTTGAGCAGGCCACGGGCATCGGCGCCGGCCAGGAAGGCCTTGTCCAGGCGCTCGTCGGCCAGGCGGAATGGGACGTTCATCCACGAACGGGCGTTGTGGTTGATCGGGTTGGTGTAGAACTCGCTGGCGTCGATGAAACCGTACAGGCGGTCTTTCTTGGCGCGGTTGCGCTGTTCCATGGCGTCGACGCCGCCCTGCTCCTTCAGCCACTCGAACACCAGGCCCGAGAGGTACCAGGAATAGGTGGCCGGGGTGTTGTACATCGAACCGTTGTCGGCCGACACCTTGTAGTCGAGCATGGTCGGGCAGCTGCTGCGGGCACGGCCCAGCAGGTCTTCACGGACGATCACCACCACCAGGCCGCTAGGGCCGATGTTCTTCTGCGCGCCGGCGTAGATCAGGCCGTATTGCGACACGTCTATCGGGCGCGAGAGGATGTCGGAGGACATGTCGACCACCAGCGGCACGTCACCGGTTTCCGGCACCCAGTCGAACTGCAGGCCACCGATGGTTTCGTTGGACGCATAGTGGACGTAGGCGGCGTTCTTGGTCAGCTTCCACTCGTTCTGGCCAGGAATGGCCAGGTAGTCGTAGGGCTTGGCGCTGGCGGCGACGTTGACGCTGCCGAAGCGGCGCGCTTCCTCGATGGCCTTTTTCGACCAGATGCCGGTTTCCACGTAGTCGGCGGTGGCGTTTTCCGGCAGCAGGTTCAGCGGAATCTCGGCGAACTGCTGGCTGGCGCCACCCTGCAGGAACAGCACCTTGTAGTTGGAGGGGACGGACAGCAGGTCACGCAGGTCCTGCTCGGCCTTTTCGGCGATGGCCACGTAGTCATCGCTGCGATGGCTCATTTCCATCACCGACAAGCCCTTGCCGTTCCAGTCCAGCATTTCGGCCTGGGCGCGCTGCAATACAGCGTCAGGAAGCGCGGCAGGGCCTGCGCAGAAGTTAAAGGCTCGTTTGCTCACATCCACTCTCGCTCTAATAGAACAAAAATCTAACCAATCTGGTGCAGCGCAACCCTTGTAGGAGCGGGCTTGGCCCGCGAACACCGGCGAAGCCGGTGCCATCTAGCGCAGTGCCTGCATCGCGAGCTGCGCTCGCTCCTACCGGGGGCGGGCAGGCCGTGGGGCCGCACCCTTCACAGTCAAACGGGGCGACCTTGGTCGCCCCGCTTGGGTTTTACGCTTGCTTATTCCTGTGCAGCCTCTTCGCTGCCAGCGGCTTCATCATCTGGCGCATCGGCCTCGACGCCCTCCTCGTCCGTCTCGACCAGGTCATCGAGTTCGTCCTCGGACGGCTCCTGGATACGCTCCAGGCCCACCAGCGTCTCGTCGGTGGCCAGCTTGATCAGGGTGACGCCCTGGGTGTTACGGCCCAGGCTGGAAACCTCGCCAACCCGTGTGCGCACCAGGGTGCCCTGGTCGGAGATCAGCATGATCTCCTCGCCTTCCTGCACCTGAATGGCGCCGATCAGCAAACCGTTGCGGCCCTTGGTACCCATGGCGATCACGCCCTGGCCGCCACGCCCGCGGCGCGGGAACTTCGACAGCGGCGTGCGCTTGCCGAAGCCACGCTCCGACGCGGTGAGGATCTGCGCACCCGACTCAGGAATCAGCATCGAGATGATCTGCTGGCCCTTGCCCAGCTTCATGCCGCGCACGCCACGGGCGGTACGGCCCATTTCGCGAACTACGCTCTCGGCGAAGCGGATCACCTTGCCGGCGTCGGAGAACATCATCACTTCCTTGGCGCCGTCGGTGATGGCCGCGGCAATCAAGGTGTCGCCTTCCTTGAGCTTCAGGGCGATCAGGCCGCTGGAGCGTGGGCGGGCGAACTGCGCCAGCGGGGTTTTCTTGACGGTGCCGGAGGCAGTCGCCATGAAGATGTACGCGCCGGTCGGCTCTGCCGCCCACTCCGGGGTATCGCCGTCTTCTTCGTCGATTTCCTCGGCTTCGACGATTTCGCCTTCGATCACGCCATCGTCGCCGTCTTCCAGCTCTTCTTCAGGGTCGGCGTTCTGCTGCAGGGCTTCCAGGTCGATCTGCAGCATGGCGGTGATGCGTTCACCTTCCTCCAGCGGCAGCAGGTTGACCAGCGGGCGGCCACGGGCAGCGCGCGACGCCTCCGGGATGTCGTAGGTCTTGAGCCAGTACACCTTGCCCTTGCTGGAGAACAGCAGCAGGGTGGCGTGGCTGTTGGCGACCAGCAGGTGCTCGATGTAGTCCTCGTCCTTCACGCCGGTGGCCGACTTGCCCTTGCCACCCCGGCGCTGGGCCTGGTAGGCGGACAGCGGCTGGGTCTTGGCATAGCCGCCGTGGGAGATGGTCACCACGCGCTCTTCTTCCGGGATCATGTCGCCGTAGTTGAGGTCGTGGCGGGCATCGAGGATTTCGGTGCGGCGGGCATCGCCGTATTCGGCACGAATGGCTTCGAGCTCTTCGCGAATCACTTCCATCAGGCGCTGGGCGCTGTTGAGGATGCGGATCAGCTCGCCGATTTGCTCGAGAATTTCCTGGTACTCGGCCAGCAGCTTCTCGTGCTCCAGGCCGGTCAGGCGGTGCAGACGCAGGTCGAGAATCGCCTGGGCCTGTTCCGGCGACAGGTAATACTTGCCATCGCGCAGGCCGTACTGCTCGGGCAGGTCTTCAGGGCGGCAGGAATCGGCGCCGGCGCGCTCGACCATGACCTGCACGGCACTGGATTCCCAGGCAGTGGACACCAGCGCTTCCTTGGCTTCGGACGGCGTTGGCGAGGCCTTGATCATGGCGATGACCGGGTCGATGTTGGACAGCGCAACCGCCTGGCCTTCAAGGATATGGCCACGCTCGCGGGCCTTGCGCAGCTCGAATACGGTACGGCGGGTCACCACTTCGCGGCGGTGACGGACGAACGCTTCGAGCAGGTCCTTGAGGTTGAGCAGGCGCGGGCGACCGTCGACCAGGGCAACCACGTTGATACCGAACACGCTCTGCAGCTGGGTTTGCTGGTAGAGGTTGTTGAGCACCACCTCCGGCACCTCGCCGCGGCGCAGCTCGATGACGATGCGCATGCCGTCCTTGTCGGACTCGTCGCGCAGCTCGGTGATGCCTTCGATTTTCTTCTCTTTGACCAGCTCCGCGATCTTCTCGATCAGGCGGGCCTTGTTCAGCTGGTACGGCAGCTCGGTGACGACGATCTGCTGGCGGCCACCAACCTTGTCGATGTCTTCGATCTCGGAGCGGGCACGCATGTAGATGCGGCCACGGCCGGTACGGTAGGCCTCGATGATGCCCTGGCGGCCGTTGATGATACCGGCAGTCGGGAAGTCGGGGCCGGGGATGAACTGCATCAGTTCATCGATGGTGACGTCCGGGTTGTCGATCAGCGCCAGGCAACCGTCGATCACTTCACCGAGGTTGTGCGGCGGAATGTTGGTTGCCATGCCCACGGCGATACCGCTGGAGCCGTTGACCAGCAGGTTGGGGATGCGGGTAGGCATCACCGCCGGGATCTGCTCGGTGCCGTCGTAGTTGGGCACCCAGTCGACGGTTTCCTTGTGCAGGTCGGCCAGCAGCTCGTGGGCCAGCTTGGTCATGCGCACTTCGGTGTATCGCATGGCCGCGGCGTTGTCGCCGTCCACCGAGCCGAAGTTGCCCTGGCCGTCGACCAGCAGGTAGCGCAGCGAGAAGGGCTGGGCCATACGCACGATGGTGTCGTAGACCGCAGTGTCGCCGTGCGGGTGGTACTTACCGATCACGTCACCGACCACACGGGCGGATTTCTTGTACGGTTTGTTCCAGTCGTTGCCCAGCTCGCTCATCGCGTAGAGGACGCGACGATGCACGGGCTTCAAGCCATCGCGGGCATCGGGCAGCGCTCGCCCGACAATCACGCTCATGGCGTAGTCGAGGTAAGACTGTCTCAGTTCGTCTTCGATATTGACCGGGAGGATTTCTTTGGCCAGTTCGCCCATGAGAAGCCTGATTCCTTTTTTCGGGTGAAACTTCGTAGCTCCATCAAGGGCCGAACGAAGCTCGCCGCCGCAGCGCATAGGGGTGCGACGACTTACGACAAATCAATGAGTTGTTGCATGGATCTGCGCAATGAAGGCCGCCTTCGTGGGCGGTCCTGGAAACTGCCGGATGTTACCACAAAGGCGGGGCGGTGGGGAGATAGGGTACGGGGTGGTTGCGCGGGATATTAGCGCCGCTCACGCGGCGCATCGCGAGCTCTGCTCGCTCCTACCCGGCATGCGCAACCCCGGCAACGCTCGCGATGGGGCCCTCAATGCAAACGCTTGCGGCACATCAGCTGCGCCAACTTGGCGGCATCGGGCCGTTCGACGATGCCGCGCTCGGTGACGATCACGTCAATCAGGTCGGCCGGGGTTACGTCGAACACCGGGTTGAACACCTCCACATCCGGCGCCACACGGGTGCCGGCGTAGTCCAGCAGCTCATCGGCCTCACGCTCTTCCAGCGGAATGTCCTCGCCCGTGGCCAGGTTGAGGTCGATGCTGGTGCTTGGCGCCACCACCATGAAGCGCACGCCGTGGTGCATGGCACTGACCGCCAGCTGGTAGGTGCCGATCTTGCTGGCCATGTCGCCATTGGCCGCGATGCAGTCGGCACCCACCACCACCCAGGTGATGCCCTTGGTCTTCATCAGGTGGGCCAGCGCCGAATCGGCGCACAGGGTGACCGGAATACCTTCGCCGGCCAGCTCCCAGGCCGTCAGCCGCGCACCCTGCAGCCAAGGGCGGGTTTCGCCGGCGTACACCCGCTCGACCATGCCTTCCAGGTATCCGGCGCGGATCACCCCCAACGCCGTGCCGATGCCACCGCTGGCCAGGGCGCCGGCATTGCCGTAGGTGAGCAAGGTCTGGGCATTGCCCTGGTGGCGGCGGATCAGCTCGATACCGTGCTGGGCCATGGTCAGGTTGGCCTCGCGGTCACTCTCGTGAATAGCCACGGCCTCGGCCTCCAGCGCCGCCAGCACGTCTTCTTCGCCGCGCACCCGCTGCAGGCGGTCGCGCATGCGGTTCAGGGCCCAGAACAGGTTGGCGGCAGTGGGGCGCGCCTCGGCCAGGCTCAGGAAGTCTTCTTCCAGGTCCATTTCCCAGTCGCCGCCTTCGGCCAGGCGCTCCTCCAGGGCCAGCACCAGGCCATAGGCCGCGGCGATGCCGATGGCCGAGGCGCCGCGCACGGCCATGCCGCGGATCGCCGCAACCACCTGTGCAACATTGTCGCAGGCCAGCCAGCGCTCTTGCGACGGCAGCAGGCGCTGGTCGAGCAGGTGCAGGACGCCGTCGTGCCAGCGAATCCCGGTCACCTTCTCCGCCGCCAAAAGTCGCTCGCGCATCGCCTCTCCCCGTCGTTCGGATATCAAAAGCCGGCGATTATAGCGACCCTCGGCGCCGGGCGCTCGGGTATACTGCGCCGCATTTGAAGTGCAAGTTCCAGAGGATTGTTCAATGAGCAACGTCGACCACGCCGAAATCGCCAAGTTCGAAGCCTTGGCCCACCGCTGGTGGGACCGCGAAAGCGAGTTCAAGCCGCTGCACGACATCAACCCGCTGCGCGTCAACTGGATCGACGAGCGCGTCAGCCTCGCCGGCAAGAAGGTGCTGGACGTGGGCTGCGGCGGCGGCATCCTCAGCGAAGCCATGGCCCTGCGTGGCGCCAGCGTTACCGGTATCGACATGGGCGAGGCGCCGCTGGCCGTGGCCCAGCTGCACCAGCTGGAATCCGGCGTGCAGGTGCAGTACCGGCAGATTACCGCCGAAGCCCTGGCCGAAGAGATGCCCGAGCAGTTCGATGTGGTCACCTGCCTGGAAATGCTCGAACACGTACCCGACCCGTCGTCGGTGATCCGCGCCTGCTTCCGCATGGTCAAGCCCGGCGGCCAGGTGTTCTTCTCGACCATCAACCGCAACCCCAAGGCCTACCTGCTGGCCATCGTCGGCGCCGAGTACATCCTCAAGATGCTGCCGCGCGGCACCCACGACTTCAAGAAATTCATCCGCCCGTCGGAGCTGGGCGCCTGGGCCCGCGTGGCCGGCCTTGAGGTCAAGGACATCATCGGCCTGACCTACAACCCGCTGACCAAGCACTACAAGCTCAGCAGCGACGTGGACGTGAACTACATGATTCAGACCCTGCGCGAGGAATGAGCATGCGCCTGCGAGCGGTACTCTTCGACATGGACGGCACCTTGCTCGACACGGCGCCGGACTTCATCGCCATTTGCCAGGCCATGCTGGCCGAGCGCGGCCTGCCGGCGGTCGATGACCAGCTGATCCGCGACGTGATTTCCGGCGGCGCCCGGGCGATGGTCGCCGCCACGTTTGCCATGGACCCGGAGGCCGAGGGTTTCGAAGCCCTGCGCCTGGAGTTCCTGGAGCGCTACCAGCGCGACTGCGCGGTGCACAGCAAGCTGTTCGATGGCATGGGCGAGCTGCTGGCCGACATCGAGAAAGGCAACCTGCTGTGGGGCGTGGTCACCAACAAGCCGGTACGCTTCGCCGAGCCGATCATGCAGCAGCTGGGCCTGGCCGAGCGCTCGGCGCTGCTGATCTGCCCGGACCACGTGAAGAACAGCAAGCCCGACCCCGAGCCGCTGATCCTGGCCTGCAAGACCCTCGACCTGGACCCTGCCAGCGTCTTGTTCGTGGGCGACGACTTGCGCGATATCGAGTCGGGCCGCGACGCCGGCACCCGCACGGCGGCGGTGCGCTACGGCTATATTCATCCAGAGGACAACCCCAACAACTGGGGCGCCGATGTGGTGGTGGACCACCCGCTGGAACTGCGCAAGGTCATCGACAGCGCGCTGTGCGGTTGCTGACCTGACCCTGCGCGCGCCCCTGTAGGAGCGGGCTTGCCCCGCGAACACGGGCGCAGCCCGTGCCAGCCGCTGCTGCGCCTGCTTCGCGGGGCAAGCCCGCTCCTACAAGGCCCGTATCAAGCCTTCGAGAAAGGGAATTATCCATGTTCGACTACACCGCCCGCCCCGGCCTGCTCGCTGGCCGCATCATCCTGGTCACCGGCGCAGGCCGTGGCATCGGCGCCGCTGCCGCCAAGGCTTATGCCGCCCTGGGCGCCACCGTGCTGCTGCTGGGCAAGACCGAAGCCAACCTCAACGAGGTCTACGACCAGATCGAGGCCGCTGGCCACCCGCAACCGGTGGTCATCCCGTTCAACCTGGAAACCGCCCTGCCCCACCAGTACGACGAACTGGCGGTGATGATCGAGGAGCAGTTCGGCCGCCTTGACGGCCTGCTCAACAACGCCTCGATCATTGGCCCGCGCACACCGCTGGAGCAGCTGTCGGGCGACAACTTCATGCGTGTGATGCACATCAACGTCGACGCCACCTTCATGCTCACCAGCACCTTGCTGCCGCTGCTCAAGCTGTCGGAGGACGCCTCGGTGGTGTTCACTTCCAGCAGCGTGGGGCGCAAGGGGCGGGCCTATTGGGGCGCCTATGGTGTGTCGAAGTTTGCCACCGAAGGGCTGATGCAGACCCTGGCCGACGAGCTGGAAGGTGTGGCACCGGTGCGTTCGAACAGCATCAACCCGGGGGCCACGCGCACGGCGATGCGGGCGCAGGCGTATCCCAGCGAGAACCCGCAGAACAACCCGCTGCCTGAAGAGATCATGCCGGTTTACCTGTACCTGATGGGGCCCGATAGCAAGGATGTGAATGGGCAGGCATTGAACGCCCAGTAACGCAGGTTCAGCCCTTTCGCGGTGTACGACCGGAGACATCGTTTACATCGTAAACCGGGGACATGGTTTACACATTTGAGGCTTGGACGCGGTTTTCACCCCGTCCAAGCCTCCCCAGGAGATGGTCACACAGGAACACATCCCAAA